>NZ_JBFNQD010000008.1:0-291098 GCF_040797145.1 Labrys neptuniae | reverse complement strand
TCGCCGCGCTCGAAGCCGCCGGCGTCAGGGTATCACCCTCCCCGGCGCGCCTCGGCACCACGCTGACGGAACTGCTGGGTGACTGGTCGCCCCGGCGCCGGCAGGCAGCCGCGGGCTGAGCCGACGCTTCCGAAACACTCATGAATGCCGGTCCCCCGACATTCACCATACCGCCTTCTCCCGGGCGGTATGGGCCTTTCCTTCCGGCGGCGGGCGCGCAGGGGTGCAAGCCCGCCGCCAAAACGATGGTGGAACGACGACAGGCTGCAACGAAGAAGTTACGACGAAGGGAATCGTTCTTCCGAACCGGCTGATCCGGCCGTCATCGGTTCAAGGGCGACCCGTAAACCGTTTTAGGTATACCTAATGCAAGACCGGATAGCGTATATGCGTTATGAAGAGCATGGCGCTATCTGGTCCGGCCGGAGCAAAGCGCGTTTGAACGAAACGCGCTTTGCTCCGGCTGCTGATTCCGACGCGTCTTTGCGATTCTTGGCGATGCCGCCAAATCACAAGTACGCTTTGGGCGATTTGAGAGAGGAAGAGTTCGTGGCTCCAAAAATTCAAGCGCGTTGGCCGATTGCCGACGAATCCACTCCCGAACTGGTGCTGGAACGTTTCTCTCCGGAACAGACCTACAAGACCAAGGTCTATACCGCGCTCAAGCATGCCATCGCCAATATGGACATCTACTCTTCGCCAGAGCCGACCTGGATCGACGAGCGCCAGCTTTCCGAGCGTCTTGGCGTCAGCCGCACGCCGGTTCGCGAGGCCATCGCCATGCTCGAGCAGCAGGGCTTCGTCAAATCCCTGCCCCGGCGCGGCATCATCGTGCTGAAGAAGACCAAGCGCGAGGTGATCGAGATGATCCAGGCCTGGGCGGCCCTGGAAAGCATGGCGGTGCGCCTGATCTGCCAGCGCGCCAGCGACCGGGAAATCGCGCGGCTGCGCACGATCTTCCAGGAGTTCAACGACGCCCACAAGCCGGCCGACTATCCGCACGAATACTCGACCGCCAATATCCGCTTCCACCAGACCATGATCGAGCTTTCCGGCTCGCAGATCCTGGCCGAGATGACCGAGAATCTGGTGTTGCATGTGCGCGGCATCCGCCAGATCACCATCGGCCGCGACGATCGCGCCAGCAAGTCGATCGTCGATCACCTCAACATCATCGAGGCGCTCGAAAAGCGCGACGTCGCCAAGGCCGAAGCCTATGCTCGCGACCACACGCTGGGCCTTGCGGACTATGTCGCCAAGCACAGCGATGGCATCTTCGACTGATTCATCGCCAAACTGCCTTGCGATTGGGTTGGACGACCATGAATCGCAAGGAAGTGTCGAAACAAAGCGTTGAAGCAAAAGGGCGTTTTTTTTGCGGAAACGAGCTTTGCTTCGGGACAAGCGATCAGGGCAAACAGCATTGATCGCTCCCCTGCCCTGATACGATTGGAAGCCGCCATGCCCGACCTGCCCGCGACCATGACCGCCATCGCCATCAGTCGGCCCGGCGGCCCCGAAGTGCTGGTGCCGGAAGAGCGTCCGGTGCCGCGCCCCGGCGACAACGAGATTCTGATCCGCGTTGCGGCCGCCGGCGTCAATCGCCCGGACGTACTGCAGCGCGCCGGCGCCTATCCGCCACCCAAGGATGCCTCCGACCTGCCGGGATTGGAAGTTGCCGGCGAGGTCGTTGCCATCGGGCCGAAGGTCACCCGCTGGAAGGTCGGCGACAAGGTGACCGCCCTCACACCCGGCGGCGGCTATGCGCCCTTTGCCGTGACCGATGCCGGCCACGCCCTGCCTATTCCCGCCGGCCTCGACATGGTCCAGGCTGCTGCCATCCCCGAAACCTTCTTTACCGTCTGGCACAATGTCTTCCAGCGTGGCCGCCTGCAGAGCGGCGAAACCCTCCTCATTCACGGTGGTTCCTCCGGCATCGGCACCACGGCGATCATGCTGGCCAAGGCCTTGGGCGCCACCGTCATCGTCACTGCGGGCTCACCGGAGAAATGCGAGATCTGCCGCAAGCTCGGTGCCGATGTCGCCATCGACTACAAGGCCGAAGATTGGAGCGCGGCCGTCAAGCAGGCCACCGACAAGCGCGGCCCGGATGTCATCCTCGACATGGTGGGCGGCAGCTATATCGCCAAGAATTACGAGGTGGCGGCGCTGGAAGGGCGCATCGTCAACATCGCCTTCCTGCAGGGCTCGAAGGTCGAGATCGACTTCGTGCGGCTGATGACCAAGCGCCTGAGCCATATGGGTTCCACCCTGAGGGCTCAATCGGTGACGGCCAAGGCGGCCATCGCAGCGGACGTGGAGAAGAACGCCTGGCCCTTGCTGGCGCAGGGGCGCTGCCGCCCGCTGATCCATGCCGTCTTCCCGCTGGCGGAGGCGGCCAAGGCACATGCGTTGATGGAAAGCAGCAGCCACAGCGGCAAGATCGTGCTCACCGTTTAAGCCGCATCGGCCCATCAGCGAACCATGCCGGCCCCGATGCCGAAATCGGGGCGGATGCGATCGTTCACAATCCGCTCCTGTTCCCGGATGCACGGCGTCGAACGTTATCACGTCGAGCGTCCAGGACAGCGCCTTGCTTACCTATTCGGGTTTCGCGGCGTTGCACGATACGTTCGGATTGTTGTCGGCGAAGTGGCCGGCCGGATTTCGTTTCCAGGCCCAGACATGCAGCTCGTAGAATGGATCCAAACCATAGCGGTTGGGCGCACCGTTGAAGTTGAAAAGATGGCCCTCCAACGCAGCCGGCCCCTTGAAGGCTATGTATTCCACGGCAACCAGCACGAGCTTGCCGTCGGGCGTTGGCTCATACATCACCGCTTCGGGCTTTGCGATGTCGATGACGCCATCCTGGAGGAAAGCGCCGTTGACGTAGTGAATGCCCATTGCACCACCCTGCTGGCCGCTGGCGCAGGGAATGGGGGCATAACCTTCGGCGACCGCTACCGAAACATTCTTGAACCGATCATTCGCCTTGCGAACATGATCGAGCAAGGGCGACTCGCCGCCCGAATGCGCCGATGCCGAGCCGGCGCCGAGAAGGGATAATAGGGCGAAAGCCCACCAAGCACGTTTCATTTTACTCTCCAATCGAATGAGCTCTGGACAGGACATCGCGCACCGGCGGCCATGGGGGCCGCGCGGTGCCGATGTTTCAGACTGCCTCGGCTGGCACAGGATCCGGCCGCACGACGACCGTAGTTGCCACCGGATAGAACTCTTCGCCCGGCATGCCGACGCGGCGCGCATGCTCGCGAATGGCGGCGCCGTCCTTGGCTTCATAGATGCAGAATGTGCCGATGCGGCCATCCGGTTCGTTCACCACATAGCTGCGGATCCAGCGAACCCGGTCCGGCATCTGTTCGTTTCCGATCTGCGCCGACTTGGCGCCGGCCTTTTCCAGTTCAGCGAGCGATGCCCAGGCGCTCGGCCGGCGGATGACATAAAGCTGCATTGTCGTCGTTCCCTTCGAATGGCCGGGCGTTGCCCGAACCATGCCGTGTTGCAGCCACGCACCATGCGTGACGAAGTGGAAACTAGGGGTGAGGTGGCTTGGCCGTCCTTACCGGCGGCTGATCTTACGATGATCATTCACGCACGCCGGCGACAGTCAGCCTATCCTTGGGCGATCAGGTGGGACGGTGGCGTGGAAGTCAATTGCGGCTGCATCTCGGCTGCCATCATCTGAAGCCGGCGCGAGCCGATGCGGACGGCGGTGCGTTCTGCCGCCGCAATCTCGGTCCGGGCCGCGGCGATGTCCCCCGCTTCCATCAGGATGCGGGCGAGTTCCAGCCGAACACGGGCCGCGTGGTACTCAATTCCGGCGCTTGTCCACAGCTGGCGGGCGAGCACTAGAAACCGGATCGCTTCATTGTCGCTCGCTAGCAAATAATGCGCCTCGTTGACGAGCGCGTGCACGGCCGGCTGCGTCCAGCGGTCGGACTGTGTTTCCAGTTCGGCCAATGCCCCGGCTGCGATATCGCGAAGGCCGCCCATTGCCGCAATGCGCATCCTGTGTGCCAGAAGGATTCCACGCCGCTGGATGTGATACCAGCTCGCGCCTTCGAGCACCCGGTCGAGCGCCGCCAGGGCCACACCCACCTGGCCCGCTTCCGCCAGCAGGACCGCGTTTCCGGGCTCGGCATCCCAGCCCGCGGCATAAGCGGCGGCGTAGTCCTTCCTGGCGCCGTCCAGATCGCCAATCATCGCTCGAATGTCGCCGCGGACGCGATAGCCGTCCCCTATCGACCAGGCCTGCTCCTCCGAGAGCTTCGGCAGAGCCTGGTCGATCGCCGCAAGCGCACCGATCAGGTCGCGTTGCGCCCCGAGGATCTCGGCGCGATGCAGGTCGCAAGTGCCCGGTATGGTGGCGTAGCTCGCCTCGCTCCAGCTGTCGAAGCCTTCGCTCCATTGCCGGGCGCGCGACCAGTCAGGAAAAGTCCGGCAACTCCACAGGATGTTGCAGTAGACAAGACTTCCGAAAACCGGATCCACATTGCTCGACAAGGCAATGGCGGCGGCGTGGTTCTGCTGGCTCACCCCTTGTTCGATGCGGCCAAGCGAGATGTTGTAGAAGCCCATATAGACGAGCGTGAGTGCAATCAGGCCCGGATCGCCACAGGCATGCGCTGCGCTATGCGATTGCAATGACAGTTCGAGCGCCTCCGCGGCACGGCCCTGGAAGATCACCTGCCGCGCCTTCATCCACAGAAGGTAGGCTGTGGTCCGCGGGTCTTCCATGTCACCCAGAAGGGCTTCAGCCCGTCCCATCCAGCCGGAGGCGGCGGCCGGAGCGGAGCGCTCCAACTCGAGTTTGGCGATCGTCACCGCCGCACGCGCGGCGAGGTTAGGCTGCCCCTCGGCAACATAGGCGGCAAGGGCGCGGGTCAGCACCGGGATCGCAGCAGCAGGGCGGCCTTGGCATTCCACCGCCAATGCCCACACATCGATGTCTGCCGCGCAGAGTTGCCCGTCGGCATCGAGCCTCTCGAAGACCATTGCGGCGCCGTGCCAGTCCTTGGCCTTGGCAAACCCCAGCGCCTGGGCACGATTGGACTCTTGCGCGTCGAACCCCGGGACAGCGGCATCAACGCTCACCTCGTCGATCGCAAAACGGTAGCCGTGCCGGACATAGCTGCGGATAGCATTCTCGAGGCCTCCGACCGACAAAGCTGCGCGCGCCAGGCTGACGGCGCGCTGCAGGGATGCTTCAGTGACATTGAGATTTGGCCACAAGGCATCCATCAATTCGTCTTTCGGGACGACGCGGCCGGCATTTCGAACGAGATAGACCAGAAGATCGAAGACGCGCGGCTGCAATTTTTGCGCAGTTCCCCGCAGCCTGAGCGCGCGCGCTCCCTCGTCGAGTTCAAAGAATCCGAAACGGTGCAGCATCGAGGCCAGTCTCAGCAGGAGCCCGCAAAACCCGGAATGATCAGCAAACGATCAGACGCCGATAAGGACTAACTTCGGCGTTCATCGCAATTTCGCAGTCACATTACGAAACCAGACTGCGGATGAAAAGCAACATGCCCGAACTTCACCCCATCCGGCTGTCAACGCCGAGTGCCAGCCTGGTTCTGCGCGCAAAAGCCTTGGCATGGCAGGTAGCCGCACTCTTCCGGTTCATTGGCCGGTCCAAATTGGCAGCCGGCGCGAGCGGCTATCTCTCCGGGCTCGGCGCGGCAGTGATCTGGAGCGGTTGGTGGACCGTGACACGCCTCGGCGTAGCCGGCGATCTTGCTGCCACCGACCTTACTGCACTGCGATTTGGCATTTCGGGTCTTTTGTTCCTGCCCCTCGTCTGGCGCGAATGGCCGGCCATACGGCTGGTGGCACCGCGGCACCTGTTGTTCATGGCTGTCGGCGCCGGCGCGCCCTATACGCTTGTCGCGGCCACGGGCGTCAGGCTGACGTCGGCCGGCCTTGGGGGTGCCATCACGGTCGGCCTCCTGCCGGCGTTCACCTTGATCCTGTCCGTGTTGTTCTTGCGCGAGGCGGTTACGCGAACGCTGGTCACCGGCATCGCCTGCATCGTCATAGGCGCAGGCTGCATGATCGTTGGTACATGGAATGCCGGCTATGACGGCTACGCTCTCGGCTTCTTCGTCGTCGGAGCGTTCATGTGGGCGGGCTACACCGTTTCGCTCAGGCGGACTGGATTGCAGCCTCTGACCGCGACGGCGATCATTTGCGTCGCATCGCTGCTGCTCTACACACCGGCCTGGCTGATCATGTCCGGTCCGGGACATCTGCTTGCCGCAGCCCCTCGAGAATTGCTGCTGCAGATTGTCTATCAGTCCCTGCTCTCGGCGATTGCCGCGCTCTACTGCTACGGCCGGGCCATCGGACGGCTCGGTGCCACGCGCGCCTCCGTCTTCGCAGCGATCGTGCCGCTGTTTTCGGTGATCATCGCGGCAGTCGCCCTGCATGAAAGCCCGAGCATGGTCGAGGCGTCCGGCGCAGCGCTGCTGACCATTGGTGCGATCGTCGCAGCACGAAGGACCGGCAGCCAGCTACGGCCTATTCCCGATGCCGGAAAACACCGAGCTTGAGAGCCGACCAATGGCCTCCCGACAAGCGTCCCCTCGCCGTCGCGACGGCCAACTCAGGAGCAGGCTATGACCGACAGGAGCAGCACTGCTGCAGCCACGCCCCCTTACCACAGCCTGGAAAGCCGAATGTACCGCGTGCCCGCAAGATGGCGACGCGATCGCAACATGGCGCGGACCACGGGAGTGCTTCACGCCCGGCCCGATTCCGCATGGCGCAACATCGACCGGTGTCGCCCGCTTCAAGCCCCCGATTGACCACTGACCCACATCGCCCCCGACACCTCCGGAAAGGATCCAACCATGTCCAACATTCACAGCTCCATTCTCGAAACCATCGGCAATACCCCCGTCGTACGCCTGGCGCGCCTTGAGCCGAAGGGGATCGAACTTTACGCCAAGCTCGAGGCATTCAACCCACTCGGCTCTGTCAAGGACCGGCTGGCGCTCGGCATCATAGAGGCCGCCGAGCGCGACGGCAGGCTGCAGCCAGGCCAGACCGTCATCGAAGCAACGAGCGGCAATACCGGCATAGGCCTTGCGATGGTTTGCGCGCGCAGGGGCTACCCGCTGGTCATCGTGATGGCCGAGAGCTTCTCGGTCGAACGCCGGAAGTTGATGCGCTTCCTCGGAGCGCGGGTCGTCTTGACACCCGCCTCCGAGAAAGGAACGGGAATGGTCGAAAAGGCGCGCGAACTTGCGGCTGCGCATGGATGGTTCTGGCCCCGGCAATTCGAGAACGAAGCAAACGCCGATGTTCACAGCGACACCACCGCGCGCGAGATATTGCGAGATTTCGGAGGGACCGGCCCCGACTATTTCGTCACTGGAGCGGGCACCGGCGGTACGCTCAAGGGGGTTGCGCGGATCCTGCGGGCCGAGAGCCCAAAAACGCGGATCATCGTGGCAGAGCCTGAAAACGCCCCGATGTTGGCAAGCGGCATGGGTCAGCACTACAAGAGCGACGCGACCCCATCCGAAAGCCATCCCCTGTTCCGCCCGCATCCCATGCAGGGATGGAGCCCTGACTTCATCCCCAAACTGACCGCAGATGCCGTCGCCTCCAGCTTGGTCGACGCCATCCAGCCCGTTGGCGGCTCGCAGGCCTTGCATCTGACCCGGGAACTCGCGCGGCAGGAGGGCATTTTCTGCGGTGTCACGGGCGGTGCGACATTGGCGGCTGCGCTTGAGGTCGCAAAGACGGCACGGCCAGGCAGCCGGATCCTGTTCATGGTTCCCGACACCGGCGAGCGTTACCTCTCGACACCGCTGTTCGAGGCGATCGAGCAGGAGATGGACGCGGCCGAGAGAGAAATCTCGAACTCAACGCCACTATGCCGCTTCGGCGTCCCGGCAGCACAACCTGCTGCGGTTTCCGCGGCGGCGATCGATACGGCCCCCGATCATGCGCACAGCTTCGTCGACCAGGCGATCAAGGATCCCGGCCAACCCGTGGTGATGTTCGCGCTGGAATGGTGCGAGTTCTGCTGGGCCGTGCGCAGGTTCCTGAAGGACATGGGCGTCCCCTTCCGTTCTGTCGATCTTGATTCGGTGGCGATGCAGGCTGGCGGTCTGGGCGGAGACATCCGCAAAGTGCTGCGCCCGATGACCGGCGCAGCCACGATCCCGCAGATCTTCATCGGCGGCATTCACGTTGGCGGTTCGGTCGATCTCCTTCAACTTCACGATGCCGGCAAACTGGTATCGCTCCTCGGCACAGCCGGAGTCACGCCGGCAGGCGACATCACGCTGACGGCGCGGAGTTACCTGCCAAAATGGCTCGCCGCCCGGCCCGCCGCATGATGTTCAGCGCATGTATTCCTGACGCCGGCCCAGGGTGACCTTCTTCGAGCTCCTCGAGGCCGGACGTGATCGGGATCGGCGGTGATGCACGAAGGTCCACCCCCACGATCTCCAGCCTGGTCGCGAAGGCCGAAGGTGAGATTTGCCGCTGCGGCACGAGGCAGCCGCAGCGCCATGGCGGTTCTGGATCTGTCCGCACTTCTTCGGCCAAACGCAAAAAGGCCTGAGGGACCCGCATGGAATCCCTCAGGCCTTTTGCGTGAGATGCGACGAAAAGTGCCCTCACCCAGCCTTGGCGGTCTTGGCCGGCGGGTTGTTGCGGCCCCAGCGCAACGACCCGAGGCCTGCAGCCTTGGCGAGGCGCGAGCGTTCCGCAGCATAATTCGGTGCAACCATGGGATAGTCCTCCGCGAGGCCCCATTTGCTACGGTATTCCTCCGGCGACATATTGTATTTGCTGCGCAGATGCCGCCTCAGCGATTTGAATTTCTGGCCATCTTCCAGGCAGACGATGAAATCGGGCGTCACGGACTTGCGTACTGGTACGGCTGGACGCAACGGTGTCGCTTCCTCGACTACCGGCTGTTCGCGAAGCTTGGACAGGCTGTCGTGAACCATTGATATGAAAGATGGCAATCCGTCCGTCGGAATAGAATTGTTAGCGACGTAAGCTGCGACGATATCCACCGTAACATCGATTAAATTATTGTCAGCTTCCTGCATATCCGGAATGATCCCCGAGTTACGTTTGATGAAAGCAGCATTTTGCCACGTTGGGGCAAAAAAGCACATTACATTTCGTTATAGTTAGGAACCTCTGCCTGGACCGACTGCCGACGACCGCGACATATTGAGGCAGCCTGACACCTAAGCCGGGAATATTTGTCCAAATACCATCCCTCCTCATTCGTCAGACATGATTTGGTGACCTGACGCAGGATAACCCGCGCGATCACCGCGCTTCTTCTCCCAACCGGCATCGGCGCCCTGGGTTGCATGAATCAGCTCGTGAGGGGCTTGTTTTTTGAAGAAACGGCCATCGGTGCGGGCAGCGCTCGCTTTCGACCGCCCCTTGGTTCCCATCCCTGCCGGCAGGGCTTGAGGCACTCGCATGCCGGTGGATGAAAGCCGCGCCGGCCCGCAGCCAGGTGTGATCACAATTGCGTGTTCAGCCCAATCGCGCCGGTCGGTGCACGGACGCCGCCTGCCGATGAAGGCATTCGGCATGGCCCCGCGACAGAATCGCATCGGCAGGCTCCCTCCTTTGAAGAGGTCAGGCATCGTCGAGGGCGGGATGTGGTCCTGGGCGCTGCGCGCGGATATGCAAGGCGAGTATCAACACCAGGGCCGCTACCAGCCCGACCAGACCGGCAAGGACGATGGCGAGGCGGAACCCATCCGCGAAAGCATGGGCGAGCAGGTGCCGGAAGTCGTCTGCAGCCATAGCCAGGCCAGCTGGCACCTGATGCCGCCGTACGGCGACGCTGGCCAGTGCAAGCGACGATGTCTGCCCGGTTTCGGCCAGGGCCTGTGCCATCGTCGCCACCGCGCGTCCCGCCATCATGGTGCCGAGCAAGGCGATGCCGATGGTCATGCCCCCCTGCCGCAGAGCGTTCATGGTTGCGGATGCGGCGCCAGAGCGTGTTCGCGGAGCAGAGGCCATGACGGCTGCGCTGGTTGCCGGCACCGCCAGCCCCATGCCGATTCCAAGCAGCGTGAAAAGCGGCGCGATGGCGACATACGACGTATCCGGCTCGAACCGTGACATCATCAGCATGGCGCCGCCGAGCAACGTATAGCCGAGCAGCATCAGACGCTGCAGGCCATAGCGGGCGGAGAGCCGGCCGAACAGCACCGCCGTTACCGCCATGGCGGCAAAGACCGGTGCCATGCGCCAGCCGGCCTGCATGGCCGGCCATCCCTGCGCCTGCTGCAGGAAGAGCGAGAAGAAGAACAGACTGCTATAGCCGGACACGCCGAGAGCGAAGGAAGCGAAATTGAGCGAGGCAAAAGGGATGTTACGGAAGAGATCGATCGGCAGCACAGGACGACTCGCTTTGCCCTCGATCACGATGAAGGCCGGCAGGGCCAGTGCGGCGATCGCCAGTGCCCCGAGTGTCGTGGGCGCGGTCCAGCCTGCCTGCCCCGCAGCGATCAGCGCATAGGTCAGCGTACCCAGGAACAGAATGCTGAGAAACTGGCCCGGCGGGTCAAGTGCGGCCTGACCGGGATCGGCACTTTCGGCGATGCCGACCAGCCCGAGGCCGAAGGCGAGCACGCCGAGCGGCAGATTCACCAGGAAGATGCTGGGCCAACCGACATTGTCGACCAATAGCCCACCCAGCATCGGGCCGAGAATTAGCGAAACGGCACTGAAGGATGACCAGCCACCGATGATGTGCGCACGCTCGGCGGGATCAGGATAGGCCTGCGTGAGGATCGATAACGCGCCCGGGATGACCAGAGCACCCGCGACGCCCTGAAGGGCACTGCCTGCCACCAGCACGGTGAGGGACGGCGCTGCGGCACAGATCGCCGATCCCAGAGTGAACAGGCCGATACCCGTAAGCCAGGCGCGCTTGCGCCCATAGCGGTCTCCAAGGGGACCGGCCGAGAGCATGAAGGCTGAAAGGCACAGGGCGTAGGAGCCAACCACCCATTGCAGATCGGAAAGTTCGGCGTCGAGCCCCTTCTGGATGGCCGGGAGCGCGACCGTGACGATACTGATCGCCAAGGTCGCCATGAAAGTGCCGAGATAGATCGCGGCGACAGCGGTTTTTCTGCGCAAGGGGGACATGACCGTCACTGGACAGGAGAGACTTTCAGCATCGATACATATCGACCGACGGTCGGTCAATTGTTATAAGCTATTCCAAAATCGTTCTAAACATGACAGAAAGTCATTCATTCGGACTCGGATGGAAGAGGCTGGGCATGGCCGGAAAGATGGGAGGCACCGGTGTGCCGCTGCGAGGCGAGCGACCGCGCCAACGGCGTATCCAGCCGGCCGAGGTGCGGGTCGACGACCTGATGTCCGCAGCAGCAGAGCTCTTCATTGCCCGTGGCATCGAGGCCACCACGGTCGACCATATCGTGGCACGCGCGGGTGTGGCCAAGGGCACCTTCTACCATTATTTCGATACCAAGACGGATGTCATCCGCGCCCTGCGCGAACGCTTCTCGCAGGATTTCCTGTCCCGGGTTGCTGCGGCCATCGACGCCTGCCCTCGCGACGACCATGCCGCGCGGCTTTCAGCCTGGATCAGCGGCGCCGTTGCGACCTATCTGGCGAATTTCCAGCTCCACGACGTGGTCTTCCACGATTTCCCCTATAGCCAACGGCAGTCGCGCGAGAAGGACGCCGTCATCGCCCAGCTCGCCACGCTGCTCGACGAGGGGCGGGCGGCGGGAGTCTGGGCCGTTCCGCAAAGCCGCGCCGTGGCGCTCATCCTGTTCGACGGCATGCACGGTGTCGTCGACGATGCCATCGCAGCGGGAGAGCATGCGCCCGAACCGCTATGCCACCTGCTGTCCGGCCTGTTTTTGCGCATGCTCGCGACCTGATCCGGCCGGGAGGGCAGCAGCATCCGAAGGCACCGGGCATCCTCTTCCTGACGAAACAGGCATCGATAATGCACCACCGCACTCTGGGACCGCACACCTAGCGCAGCGGCTGGCCAAGCGATACAGAGCGGCCCGGCCCCGACATCGGCCTTTTCCTCAAGGTGGCGGATTCTGCAATCATGGTCACCAGGATCGCGATCGCCAGAACGGCGACGATGCAGACGGAGAAATGGAATTGCCGGCCGGCATCGCCCCTTGAGACGCGGCGCAGGCGATGGTTTTCCTCGGTGAAGTCCAACAGCGTTTCGTCGCGAGGCATGGCAGCACTCCCTCTGTCACGACAGGCTTCCGATGCCTCTCAATGACAGCGGACCGGTGCTCCGCTCTGTGCGAAATAGCACAGCAGTCTTATGAATTCCTGGCGTTTCGGCTCAAGAAATGACGGTACATTTTGGTTCAAAATAGGAGACAACGATCGTAAAATGCGCGGAATCAAGGCGTTATTGGAGGAAGCAATTCTACGGGAATGCATGCCATTTGGATCCGCGAAAGCGACCGTGCACCCTTACGCTGCGATATCGCTTATTTCCTGTGATCGATCTCCACCCCGCAGGAATCGCGACGACATCGCAGGATGGGAGCTTCGTTCAATCGACGCGCCCTGCCGCGGAGCAACAAACCTGGCATCCCGCGCCTAATATAGGAACATTTGAGCGCCTGGATGCATTTGCTTGCAAAGAGGTATTGCAACCATGATCCTAGACGACAAGAACACCCTCGTGCTGGTCGGTGATGGCAGGAAGGCGCTTTTTCTGCGCCAGATCGGCCATGGCAACAAGGCCAGTCTCGCCGTGGACCAGGTCCTGCAGGAAGACAACCCTGCCACACGGGAGCAGGGCACAGACCAGCCCGGGCGTACCGGCACAGGCAGCAATGGCCGTACCAGCGCCATCAAGGAAACAGACTGGCATCGGCTGGGTGAAGAACGCTTTGCGGCCGGGCTCGCCGAAATACTCTATCGACGCGCTCATGCCGGCCAATTCGACAGGCTGGTCGTGATCGCCCCGCCAAAGGTGCTCGGCGACCTGCGCCAGGCCTTCCACCAGGAAGTCCTGGAACGCGTCAGCCGTGAAATCCCCAAACAGCTGACCTCGCATCCGATCGAGGATATCGCGAGGATGCTGCGGGAATAGTCACACCATCATCCGCTTCGGCCGGCCACAATGCCGATCCGGGATCGGATCGGCATTGTGGCCCGGGCCTTGCAAATGTCCTATCCGACCGCGCTCGCGGCTTCGTCGATCAGCTGGCTGACCTCAACCGGCCTGGAAGCGAGCGAAGCATGGCTGGCCTCGAGCGTGATGACCTTGCGCGGATTCATGCGCCCGGACATGCGCTTCTGGTTGTCGGGAGCGATCATGCGGTCGTGGCTGGAAATCTGGTACCAGACCGGCTTCACCTTCCAGGCCGGTGCAGTGACGTTGTCGCCGAAGGTGGAGGCCAGCGGCGCCTTCTGGGTGACAGCCATGATCCGGGCTTCCTCGGCGCTCAGATCCTGGCAGAAACTTTCGCCGAACTTGTCATATTTGATCCAGAGATAGCCATCGCTGTCCGGCGCGATGTTCGGAAACGCCTCGGGCGGGACCTGTTGGCTGATTGCACCGGGGCTCTCGCCGGCGTCGGGTGCGAAGGCGGCGATGTAGACCAGGCCCGCCACGTTCGGCAGGCCGCCGGCCTCGGTGATCACCGCACCCCCATAGGAATGGCCGACCAGCACCACCCTGCCTTCCTGCTGCTTGACCATCTGGCGGGTACGCTCGGCATCATCCGCCAAGCCGGTGAGCGGCAATTCCACGGCACGGACCTTGTCATACCCCAGGCGCGTGAGTTCCGTGATCACCTTGGCCCAGTGAGCCGCCCCGCCCCAGAAGCCATGGACCAGCACAATCGTCGTATCCTTAGCCATCGTATTCCTCACCCGTGTTGAGCGCGCATGCGCAGGCACCATCCTATCGCGCTTTTGTGTCGGCTCTGCATGAAACGACGCAAAGGAGGAGCGCGGGCCCGCCACGCGCCTGGACGGCGGCCCCCTCATCCTGAGCACCCCTGCGGGCGGAATGACCCGCCCGTGTCTCCCGCTGCGATCGTGGTTTCGAGACTGCCCCATCGGCGCCCATCACGGGGCTGGGCCGCACAACTCGTAGAGTGCCTGGCCCATCGTCGCATTGACCGGGCGCGATCTGGCCCGGGGATGGCGATCCACATAGCGGCCGAGCAGCTCCACTGCCGCCCTGTCGGTCATGCCGGCAAGGCACTGCCGGCGGTGGCGCGTGATACTGCAGCCGTCACCGAGGCAGGTCGAGAGCTGCTCCATCACGATGGCCAGCGCGAAACCCCGCCGATAGTCGTCGGGCCAGGCGAGCCAGGCATCATAGCTCTGCGCCTGCGCTGGGCCGCTGCAGGGCCAGAACGCTACCCCCATGAGCAATCGGCTCGCCACAAGCCAGTTGCCGCTCTTCATCGCGTGCTCCCGACGTTCCGGATTGCAATGTCGCATTTTTTGCCGAAAGCCGGCAGCCTTTTCAGGCTGGAAAAACACGCCCCAACAAGCTGTTGCGGACGAGGCCCGCTTCGCCGGGAGGTCCCTATTTGAACGGGCGCGCCCATTCGGCGAGCCTGCGCCTGAAGGCCGGCGGCCAGGCCTTCACGTCCGGCCGGACGGCGATGGGCTTGTCGCTTTCCTTCCAGGCCAGAAAGACCTGCTTCTTCGAGACGTCGACGACGTAGAATGCCGTCTCGTCCGGGCAGCGGATCTTCAGGCAGGACGAGCCGATCACCGCATCGCCCTCGACATCGACGCTGCCCAAGCCGTTCAGCAGGCGCTTGAACGTCGCCTCGTCCGGCCCGAGCATCTCGACCAGCCGGCTGGCGATCGTGCCATAGCTGAAGATCTGGCTGGGATGCTGCGCCTTCAGGTCGAGCGCGTTTTGCCAGATCATCGGATCGGGCGCGGTAGCCGTTGTCTGCGGGGCGGAAAAACCCGTCTCCGGCAGCCATACCCATCGGGTGCCGTTGCCATAGGACGTGGTCTCCTCGAAGACGAAGCCGACACCGGAACTCGTGAATTCCACATTCTGGCACTCCCCGATGGGGCCATCGAAACGGGCCGGCTTGCCCGGCGGGAAAGCAATGATGAACCGGGCGGGGGCGCAGGCATTGCCGCCGCTGCCGGCATAGCCGATCGCATAGCCCATCCCGCCGATGACGCCGATCTTCTCGAGGGCGATCACCCCGTTCTCGGCGACGATCTTGCCCTCGACCTCAAGCTGGCGGCCGTCATCGTCGGTCTCGATCAAGGCGATCTTGCGTCCGAACAGCTCCAGAGGCTGCCAGCGCACGGGCTTTCCGGCATGGGCAGACGCCGCCAGGAACAGGCCCAGCCCTATTCCCAGGCAGAGTGTCCCGGCAGGGCCGACGCGAAGGGATGGCACATTGCTGTTGCCTGTTGCTCGTTCCCACGGGCCAGCCGCCAGAAACCTGCCCCGCCTCATCGCACCCAGCATCGATGTACTCCTGCCAGACAGGCGTCGATAACGGGCATCTAATAGCACCCGGCCCGCCGCCGCCACTGTTCCGGCCGGAGCAGTTCGGGCCGCAAACCGCCGCTCCGGTTACGGCGCGCTATTTCAACTGGTTCCGCCCGGAGGCTGTTCGACGCGTCCACATGAGCACCCCACGGCCCACCCGATATTGATCCAACGCCATATTGATCCTGCAGGCGCGGCGTATGCGAATTCGACCTCCGCTCACGCCGGATTGTCTTGATGCCTGGAGCAATAAGAATGCCTCGAATAGTCTGGACAATGTCCTTACGCTCGTAGAGCGCATAGGATCAGGCAAAGCAATGCAAGAGAGAAGCCATATGTTTCCGGACCCATTGGTGCATTCTGGCCGAAACTGAAGCCCGGCGGCGTCATGGCTTTCGACGACTACACATTGAGCGGATGGTGGAAAGATGGCGTGGTCGCGCCCGTTCACGCCTTGCTCGGCCGTGAGCGCTGCCAATTGGAATTGGCGGTCGGCAGCCAGGTCGCCGTGCGCAAGCTGTAGCGCTGGATGTGCCTTCCTGTCATGCAGGCCTCCCGTTGCAGGAGGTCGGTCCCGAAGGCGGAACAGGTCACCGATTGATAGTTGATGAAAGAGGGAGGCCCGGGCGGACGGTTGCTGAGGCTGTCATCCGGGCCTCCGGCCTCCATCCTCGTCAGGCGGGAAGCGCACCGAGGCTATCCTGTGACCCGGTTCAGGAGCAATCGCCTCTTTAGTACTAGTGCTTCCAGATGCGAAGGTCCGGCCTTTCCGTCTTCGTTGAACGGACAGTTGCTCCCAATAACGTCATCCGGCTTTGCCCAATATCCGTTCTGCAGCACCTCATGCGTTTGTGGCCCGGCGAGGCATGCGCCATTGCCCGCGCCGACGATCAACGTATAGCCTGCCAAAGGGCCCTACTACCGCAACTGACAGTTTGAGAACCAGGAGGGATGCAAGGAATGCGACAGGCTGGAACGGCACCGCTTCATCCGCTCAAACTTGCCTTGCTGGGCGCGCTTGCCGTTCTTGCGCCCCCCGTGAACGCTAAAGATCTTTCCGATTTTGAGCGCATACTTCCCAAAAGCATTGCGGGCATGACTCAGGTCAAGATCCATAAAACAGCGACGGACGGGCAAGTCATTGCCTTTTACGGAGGCAAGGCGGGACGAGCCACGGTCTTCATCCTGCCCGTAAGCGGCGAGGATGCCCATGGCGTCACCCGGGCCTCGCAGGCCGTGCTCCTGGATGCCACGGCGGCGGGACTCAAGGAGGGTACCAAGGCACTGGGAGATAGCTACTGGACAGGCTCGGTTCAAACGCACACGCTCAAGGCCGACAATATTGAGATGGCCTGCACCAAGGTGGAAATGCGGCAGGCTGGCGAGAAGGGACCGCCAGACCAGATGCGTCTGATGGATCGCCGTTGCTTCACCCAGGTAGGAGACGTTGTGATCGGGACCTATGTGACGACGCCGTTCAAGGAGTCGCTTCGATCTGCGCTGGAAAAGGACCAGCTCATCTTCTGTGGTGCCTTCACCTCGGCGATGGTCAATGAAAAGCGATAGAAACGACTTTCCAGCACCGCCAAGACCGCGTCCTATGACATTTTTGTCTATCTGCGATCGTGCCCGGCCGCGCTCCAATCCGTAGAGACTGCGGCCAGTCAGGTCGTCGAGGTTCGGCACTATGCAAGCTGTTCAACCAACGGTTGGCGCAAGAAGCGTTTCGGCTTCTCGCAAGTGCTACGCACGAAAATCGCGCCGCGGTTCGATCATCTTTTCTATGAGAGAGATGGTAGCGGGAGAGCGTTTCGTTCGTTCTCACCGACAGAGCATCCCCTACGGCGTGGGGACGGTGGCTGTCAGAGGGTGGTGAAGGCGGTTCGCTCACTGTGTCACGCTGATATTCTGCGCTTTCGCTAAATTGCGCCCCGGTCGTCCACGGGGGTGCAGTACGCATGAGGATCCTCGCCATTGTCATACCTGTGGCATCGCTGGCGCTGCTTTCAGGTTGTGCCCCGAGCCAGGAGCAAATCAAGGCGGCTTGTGAAAAGGATGCCGGCACGAAGGGGGCCGATGCCGTCAAGGTGTGCATCGACAGGACAAACTTTGAACTGGCGCGGCAGTGGTGGAAGTTTAACAGGCCGTAGCGACACAATCTCCACGATCTGGCAGCGCACAAAGGTGCCGCCCGCTCCCACATGCCTGGCCACACAAAGGATCCTCCTGAATCACGGGAGTTTCACGCTTCGCTTGCACAGGTAGTTGGCCAGCAATGGAGCCGTGGAACTGATGACCGACAAACCAGCTATATCAGCAGATTGGTTTCGAGCACAGATCGGCCAATATCGAGCGATCCTTCGATCGATCGACGATAGGGAATACACGACTGGCGATGTTGGCAGGGACGGCGTTATCTCCGACCAGACCCCTGAGCTACGCGCTATCTGCGAGCAGGTCATAGAAGGCCTAGAGGCGGCCCTGAAAATGCTGGAGATCGATAGCCGTTGAATGCAACAAAGTCCTTTCGACCCGAAGATCGAGGTCTCGATCGGCTAGTTTTGGTATCGACATCGGATTGAGCAGAATTTTGAATGCATGTGTTCATACGAGCGCAGAGGATACAGAGGATAAGTTTACATGGATTTTGTCTACGTGGATAACTCTAATCTCTACATTGAGGGTCGGAGAGTAAGTGCTGTTGCCCAGGGAATTGCCTCCAATATTCGAGAGGCTATGGAAAAAGGCATTCTTGATCACGGATATACAATCAGCTTCGGAAAACTCTACGAATTTCTATGCGGAAGAGACAAGAGGGAGATCAAAAGAGCCGCCCTTTTTGGATCGCGGCCGCCCCCAAACGACGGAATATGGCAGCACGCCCAAAAGGCGGGCTTTACGCTTCACCTGGAGGATCGCAACTACGCGAACAAGGAAAAGAAAATCGACACCGGTATCGCAACCTTACTTACTAAGGACGCCTATAAAGAAGGGAAGCCCAAACAGGATGTATTCGTCCTCGTGGCTGGCGATAGTGATTATGTTCCGACGATTAAAGCCCTCCAGGAGGACGGATACATCGTGGAAGTTGTTTTCTGGAAACACGCGGCTAAGGAACTTCGCGACGTTGCCTCGAAATTCATACCGCTCGATGATTTCTTAGAGGCGTTGCGCCTTTGAATAATGTAAACTTATTCCCCTCAAGCCCACATGTGAACTGAATCTACCCGAAACCCTAAAAGAGGCTGTAGCTCCAAGGTCAGAGGGGGACGCTCAAATCTGAGCAGTCCAGCGATTTCAACGGGTTGGATGTAGGATGCCGTCGCGATGATTCCGGCACGGTATGGCGAGACGCCGGAGGATCTGGAGGGGTTGGAGTAATATTCCCAGTGCCAGTTAAGTTTGTCGCCTATATCGACGAAGCGGGAGACACCGGCCTACGGGCAGTTCGGCCGAGGAGCGTTGTGGGCGCGACTGAATGGCTCGTCCTGTCCTGCACGGTAGTTCGCATCGAAAACGATATCGCGCAGATTCAATGGATACGCGACATACAGGCACGCTTCAGGACCGTGCAGCGCCCTCAAATTCATTTCAAGGATTTGACGCCCGCTAAACGAGAAATTGCGACAGAAGTTCTTTCTGAAAAGCCATTTCGCGGCTTCGTTGTCATGTCGAACAAGAAGAATATTGTACAATACAATAATAAAAACATTAAAGACGGAAACAGAAATTGGCTGTATTGGTTTTTGTGTCGCATTCTCCTTGAGAGAGTCACAGGTCTATGCGGCAGGATTGCCGACAGAGAGGGCCTTCAAGACGCCAAGCTACGCATAGTTTTCTCAAAGCGCGGGAGGATGCCTTACGACGAGTTTGTTGAATACCTTCGGAAGCTAAAAGAACAAAGCATATCAGAATCTTTGTATCTGAATTCTGGAGATCTAGATTGGCGTTTGGTAGATTTTGAGGAGATTGTCGTACGTCGACACGAGGAAATGGCAGGTCTTCAAATTTCAGATATCGTGGCAAGTTCATTCTTTCATGCCGTTGAACGAGATCGCCCTGACGAATGCAACCCGCTTTATGCAAAGAAATTGAAGCCTATTATGACGAAATCCCGAGGTTTACATTTAGAGTTTGGCGTCAAAACGATGCCAGAGCTTTGGCGTATGGATTTAAAGCCAACTCAACGTGAAATATTTGTTGAGTATGGTTTCCCGCCAAATGGGTGGGATATCTAAAGAGAGGGAGGGGCGGCAGGCCCCTGGCCCACAATACCACCGTCTGTTTCACCGGCTGCCTCACGCGAATTGGAGACTCGGGGTTATTCCAGCGTTGCCTGCCAACACAACTTATATCACTCACAGCGACATATGAGAATCCCAGACCCGCCCACATGGCGGGTTTTTTTTGTTGGATCAGTCAACTAGCGACCGGGGATTCCCCCGAAACAAATTCGTGGTATGCAATTGCCCTCGGAGCGTCAGGCGGGGTCGTTTCCATGAAATTGGTCATCGAGAATTCGGACAAGGACCTGGCCCGGCACGCGGCTTCAGAGGAAGTCGAGAAGACGCTCAGGGAATTCGCGATCAATTTCCTGCGGGTAGTCGCCGGCGGTGGTCGAGCGTGGCAAGTCTATGGCGACATGTTCGAATGTCTCGAAGCCTTTCAGGCCTACGAGAAGGCCCATAACTCCGGTCCTTCCTCCTGGGACATCTCCAACGCGGTCGATGGCAATCGCGCCGATCGGGAGCGGATGGAAAATTGGTCGCAACGCGATCGAGAACGCTGGCGGGCAAGTGCCGAGATAGACAAGATCGAAGCGAAGATGGACATTCGCCAAGCAAGCTTGCGCATTATTGCCGCCCAAATGGCGCATCAGCTAACGATACAGCGCCATGCCGAGAACCTATTCGATGCCGGCATGCGACAGCTCGATGATATTCGCGAAGAACGGCGGCGAGCGCGCGCTGAAGCTGCTAGGCCACGGCCAAAGAAGGCCCGCAAGAAGACAGCACCCTAGACCACAACCCATTCGAGCCCGAAAAACCGTTGCTCGGTTATCCACGCCGACATTGATTTTGCTAGATAATTTTTAGAACAAATTGGGTACGGTTTCGTTGGGTGGGACTTTTTACCCGCACCTTTGTTCGTTTTATGTTCGAAGGCCGTCACCTTTCACAGGTACGTCACGAGCCCTGTCCTGTAGTCGCAACAGGCAAGAATTGGGGGGCGCGGGTGAACTGGAAAATCTCCGCATATATGAGCGCGATCGCAATCGCTGGTCTAGTCAGCCTGAGTACTTCAGGCCGAGCTCAGGACTTTTCTTGCCCTATAGGTAAGACGGCGGCGTGTTTGGACTACTCGGACAAAGTCTGCGACTCTACCTTTGGCGTGTGCGTTAGAAAAAACTCTCAATGTTTCGACGAACTGACGTGTTTCCCTGGTGGTTTCGTTTGCAAATCAGACATGGAAAGCTTGAGGAAAAAGGCACTTGAGGTAGCCGGCAATTACGATGACTTTAGATCTTGTATCAACCAAGCGTCGGATATGGACGCCATTAGGCAGTGCATCAACCTAGATAATATCAGGCGCTGATATGGCTGAACATTGCCACCGAGGGCCACAGCCAATGCTAAGTCCCGAAGCAAGGAATCCCGGCCAGGGCTACGCGGGAATAAGCGCCCCTGACCGGTTCCCATCGGCAGTTCGTGCCTCCTGCCGAGTGCTACTGCCATAGCAGCTTCTCAACCAGCTTGCTTGATAAATCGAAGCCCCGCGCACTTAGCATCGTTCGCCCCTGGCAGAAACCGTGACTTGTTCGGGAGCCACAATCAAGGGTATAAGTTCCACGCGCCGAAAGGCTTCTTACTCGGAAAAGGTCGAAATGAGCACTGGAACGGTCAAATGGTTCAACGAGCAAAAGGGTTACGGCTTCATTCAGCCGGATGACGGTTCGAAGGATGTGTTCGTTCACATCAGCGCTGTCGAGCGGGCCGGATTCCGCACGCTGCAGGAAGGCCAGAAGATCAGCTACGAAATTACCGAGGATCGGCGCTCCGGCAAGATGTCGGCTGGGAACCTGCGGGCCGACTAAGCGCCCTTGAAACCGTCCTCGGTCCTTCGGGACCGCGAGTTCGCAGACACCTGTTTGCGCCCGGCGTTTCGACAGCGCCGGGTTTTTCTTTCAGCACTGGATAGAGTGTCGCCTTGAAAACGGGCCGCCGGGATTCGCGCGGATCTCCGTTTGCTGTTAGAGGTGGGTGGCCAGTTCGTGATACCCGTTCTGCTCCGACATAGTCCCGGCTTCGGAACATGCGGGTATGGGTGAGGTGCCGAAGCGTTCGGAAGGAATGACTGATGGCCCGAAGTCCCCCGCCTCCCAGCAGATCGGAGAAGCGACACGCCGAAACCGATATCGTCGCCAACGCTCTTATCGAAGGTGAGACGCAGGCTCGCGACGCAAAGATTGCACGCCTAAAAGCCTTGCGGGAAAAGCGCGATGGGACCGGCGAGGAACCCAAGCCATCCGTTCAACATGCTCCAGTGAAACGGCAGCGCATTCGCCGTGCCACGACACAGGGGCGACGATAGGCCCAACGCCGGCATCGGAAGGGATGAGCAATGCCCAATAGCGTCGATCCAATTGAGCGCGTCTGTCGCGCCTTGTGCCGGTTTCACGGCAATCCCGAGAACTCGCAATTCGACGGCAGCCCGATGTGGGAGTCCTACAGGGACGAGGCAATGGTCATTCTGTGGGCGTTAAGAGAAGACGATTGGCTACCCAATGGCTTGGTCGTGAGGAAAGACATACGCCGAAGTGTGTGACCGTCGCGGCAGCGCCTCAGCATCGCTTGAGCACGAATAATCAATGACATATCGAAAGTGATGTGCTATTCCAACATATGTCAAAATTAGATTTTCTCGTTCCTGCCGAACTTTTTGTTAAATCAAAATCGGCCGGACGGGCCCGAAATTCCATAAGATATCGGCGCTTTGACAATTTATATTCTGCCGTTCATTTTGCTATGGACGAGTATGGGGCGGACCTTAACAGCATCTCCATACAAACGGATACAGATGAATATTTAGGGTTATCGATCCGATCTCTTTATGAGAATGAGGAATACCCACTAAAGGGAAGACCGGCCGTCAAGCAACGCGCCACGAGTTCAACGTCTAGCACAACTCCCTCGACTATCCGTAAATTCAAGATTGGCGACACCGTCAGATATTCACGTTCTGGTCTGACGGGCCAAGGTGGGCATTACGAGGTGGTCAAAGTCCTTCCTATCGAAAATGCCGAACCAACCTATCGCATTAAGAGCAAGAGCGAGCAGCACGAGCGCGCTGTCAAAGAGCACGAGATAGCACTGGCCTAATGCCCTGCCGCAGTCGGCTGTATTCGTTCGCTTAGCTTCAAATACTCGACCTCTCGAAGCAATGGACAGTGTCCAGATTGCCCTGAGTTTCACTCAACCGGAAAGGAAATGAGTCGTTGCAAGTATTGGTGCGGGACAACAATGTCGATCAGGCTTTGCGCGTTCTGAAAAAGAAGTTGCAGCGCGAAGGCCTCTTCCGCGAAATGAAGCGCCGCAGGGCCTATGAGAAGCCTTCCGAAAGAAAAACCCGGGAAAAGGCCGAAGCAGTGCGTCGAGCAAAAAAGCTGGCTCGAAAACAGGCGCAGCGTGAGGGCCTCCTTCCGCCTCCCAAACCACGTGATACCACGGCCAAGCGTGGAGCTTTAAAGCCACGTCCTGGTCCAGCTGCATAACGGAAGCAGCGGCGATCCATCCCTTTGGTTGTGTGGTCTTGCATTGCCTAGTCGGCACGGCGGCGCTCAGGGCACCGCACAGGAGACGACGTGATTAGCTTCAAAGGCTATGTCTACGAATCCACCAGCCCCGATATGCCCATTATCGCCGTAATTTTCGATGGCGAGGATAACCCAATTCAATTGCAAGTCGTCGCAAACATCGAGCAGGGAATGCAATTTCTCGCTGATTTTATATCCAATGGCGATGAACTCCGCGAGGTTCTGGGGCGAAGCCAACATTGGACCGCGCATTGAGAAGAAGCCAATATCTGATCACGAGGGCTTCCAGATGAAACCCGTTTTTGTTGTTTTCACACGCGTCGCAGCACCCCGGCTAAGTGTCGCGGTGAATGTTGCGCAAATTCAGTATGTCGAACCCATGCAATCTGGAGGTGGATCGCAGATATATTTCTCTGATAGCTCCCAAGTGAACGTATATGATCCACTCGATGAAGTGTTGCGCAAGATACGTCAGGCTACCAGCGAAGCGTATGCATGATGACGAGGCGTTTCCATCGAATCACGATAGTATAGTTGTCTTGACTCGCTTCGCTCACCCTCTGTGTGGCGGACGCTTTTTCGCGGGGAACAACCTGCTGTCCACTTAGTTTGGAGGTCTCTACTCCCGTGGGGACCTCGACCCTATCCCGCTCGCTGATTCCCCGCGCGCGGCATGCATTTTTCGCACTTGTCACGCCCAAACACATGGGCAGGAAAGATACGGCAAACCGCCATGGATGCCGCCCAAGACGAGTTTCTTCTCGCGTGTTATCGCCATTGGGCGAGGGATGCGGGTCTGTCGGAAATCGAAATCCAAATGGTTGAGCACGAGGCCAGAAGAAAGAGTGGCCTCGCCATCGAGCACACGATCGCTGAGCGTTTCTACGCGTTGATTTGCCACCTGATTGAGAGTGGGCACTCGTCAGCTGGGCCAGAGTAATGACGAGAAAAAATTGTGGTGATGGTGCATTCAATTGGCGGCGTGCGGCGCACAAAGCTACCGCCTTGCCAAAGCCGGCAAAAACACCCGGAGGAACGCAGCCATTCGCAATGGCGGCACACGAAAACCGGTCAATACTCAATCATCTTTTTTCTGAAGAGAGATGGTAGCGGGAGAGGGACTTGAACCCCCGACACGCGGATTATGATTCCGCTGCTCTAACCAGCTGAGCTACCCCGCCACGAGGCCCGGCGCTGCCGGACGGGCGGCTTATGCAAGGCTGGGCCGAAACTGTCAAGCGGGTGGGAGAGGAAATCTTCTCCCCTCCCCGTTTTTGCTACGGTTTCGCCCCTGCAGCCGCCCTGTCAGGCCTTGGCGAAGAGGCCGAGCAGGCCCTTGTGGATGGCCTCGTTGCCGGCCACGATGTCACCAGTGTCCAGCATGGTGTCGCCGCCACGAATGTCGCTGACGAAGCCGCCGGCTTCACGCACCAGCACGATGCCGGCCGCCAGGTCCCAGGAGGAGAGCCAGCGCGAGGCCAGACCGTCGAGGCGGCCGGAAGCGACATAGGCCAGGTCCAGGGCAGAAGCGCCGAAATTGCGCACGCCGGCGACCTTGCCCATAACGGCGCCGAGATCGGCAAGATTGGTCTGGTGCTGGCCGCGGCCGAGGCGCGCCAGGCTCATGCCCACCATGGAATCCTCCATCAGGCGGCGGCCGGAGACGCGGATGCGGCGTTCATTGTGGAAGGCGCCCTTGCCGCGCTCGGCCACGAACAGGTCCTCGGTGGCGGGATTGTAGACGACGCCGGCCACCAGCAGGCCCTCGCGCTCCAGCGCCACCGAAACCGCGAAGAAGGGCACGCCGTGCAGGAAATTGGTGGTGCCGTCGAGCGGATCGATATGCCAGCGATGGGTCTTGTCCGCGCCTTCGACGACGCCCGCCTCCTCCATCACGAAGCCATAGCCCGGGCGGGCCCGCTCCAGTTCCTGATGCAGCGTGCGCTCGGCCTTCTTGTCGGCGATGGAGACGAAATCGCCCGGCCCCTTGGCCGAGACCTGCAGGTTCTCCAGCTCGCCGAAATCGCGCTTGAGACCCTTGCCGGCCTTGAGCACGGCAGCAACCATCACATTCATCAAAGGTGAACGCAGCATCATGGAACTTTCAAATAACGGTCGCCCCGGAGATCGGGGCGCGGGAATGGGAAGCGGCCTGTCTAATGGAAAATGCCGCGGATATGAACGGGAAAATGCGACCTGTGTGAAAATTCGAATCGCCGCGGCCTGCGACGCTCACAGGGCCTGATAGTGAGCTTTCCAATGGCTACGCAGCGCCTCTTCCTCGGTGCCGATGTCATAGGCGGGCGAGGAGATCGGTTTCACTGCCTCGACGCGCACGCGCACGAAATGGCGGATGCGGTCGGCCAGCGCGCCCCAGCGATCGAAAGCAGGGCGCAGGGCCGCGAAGGCCACATCCTCGCGCGAGATGATCTCGCAGCGACCGCGAATGCGCACGCCCTTGCGGGCGAGCACATCGACGAAATTGATCTCCACCACCGGGCGCTCGCGGATGTTGCGCAAGGTGCCGGGGGACCGTGCCTCCCCGAAAACGACATGGTGGTCGTCCAGCACCAGAGCAAAGCGCGTTTTAGTAGAAACGCCCTTTTGCTCTCACTCTTTGGCTCGACGCGTCTTTGCGATTCGAGGTGAGGCCTCAAATCGCAAAACGCTTGGCATCATGCCCTTGGGCGACAGATTGGGCGTACCGTCAGGATTGACGCTCGCCACATAGCCGAGCGAATGGCGCTCGATCACTGCCCTCGCCGCTGCATCCAGCACCGCCGGCCTCCCCTTGTCGATCCCCTGGCCACCCCGCGGAAAATACCGGTTGGCATCACATGCCGTAGAAGCGGGCGCCCTGGATGGCGGCCGCCCGCACCTCCGGCGTCTGCCGTGCGACATATTCGTCGAGCTGCTTGTCCTCGAGCCCGGCCGCCTTGGCCAGCAGATGCCACATGCAGGCCAGAACCGGATTGGGCGCCAGGCCCATGCCGGCAGCATACATGCGCGCCAGGCGGTTGCGGGCGATCGGCGAACCGCGCAGCGCGGCGCGCTCGAACCAATCGGCCGCCATTTCCTGGTCGCGCGGCACGCCCTCGCCGTTGAAGAGGGCGATGGCATATTCCACCATGCCGTCGACATTGTTCGTATTGGCCGAGGCGAGGAAGTAGTCGGCCGCCTTCTTCTTGTCGAGCGTGACGCCCTTGCCTTCCTTGGTGAGCACGCCGAGCGAGTAGAGGGCATCGCCATTGTTGGCGAGCGCCGCCTGGCTGAAACGCTTATAGGCGGTGGCATAATCGGGCGGGCCATTCGTCGTGCGCAGGGCGATGATGCCGAGATTATAGGCCGCCTCCGGCACGCCCAGCTCGGCGGCGCGGTTGAGCAGCAACATGCCGCCCGGCTCGTCCTTGGGCACGGTCTTGCCCAGGAGCTTGGTCATGCCATAGGCGAACATGGCATTGCGGTCACCGCGCTCGGCCGCCTCGGAATACCACTGCGCCGCCTTTGCCGGATCGGGCGGCACACCCAGGCCATTGGCATAGAGCTGCGCGATCAAGGTCATCGCCGCAGGATCCTTGTCGGATACCACGCGCTTGGTGGCCTCCTCCAGCGCCTTGAGATAGTAGCCGCGCTGGAAGGCGCCATAAGCCAGATCCGGTGGCGGACCTGCCGGTGCGGCGGGAGCCGCAGCCTCGGCAGGCTTGGCCGAATCGGCCGGAGCGGCGGCTTCGCCAGGCGTACCCTCCGCCGGCTTGGCAGCGTCAGGCGCAGGCTGTGCCGGCGTACCCGTCTGCGCCGGCTTGACAGCCTCGCCGCCATCGGCGCCGGCGGATTGCGCGGCATCGGCCGGAGCCGATGGCTCCGCCCGGCCCGGCAGCGAGGCAAGAAGGACGGGCAGCGCCAGCGCGGCCGCAACAGCGATGCGCTTCATGCGAGACTCCCTCTCTGCTTCAGCAGCCGGTCCGCCAGCGCAACCGCTTCGGCAGGCCCCTGCTCGTGATTCCAGACGGCATTACCGAGCGCCACGAAATCGGCACCGGCGTCGGCGAGCAGCGGCACGGCCGCCAGATCCGGCGCGAAAGCGACGCAGGGCACCTCGAAAAGCTCGGACCACCAGGCGGTGCGCTCAACCACCCCCTCAAGCGGCGGCAGGCGCCCGTCGCGCGCCGGCTCACCGAACATGACATAGTCGACCCCGCTTTCGGCGACGGTCATGGCCTCATCGCGCGTCCGGATGCCGCCTGACCCGACGATGCGCTCCGGCTTGAAGCTGTCGAGTGCATCGGCGAGGCCCTTGCGGCCGTCATTGAGATGCACGCCGTCGGCACCCGCTCGTGCCACCACGGCGCTCCAGCCGCTGACGAGCAGCGCCGCGCCGGCGCCTTGCACCACCGGCGCGATCTCCTTGATCAGCTTCTTGGCGCTGCTGTCGTCGCCGGCCACCGGCGTGAACAGCACGCAGGCAATGTCGCCGGCCGACAGCGCGGCCCGCAGGGCCGGCAGGAAGGCAGCGACATCGTCGATGGCAGGGGTGACCAGATAGATCTGGACGGGGGGGCGGGGTGGAACTTCAGCCATGGCAGGAATCCCGGGTGTCCTTCTTCTCACTACGGCATCGGGGCCGATCCCGGAATCGGCGCCGATGCTGTAAGGTTTCGCCATCGCTTCGCATCGACTGGGGAACGCGAAACGGTTTTCCGGCGCCGCTCAAGCGAATTTCGGCTCGAACTTGCCGGCCTTGTAGTCCTTGGCCATCTCGTGAAGCGGAATGACCTTGATCTTGGCAGCCTGGCCGGCCGTGCCGAATTCCTCATAGCGCTGCTTGCACAGCTTGATCATCGCATCCTGGGCGGGTTTCAGATATTTGCGCGGATCAAATTCGCCCGGATTTTCGGCAAAGATGCGGCGGATCTGGCCGGTGATCGCCATGCGGCAATCGGTATCGATATTCACCTTGCGCACGCCATGCTTGATGCCGAGCTGGATTTCCTCCACCGGCACGCCCCAGGTCTGCGGCATCTCGCCGCCATATTTGTTGATGATGTCCTGGAGTTCCTGCGGCACCGAGGAGGAGCCATGCATGACCAGGTGCATCTCGGGCATGCGCTGGTTGATCTCCTTGATGACATTCATCGCCAGGATGGCGCCATCGGGCTTGCGCGAGAACTTGTAGGCGCCATGCGAGGTGCCCATGGCGATGGCGAGCGCATCGACCCTGGTGTCCTTGACGAACCTCACCGCCTCGTCGGGATCGGTGAGCAGCAGGTCATGCGAGAGCTCGCCTTCGGCGCCATGGCCGTCCTCGGCCTCGCTCATGCCGCTTTCCAGGCTGCCGAGCACGCCGAGCTCGCCCTCCACCGAGGCGCCGACCCAATGGGCCATGTCGACGACACGGCGGGTGATGCCGGCATTATAGGCATAGTCGGCCGGCGTCTTGCCGTCCTCCTTGAGCGAGCCGTCCATCATCACCGAGGTGAAGCCGGCCTGGATGGCAGTCAGGCAGGTGGCTTCGTTGTTGCCATGGTCCTGATGCACGCAGACCGGGATGTCGGGATAGATCTCGACCGCCGCATCCATCATCTTGGTCAGCATGACGTCGTTGGCATATTGGCGCGCCCCGCGGGAGGCCTGCATGATCACCGGCGAGCCGGTGGCCTTGGCGGCCTCCATGATGGCGATCACCTGCTCCATATTGTTGATGTTGAAGGCAGGGACGCCATAGCCTTGCTCGGCGGCATGGTCGAGCAGCTGGCGAAGGGTGATGCGTGCCATTGCGAGATCTCCGAGACGATCGGCGTGGACGGCGAGCCGTACGGCGCCGTTCAGGCGCGCAGGATCTCCACACCCGGCAACGGCTTGCCTTCCAGCCATTCCAGGAAAGCGCCGCCCGCGGTCGAGACATAGGAGAACTGGTCGGCGACCCCGGCATGGTTGAGCGCCGCCACCGTGTCGCCGCCGCCGGCAACCGACAGCAGCTTGCCGGCCTTGGTGCGCGCGGCGACATGCTTGGCCGCCGCCACCGTGCCGTGGTCGAAGGGGTGCAGCTCGAAAGCCCCCAGCGGGCCGTTCCACACCAGCGTCTCCGCCTCGTCGATGGCGCCCTTGATGCGCTCCACCGATTGCGGGCCGGCATCGAGGATCATGCCGTCGAGCGGGATCGAATCGAGGCCATAGGCATGGTTCGGCGCATCGGCGGCGAAATGATAGGCCACCACGGCGTCGACGGGCAGGATGATGGCGCAATTGGCCTTCTCCGCCTTGGCGAGGATGGAGCGGGCGGTATCGGCAAGGTCACGCTCGGCCAGCGATTTGCCGACGCCGACGCCCTGGGCATGCAGGAAGGTGTTGGCCATGCCGCCGCCGATGATCAGGGCATCGACCTTGGCGACGAGATTGCCGAGGAGCTCGAGCTTGGTCGAGACCTTGGCGCCGCCGACCACCGCGACGACCGGGCGCTTGGGCTGTTCGAGGGCGCGGGACAGCGCCTCGATCTCGGCCTGCATGGTGCGGCCGGCATAGGCGGGCAGGACGCGCCCGAGGCCTTCGGTGGAGGCATGGGCGCGATGCGCAGCCGAGAAGGCATCGTTCACCCAGATATCGCCATTGGCGGCCAGCGCCTTGACGAAGTCCGGATCGTTCTTTTCCTCGCCCGGATGGAAGCGGGTGTTCTCCAGGCAGAGGATGTCGCCCGGCTGCATCGCCGCCACCGCCTTGGCCGCGGCTTCGCCGATGCAGTCCTCGGCAAAGGCGACCGGCCGCTTGGCGATCTCGGCGAGCTTGGCGGCGACGGGCTTCAGGCTTTCCTTGGGGTCCACGCCCTTGGGCCGGCCGAAATGGGCGAGCAGGATGACCTTGGCCTTGGCACGAGCGAGTTCGAGGATGGTGGGGATGATGCGCTCGATGCGGGTGGCATCGCCGACGACGCCGTTCTCCATCGGGACGTTCAGGTCGACGCGGACCAGAACGCGCTTGTTTTCCACATTCACGTCGTCGAGGGTGCGAAAAGCGCTCATGCCTGTCCTGTCCATCTGTTTTCGGCAAAGTGCCCGAGGCGTCAGCATGGATTGGCACCAAGCCATACTCACCACACGCCCTAGCACACCCCGCCTGCCTCGCAAAATCACCGGCGAGCAATAGAGCAAGCCGGCGGATCGATAAAGCGTTCAAGACGGCCGAAGGATCTAAATTGCATCGAGAGATAGCTCGGCACGGACATATCGATCCTTTCGGCGTCGGCACTCATCGGAACAATTGCGCGTCGAGCTTTCGCACCGCCAGCTCGATGAAAGCCTTGACCAAAGGCGACAGATGCCGGCTGCTGGGATAGACGACATAGAGACCACCGGCTGACATGGTATGATCTTCGAGAATACGCTGCAGCCGCCCATCCTGCAGGGCCGGTCTTGCGAGCTGGTGGGGCAGTTGGGCGATGCCATAGCCGGCAATGGTCGCCGATAGCGCCGAATGCATGTCGTTGACGGCAAAGCGGCCTGAAACTGCCACTGTTTCCTGGCTCTCCGGCCCCTCAAGCAGCCATGACGCCCCCTCCACCGAGGGGCCGACGATCACGCAGGCATGCCGGGCGAGATCCGCTGGCACCTGCGGCGTTCCGAATCGCGTGAGATAGTCCGGGCTGGCGCACAAAATTCGATGCGTGGTGCCAAGCTTGCGCGCGATCAAAGTGGAATCCGGCAGGATCCCGGTCCGGAAGGCCAGATCGATGCCATGCTCGATCAGGTTGAGCCGGTCGTCGGTCAGGATCAATTCAGCCTTGGTCTTGGGATGGGCGGCCAGGAAGTCGAACACGGCACTGTTGAGCAGATGATCGGCAAATCCGGCAGGGGCGGAGATGCGGATCGTCCCCGAAGGTTCCGTTCTTGCTTCGGCAAGGCGCAGGTTTGCCTCGTCGATCAGCCTCAGCGCCTCGCTGCTGCGTTCGTAATAGAGACGCCCGGCCTCCGTCATGGCGAGGCTCCGCGTCGTGCGCTGCAGCAAGCGTGCACCGACGGCCTGTTCGAGCGCGGCGATGCGGCGGCTCACTGTCGTCTTGGGCGCGCGGAGCAGCCGCGCGGCCCCGGTGAAACTGCCGGCCTCGACCACCCGGGCAAAAACCAGAATGTCGTTGAGATCGAGCATTATATCCAAATTTGGGACGATGTTTTCCGATAATAGCCCATTATGGTTCGATGTGGCAGCGCTAAATTGGCTTCATCACAAGCAATGGAGCGATGCAATGACCACGAAGCGGACTATATTGGTGACCGGCGCCACGGGTCAGCAGGGAGGTGCCGTTACCCGCGCCCTGCTTTCCAGGGGACACAACGTCAAGGCATTGAGCCGCAGGCCCGACAGTGCCGGCGCGCAGGCCCTGGCGGCGGCGGGTGCACAGATCGTGCCTGGCGATCTCGACGACACGGCCTCCATCGTCAAGGCAGCCAGCAACGTCGACACCATGTTCCTGATGGGAACCATGCTGGCTGATGGCACAGACGGAGAAACCCGCCAGGGCATCGCCGCCGCTGATGCGGCCAAGGTGGCCGGCATCGGGCACTTGATCTACTCGTCGGTCGCCGACGCCGACAAGGCCACCGGCATCCCGCATTTCGACAGCAAATATCAGGTCGAACGGCATATTGCGGGGCTGGGTGTGCCCTATACGATCAGCGCCCCGGTCTTTTTCATGGAAAACATCGTGGCCTCCTGGTCGATCGGCGGCCTGCGCCAAGGCGTGCACGCCCTCGCTGTCCCGGCCAAGCGCGCCTTGCAGCAGGTGGCGCTGGCCGATATCGGTGCGTTCAACGCCGCTCTGGTCGAGCGCCGCGAAAAGGTCTTCGGCAAACGCTTCGACTATGCGGGAGACGAACTCTCCGGCGAGGAACAGGTGCGAATTCTCTCGCAGGCAACCGGTCGTCCGATCCGTTACCAGGAAGTGCCGACCGCCGCGATCCGCCAGCAGAGCGAGGATGCCGCCATCATGTTCGAGTGGTTCGATCGGATCGGCTACGACGTCGACATCGCTGCCCTGCGCAGGGATTTTCCCGAGGTGAACTGGCACAGCTTCGCCGATTGGGCCGGCAGCTTCGACTGGCGCATCCTCGACCCGCAGTGAACCCGGAGCCACTGCCAGCGGCGGTGATGCAAAAGACGGCGCCCGGGATGACGGGGCGCCGTCGGCCCGAAAGGGCAGGCGCACCGGTCCGCCGCCGTCAGACCCTCTTGCGCTCGAGCAGCACCGGCAGATCCTCCACTGCGAAAGACGGGTGTATCCTCAGATCGATGCTGACGACCCGCCAGCCCTCGGCCGCATATTCGTTCAGCCGCTGCACGATATAGGCGGAGCGATCGGCCCGGTCGGCGACGTGGATCTTTTCGAGACGATACTCCATCACAAAAGCCTCCTTTGTCGGCAAGGCGGCGAGCAGTGCGTTCGGCTTCAACTCGTCCGGGCATGGCGAAAACGCCACTCAGCCGCCAGGGAAATCACGATCACCAGCCCGCCCACCAGCCAATGGGCGCGTTCGGCCGCTGTGTCGGAGGAAAAGCGCAGCACCCATGGCGCCACGATGAGCCAGAGGCCCAGTCCCAGCGTCACCCATTCCTCCCATTGCCTGGCCTCGCTCAAAGCCGCCAAGGCCAGATAGGCAAGCAGGAAAGCCATCACCCAGGCGTGCCAAGTCGGCACCTCCATCGCCCTGAACCCGGCGAGCCAGGGCGTACTGAACAGACCGAGCGCCAGCAGGAGCAGCAACCAATCCTGTACCCGCTTTCCGGAAAAAAGAGTCGAAATCATCATGGTCTCCACGGTTGTCGCAAACGTGCTTGTGCATGACATTTATATCGTAATACGATATAAATTTCCAATGCGAAGCTATCGCTCGCGAGGCTGTGAAGGGAGCCGACCGTGACTACAGATCCCAACTCCGACCTATCCTCCCCTCTCATGACAATGAAGGGCAGTGACGATGCGATCGTCTGCGCCCGGCACTTGCTGCGTGCCGCCCGGAGGAAGTTCTTCACCAGGCCCTACGATGCCGTCAGCATGGAGGACATCGCCGCAAGTGCCGGCATTGCCGAGGCCAAGGCTTGCGGCCTGTTTGCCAGCAAGGAAGAGCTGTTCGCATCGCTCGTCGTGCAGGAGATGGCCGCCGCTGCGGTCGAGATCTGGTGCAGGACGGTCGGATCGACCGACATGGAAACCGTCTTGCTGCAGGTGGCGCGCAACTATGTCGGACTGTTCGGCTCGAACCGGGCCACGGAGATCTATCGCTCGCTGATCTGCGTGTCGGCACGCTTTCCCCATCTCGGCCGCATCATCTACGAGCACGGCGCACGGGTGCTGCTCGAAAGATTGTCCGCCTATATCGCGGCCCGCAGCGCGGAAGGCTGCCTGGCCGTCTCCGATCCCGATCTCGCCGCCCAGCAATTCCTGAGCCTGATCCACGGCAATCTGCACCTGCGCGAAGTGCTCGCCGCCCAGCCCGTCAGCGATACCGAGATCGACCGCGTGATCGAAAGCGGCGTCCGGCTCTTCCTGTCCGGATATCGGCGGGACCAGCACCAGGAGTCACGCCCAGCGCGCTCCGAACATCTCGAGAGATCTGCCGATGAGTGCCGCTCCGCCGGCGGCGCGACATCTCATTGAACGAGCGGCAAACGCATGATCCCAAGATCAAGGCCGCGCCGGATTCTGCAGGAACACGACATAGCCGCGAAACCAGGGATTGGCGGTGAGGCCAGGCGGCTCCTGCCAGTCGCCGGCCTGCACGAGGCCGATGCGGAAGGGCATCCGCAGCCGGCCCAAACGCGAAAGATAGGCGGCATAGCCGGGGATCGTGCGGCGTCCCTGATAGGTCTGAATGATCACTTCGTCGACGACGCCGCCGAGCGCTTCCAGCCCCTTGGGATCGCCATTGCTGCTCCAATCCATCAGGCCGGTAATGCCGAGCCTGTACTCCGCCGGCAATTGGCGGCGCAGGCCCGAGAGGAAGGAGGTGTAGCTCTCCAGATGGCGCGTCCGGGCGTCGAAATCGATCTGCAGGCCGATGACGCGGTTGCCTGCCGCACGCCAGCGCCCGAGCTGGGCGAGAACCTGGCCGTAGATCTGCGGCGGCCATGCCAGGGTCTCGACGCGCACCACCAGCCACAACGGCGTATCGGGAAGGTGGGGAACGGCGCTTCGCCGCGAAAGGAGGCGAACCGGTTCCCGTCCACCGACCTCCGACGCCAGGAGATAGAGCTCGCGGGCCCGTGCGAGTTCGGGCTGCGTCCTCACGCCCGCCCACAACCAGAAACTGTAATGGCGGGCGGCATCGACGGGAGCTTCCGCGGCCGCGACACCGCCAGCCGCCAAGGCAATGACGAGGGCACACGCCGAGCGCAGCATGTCTACCAGTAATATTCGAGAGACTGCGCCCAACGTGATTGCGCATAATCGCGTTTCAGCTTCTGGAACCAGGCCTTTCGCTGGGCAACGGGCACGACACTGTCGTCGCAGCCATTCTTGCTCGTCGGCGCGAAGCACCAGATGGCACGATAGAGAGCATAGGCCTTTTGATCGGCGGTCGCACCCGCCGCGCCTACAACGGAGCGATACACTTCGAGCCGCGAGAATTTCCGGCCCGGGAAAAGTACCCCATTGCCGCCGAGCTCATCCTTCGCCGGCAGCGTGTCCAGGAAAGCCTGATCGAGGCCGTTGAGACGGATGAACTCCCCCAGACACAAGCGTGCCCCGATGTGGCGTGGAGTGGCGGACAGCGTTGCAATGCTGCTCTTGAGATCGGGGCAAGGGAAATCCGACGCCGTTTCCGGTTTGATGAACACATCCGAGGATGGCGCGCCGTCGCCTTCGGCGTCACCGGGATCCGCCTCAGGCTTGGCATCGGTGGGCACCAGCGCCAAATCCCCTGGAAAGGCCTTGTAGGCGCCGCGGGTGAGATCACGATAGAGCAGCGTATAAAGGGCGGTCGCCCGCTCGGCCGGCGAGGCGGCGGTATCCTTTGCCTGGCCGCGCAGCAATTGGGGACCGGCGCTGTAGCGCAGCAAGGTTTGTCGAATGGTCTCGTTGCGCACCGGCGAGGCTGGCTCGAAGAGCCGTTCGGGCTTGCCCGCCCGCTCGTCATGCAGGGCCAGGGCAAGCTCGATGACGACACGCTGGCTGGTTGGGTTCGCCCCACCGACGAGATCGAGCCAAAAGCCGCGGGCATTGCGGTCCTTCACGGCATCCAGGGCCACCCCGCGCAGCACCTGCCGGCTGAATTCGAGATAGGTGTAGCTTTTCTGTTGCGCCCGATCCGGGATCAGACCCAGCACGGCACGCGGCTGGCGGGCGACATGCAACTGATAGGACGCGAGCAGAAAATCGAACAGCTCCGTCTTGCCTGCGAAGAATTCGCGTTGTCCGTTCAACTCATCCAAGGTCAGGGCCTTGCTGCAGCACGCCTCGCCGCCGAGGGCACCGCCCTTACGCATGCGGACCAGGTCCAGGGTCGCCAGCAGCAAAGGCGAGCGCACCTGTTCGGTCCCGAGCAGGGGCAACAGCTTGGTATCCAGTTCCTCGGCAAGGTCGGCAGCGGAAACACCCCGCTCGCTCGCCTTCTGGCCCAACAGGCGCTCATAGTCGGCGAGCAGCTTGGCGTTGGCGCCGCTCATCCAATAGACCCGTCGCAACAGGCCGCGGGCAGAGGCGGCATAGCGCCCGTTCGGATAGGCTGTCAGATAGCCCTGCAGGGCCGTTTCCGCCTCGGTCGCCTTGCCGATGTCGCGCTGCGCAACCTCCCTCAGATTGCCATACTCGTCGAAGGCACCGGCCTGCAGCCTGTTCACCTCGACGCGGCCCAGAAGATAGCGTCCGCTCTCCTTCAGCCAAGGTTGGGCAGAACCGCCCAGGGCTGCAAAATGCCGGGCAGCAGTGTCGAAATCGCCGGCATAGAAGGCCGCCGCTCCCGACAGATAGGCGGCAAAGTCCCTGGCCAGGGGCGAGCGCGCATGCGCGGCGGCCGCGGAAACGGCCTCCTGCCCAGCGCCGGCTCCCGTGCAATCGGGCCTGAGGCCCTGCCGGGCGACGATCAACTCGTCCCTTTCGCCCGCCGTCACGCCCTGCTCCGCCTTGAGCGTCGCCACGAAATCGGCGGCGCCTGCATCATTGCTGCGGCAGCGCGAGCCCTCGCCCGCGGCATAGGGCCCATTGCCGCCGATCGAAGCCGGCGGATAGAGCGCGCCGCGGAAGGTCGCCCAATCGCTCGGTTCTATGAGCGCCTTTTCCGCGCCCTCCTGATCCGGCCGAACCGGGGCAGGCTGCTTGTCCTCCAGATCGGCGAGCAGGAGCAGCAGATTGGCGCGCGTGTCATTACCGGGCTGCAGGACGGCCAGATTGCTGCAGCTGTTGGATTCGGTACCCGCCACTCTCCAGCCCGGTTTGCAGTCGCTATCGGAACTGGCTCGAGCCGCCATCGGGCTCAAAACGACGAAGAGCAGAACGAACAACCAGACGCCTCGCCGAGCCATGTGGCTTCACTCCCCTTCGCTGCAGCACCAGTCAATCACAGCCGCCTGCCCGGGGACAAGCAACCGATTTCGGCCGGCAGTACTTCCGGTCAGGAAGCTACTCAAAAGAAAAGGCGCCGCAGTTACCCGCGGCACCTTGCTCATTTCATTGAAAACGAACTCAGATCAGGCTGGCGAAATGCACCGCCGTGTCGGACATGCGGTTCGAGAAGCCCCACTCATTGTCGTACCAGGTCAGGATGCGCACGAACTTCTCGTCGATGACCTTGGTCTGATCGAGCGCGAAGATCGAGGACGCCGGGTTGTGGTTGAAGTCGCGGCTCACCAGCGGCTCGTCGGTATAGGTCAGCACGCCTTTGAGCGGGCCGCGCTTGGCAGCCTTGATGATGGCCTCGTTGACCTTCTCGACGCTGGTCTTCTTCTTGGTGTTGATCTTGAGGTCGACCACCGAGACGTTGGGCGTAGGCACGCGGACCGAGGTGCCGTCGAGACGGCCCTTCAGCTCGGGCATCACCAGGCCGACGGCCTTGGCGGCACCGGTCGAGGTCGGGATCATCGACAGCGCCGCAGCGCGGGCGCGGTAGAGATCCTTATGCATCTGGTCCAGCGAGGGCTGGTCGTTGGTGTAGGAGTGGATCGTGGTCATGAAGCCGCGCTCGATGCCGAAGGCATCGTGCAGCACCTTGGCCACCGGCGTCAGGCAGTTGGTGGTGCAGGAAGCGTTGGAGATGACCAGATGGTCCTTGGTCAGGTCCTGGTGGTTGACGCCATAGACCACGGTGAGGTCGGCGCCGTCGCAGGGCGCGGAGACGATCACGCGCTTGGCGCCGGCCTTGAGATGGGCGGCCGCCTTGTCGCGGGACGTGAAGATGCCGGTGCATTCCATCGCGATGTCGATGTTCAGCTCCTTGTGGGGAAGCTGGGCCGGATCCTTGATCGCAGTGACCTTGATCTTCTTGCCCTGCACGACGATGGAATCGCCCTCGACCTTCACCTCGGCGGGGAAAGTGCCATGGATCGAATCGTAGCGCAGCAGATGGGCGTTGGTCTCCACCGGCCCGAGGTCGTTGATGGCGACGACTTCGATATCCTTGCGCTTGCCTTCGACGATGGCGCGCAGGATGTTGCGGCCGATGCGGCCGAAGCCGTTGATGGCGACACGAACTGTCATCCGATATTTCCTTTCTCTGCCTTCAGCTAGAGCATTTTCCGGAAAAGCCGATCGACTTCTCGATTAGGAAAACGCGTCAAAACAAAGAGTTAGAGCGGAGCGCACTCATATGTGCCCCGCCCGTTTACAGCTCATGCTCAGCCGTTGTGGCGGCGCAGGGCGGTTTCGGCCACGGCTTCCGCCGTGATGCCAAAATGGTTGTAGAGGTCCTTGATCGGGCCGGAGGCGCCGAAACCGGTCATGCCGACAAAGCCGCCATCGGGACCGATCACGGCATCCCAGCCGAAGCGGACGGCCGCTTCCACGGCGACCTTCACCGGTGCATCGCCGATGATCTTGGCCTTGACCTCTTCCGGCTGTGCCAGGAGCAGTTCCAGCGAAGGCACCGAGACCACACGGGTCGGCACGCCGCGCTGGTTCAGGATGGAGCGGGCATTCATGGCGATCTCGACCTCGGAGCCCGAAGCGAACAGCGTCACCGCGGCCTTGCCGCCGCCGGTGCCCGCCAGCTCATAGGCGCCCTGAGCGCACAGATTGGCCGTGGTGGCTTCGCGCAGCAGAGGCAGATTCTGGCGGGTCAGCGCCAGGATGGTCGGGCCGTTGGTGCGCTCCAGCGCGAGCTGCCAGCACTCGGCGGTCTCGATCGCGTCGCAGGGACGGAAGACGCGCATGTTCGGGATCGCGCGGCAGGCGGCCAGATGCTCGACCGGCTGGTGGGTCGGGCCGTCCTCGCCGAGGCCGATCGAGTCATGGGTCATGACATAGACCGGGCAGGTGCCCATCAAGGCCGCCAAGCGAATGGCCGGGCGGGCATAGTCGGTGAAGACGAAGAAGGTGCCGCCGGCGGGCACGAAGCCGCCATGCAGATAGATGCCGTTCATCGCGGCGGCCATGCCATGCTCGCGAATGCCCCAATGGATATAGCGTCCCTTGAAATCCTTCGGGGTGATCTCGACCAGGCCCTTGGCCTTGGTGTTGTTGGAGGGCGTCAGGTCGGCCGAGCCGAGCACCAGTTCCGGCATGACCTCGACGATGACGTTGAGGGCTGCTTCGGACGACTTGCGGGTGGCCATCGCGGTGGGATTGGCGGCGAGCGCCTTCTTATGGGCGAGAATGGCCTTGCCGAGCTTGGCCGGGCGCACGTGATCCATGCGGCGCGTGAACTCGGCCTGCTTGCGCTCGGAGAGGGTCGCGAAACGCTCTTCCCAGGCCTGACGGGCGCTGGCGCCACGCGAGCCGGCCTCGCGCCAGGCCTTGAGCACGTCGGCGGGCACCTCGAAGGGTGCACCGGTGATGCCAAGATTCTCCTTGGAGAGCTTGGCTTCTTCCGGCCCCAGCGGTTCGCCATGGGCCTTGGAGGTGCCGGCGCGGTGGGGCGAACCGAAGCCGATCGTGGTCTTGCAGGCGATCAGCGTCGGCTTGTTCGACTTCTGGGCGGCCTCGATGGCGGCAGCGATGGCATCCTGGTCATGGCCGTCGACATTCACGGCGCGCCAGCCGGCGGACTGGAAGCGCTTGATCTGGTCGACCGAGTCCGAAAGCGTCAGCGGACCGTCGATGGAGATGCCGTTGTGATCCCACAGGACGATCATCTTGTTGAGCTTGTAGTGGCCGGCGAGCGCGATCGCCTCCTGGCTGACGCCTTCCATCAGGTCGCCGTCGGAAGCGATCACATAGGTGAAATGGTCGACCACCTTCTTGCCGAACTGGGCAGCCAGCATCTTCTCGGCGAAGGCAAAGCCGACGGCGGTGGAGATGCCCTGGCCGAGCGGGCCGGTGGTGGTCTCGACGCCGACGGTGTGGAAGTTCTCCGGATGGCCGGGGGTCTTGTAGCCGAGCTGGCGGAAATGCTTGAGCTCCTCGACCGTCATGCCCGGCACGCCGGTCAGATAGAGCAGCGAATAGAGCAGCATCGAGCCGTGGCCGGCCGACAGAATGAAGCGATCGCGATCGGCCCAATGGGGATTGGCGGCATCGAACTTCAGGAAACGCGTGAACAGGACGGTGGCGACATCGGCCATGCCCATGGGCATGCCGGGATGGCCGGACTTGGCGGCCTCAACCCCATCAATCGCCAAGCCACGGATGGCGTTGGCCAGGCGGTTCTGCATTTCGGTGAGTGCCATGGAGTGTTTCCTGATGAAATTCGCCGGAATTTGGCAAAAAGAGCGGTGGGTTCTTAGCACCTCATCCCCGACTGTCAATGATCCCCGGGCTTGTGCCTGAAATTCACGCAACCGATGGTGGGGTGATCGAAAGCAGGAGGTATCATCAGGGGAAGGCCGGCGGCTTTCGCTTGGCCGTGGTGCGAAACCGCGATACTTTGATATTTAAGCAAAAACGCGGAGCGGTCCCGTCATGATTCGATGGAATGCCGCCATAGGGAAAGAGTGAGTAGGCCCTTGTCTGTGGATGCAGCCTTGCAACGATTGAATACGGCCCTGGCCCAGCTCGAGGAGGCCGCCGAACATCGCGCGGAACTCGATCGCACCATCGGCGGACATCGCATCGAAGTGCAGGCACTCTCGGAGGATCGCAACCGTCTGGCTCTGGAACTCGACGCGAGCTATGCACGGTTCGCTGCTATGGAAACCGCCAATCGCGATGTATCGCGACGCCTCGACCAGGCGATGGATTCCATCCGTTACGTGCTTGAGCCGCAGGACAGCTAGCATGGCGCATGTATCCGTTACCATTGCGGGCCGCGCCTATCGCATGGCGTGCGACGAGGGCCAGGAAGAACATCTCCTCGGCCTCGGTCGTCAGCTCGACGCCAAGATCGATGCCCTGCGTTCCTCTTTCGGCGAGATCGGCGACATGCGCCTTGCCGTGATGGCCGGCATCATGGTCGCGGACGAATTGTCGGAAATGCAGCGGCGGGCGGCTTCCCTGCAGCATGATCTCGATGAATTGCGCCAGACCCGCGACAATGCGCTGCAGCGCGAGCAGCAGACCCAGATGCGCGTGACGCAGGCCCTGACGGACGCCGCCAGCCGAGTCGAGAAGCTGATCGATTCCTTGTCCAAGACCGGCGTCTAGCGCTTCCATATTTTCTGGGATCGCAGGCATCCCCGCCTGCTCTTGGAAACACTGTGCTTGCAGAAACGGCAGACAATCGCGACATGCAAGCACGTCGCTGAGATGCCCGCGATCCCGGGAAGTCCGCGCTCCGGGAAAACGCCTGAATATTTTCATCGACCTCTGGCGCTCGCACCGTCTCGCCCTTATTATCTCGGTGCGGTGCTGCCTGGTTCGTCAGGACAACTGTATCCCCGGGGCCATACGACTCCCAAGGGAGCTGTCACTGTTCTCGCTCGAGGGCTTGGACATTACGGCGCCCACCTACATCAGTAGGCGCCCGGGATCGAACCGTCCAACGGCCGAGGTGGCCCGCTCCCTCCTCATTCCAAATTTGTCTTTGCCAAGCGTGTAATGGCTTCCACCGATCACAAGACCCAGTTGCGCCACAAGGCAATGGCGGCGCGCTCAGAGATCCGCGGTCATCAGCGCCAGGCAGCGACGGCCAGAGCCGCCCATCACGCCTTCAGCCGCCTGAAATACACCAGCGGCATCGTCGGCCTCTACCAGGCTTTTCGCGACGAGATCCATCCGGACGAGATCGCCGAACGCCTGCACCATACGGGCCGCAGGCTCGCTTTGCCGACTACGCCTCGCTATGGCCACCCCCTCACTTTCCGCTCCTGGGCGCCGGGCGATCCCCTGGTGGTCGGTCGCCACAACATCCCCGAGCCTGCGCCCGAGGCGGAGGAAGTCCATCCGCAGGTGCTGCTGGTGCCCCCGGTCGCTTTCGATCGCCGCGGCTACCGCATCGGCTATGGCGCGGGCTTCTACGACCGCACCATTCCCCAATTGCGGGCAATGCACCCCGTCTTCACCCTCGGCTATGCCTTTGCCTGCCAGGAAGTCGCGTTCCTGCCGTCCGAGCACCATGACGTGCCGCTCGACGCCATCGCCACCGAAAACGAAATCATCACAGTGACGGGGCGTTGATATGCGTCTGTTGTTCTTGGGGGACATCGTCGGCCGCACCGGTCGCAATGCCGTGATCGAACGCCTGCCGGGCCTGCGCGAAGCCTGGAAGCTCGATGCGGTCATCATCAATGGCGAGAACGCCGCCGGCGGCTTCGGCCTGACCGAGGCGATCTTCGACGAGGTCGTCGCCGCCGGTGCCGATGTGGTCACGCTCGGCAACCATTCCTTCGACCAGCGCGAGGCCCTCGTTTTCATCGAGCGAGCCCCAAGGCTGATCCGCCCAGCCAATTATCCCAAGGGCACGCCGGGGCGCGGCGCGACCCTGGTGGATCTGAAGAACGGCACCCGCCTGCTCGTCATCCAGGTGATGGGCCGCGTCTATATGGATGCACTCGATGACCCCTTCGCAGCCCTCGAGCGCGAGCTCGCCGCCTGCCCGCTCGGCCTTGGCGCCGATGCGGTGGTGGTCGACGTGCATGCTGAAGCGACCAGCGAGAAGCAGGCCCTCGGCCATTTCGCCGATGGGCGGGCCAGCCTGGTGATCGGCACCCACACCCATGTGCCGACGGCCGATCATCAGATCCTCAGCCATGGCACCGCCTATATGTCGGATGCCGGCATGTGCGGCGACTATGACAGCGTGCTCGGCATGGACAAGGAGGAGCCGGTGCGCCGCTTCATCCAGAAGACACCGGGCCTGCGCTTCGAGCCGGCGACCGGCGAGGCGACCCTGTCGGGCCTGGCGGTGGAGACCGACGACCGTACGGGCCTGGCGGTGAAGATCGCCCCGGTGAGAATCGGTGGAAAATTGTCGCAGGCCGAGCCGGCGTTTTGGTGAATCCACGGCAAACGACGCGGCGGGATGGATTTTTCTCGCCACCAATTCTATAAGCCGCGCCACAATTGCCGATCTTCGGACCGGCGTTTCATTCGGCTCGTACTTCACCGAGTCCCCAAGACGACATCAAGGCAAGACATATGGCCGGTCATTCCCAGTTCGCCAACATCATGCACCGCAAGGGCAAGCAGGATGCCAAGCGCTCGAAGCTCTTCTCCAAGCTCGCCCGTGAAATCACGGTGTCGGCCAAGCTCGGCCTGCCCGATCCCAACATGAATGCGCGCCTGCGCGCGGCCGTGCTGGCCGCCCGGGCCGAGAACATGCCCAAGGACAATATCGACCGCGCCATCAAGAAGGCTGCCGGCGCCGATGGCGAGAACTATGACGAGATCCGCTATGAGGGCTATGGGCCCGGCGGCGTGGCGCTGATCGTGGAAGCCCTCACCGACAACCGCAACCGCACGGCCTCCGACGTGCGCTCCTATTTCACCAAGGCCGGCGGCAACCTGGCCGAGACGGGCGCGGTGTCCTTCATGTTCGACCGCGTCGGCGTGATCGAATATGACGCCGACAAGGGTTCGCCCGATGCCATGCTGGAAGCGGCACTGGAAGCCGGCGCCGACGATTGCGCCTCCTCGGAGGACGGCCATGAATTCATCTGCGCCGCCGAGAACCTTGCCGAGGTCACCAAGGCTCTGGAAAACCAGCTCGGCGAAGCCCGCAAATCCGGGCTGGTCTGGCGTCCGCAGAACACCATCGCCGTCGACGACGAGACCGGGGAGAAGCTGATGCGCCTGGTCGACAATCTCGACGATCATGACGACGTCCAGCATGTCTACGCCAATTTCGAGCTCTCCGACGCGCTGATGGCGAAACTGGCGGAGTAACCCCTTCCGGGTGCGTGGACGTCACAGCGACATGCGAGCATGTCGCGACGTCCGCATCTGCCCATCCTTCCGCGCGCTAGGGTTCCAAGATGCGGACGAGACGTCCGCGCACCCGGGAAAATCATGTCACAGACCCCCATCCGCATCCTCGGCGTCGACCCAGGCCTGCGCCGCACCGGCTGGGGCGTGATCGAGGTGCTGGCCAACCGGCTGTCCTTCATTGCCTGTGGCACGGTGTTTTCCGACGACAATGAGGAGCTCGCCCACCGCCTGCTCGAGCTGCATACGGGCCTCACCGAGGTAGTGACGCGTTTCGAGCCGGACGAGGCGGCGGTGGAGAAAACCTTCGTCAACAAGGATGCCACGGCGACCCTCAAGCTCGGCCAGGCCCGCGGGATCGCCATGCTGGTACCGGCCCAGGCCGGCCTCGCCGTCAACGAATATGCACCAAACCTGGTCAAGAAGACCGTGGTGGGCTCCGGCCATGCCGACAAGAAGCAGATCCGCCTGATGATCAAGGTGCTGCTGCCCAAGGCGGATCCGAAATCGGACGACGCGGCCGACGCCCTCGCCGTCGCCATCACCCATGCCCATCATCGCACCAGCCACAATCTGGCAGCGCTCCTGAAATAGGTTCCAGGCCGGCCGACGGCTGGCGGTCCCGGGAAATTGCGCTTGCCTCCCGCGATCTCCATCCTTAGAACAAATCGTGAATTTATCCAAGGATTCGCCATGACCCAGGCCAGCCGCGCCGCCGTCTTCTCCGAACTGCATCAGCGTCCCGAACTCTTCCTCATTCCCAATGCCTGGGATGCCGGATCGGCGAAATTGCTGGATTCCCTCGGCTTTTCGGCGATCGCCACCACCAGTGCCGGCCTGGCCTTCACGGTGGGTCGCAAGGACGGCCAGATGTCGCGCGAGGAAACCCTCGCCAATGCGCGAGCCATCGTGGAGGCGACCAGCCTGCCGGTAAGCGCCGATCTCGAAAACGGTTTCGGCGACGCTCCCGAGGACTGCCGGCTCACCATCCTTGCCGGCATCGAGGTGGGGCTTGCCGGCGGCTCGATCGAGGATGCCACCGGTCGGCCCGACCAGCCGATCTATGAATTCGGCCACGCCGTCGACCGGGTGCGTGCAGCGGCAGAGACGGCACGCGCCGGGGGTTTCGTGCTCACCGCCCGCGCCGAGAACTTCCTGCACGGCATCGCCGACCTCGACGACACCATCCGTCGTCTGCAGGCCTTCCAGGAAGCGGGGGCGGAGGTGCTCTACGCACCGGCCCTGACCCGGCTCGACCAGATTTCCAGCGTGCTTAGCTCGATCGACAGGCCGCTCAACGTCCTGTTCACCGTGGGCGGCCAGGATTTCACCGTTGCCGATCTCGCCAGGCTCGGCGTGCGCCGCGTCAGTGTCGGCGGCTCCTTCACCCGGGCGGCTTTCGGCGCCCTGAAGCGGGCTGCCCTCGAACTGCGCGACCAGGGCACCTTCGGCTTTGCCAAGGACGCCATGACCTATGCCGAACTCAGCGCCCTGTTCGGTAAGTGAGAAACCCCGGGGCCGCTGGCGACCAGGATCGCCCCATGCCGCGAATCACGGCAAAGCGCTAGAACTGCCGTGAGAGGACCTTCATGATCGGCAAATTGCGCGGCATCGTTGACAGCTATGGCGAGGACTGGGTGATCCTCGACGTGCAGGGCGTGGGCTACATCGTCTATTGTTCCAGCCGCACGCTTGGCACCCTGCCCTCCCCGGGCGAGGCGACCATGCTCGCCATCGAAACCCATGTGCGCGAGGACCAGATCCGCCTGTTCGGTTTCTCCAGCGACAACGAGCGGGACTGGTTCCGCCTGCTGCAGACCGTGCAGGGCATCGGCACCAAGGTGGCGCTCGCCATCCTGTCGACGCTCAAGCCTGCCGATCTCGCCTCCGCCATCGCCCTCGGCGACAAGGGGGCGGTGGCACGCTCGCCGGGCGTCGGCCCGAAGGTCGCCCAGCGCATCGTCACCGAGCTCAAGGACAAGGTGCCGAGCTTCGGCCATGTTCCTGCCGACGTCATCAGCCTGCAGGCCGATATCGGTGAGCAGCGTGCCGCCGGTCCCGTCAGCGATGCGGTGTCGGCTCTGGTCAATCTCGGCTATGCCCAGACCCAGGCCTCGGCGGCCGTCGCCGCCGCTCTGCGGGAGGCGGGTGAAGGCGCCGAGACGGCCAAGCTCATCCGCCTCGGCCTGAAGGAATTGTCACGATGAAGCCCACGCGCAAGAGCGCCGGCGGCGAGGCGCCCAAATCCGCCCGCCTCCTGAGCGGCGATTCGCGTGACGAGGATGCGACCGATTCCAAGCTGCGCCCGCAGGACCTCGGCGAATTCGTCGGCCAGGCCAAGGCCCGCGAGAATCTGTCGATCTTCATCGAGGCCGCCCGCAAGCGCGGCGACGCCCTCGACCATGTGCTGTTCGTCGGGCCGCCGGGCCTCGGCAAGACCACCTTGGCCCAGATCGTCTCGCGCGAACTCGGCGTCAATTTCCGCGCCACCTCCGGGCCGGTGATCGCCAAGGCCGGAGACCTCGCCGCTTTGCTCACCAATCTGGAAGAACGCGACGTCCTGTTCATCGACGAGATCCACCGCCTCAATCCAGCGGTCGAGGAAATCCTCTATCCCGCGATGGAGGATTTCCAGCTCGACCTCATCATCGGCGAGGGACCGGCAGCGCGATCGGTGCGCATCGATCTCGCCAAGTTCACTTTGGTGGGCGCCACCACCCGCGCCGGCCTGTTGACCACACCGCTGCGCGACCGCTTCGGTATTCCGATCCGCCTGCAGTTCTACACGGTGGAGGAGCTCGAGCTGATCGTGAAGCGCGGCGGCCGGGTGATGGGCACGCCGATCGCCGAGGACGGCGCCAACGAGATCGCCCGCAGGGCTCGCGGCACCCCTCGCATCGCCGGCCGCCTGCTGCGCCGCGTGCGCGACTTCGCTTCGGTGCTCGGCGCCGAAACCATCACCAGAGCCATCGCCGACAAGGCCTTGAGCGCGTTGGAAGTCGACCAGGCCGGGCTCGATGCCATGGACAATCGCTATCTCAACCTGGTGGCGCTGAGCTTCGGCGGTGGCCCGGTGGGCATCGAGACGATCGCCGCCGCGCTATCCGAACCGCGCGACGCCATCGAGGACATCATCGAGCCCTATCTGATCCAGCAGGGCTTCCTGCAGCGTACCCCGCGCGGCCGGGTGATGACGCCGCATGCCTATCGCCATCTGGGCCTGGCGGTACCGAGTTCTACACCACCGCAAATGCCGCTGTTCGGCGACGAGGATTGACGCAACTTTTGAAAAGCAAGAGGCGGACGAGACGTCCGCGGTCCCAGCCTTGACGTTGCCGTTGCAAACCTCGCAAGGTTCGTGTGGTCAACGCGTCGGCTGGGACCGCGGACATTCTGTCCGCCTCAAATACACGCAGGATCAGGCGGGTCCGAAGACCCGCCCGCAACTCAGGAATTGCCGCCGTTCAGCACGGTGACGGCGCGGCGGTTCTGCGACCAGCAGGAGATGTCGTTGCAGGTCGCGACCGGGCGCTCCTTGCCGTAGGAGATGGTGCGCATGCGGCCACCGGAAATGCCCTGCGCCATCAGATAGTCGCGCACCGACTGGGCACGGCGCTGGCCGAGGGCGAAGTTGTAGTCACGCGTGCCGCGCTCGTCGGCATGGCCTTCGATGGTCACGGAGTAGCGCGGATAGGCCTTCAGCCACTGGGCCTGCTTGTTCAGCGTCTGCTGGCCTTCGGGGGTGATGTCGGACTGGTCGACCAGGAAGAGCACGCGATCGCCGACATTCACGACGAAGTCCTGCTGGCTGCCGGGCGATGCAGCACCGCCCGCTCCATAGCCGCCGCCACCGGCACCGCCGGGGCCACCGAGACCGTCGCCGGCACCCGACTTACTCTTACAGGCCGCCAGTGCGAGCACGCAGGTCAGTGCAGCGGCGAAGCGCAGTGCAGGGACCGCGCGCAGGGACGTCATCATTCCGGTTACTCCTCCGGTCGTCAGAATTGGTAAATCAGCCATAGCGAAAGCTGGTTAATCGAACGTTCTGGAAACACGGCTCGCGACGATTTCTTGGCGGTCGCGCAGCCGTCGCGCCTCACTGCAAGAGCCAAACTGCCACTATGGTTAACCAAGTGCTGATCAATTCCGGCACAATGGTGGCCCCGGCTGGGCTCAAGCGAGGCGCACCGTCATTCTCCACCACTGTCGCATTCATGTCACACACACCCGGCGTGTGAATTGATTTATAATACCATTACTCTATGCATTTTATAGATTGACAAGGTTGATTGATTTAGTGGAGATTTGGCCAAGCTTCTCTCGACTGGAAACCGAACCCATGACGATCAAAACGCTTCGCCTGGCGCGCCTGAGGGATACGCTCGGCGTCCTCCTGGTTCTCGGCCTCGTGCTCTGGCTGATTTTCGGCGCGCTCGCCGGGGCTCGCGCTGCCGAATTGCTGAATGTCTCCTACGACCCGACGCGCGAGCTCTACAAGGAGGTCAACACGGCCTTCATCGCCGACTGGAAGGCCAAGGCTGGCGAAGATCTCACCATCAAGCAATCACATGGCGGCTCCGGCAAGCAGGCGCGCTCGGTCATCGACGGCCTCGAGGCCGATGTGGTCACCCTCGCTCTATCCGGCGACATCGATGCCATCGCCACGGCGACCAAGAAGCTTCCCGACAATTGGCAGTCGCGTCTGCCGCACAATTCCTCACCCTACACCTCCACCATCGTCTTCGTGGTGCGCAAGGGCAATCCCAAGGGCGTCAAGGATTGGGACGATCTGGTCAAGCCCGGCATCGCCGTGATCACGCCCAATCCCAAAACCAGCGGCGGCGCGCGCTGGAACTATCTGGCGGCCTGGAGCTATGCTTTCGACAAGAATGGCGGCGACGAGGCCAAGGCCCGCGATTTCGTGGCCGCCCTCTATCGCAACGTTCCGGTGCTCGACTCGGGCGCCCGCGGTTCCACCGTCACCTTCGCCCAGCGCGACACCGGCGACGTGCTGATCGCCTGGGAAAACGAAGCCTTCCTGACGCTGCAGGAGTTCGGCGCCGACAAATACGAGATCGTCTCGCCCTCCTCCTCCATCCTGGCCGAGCCGCCGGTCGCCATCGTCGATGCCAATGTCGACGCCAAGGGCACCCGCAAGCAGGCCGAGGCCTATCTCAACTTCCTCTACACCCCGGCCGCCCAGAAGATCATCGCCCACAATTTCTATCGGCCGATCGATGAGAAGGCCGCCGATCCGGCCGACCTCGCCCGCTTTCCCAAGCTCAAGCTGGTGACGATCGACGACGCCCGCTTCGGGGGCTGGAAGACCGCCCAGCCCAAGCATTTCGGAGATGGCGGGGTCTTCGACCAGATCTACAAGCCGCAATGAGGCAGCGCAGCAATTTTTCGGGGGCGGGTCTTCAGACCCGCCTTTTTTGTACGTGCGCCGGTTCCAGGCGGGTTTGGAGACCCACCCCCAGGAAACCATATAACACATTATTCTTGTGGATTTTATCACATTTAACACATTGACAATGTCGATTGATTTAGTGGATATATGAAGAAGTTGTAAATTCTCCTTTCCCACTTCCAGGTTGTGAAATGAACGGCATGACCAGCCTCACCCGCCTTCGCGACACCCTTGCCGTGCTGCTGGCCCTCGGCTTCGTGCTGTGGATGACCTTCGGCGCGCCTTCGCGCGCTCACGCCGCCGAGCTCCTCAACGTCTCCTATGATGCCACGCGCGAGCTGTACAAGGAGATCAACAAGGCGTTCGCGGCGGATTGGAAGGCCAAGACGGGCGAGGACCTCACCATCAAGCAGTCCCATGCCGGTTCCGGCAAGCAGGCCCGCGCCGTCATCGACGGGCTCGACGCCGATGTGGTGACGCTGGCCCTGTCCAACGACATCGACTCCATCGCCAAGGCGACCAAGAAGATCCCGGAGAACTGGCAGTCCCGTCTGCCGCGCAATTCCACGCCCTACGCCTCCACCATCGTCTTCGTGGTGCGCAAGGGCAATCCCAAGGGCATCAAGGATTGGGGTGACCTCGTGCGCCCCGACGTTGCCGTGATCACCGGCAATCCCAAGACCGGCGGCGGCACGCGCTGGAACTATCTGGCCGCCTGGGGCTATGCCTGGGACAAGACGGGCGGCGACGAGGACAAGACGCGCGAATTCGTGGCGGCCCTCTATCGCAATGTGCCGGTACTCGACAGTGCCGCCCGCGGCGCTACCATCACCTTCGCGCAGCGCGAGGTGGGTGACGTGATGATCGCCTGGGAGAACGAGGCCTTCCTGACGCTGAAGGAATTCGGTGAGGACAAGCTCGAAGTCGTGGTTCCCTCGATCTCGATCCTGGCCGAGCCGCCGGTCAGCATCGTCGACGCCAATGTCGACGCCAAGGGCACCAGGAAGCAGGCCGAGGCCTATCTCGACTTCCTCTACACCCCGGCCGCCCAGAAGATCATCGCCCATAACGGCTATCGTGCCAGCGACGAAGCCGCCGCCGATCCGGCCGATCTCGCCCGTTTCGCCAAGCTGAAGCTGTTCACCATCTCCGATCCGCAATTCGGCGGCTGGGCCAAGGTCCAGGCCAAGCATTTCGCTGACGGTGGCATCTTCGACCAGATCTACAAGCCGAAGGGGTGAAAACCTTCTCCCCTTGCGGGATCTGGCATTTCCTATGGAAGTGCCTTAGGTGGCGCGCAGCGCCGGACGAGGGGTCTTGCGACCTGCCCGGTACGTCTTGCGGCCGCGCGACGAGATAGCGCATCGTTTCACCCCTCATCCGCCCCTCCGGGGCACCTTCTCCCACAAGGGGAGAAGGAAGTCGCCCCACCAGGAACCGCCCATGGCTCTTGCCGCCACCTTGCGAGCTCCCTTCGTCAAGCCGACCGCCCTGCCGGGCTTCGGGCTGACGCTCGGCTACACGATCTTCTATCTCAGCCTGATCGTGTTGATCCCCCTAGCCGCGCTGCTGCAGAAGGCGGCCGTACTCGGCCCTTCCGGCATCCTGGCCATTGCGGCCGAGGGACAGGTTGCCGCGGCCCTCAGGGTCACCTTCGGCATTTCCCTCATCGCCGCCCTGGTCAATGTCGTCTTCGGCGTCATCGTCGCCTGGGTGCTCGTGCGCTATGACTTCCCGGGCAAGCGCCTGGTCGATGCTGCGGTGGACCTGCCCTTTGCCCTGCCGACGGCCGTGGCGGGCCTCGCTTTGTCGAGCCTCTACGCATCCAATGGCTGGATCGGCCAGTTCTTCGCTCTTGCCGGCATCAAGGTCGCCTTCACCACCAAGGGCATCTTCGTCGCCTTGGTCTTCATCGGCCTGCCCTTCGTGGTGCGCACATTGCAGCCGGTACTGGCCGAGATCGACAAGGAGATCGAGGAAGCCTCCGCCACGCTCGGCGCCACCCGCTTCCAGACCGTGACGCGCGTATTGCTGCCCCCGCTGCTGCCCGCCGTGCTGACCGGCTTTGCCCTCGCTTTCGCCCGCGCCGTCGGCGAATACGGTTCGGTGATCTTCATCGCCGGCAACATTCCCTATGTTTCGGAGATCGTGCCCAGCCTGATCTTCCAGAAGCTCGAGCAGAACAAATATGCCGATGCCGCCGCCATCGCCATCATCATGCTGGCGATCTCCTTCGCCATGCTGCTGGCGATCAACCTGATCCAGGCCTGGAGCCGCAGGAGGATGGGCGATGCCTAATTCGACCTCTGAACTGGCGATCGAGCTTTATCGCGAACCGCCCGTCAGCCGTGAACATGCCGTCACCACCGAGACATCCTGGGTCCGCCGCGTGCTGATCGGCATCGCCCTGGTCTTCCTCGCAGCCTTTCTGGTGATGCCGCTGATCGAGGTGTTCTACCAGGCCTTCCGCAGCGGGGCCGCGGCCTATTTTGAATCCTTCGAGGATCCGGACACCCGCACCGCCGTGTGGATGACCGTTATCGTCGCCCTGATCGCCGTACCGCTCAACATCGTCTTCGGGGTGATCGCGGCCTGGGCCGTAGCCAAGTTCGACTTCAAGGGCAAAAGCCTGCTCATCACCTTGATCGACCTGCCCTTCTCCGTCTCCCCGGTGGTGGCGGGCCTAGTCTTCGTGCTGCTGTTCGGCGCGCAAGGCCTGCTCGGTCCCTGGCTCTCCGCGCATCGCATCCAGATCATCTTCGCTCTGCCCGGCATCGTGCTCGCCACCATCTTCGTCACCTTTCCCTTCGTGGCGCGCGAACTCATCCCGCTGATGCAGGCCCAGGGCAAGGCCGACGAGGAAGCCGCGCTGACCCTCGGCGCCTCGCCGCTGAAAATGTTCTGGACGGTAACCATCCCCAATATCCGCTGGGGCCTGCTCTATGGCGTGCTTCTGTGCAATGCCAGGGCGATGGGCGAGTTCGGCGCGGTCTCGGTGGTGTCCGGCCACGTCATCGGCGGCACCAACACCATGCCGCTGCATATCCAGATTCTCTATGAAGGCGGAGGCTCGGCCGCGATCGCCGCCTTCGCCGTCGCTTCCCTGCTCGCAATGCTCGCGCTCGTCACTCTCGTCGCCAAGACCATCCTCGAATGGCGTTATGGCGACGAGTTGGCGCATGGCGCCAAACACTGAGGACCGTCCCATGGACATCCGCGTAACCGGCCTGACCAAGAGCTACGGCGTCTCGCCGGCCCTGCACGGCATCGACCTCGAGATCAAATCCGGCGAGCTCCTCGGCCTGCTCGGCCCCTCAGGGTCGGGCAAGACCACACTGCTGCGCATCATCGCCGGGCTGGAGCGCCCGACCACGGGCACCGTCTTCTTCGGCGCCGACGATACCGCCGGCCTCACCGTGCAGGAACGCCGGGTCGGTTTCGTGTTCCAGCATTACGCGCTGTTCCGCCATATGAGCGTGGCCGACAATGTCGCCTATGGCCTGCGCGTGCGCCCCCGGGCCAAGCGGCCGGCCGAGGCGGAGATCGTCAGGCGCGTCAACGAATTGCTCGATCTCGTGCAGCTCGGCGCCTTCGGCCAGCGTTTCCCCTCCCAGCTCTCCGGCGGCCAGCGCCAGCGCGTCGCCCTCGCCCGTGCGCTCGCGGTAGAACCCAAGGTACTGCTGCTCGACGAGCCCTTCGGCGCCCTCGATGCCAAGGTCCGCAAGGATCTGCGCAGCTGGCTGCGCACCATCCACGACAAGACCGGCCACACCACCATCTTCGTCACCCATGATCAGGACGAAGCGCTGGAACTGTCGGACCGCATTGCCGTGCTCGACAAGGGCCGCATCGACCAGCTCGGCGTGCCCGACGAGATCTACGACCATCCGGCCACGCCCTTCATCTTCGGCTTCATCGGCGAGTCCAGCCGTGTGCCGGTGGCGATCTCGCAGGGCCGGATCCTGCTCGACGGCACGGCCCTGCCCTTCAATGCCGACGGCCTGCCGGACGGGCCGGCCAGCCTGTTCGTACGCCCGCACGACGTCACGCCGGTCGACCCGGGCGCATCGGCTCTCAATGGGCTGATCGTGGCGCAGCGCCGCGTCGGCGCCACCCGCCGCCTCGAGGTCGCCCTCGGTACCCAGGGCACGGTGGTGGAGGTCGACACGCCGAGCCTGCGCAGCAGCGAGAACAACAAGCCGGTCGGCCTCAAACTGCTCAACGCCGCCGTTTTCGCCGCCAATGGCGAGGCCCGCTATTTCCGCGGCGCGGCCACGGAGCCTGTGGTGGTCCGGCCGAGCGCCTTCCAGCGCGCCTGAGCCTACCGATGCCGTGGAGCGGCTGCATCTCCAGTACCCTCGGCCCTACGGCGCGTGCATAGCAGGTCTGCACCGGCACGCGCAGCCGCGAGTGAGGCTTCCGCCCCTCGCAAGGATGGGTTAACGCTGGGCGGCGTTCCAAGGCAGCGGTTCCGGCGCCGGCCCATGAGGCAACGCCGTCTTTCCCGGTCAGGTGGTCATCAACTTGCTTTCGCGCTTCCGCCCCGACAATTTCATGCTGATGCTTCTGGGCGTCGTGGCGTTGGCGAGCTTCCTGCCCATTGCAGGACGGCCAGCCGAAATATTCGCGGCCCTGGCCAATGGTGCGATCGCGCTGCTCTTTTTCCTGCACGGCGCCAGGCTTTCGCGCGACACGGTGATTGCGGGCCTGTCGCACTGGCGCCTGCACCTGACCATCCTGCTCGCAACCTATGCCCTCTTTCCGGTGCTGGCGCTCGCGCTCGATTATGGCCTGGTCTCGGCGCTGACGCCGACGCTCGCCAGCGGCATCCTCTTTCTCGCCATCCTGCCCTCGACGGTGCAGTCCTCGATCGCCTTCACCTCGATAGCGGGCGGCAATGTTCCCGCTGCAGTCTGTGCGGCATCGGGCTCCAACATTCTCGGCATCTTCATCACGCCGCTGCTGGCCGGCCTGCTCTTCGCCTCGCGCGGCGTGGGCTTTTCGGGCTCGGTGCTGATCACCATCGTCACCCAGCTCCTGCTGCCCTTCGTGCTCGGCCAGGTGCTGCAGCCCTGGATCGGCGGTTTCGTGCGCCGGCACCGCTTCGTGCTGAGCTTCGTCGACCGCGGCTCGATCCTGATGGTGGTATATCTGGCCTTTTCCGAGGCGGTCACGGGCGGGCTGTGGCGGCAATTCTCGGCCACGGCCTTACTCACCATGGTGTTCGTCGATGCCGCCCTGCTCGCTTTGGTGCTGTTGATCACCACCTATGGCAGCCGCCGTCTCGGTTTCTCCAAGGAGGACGAGATCACCATCGTGTTCTGCGGCTCCAAGAAGAGCCTGGCCACTGGCGTGCCGATGGCCACCGTGATCTTCGCCGGCCAGAACATCGGGGCCATCGTGCTGCCGCTGATGCTGTTCCACCAGATCCAGCTGATGACCTGCGCCATCCTGGCCCAGCGCTATGCCCGCCGCCTCAAGGCCCTCGCCGCGAGCAAAGAGGAAGACCCCACCGAGGATTGGCCCGAAATCGAGCCCGGTGCTCAGGAAGCGTCATCCCGGGCCAAATAAAAACCCCTCCCCGGCATTGAAACCGGAGAGGGGAACATTCGCATGCTCGAGCATCCTGCCCGTTCTTCCTATAACCCAAACGCTGCGTTTCCAGGCACGGGCCGGATGACCCACGCCCCCCCGGAGCTCGCCCCCGGCGTCAGGCCTGCTTGGACAAGGAGGCGGACCAAGCCGGGTCAGAGGCAAAGCCCTGCGTCGGCACCCGCTGCTCAGGCGTGCCGAAGATCGAGGCCTGCCAGAGCTGCGGCCCCTGGCCGAGATCGCGGAACCACATCAGATAGAGGCCGTTCGGCGCCCAGGTCGGGCCTTCATTGTGGAAGCCCTCGGTGATCATGCGCTCGCCCGAACCGTCGGGATTCATGATGCCGATGCCGAACTGCCCCCCCTTCTGGCGGGTGAAGGCGATCAGGTCGGAGCGGGGCGACCAGACCGGCGTGGAGTAGCGGGCACCGCCCTCGCCGGAGGTGATGCGCTGCTGGTTTGAGCCGTCGGCACCCATGATGTAGATCTGCTGGGTGCCGCCGCGATCGGACTCGAACACGATACGGCCGCCATCCGGCGAATAGGAAGGCGAGGTATCGATCGCGCTGCCATTGGTGAGCTGCGTCGCCTGTTTCGTCTGCAGGTTCAGCAGCTGGATTGTCGAGGAACCGTTTTTCTCCAGGCTCATGATGACCTTGCGCCCGTCCGGCGAAAAGCGCGGCGAGAAGGTCATGCCGGGGAAGTTGCCGACAACCTGGCGCTGGCCGGTCTGGACATTGGTCAGGAAGACGCGCGGATCGGCATCAGCGAAGGAAAGATAGGTCAGTTCCTGCGTGGTCGGCGAGAAGCGGGGCGTCAACACCAGATCGGTGCCGCGGCTGAGATAGACGGTGTTGGCACCGTCCTGGTCCATCACAGCGAGGCGCTTCACCCGCTTGTCCTTGGACCCGGATTCGGAGATGAAGGCAATGCGCGTGTCGAAGGGACCGGGTTCGCCTGTTACCGCCTTGAACACGGCATCGGCAGCGACATGGCCCAGTCTCCGCCAGCTGTTGGCCGGTGCGGAGAACTGCTGGCCGGCAATCTGCCTACCCTGCGCGACATCCCAGACCCGAACCTGGATGCCGAGGCCGCCGCCTGCGGGCACCACCTGGCCTGCGACGACCACCTGTGCGTTGAGAGTCTGCCAGCTGCCGAAATTCGGCGTGGCATTGGGGCCGACCTGTTCGACGAAGGCCTTGGAATCGATCGGCTGGAACAGGCCGGAGCGGCTGAGATCGTTGCTGATGATGCCGGAAAGATCGCGCCCACTGCCGCTGATGCCCATGACGGCAACCGAGACGGGCTGGATACCGCCCTGACCTCGGCCCCTGAGTTCCAGGATGGGAGCAGCCGACTGCGCCCAGGCCGGCATGGCCGCGAGGCCTGCGAGCGCAGAAATCGCCCCAGCGCCAGCCTGCATAAATCCGCGTCGATTCAGATTCATTCGCATGTGTCTCTCGTCACGTTCGGCCATGTTGCCCGGAAGATCAGAAGCCGCCGGGTTCATGGGTGTAGTTGAATTCTTTCCATGCCGCGTAGGTCTGCGGATTGAACGGCAGGGGGTTGTCGGCGGTGATGCAGCGCTTGATCGCCCGGATCAGGGCATTGCCGGTCGCAGCATCGCTGGAATTCACCAAGGTCGGGGCAGCAGCAAGGGTACCGTCGGAGTTCATCGACAGCTTGACCTTGGCAAAGGCCGAGCCTGCATTCACGCCGAAGTTCGGCGGCATGCAACGCGTTACCTGCTTCTCGACCATCCGCCCCATCGCAGCCTGTTCGCTCAGGCTGAGCCTGGGCGCATTGGCATCCTGTCTGCCGGTCGTCCCAGTCTGGTTGACATTGTCGCGGGTGTTGCCAGCCCGTCCGGAGGGCTTGCTCGGTGTCGTGGCGGGACCATTGCTTGCCACCTGCTGGCCTTCCTTGGCCTTGCGCTTCTCCAGGAGGCCAGCGACACCGTCGAGCGCCTTGGCGTTCTTGGCCGCTGCCGCCTGCTTCGCCGCCTCGGCCTTCTTGTCGGCAACGGCTTTGTCGATGGCAGCCTGGCGCTCGGCGTCAGCCTTGGCCTTGGCGTCCGCCAGTTGCTTCTGCTTCTCGGCCTCGGCCTTCTTCGCAGCCTCGGCTTCGGCGAGCTTGCGCTGCTTCTCGGCTTCCGCCTTCTTGGCTGCCTCGGCCTCGGCAATCTTGCGCTGCTTGTCGGCTTCGGCTTTCTTCGCAGCCTCAGCCTCGGCGACCTTGCGCTGCTTGTCGGCTTCCGCCTTCTTGGCCGCCTCAGCCGCCTCGGCGAGCTTCTGCTGGCGCTCGGCCTCCGCCGCTTCCTTGGCCGCAGCCTCGGCCTTGGCGGCAAGCTCGGCACGAGCCTCGGCCTGCGCCTTGGCAGCGGCATCGGCGGCAGCCTTGGCTTGGGCCGCCTTCGCGACGGCGTCCGCCTTGGCCTGCGCGGCCTTCGCTGCGGCAGCGGCCTTGGCCTGCTCCTGCGCCTTGGCAGCCGCCTCGGCAGCGGCAGCAGCCTGCGCCAGCTTGGCGAGGGCCTGCGTGTCCGGTTTCGGATCGGGCTTGGGCGTCGGCGCGGGCGGCGGGGCGTCGTCGGACGTGTCGGCGACTTCGGCATCCGGCACGTCACGCGAAGGCGGCGTCGGCGGAGCCTGCACCTGCTGCGGCGCTTCCTGCCCGCCGCCACCACTGGCCGACGGTGTCGGATCGCCCTTCATGATCTGGTCGTATTGTTCCGGCGTGACCATGTCCACCGGGACGGCCGGGGCCGAGTCGAGCGGCTTGGCGGCCGGAAACGCGAACAGCAACGCTCCCAGCAAAATTACATGCACCGCCGCCGAAACGGGAAGTCCATAATCACGCATCGTACTCAAACCGGCCTTTCAAACCCCAACCCCGACGTCTTCGTTCGCCCCTTCGACGTCGCCAAGCCATCCCTGTCTCTGTGTCATCCGCCTACCCATGCGGTCATCGGTCGAGACAGGGGAATGTGAATGCCCCGTTCCTAGCTCTGCGGCTGGGTCACCAGCGCGGCCTTCTTGAATCCGGCGCCGGTGATGTCGCTCATCACCTTGGCGATCTGATCCCAGCTCGCCTTGCCGTCGCCCTTGACGAAGATACGCTCATCCGCCCCAGCCCCGTTCTCCGTCATCGCCTTGAGGCGACCGAGCAGATCAGGCTCCGGCTTGTCGCTGTCGTTCAGATAGGACTGGCCGTCCGCCTTGATGGAGACGGTGATCGGGCGCTTGTCCACCGAGATGGCCTTCGCCTGGGTCTGCGGCAGATCGATATCGACGCCCTGGGTCAGCAGCGGCGCGGCGACCATGAAGATGATGAGCAGCACCAGCATGACGTCGATGAACGGCGTCATGTTGATATCGGCGATCGGCGCCTTGTGACGGCGCCGGCGGCGCGTCCCGCCGCCCGAGCCGCCGGATCCTGTCGCAACACTTCCACCCATGATGCTTTCCTTGAGATGAAGGACCGAACGAGGTGACCGCTCAGGCGGCCAGGCGCTCGTCGATCTGCCGCGACAGGATGGCGGAGAACTCGTCGGCGAAGCCTTCCAGGCGAGCCTGCTGCTTGGCGACTTCCGCGTTGAACTTGTTGTAGGCGATCACCGCGGGAATGGCGGCGACCAGGCCCATCGCCGTGGCGAAGAGCGCCTCGGAAATGCCGGGCGCCACGGCCGCGAGCGAGGTGTTCTTGGTGGCCGCGATCGACTGGAAGGCGGTCATGATGCCGACGACCGTGCCGAACAGGCCAATGAACGGGCTGGAGGAGCCGACGGTGGCGAGCACCAGGAGCTTGGATTCAAGACGCTCCACCTCGCGCTGAACGGTGACATCCATCACCTTCTCGATGCGCGCCTGCAGGCCGAGGAAGGAACGGCCGGGCGATTCGAGCGAGCGCTTCCATTCGCGCATGGCCGAGACGAACAGGCCGGCCATGCCGTAGTTCTGGCGCTGCGACAGCGAGCGATAGAGCTCTTCCAGGCTCTGGCCCGACCAGAACACCTGCTCGAAGCGGTTCATGGCGGCGCGCGACCGGGAAAACAGGATGGCCTTGTCGATGATGATGGCCCAGCACCAAACCGAGGCTGCCATCAGGCCCAGCATGACGATCTGGACGACCAGACCGGCATTCATGATCAATCCGAGCAGGCTCACATCGGTTACCGGAGCCAGGGCCGTCTGGGCCATATCGGCGGTCGCTTCCATTCCTTCAATTCCTCGTCCTGAGGCCGGCGGGCCAAAGCCGATCCCGAGGATCGGCGTCTTCTCAGTCTATCCGGTCCGCGGAGGATCGGCACATTCGTAGCCAGGCAGATCCGCGCAAGATCGGCCTATTCGCCACAATACTCGGCGAGTTCGATCCCGATCCTGAGCTTCAAGCCAAGATCAAGCCTGCCGAAGGCGTTTTGCTCTAGGGCGCCGCCCCGGCACACACCAAACGTTACTCGGGAAATCCACGCGCCTGATTGTGCAGAGCAACAACTCCAGGCGTCACGGGCTCCTTTTGACGTTTGAATGTGACCGCAGTGCGGCACCCCTTCCCAACCGCGATAAACGGCGGATTCCAGGCCTATTGATCATCGGTACCGTTAATGTCGGGTTACGGCCGGCTTCGATTCGCGAATTCTTATTTACGATGCGCTGCAACATTGATGGCAGCGACTTCAACGCCGGCCGATTACTGATTCCGACTGATGCGTTCCGCGATTTGAGGACAACGACCCAAACCGCGAAGAAGTGTTGAAACAAAAAGTTCGAGCCAAAAAGCGTTCACGCCTTGAGCCATCATGCTTTGGACAGCACAGTGCGCAGACTCTCCGGCAGACGCTGGGGCCTGCCGTTACGGATACATACCACCAGCACCTTGGCAGTGGTCAGGACTTCCGCGCCCCGCCGGATCGACTGTTCGAGGTGCAGCGAAGGCCCGCGCACCTCGCCAGCCTTGGTCTCCACCTCGATGATGTCGTCCATCAAGGCAGGACGCAGGAATTCAACCTGGATCGAACGTACGGCGAAGGCGATTCCCTCCTCGCGGTGAAGGGCGAGTTGGTCGACGCCGAGCGCGCGGATGAACTCGGTCCGCCCGCGTTCGAAGAAGCGCAGATAATTGGCGTGGTAGACGATACCGGAGAAATCGGTGTCCTCGTAATAGACCCGAAGAGGCAGCCTGTGGCAGATATCGTTAAGCACGCCACCGAAATTTGGCGGGGTTTGCGCCTTTTCTATCATGGGGAAAGCCGTTTGTTCAAAGTTTCGCCTGACTTGACCTGTGTGGTATCGACGTGACCGGAGCATGATGCGTTGTGGTGAGAACGCGCCTTGCTCGAATGCCGAGTTTCGACCCATCCTTGCGATTTACGGCGATTCCGCCAGATCGCAGAACGCCTTGGATTGATTGCAACCGAATGAGCCGCCCTATGCTCCGCCCCGCTTCCGCCGCGCTTTTGCTGGCCGTGACCCTGGCCCTGCCCTCGGGCCCGGTGCGCGCAGCGTCCTATGACGAAGGACTGATGCCGCCCGGCAGCGTCGGGCAGGACCAGTCCGCGCAGGATAATGGCTACACGCCCGACCAGCCCTATCCGCAGCCGCCTGCCCAGGCCGCGTATCCTGCCCAAACCGAGTATGACGGCAACGTCACCGGCTCGACCGCCGAGCCCCCCCCGGCGGCCACGGCTGCGGCACCCAGCCCGTCGCAAGGCGGCTATGTCGTGGCCCAGGAATCCACCATGGGCGATCTCCTCGTACGCGTACAGCGGCTGGAGGGTGAGAACCGCCGGCTGCTCGGCACCGTCGAGGATCTGCAGTCGCAGGTGCGCCGCCTCCAGGATGACATGAAGCGTCAGCAGGAAGATACCGAATATCGCCTGCAGGCCCTTGAAGGCGGTGGTGGCAAGGCGTCCGCTCCGAAGCCGGCCCCCAGCACGCCTTCGCGCCAGAAGAGCGGTCAGAACGCCCCTCCCGCCACGCAGCCCAACTCCCTGGGCAGCCTTCCCGCCGGCGGCGGCAACGATGTCGCCATGCAGGACTCCACCGGCGACGTTCCCGACCAGGCTCCGCCGCCCTCGACGCCGCGCCCGCGCAACTCCACCGTCTCCCCCGGCCTGCCGGGCATTGCCGTCGACACGTCGCGGCCGATGGCGAGCAATGAACCCAATGCCGGCGCCGAGCCGGCACCCGCAGCCCCGGCAACTCCGGAGGCCGAATACGCCGCCGACTATCGCTTGATCGAGACCCAGCGCTACGACCAGGCCGAGGCTGCCTTTCGCAACTTCATCGCCAGCCACCCCAAGGACAAGCGCGTGCCCGACGCCGTGCATTGGATCGGCGAGAGCCTCTATCAGCGCAAGCAATATACCGACGCAGCCGAGCAGTTCCTGAAGGTCACCAAGACCTACGCCAATTCCAGGCGCGCGCCGGCAAGCATGCTCAAGCTCGGCATCACATTGGCGGCCATGGGCGAGAAGGATGCGGCCTGCGCCGCGCTTCAGGCCGTCGGCAGCAAATATCCCAAGGCCGGCCCGACCATTCTCAGCGGTGCCGATCGCGAGATCAAGAAGAACGCCTGCAAGGTCGGGTGATCCCGGCCTTCGGCGCCCGGGACACCGCCATGGCGGATGCCGGTCATGCATCCGGGAGCCGTGCCTTGTCCGCACCCATTGCCCTGGGAGAGCTTCGCACCCTCCTTGCCGATTTCGGCAATCGTACGCATGTCATCCTCGCGGTCTCGGGGGGCGCCGATTCCACCGCCCTGATGTTGCTGGCCGCACGCTGGCGCGAGCAAAACCCGCAAACTTGCCTCACCGTCGCAAGCATCGATCACGCCCTGCGTCCCGAAAGCGCCGGGGAATGCCGTATCGTTGCCATGAGGGCCACGGAACTCGGCCTGCCCTGCATCATCAAGCGCTGGGAGGGCGACAAGCCGGCCGCACGCCTGCAGGAAGCAGCCCGCAACGCCCGCTATGCCCTGCTGGCAGAAGCCGCGACCGAAATCGGAGCGGATGCGATCGCCACGGCCCATACGCTCGACGACCAGGCCGAAACCGTGCTGATGCGCCTGATGCACGGCTCTGCCGTCGACGGCCTGGCCGCGATGCGCCCCGTCATGCCTCTGGCTGGTCTCAGCCTCATCCGCCCCCTGCTCGGCACGACCAGAGCCCGGCTGGTGGCGACCCTGCAGGCCGCCGGCATGGCCTGGCTCGAGGACCCGTCCAATCGCAATGCCCGATTCGAGCGCGTACGCCTGCGCGCCCTTCTGGCCCAGCTTGCCCCGCTCGGCCTCGATCCGGAGCGCCTGGGCCTGCTCGCCCGCCGGGCCGCACGCAGCAGCGACGCGCTGGAAGCCATCGCGGCCGAGCGTTTCGAGGTTCTGGTCCGTCGGGAGCAAGACTGCCTGCGGCTCGACGGCCGCGGCCTTGCGGCCTGCCCCGCCGATATCAGGCTGCGCATCCTGGAGCGGGCGGTGCTCGAGATGCGGGGCAGAAACCCGGGATCGGTCTATGGCCTGCGCCTCGAACGCCTGGAGGCACTGGCGGCGGCGCTCGACCAGGCTCTCCGCCAAGCTCTCGACCCGGGCGACGGCCAGGGCGGCCCCTGGCAGCGCAGCCTCGGCGGCACCCTGCTGCGGCTGGACAAGTCCGGCAATCTCCAAGTCACCCCCGAGCCTGAACGCCGACGCGGCATCACGAAAACCAAGATGTAGAAATTGTCATTTTCCGCCAGCCTTGCCCTAGAAGCGGCAAAATAATGGCCTATTTCAAGAAATTAGCGGCGCATGCGCCACTCGAATCTTCACCGTGACAAGCCCTCGGCACTTCTGTAAGGGAGCGCAGGGCTATCTATCCCACGGGCTTGCCTTGGCATTTGGCTCGCCTGTGCCTATTTTAGCCGCGATATGCTGTGGCGTCTCCTGCAGAAGGCAGGCCGTCCGCCGCGAAAGGCGAGAGATGAACGCGAACTTCCGAAATTTTGCGCTTTGGGTGATTGTCGTGCTGCTGCTGCTGGCACTCTTCACCCTGTTCCGGCAGACGGGCAGCCAGAGCGCCGCCGCCGACGGCTCGATCTCCTATTCGGAATTGGTGAAGTCCGCCAAGGAAGGCAAAATCAAGGATGTCACCATCCAGGGCAGCGAGCTCAAGGGCACCTACGTCAATGGTGGCACGGGCTTCACCACCCAATTGCCCAATGATCCGAATCTGGCCAAGACGCTGAACGACCTCAACGTGCAGGTCAGCGCTGCCCCGCCCGCCGAGACGCCATGGCTCCTGCAGCTGTTGCTGCAGGCCCTGCCGATCCTGGCGCTGATCGGCGTCTGGATCTTCTTGTCCCGCCAGATGCAGGGCGCCGGCGGCAAGGCCATGGGCTTCGGCAAGTCCAAGGCCAAGCTGCTGACCGAGGCCCATGGCCGCGTCACCTTCGATGACGTCGCCGGCATCGACGAGGCCAAGGAGGATCTGCAGGAAATCGTCGAGTTCCTGCGCGATCCCCAGAAGTTCCAGCGCTTGGGCGGTCGCATTCCGCGCGGCGTGCTGCTGGTCGGGCCTCCCGGCACCGGCAAGACGCTGACGGCGCGTGCCGTCGCCGGCGAAGCCAATGTGCCTTTCTTCACCATTTCAGGCTCCGATTTCGTCGAGATGTTCGTGGGCGTCGGCGCCAGCCGCGTGCGCGACATGTTCGAGCAGGCCAAGAAGAATGCGCCCTGCATCATCTTCATCGACGAAATCGACGCCGTCGGCCGCCATCGTGGCGCGGGCCTCGGCGGCGGCAATGACGAGCGCGAGCAGACGCTGAATCAGCTGCTGGTCGAAATGGACGGCTTCGAGACCAACGAAGGCATCATCATCATCGCGGCGACCAACCGCCCCGACGTGCTCGATCCTGCCTTGCTGCGTCCCGGCCGCTTCGACCGCCAGATCGTGGTCTCCAATCCCGATCTGTCGGGCCGCGAAAAGATCCTGCGCGTACATGTGCGCAAGGTGCCGCTCGCTCCCGACGTCGACCTCAAGATCATCGCCCGCGGCACGCCCGGCTTCTCCGGCGCGGACCTGATGAACCTGGTCAACGAGGCGGCCCTGCTCGCCGCGCGCCGCAACAAGCGCATGGTCACCCATCTCGAGTTCGAGGACGCCAAGGACAAGATCCTGATGGGTGCCGAGCGCAAGACCATGGCGATGTCGGAAGAGGAAAAGCGCCTCACCGCCTATCATGAGGCGGGCCATGCCATCGTCGGCCTCAACGTGCCCAAGGGCATCCCGGTGCACAAGGCCACGATCATCCCGCGTGGCCGTGCGCTCGGCATGGTGAAGTTCCTGCCTGAGGGCGATCGCTACTCGATGAAATATATCGAGTTCACCTCCCAGCTCGCCGTCGCCATGGGTGGCCGCGTGGCCGAGGAGATGATCTTCGGCAAGGAGAACATCACCTCCGGCGCCGCGGGCGACATCGAGCAGGCCACGCGCATGGCAAAGGCCATGGTCACCCGCTACGGCTATTCGGACGAGCTCGGCACCGTGATGTATGGCGAGAACCAGGACGAGGTTTTCCTCGGCATGTCCATGGGCCGCACGCAGAGCGTGTCCGAAGCGACGTCCCAGAAGATCGACGCCGAAGTGCGCCGCCTGATCAACCAGGGCTGGGACGACGCCAAGCACATCCTCACCGAAAAGCGGGACGACCTCGAAGCCCTGGCCCAGGCGCTGCTCGAATATGAGACGCTGACCGGCGACGAGATCCGCGACCTGCTCGACGGCAAGCCGCCGTCCCGCGATCCGCTGGAGGAGCCCCAGACGACGCGCGGCTCGGCCATCTCTGCCGGCAAGCCGCGCCGCCCGCCACCGCAGCCGGAAGGCGGCATGGAGCCTGCTCCTTCGGCCTGAGGGCCAAGGATATCCAATATTGATGGAGGCCGGTCGCGAGACCGGCCTTTTCATGTTGTGGGTGCCTCCAGCAGGGATCGGTCCGCAGCATCCTGATGGATGCCACGCTGGCGCAAATCGCAGAGGCAGCCGGCAAATCCTTTCCAAGGGTGTCACCGGCGAAACAACGCCTCTCCTCGCCTCGAATTGCCACTGTTCAGCTTCAGGGCGGTGAACTATGCAGCAATGTCGCAGTGCCTCTGCAGGCCTAGCGGCGACCTCCTCCAGCCCAGCCGCCCAGGCGGCAGACAGAGACCGTCCCATGCTGAAATATCTCGCCGGCGCCGCCGCGCTTGCCCTCTTCGCCGCATCGCCCGCCGCGGCGCAGAGCTGCGCGCAGAACCTCAAGACTTCCGGCGTTCCCCTGCTCACCGGCCTGACCTACTCGACCTGGGCCGTCTTTCCCAAGGTCGCTCCCGCCAAGGCCCTCGACAATGTCGGCCGCGCCTTGTCCGCCGAAGGCATCGATGTCGTCAGTGTCGACAAGCGGGCCGGCGTACTGATCGCCGACCAGGACAGCGCCAACAACGGCCGTCTCCAGACCATCCGCGTCACCGCCCGCAAGGCCGGCGGCGGCACCCGCATCGATCTGCAATTCCATGTGCAGGCCGGCCAGATCGCCACCCAGGACGCCCTGCGCTCCCATATCTGCCGCGTCGTGAACGCTGCGGGCCGTTAGCATGCGTGGCACCGGGCCCGTTTGCCGGACCGCGAGGCTGGACACGGGGTTTTGATGATCCGCGCATGATTTCCGCCTCATTCGCCGGCCACTCTCCGTCAACCGAAGCCGGCACGAGGGGGCATCGATGACGATTGCGGTCGAACGGCGCGCTTTTCTCCGTCTCGTCGGAGCGGGAGCCGTCATCACCTTTGCGCCCAAGGCCTTTGCCCATCACGGCTGGTCATGGGCCGAAGGCGAACAGATGGAATTGAAGGGCACCATCAAGGCGGTTTCGATGGCTCCGCCCCATCCTTCGCTGGACGTCACCGCCGAGGACGGCGTGCTTTGGCGGGTCGACCTCGCCAATCCCGGCCAGACGCAACGCTCCGGCTTTAGCGGCGACACCGCCAGGCCGGGCGACACGGTCACGGTGCTGGGCAACCGCGCCAAGGATCGCAGCAAGGCCTGGATGAAGGCCGTGCGCGTTACCATCGCCGGCAAGAATTACGACATGTATCCCGATCGGATCCAGACACGCTGAACCCGGCGGCCCGCCATGCTGGAAGTTCTCGCTGCCTGGCCAGGCGCGGTGCTGCTGCGCGAGACACCCACGGCCTATATCTTCGTCAATGCCGGGCATATTCTCGGTATCGGCCTGCTGCTCGGCGCCATCCTGCCACTCGATCTGCGGCTTGCCGGATTATGGCCCGCGGTGCCGATCGCGGTCATCGGGCCGTTCCTGACACGCGTGGCCGCCATTGGCCTCGGGCTCACCCTTGCCTGCGGCCTGTGGCTGTTCAGCGTGCGCCCAGGGCATTATGCCGATAATGCCGCCTTTCAGGCCAAGCTCGTTCTGCTCATGCTGGCCCTGATCAATGTCGGCCTCCAGCACCGTCGCCCGGCCTTCCGCGCTGCGCTCGCCGGCGGGCCGTTGGCTGCCAGCGTGCGGGTATCGGCCCTAGTCTCAGCCTTGCTCTGGCTCTCGGTGCTGGTGGCCGGGCGCTGGATCGGTTTCCTGTAGCCGACCTCGCTCAGGCTGCATCCCTGAATTGCAGCTGCGCCAGCCGCGCATACAGGCCACCGCGCGCCACCAGGGCTTCGTGCGTGCCCTCTTCGACGATGCGACCGTCATCGAGCACGATGATGCGATCGGCGGCCTGCACCGTGGCCAGACGATGGGCGATCACCAGCGTGGTACGCTCGGTCATCAAGCCATCGAGGGCTGCCTGGACCGCCTTCTCGCTTTCGGAATCGAGTGCGGAGGTCGCCTCGTCGAGCAGCAGCACGGGGGCATCCTTGAGGATGGCGCGAGCGATGGCGATGCGTTGGCGCTGGCCGCCCGACAGTGTCACGCCGCGTTCGCCGATCGGGGTGTCATAGCCCTGCGGCATGGCGCGGATGAAGCCGTCGGCGGCGGCCAGGCGGGCCGCCTCCTCCACCTCGGCATCGCTGGCATCGGGGCGGCCGAAGCGGATATTGTCGCGGGCGGTCGCCGCGAAGACCACCGGGTCCTGCGCCACCACGGCTATGCGCTGGCGCACGCGCTTGGGATCGGCCTGCGGCAGCGCCACCCCGTCCAGCCTCACGCGCCCGAACTGGGGATCGTAGTAGCGCAGCAGGAGCTGGAACAGCGTGCTCTTGCCCGCGCCGGACGGTCCCACGATGGCAACCGTCTCGCCCGCCTTCACGGCAAGATCGACATCGTGCAGCACCGGCTTGTCGGGCTGGGCGGGATAGGCGAAGGTCACGCCTTCGAAGGCGACGGCGCCGCGCGCCGGCTCGGGGAGGGCAAGCGGCCGGGCGGGCGCCGAGATCGCCGGCCTTTCGCCGAGAAGCTCGCCCAGGCGCTCTGCGGCGCCGGCTGCCTGTACGATCTCCGCCCAGACCTGGCCGAGCTCCGAAAGAGCGCCGGCGCCGAATACCGCATAAAGCACGAATTGCGACAAGGTGCCGGCTGTCATCGTGCCGGCGACCACGTCATGGGCGCCGAGCCAGAGCACGCCGACCACCGAGGCGAACACCAGGAACAGTGCGATCGCCGTCAGCATCGCGCGCGAGCGGGTCGAGGTCGCGGCAGCCTGGTAGGCATTTTCCACTTCACCCGAGAAACGCCCGATGGCCAGCCGTTCGGCCGTGAAGGCCTGCACCACGCGCATCGCGCCGATGATCTCGCTGGCATAGGCGGAGGCGTTGGCCAGCGTGTCCTGCGCCTTGCGCGAGCGCGTGCGCACGGACCGGCCGAAGGCGACCAGCGGCAGCACGATCAGCGGAATGGCGATCAGCACCAGCGCCGAAAGCTTGGGGCTGGTCCACACCATCATCACCACGGCCCCGGCAAACAGGAAGAGGTTACGCAGGGCAACGGAAGCGGAGGAGCCGAAAGCCGCCTTGATCTGCGTGGTGTCCGCCGTGAGGCGCGAGAGCACTTCGCCAGTCTTGACCGTGTCGAAGAACAGGGGCGAAAGCTGGGTGAGATGGGCAAAGACGGCGGTACGGACGTCTGCGACCACGCGCTCGCCGAGGGTCATCACCAGATAGTAACGGGCCGCGCTGGCCAAGGCGAGAATCAGCACCACGCCTGTCATGGCCAGGAAGTAGGAATCGATGGCGGCGGCATGTCCCACCGAGAAGCCGAAATCGATCATGCGGCGCATGGCGACCGGCACCACCAGCGTAGCCGCCGCCGCCACCGTCAAAGCCAGGAAAGCCAGCACGATGCGGCCGCGATAGGCCAGGGCATAGGGTGCCAACGCCATCAGCGGGCGCAAGGTCCGGCTATTCCTGGAGGATTCCGCGGTATTTTCTCGGGTTTTCGGGTCAGTTTCCGTGGCCACGTACTATTCTTCCTTTCGAGCGCGCGGGACAATGCCCCGCTGTGGGCGCGGCTGCAATCGCACCGGCCCAAACCGCTTCAGTTTGCCGCGCTCTCCATATTATCGCGCAGTGCAAAAAAGCGCTTGACTGCGACGGCTGAGAGGCGCAAGTCGCGATTGTTCCGGCCTTTGGATTTATTCCAAAGGAATCGTCCTGGCCGGGCCCCACGAGATCAACGAGATCATGCCAAGCGACAGTAGCAGTCGAATGTTCGCGCCGTTGACGGCCTGTAAGGACTGACCGCTCGCGGGCTCGTCCTTCCGGCCGGCAACGGCCGAGAGGAAGGAAGAGCCATGGAAGACCTGGCTGAAAAGACCGTTGACGTCGCCGACCGCGACATCCTCGAGGTGTGCCTTGGCCTCGAGCACGTAGCCGACATCGTCGAACTGCTCAATGAGCAGGAGATCGAGGAACAGGCTTATGTCCTCGTACACCTGCCCGACGAGCGGGCGATCGAAGTGCTCGACCAGCCGGGCCTGGACGATCCGGCGGCGTTGATCGAGGCCCTTCCTGCCGAACGGGCCCTCAAGCTGATGGCCGGCATGTCCTCGGACCGTGTGGCGGATGTCTTCCGCTACATGAACGATCCGCCGCGCACCGATCTGCTCAACCGGCTCGATCCCGAGACCCGCGCCTCGCTCGACAGGCTGCTGTCCTACCCCGAGGACACCGCCGGCGCACTGATGACCACCGAATTCGTGTCCGTGCCCTCGTCCTGGACGGTGGAGCAGACGCTGGATCACATCCGCCGGGTCGAGCGCACGCGCGAGACGATCTATTCGGTCTATGTCCTCGATCCCAAGACCCGCCAGCTCCTGAAGGCCGTGGCGCTGCGCCGGCTGATCACGGCCGATCCCAAATCCTCGGTGCTGACGGCCGCCCGTTTCGACAAGCCGATCACCGTCGCCCCCACGGCCGACCGCGAGGAAGTGGCAAGGCTGATCGCCAAATACGACCTCCTGGCCGTGCCGGTTGTCGACGACAGCATGCATGTCATCGGCATCTGCACCTTCGACGACATCATCGACGCCATCGTGGCCGAAGGCACCGAGGACGCCCAGAAGTTCGGCGGCATGGAGGCGCTTGACGACCCTTACGACCAGATCGGCTTCTGGTCGATGATCAAGAAGCGTGCCGGCTGGCTGTCCGTGCTGCTGCTCGGCGAGATGCTCACGGCGAGCGCCATGCAATTTTTCGAGGGCGAACTCGAGAAGGCGGTGGTGCTCACCCTGTTCATCCCGCTCATCATGTCTTCGGGCGGCAATTCCGGCTCGCAGGCAACCTCCCTGCTCATCCGCGCCCTGGCGCTGAGCGAGGTGAAGCTGAAGGACTGGTGGCGGGTGGCCCTGCGCGAGCTGCCCACCGGCGTCGTGCTCGGCGCCATCCTTGGCCTGATCGGCATCGTGCGCATCGTGGTCTGGCAGAAGGCCGGCTTCTACGATTACGGGCCGCATTGGGCCCTGCTGGCCCTGACCATCGGCTGCGCCCTCACCGCGATCGTCACCTTCGGCTCGCTGACCGGCTCCATGCTGCCCTTCATCCTCAAGAAGGTCGGCTTCGACCCCGCCAGCGCCTCCGCACCGCTGGTCGCGACCCTGGTCGACGTGACCGGGCTCGTCATCTACTTCACCGTTGCCCTGGTCATTCTGAGAGGAACGTTGCTGTAGCCGGTGCAGAAAGGTGATTCCCGCATGTGAGAAATGCGGGGCCAGTGCTTGTATCCGGACCGAAATTGCGCTATCGAGCCGCCCACTCATTCGAATTTGACTTGTCCGACCGGGGTAGCGCTCCGGCACAGAGCAGGATTTGACCCCATGAAGGCCGACATTCATCCCGACTACCACAAGATCAAGGTTGTCTTCGTCGACGGCACCGAGTTCTACACCCATTCGACCTGGGGCAAGGAAGGCGACACCCTTCAGCTCGACATCGACCCCAAGACCCATCCGGCCTGGACCGGCGGTTCGCAGCAGCTTCTCGACCGCGCCGGCCGCGTGTCGAAGTTCAACCAGCGCTTCGCTGGCATCAGCTTCAAGCGCTGAGCACGAACATTCGGATATCGACGCAAGCGGGCCTTCGGGCCCGCTTTTGTTTTGGGCTGTCTTGGTTATGGAGGCGGGTTTTCAGACCCGCCCTGCTCTCTCATCGAGCCTCGTGTCTCCAGGCGGATCCGAAGATCCGCCCACACACACAAAAAGAAGCCGCGATAAGATATCGCGGCTTGTCCAAGTCGAAACAGGGAGGCGTCAAACAGAGTGAACAGGAGCCACTCGAACATCCAGCAAGCTGGAATGGCAGCGAGGCTATCGCAGAAGTCTTGATATTCGGTTAACGCCCGGTCCCGATCAGGCGGCGGCCGCGCAGAGCCTGTCCTCCTTCGATACCGGCGTCAGCCGGCACGAGCCCAGCAGCGCAGCCGTCAACGCAACGATGCCGGCCGCAAGCGAGATCCAGAAGCCGTCGGCGGCACCGAAGCGGTCGATGACCCAGCCCGAGGCGAAAGAGCCGACCGCCATGCCGATGCCGATGCCGGTCATCGCCCAGGTGATCCCTTCCGTCAGCCTGGCTGCCGGGACATGCCGCTCGATCAGGCCCATGGCGGTGATCAGCGTCGGCGAGATCGACACGCCGGACAAGAACAGCAACAGCGCCAGCATCGCGACATTCGAAACGAACAGCAGCGGCACGGTGGTGGCCGCGGCCACCGCGATGGCGATCACGAACTGACGCTCGAGCGGCATGCCGAGCTTCAGTGCCCCGAATACCAGCCCGACGATGAGCGAGCCTGCGGCATAGCCGGCGAGCACGAAGCTGGCCGCCGTCGCCTGCCCCAATTCCCTGGTAAAGGCGATCACCGTGACCTCGGCCGTTCCAAAGATGGTGCCGATGGCAATCAGGACGAAGGTCAGGATCTGCACCGACGGCAGGCGGATGGCCGAGGAGCCGCCGCTTTCGGTGAAGCGGACCGGCGGCTCGGTGGATTTCTGCACCACGAAAAGCGCCGTGCCGACGGCAAGAAACACGGTCGAGACCAAGGGACCGGCCTCAGGGAACCAGGCCACGCTCAGGCCGACCGAAAGGATCGATCCAGCCATGTAGACAACCTCGTCGGCTACCGATTCGAAGGCGAAGGCCGTGTGCAGTTGCGGCGTGTCGCGATAGAGCTCCGACCAGCGGGCCCTGACCATGGCCGGCATGCTGGGCATGGTGGTGGCGAACAGCGCCGCGACGAACAGGATCCAGGCCGGCCAGTGGAAATGGGCGGCCAGCAGCAGAACCGAAAAAGCGGCAACCGATAGGCTGGTGGCGGGAACGAGGACTCGGCCCTGGCCGTAGCGATCCACCATGCGGGAGATCTGCGGGGACATGAAGGCATTGCCGAGGGCGAAGGTGGCCGATACAGCGCCGGCCAGCCAATATTCACCGTGTGTCTGGGAGATCATGGCGACGATACCCATGGTCACCATCGCGAGCGGCAGTCGCGCCAGGAATCCGGCAGCCGCGAAGGCCTTTGCCCCCCGCGCTCGAAAAATCTGGCTGTAAGGATTGGACATCGGTCACTCCAAAGCGGAAGAGGATGCATTGACATACGCAACGTATGTATTCGACATAGTTGCATACGTCTCGTATGTCAAATAATATACACAACGTATGTGAAGGGGATGATTGGCTGCGAAGGAGATGCCATGGCCCGTAGGCCGCGAACCCAGATGATCGCCGAGACGCGCGCCAAACTGGTCGCCGTAGCGCGCGCGGCCTTCGGCACTGTCGGTTATGCGCAAGCGTCGATGGACGATTTCACCGCGGCGGCCGGCCTGACGCGCGGCGCGCTCTATCATCATTTCGGCGACAAGAAGGGCCTGTTCGCAGCGGTTATCACGGAACTCGACGCCGAAATGTCCAAGCGCCTCTCCGCGATTTCAGCCCAGGCCGAAGATCCCTGGCAGGGCTTCGTCGCCGAATGCTCGGCCTATATCGAGATGGCTTTGGAGCCGGAGATCCAGCGCATCCTGTTTCGCGACGGTCCGGCCGTCCTCGGCGATCCCTCGCAATGGCCGAGCCAGGATGGCTGCATCGCCACGATGCGTGCGACATTGATCGCGCTGAAGCGGAACGGGGTTCTGGCCGATGTCGACCCGGAGGCTGCGGCCCGGCTGGTCAATGGCGCCACTTGGCATGCCTCGCAATGGATCGCCAATGCCGCCGATCCCAAGGCAGCGTCAAAGCAGGCGGTGAAGGCCTTTCATGCGTTACTGAACGGCCTACTGTGTCATCCCGCTGACCGGCGGAGCTCTCCTGCAAGGCTCAACTCTTGAAAAAGGCGCTCGCCGCCGAAAGCGAGGCTGCCTTGCTGGCCCTGGCTTCCTCCAGGCGCGCGATCTCCTGCTTCAGGGCCGCGATGCGTTCGTCGAGTTCATGCAGCGACAGGGTCGAGAGGTCCTGCCCGATCTGATGTCCCACCGTCACCTTTCGCGGCTCTTCATCGAAAATCGCCATCTCGTCTCCTCACCTCCCATCATATGCGGCGCTGCTCGACGAGCTCGGCCGCGGTGGCCACTCTAAACCCATTCGCCTCGATTACGAAAAGCTCATCGGTGAGCGGATGTGAGCGCGACTTGGAATCTTCGCTCACTTTTGCGGCAAAACCGGCCCGGGCTGAAAAATCGGGCGTCCAGGCCACCAGAAAGTCCCGATTGGGAATGCCGGCGATGGCCAGGTCACTGCCCAACGCCTGCAGCAGTCTCTGTCGGACCGAGGGCAACAGCAAGCGGGCGGCATCATAGCCATCACTGGTCAGGATGGTGGCGTAGGCGCCCCGACCTTTCGCCGATCTCTCTGCCTCGATCGCCAGCTTGCCGGAGGCGGCCTCCAGCCCGGCCAGAGCTGCTTCATGGATCGCATCGGCATCCACGCCCCATGTCTTCAGGTCATCCGTGGTGACGAGCGCATAGCGCTCACCCTGATCGAGCGCATAGGCGATCACCACCCTGGCCGCCAGGTCGCGTGAGACCAGTTCCTTGGTCTGCCGGCGATATTCGATCGGCACGACCTGCAGGCGCAGTTTGGTTCGCGCCTCCTGCCAGCGCGCGCGCTCTTCGTCATCGGCGGGCCTGACTGCCACGATACGGTCGAAAAAGTCGAGGATCTGCCCTTCCCGGTCCATCCCCCTCGCTTTGCCGAGCTGACGCTCCAGATTGCCGAGATAGACCTGGAGCGTATTCCCGCCGACCTTGACATGAATACCCTCGGGATCATCGCCGGGCAGCGTGAATGCCAAAGCAGGCCGCCGTCGGCGCAGCAGGGCGACCACCTCTTCGCGAAAGCTTTCGTCGGCGCGCGCCGCCACGGCTGTGACGCCGGCAGCGGCCAGCCCGAATATTGCTTGCAGCACCCCACGACGCCCGATTCCGCCCTGGCTCCGCCTCGTCATCACGCCCTCGCGCATTAGCCCCTCGAGGCGATCACCTTAGCCAGGACGGTTCCTTCTCGACAATCCTGGCGAGAAAGCGGCGTAACAGGCTTTCCTTTCGAGCCGACGACGACTATATGAAGTGTTGAATCCCGACAATCAGCTCGCGTCGGGCTTCGTTCCAGGAGGCTGGAGCGAGGCGGCAGCGAGCCCATGCTTTCCGAGGAGATGCAAATGTCGACCGCCCCGCTGATGCCGAAGGCCACTGCTGTCTGGCTGGTTGAGAACACCGCCCTCACCTTCGACCAGATCGCCGAGTTCTGCAAACTGCATCCGTTGGAGGTCAAGGGCATTGCCGACGGTGAAGTCGCGGCCGGCATCAAGGGCCAGGATCCCGTGATCTCCAACCAGCTCACCCGTGAGGAGATCGCCCGCGGCGAGCGCGATTCCCATCATCGCCTCCGACTGGCCGAACCGAAGGTCAAGATCGCCGTCGCCAAGGTCAAGAAGGGCCCGCGCTATACGCCGGTCTCGCGGCGCCAGGACCGTCCCAACGCCATTCTCTGGCTGGTCAAGAACCATCCCGAGCTCAAGGACGCCCAGATCATGCGTCTGGTCGGCACCACCAAGACGACGATCGCAGCCATCCGCGACCGCACCCATTGGAACACCGCGCAGTTGACCCCGGCCGATCCGGTCATGCTGGGCCTGTGCACCCAGATCGACCTCGACTTCGAAGTCGCCCGGGCCTCCAAGGACCGGCCGCCCGAGGCCGAGAGCGCCACGCTGCTGCCTGCCGAGATCACCACGGGGCCGGCAGCCGACCGGAGCCAGAGGCAAGACGACCCCTTCGCTTCACTCGGCAACAAGCCGCGCCAGACGGAAGACGAGGACGAACTCGACGTCGCCAACGTGTTCGCCAAGCTCAAGGGCATCAAGCAGAAGGAAGACTGACGCCCTCGCCGGCCAGTCCAACTCCGTCATCGAAAAGGGCCTTTCCGCCGGGGCGGAAAGGCCCTTTTGCTTACGTAAGCCATCGACGGTGCCCACGATCCCCGGCGCAGCGCCTCTTCGCCGGCCCCTGCTGCGTCGAATCCCGGCAGTACCGGCAACAGGAAAAGGGCGCGATCGACGATCACGCCCTCATATCCCACCGAATTACCGGTCTCTACGCTTATGGAAGCGGACGCCCGAATTCGTCCCGCACGCCCTCGTAACGGACATAGCCGACAGGCGGTACGTCGTCGTCGCCATAGAGGTCGCGCTGGCGCCCCGCCTTCGCGGCTGCCTGATCCTGCCTCCTGAACTGCGCCAGGCCGGCGGAGGCCGCCTCGACGACGGCGTTGGTGGCGCCCACCACAGCGGCGACGATCGAATAATGCAGGCGCACCTGCGTCCCGTGCAGGGCCGGGGCATAGCTCCAGTGCCGGCCCCATTCATCTTCGTGGAATTCGACGCTCGACATACTCTTACCCTCAACAAAAAGTAAATGCGCTCTCGCGATATGTTTCCTATTTTCAATGGTTTATGCTAGGTTATCAACGGGGATGACCTTTCTTCACCATCAACAAAAGCTTGATGATCATAGGGTGAGCATGAGCAAATCGGGAGCCGGTCTGGGAGCGCTGTGGACCTTTGCCGTCGCCGCTCGCCATCTGAGCTTCGCCAAGGCCGCGATCGAGCTCGATGTGACCCCCGCTGCGGTCAGCAGCCAGATCCGCGCTTTCGAAGACCGCCTCGGCACCCGGCTGTTCTTCCGCACCAGCCGCAGCATGAAGCTCACCCATGCCGGCGAAGAGCTGCTCGAATCGACCAGCGGCGCCCTGCGTACCATCGACGAAGCGCTGCGCCGGGCCGCCAACACCACCCAGCGCATGAGTTTCACCGTTTCTTCCGGTTCATCCTTCGCCGCCAAATGGCTGGTGCCGCGCCTGCCACGCTTCCGCCAGCAATTTCCCGATATCGACATGCGCATCGACATTTCCGATACGCTCGCCGATTTCAGCCGCCAGGAAATCGACGTCGCCATCCGCTTCGGCCGCGGCGCCTATGCCGGCCTGCGCTCGGATCGCCTGTTCGTCGAGGACGTCTTTCCGATCTGCAGCCCCCAGCTTCTGCACGGGCCCGTGCCCCTGCGGGAACCCGACGATCTGCAATATTTCACCCTGATCCATCTCGACTGGCACAGTCAGGATTCGATGTGGCCGGACTGGCGCATGTGGCTGATGGCCGCCAAGGCGGACAAGCCCGATCCCACGCGCGGCCTGCATTTCAGCCAGTCGATCATGACCCTGCAGGCGGCTGTGGACGGCCAGGGCGTAGCGCTCGGCAATACCAGCCTTGTGGGCGACGACCTGGCTGCGGGCCGGCTGGTACGCCCCTTCGACCTGTCTTTGAAGATCGCGCCGGAATTCGCCTATCACCTGGTGGCGCCGAGGGCCAAGGCGGACAAGCCGATGATCAAGGCGTTCCGGGACTGGGTGCTCGCCGAAATCGCCAGCGGCAAGGCGGTTTGATCGCCCGGATCGCCTCCATCCCCGTCGAAGCCACGCCGAGGCCATGCCCGACGATCACAAGCGTCAGGCGATGATGTCCGGCGTCAGCAGGTCCTCGAGCAGGGACATGCGGTCCTTGAGATGGAGCTTGCGCTTCTTCAGGCGCTGAAGCTGCAGACGGTCGGGCGTTCCCACCTGTTCCAGAGCGGCAATCGCGGCATCGAGATCGCGGTGTTCCTGGCGAAGCTGCCCCAGCTCCGCAACCATCGCGGCTTCCTCCTCCTCGGTGAGCGGATTTGACAAGCCCATACCCTTCCATTCCGAATGGCAGCTTCGGTATTTCGACCATTCTGCCGCTCCATGCCCATCCGGGCACGGTGCCGAACTATGCCGAGCCGATTCCTCGCCCGCAAGCGCTGCGGCAAGATATCGCCATCTATTTACACCCGTTTGGCGAAGCTTGCCGGACAACTTTCACAAGCCCTTCCTAGGCCTTTGATCCAGCATTCTTTTTGGCCCGGCCACACTGCATTACCGTGCGGTAAGCTATTGTTCTGACTAAATTTATTGTTGCTTTGCACAATCGATTCAACGTCGGAATCCGCGATTTTCCTTCGACATGCGCGCCTTTTCGTGAGAACGTTGAATGTCGGAACTGTGACACAAGGAGCCGTTAATGCCTGTGCAGTCGCATTTGGTCGAACTGGAGCGCAAACATCACGCTCTTGAAACAGAACTCACCATCGCACTGGCTCATCCCTCCTCGGATGACCTCAAAATCGCAGAGCTGAAGCGTAAGAAACTCCTTCTCAAAGACGAAATTGCAAGATTGAAGAGCGCCGAGAGGCTGCACTGAACCAGTCACCGCTGGTGTATGTTGACCGCCGGACCGGAGCATCATCCGGTACCGGCGGTTTCATTTTGTGGCCGGATCTCAGTTGATCCACGTGCCAATTGATACGGACGTCTCCCCCAGACAGGTTCAGGATCGGCTGCGATCGAAGCAATAACCCATGGAGGGGTTTGCTATGGCCAGCACGAGTCGGCATTGGGGGCTTGGCCTCGTTTCTTCTTTCCTGCTGGCGTGCGCCGTCCTGCCCGCTCCCGGCGCTCTGACCGACCCGGCCCAGGCTGCGCCCGTCGCCGCCATCCAGGCGCAGGCGCCCAGCCTCGACGAATTCAAGGCCGTGTTGTCGGGCTATGGCCAATACATCTATTCCGAACGCTACGGCGAAGTCTGGAAACCCTCGGTGGTCCCCGCCGGCTGGCATCCCTATCCAGCCTGCCGCTGGGTCTATGACCGCACTTACGGCTGGACGTATGACGATCCCTCCGTCTGGGGCAAGATCGTCCATCACTATGGACGCTGGGCCTCGGACGGCAGCAATGGCTGGGTCTGGGTGCCCGGCACGCAGTGGAGCCCCGCCTGGGTGATCTGGCGCAGCGGTGGCGACTGGACCGGCTGGGCGCCGACACCACCTGCAAGCGACCAGCAGGAGATCAGCCTCGCCAATTTCAACGTCGACAGGCAATGGACCTTCATCGAGACGGTCAAGCTCGGCAATCGCTGCGACGACAGGCCTTCCGCCGCGCCAGCCGGCACTTTCGCCGGCTCGACCCCGGTGACGCGTTTCAAGATCGTACGGGGCATCGCCGTGTTCGTGCTGCCGCCGCCGACCCTCATCGTCGATTACGACACCGGCCCGGTGGCGCCCTGGTCGAGTGAATTCCTGGGCGAATGGCTGCTCTGGCTGAACACCGCCGCCTCCGCCGCCTCGCTCAGCGTCGGCGACAGTCTCGCCGCCTGCGCACCTCCCTCACCCCCGGCGGCGCCGATGGCCACGCCCATCGCCGTGCCCGCCCCCGCCGCGCCCCGCATGAAATCCTGGAGCCCGCCGCCACCCCGCTCCAGCAGGCGGCGGGAAGTACGCCAGACCATGATGCCCGACGCCCCCCGTAGCCGACGGCGGGTCTATGACGAGCCCGGGCCGTATTATGGCGACGAACCGCCGATCTACATCCCGCCGCGCCGGCGCCGCCCACCCGTCTGGAACGAGGGGCCGGTGGTCCAGAGGCCGCCCCGCTATCCGAGGCCCGGTCCGGTGATCACCCCCTCCAACAACCCGACCAAGCCCAATTCCGGTCAGCGCTATCGCTGGCGCCCGCGGCCCACCCCCGACAGCGCTCCGTCATCCGGGTGGTGATTCGATGATCGCAGCAAGCGGGGCGTTGAAATGGCGCCTCGCAGCGCTATGGTTCAGGCAGTTCCCGCCCTGGATTCGATCATGACCACCACCGCTTCCCTGCCCCGCCGCCATTGGTTCGAGATGACGACGGAGGATTTCCGCACCGGCGATACCGCCAACTGGATCGCAGTATTGCCGATCGCCGCCGTGGAACAGCATGGCCCGCATCTGCCGGTCGGGGTCGACTCGATGATCATGCAGGGTTATCTCGACCGTGCCATCCCGCTGATCCCGGCCGACATTCCGGCGACCTTCCTGCCGATCCAGACCATCGGCAAGTCCAACGAGCATCTGGAATTCCCCGGCACGCTCAGCCTGTCGGCCGAAACCGTGATCCGGGCCTGGACCGAGATCGGCGAGAGCGTGCATCGGGCCGGCATCCGCAAGCTTTTGATCGTCAATTCCCATGGCGGCAACATGTCGGCGATGGACATCGTCGCCCGCGAATTGCGCGTACGCCACGGCATGCTGGTCGCCTTCACGTCCTGGCATATGTTCGGCTACCCCAAGGGCGCCTTCTCGGACGACGAAACCCGCCTGGGGATCCATGCCGGCGAGATCGAGACGGCGCTGATGCTCGCCTTCCGCCCCGACCTCGTGCGCATGGACAAGGCCAAGGACTTCCGCCCTGTTACCTATGAGATGGAAGAGATCTTCAAATATCTGCGCACCGGCCGCCCCGGCGGCTTCGGCTGGATGGCGCAGGACATTCGCCCCGAGGGGGCGGCGGGCGACGCCAGCAAGGCGACGCCCGAAAATGGCCAGCTCTCAGCAGAGTTCGGCGCACAGGCTTTGGTCGACCTGCTCAGGGATATCCGCGACTTCGACCTTTCGCGGCTGAGGAACGGGCCGCTGAAAGACTGAGCGCGGTGATGCCAAGCGCCGGATGAGGGGTTGATGAAACCTCTCTTTATTGGCGGCTCCCCGGAAGGTGATCAGGAAGGGTCGCAAGATCCCTCATCCCCCTGCCGGGACCTTCTCCCACAAGGGGAGAAGGAAGCTCTATTCTCAAGCCGCGACCTTCTCGGCCTCTTCCAGCAATTGCAGGTCGCCGCGGCCGAAGGATACCGTAACGTCCTCGCCCATCTGCGGCGGCGGGGCGCCCGGATTGTTGAAGGTATCGAGCGAAACCACATTCTCGTTGAAGCGCACGCGGATGCGTACGATCGAACCGAGGAAGCTGACGAGCTCAATGCGGCCGGTGAGGCTGTTGCGCCCCTCGCCACCGCTGCCCAGCACCACCGCTTCCGGGCGCAGGGCCAGCGTGCGCGTCTCACCATTGCTGGCGCCCTGCAAGCCGCGGCTGGTGATCACTTCCTGCCCGTCGACGGAGAAACGCCCGGCAGCGGCATCGACGACCTTGCCGGTGAGGAAGTTGAGCGTACCGACGAAGGAGGAGACGAAGCGGGTCTTGGGGAAGTTGTAGATCTCGAAGGGGGTGCCGACCTGTTCCATCTGCCCGGCGCTCATCACCACGATGCGGTCGGACATCGACAGCGCCTCTTCCTGATCGTGGGTGACGAAGAGCGTGGTGATGCCGAGTTCCTGCTGCAGCACGCGAATCTCGTCGCGCAGGGACACGCGGATCTTGGCGTCGAGGGCCGAGAGCGGCTCGTCCAGCAGCAGGATCTTCGGACGCACCGCAATCGCCCGCGCCAGCGCCACGCGCTGCTGCTGGCCGCCGGAGAGCTGGAAGGGATAGCGATCGGCGATCTGCGGCAGCTTGATCATCTCCAGCATTTGCTTGACGCGGGCATCGATCTCCGGTTGCGGCTTCTTGGCGATCTTCAGCCCGAAGCCGATATTCTCGGCCACCGTCATGTTGGGGAACAGGGCGTAGGCCTGGAATACCATACCGACATTGCGCTGGTTAGGCGCCAGCCCCGAAATCTCCTTGCCGTCCATGCGGATGGAGCCGGCGGACGGTGTTTCGAAGCCCGCGACCATGCGCAGCACCGTGGTCTTGCCGCAGCCGGACGGGCCGAGCAGGGTGATGAATTCACCCTTCTGGACCGACAGATCGAAGCGTTTCACCACCTGGTTGGCGCCGAAGCTCTTCTGCAGCCCGGTGATCTCGAGAAAGGACATGCTGGCCTCCCAGTGCTGGTTCAACGCGCCGCCCGCGCGCCGCGCGAGCGGCCGACGAGCTGCAGCAGGCCCATGCAGGCCCAGGTGATGATGAAGGCAACGATGGCGAGCGCCGACGGCTCATAGGCCCGGTTCGCGCCGATCAATTGCAGATAGGTACCGAAGACCGGCCGGTTGAGCAGGCTGGCAAAGGTGAATTCGCCTATGACGATGGCGAAGGCGATGAAGGATCCGCTGAGCACGCCCGAGCGGATGTTCGGCAGGATGACCTGCCAGAGGATGGTGAAGCTGCTCGCCCCCAGGCTCTGGGCCGCCTCGGTCAGTGTCTTGACGTCGATGGCGCGCAGACCCGCATCGACAGAACGATACATGTAGGGCAGCGCCAGCACGACATAGCCGAAGGTCAGCAGGAGGTCCGTGGTCCACTCGCTGTCGGTCAGCGGCAGCCAGGACGAGGAGTTGAACATGCGGATATAGCCGAAGACGATGATGATCGCCGGAATCACCAGTGGCAGCAGCGTGACGAACTCGACCGGCGAGCGCCAGCTCGGCAGGCGCAGGCGCACCAGATAGGCTGCCGGCACCACCAGCACGATACTCAGCACGATGGTAGCGAGCGCCAGCAGGATCGAGCGGATGAAGGCATGCTGGAACTCCGCCTGGGCGAACACCACGCGATAGGCTTCGAAGCTGTACTGCCCGCGCAGCATGCGCAGCGAGAACTCGAAGGTGGAGAGCAGCGGGATGATGAAATAGCTGATCGCCAGGAGGATGATCAGCCAGGATAATACGGAGGACTTTTTCATCGCACCCACCGCTCGCTATAGCTGCGCAGCCAGATATAGGCGCCGCTGGAAATGCTGGTGATCACCACCATGCCGAAGGCGATGGCGTAGCCCAGATTGGGATTGCTGAGCACGTCGCCGCGGATCTGGGCGAAGAGCTGGATGGGAATGATCGGCAGGCTGGAGCCGGTCAGCGCATAGGCGGTCGCCACCGCGCCGAAAGCATTGGCGAACAGGAGCAGCGTCGCGCCCAAGATGCTCGGCAGCAGGATCGGCAAGGCAATATGCCGCCAATAGTGGAAATTGCTGCCGCCCAGCACGGCATTGGCCTCGCGCCATTCGCGCTTCAGCCCGTCCAGGGCCGGCGCGATCACCAGCACCATCAGGGGAATCTGGAAATAGAGATAGACCAGGGTCAGACCGGTGAAGCTGAGGATGTTGAATCCGGTCGAGTAGAGGTTGAACCCGAGCCAGTCCCGCAGCAGCACGGTGACGAGCCCCACCCGCCCCAGCGTCGCCAGGAAGGCGAAGGCCAGCGGCACGCCGGCAAAGTTCGAGGCAACGCCCGAAAATGTCATCACGGCGCCGCGCATCCATTCCGGCAGGCCGCCGAGAATGACCGCATAGGCCACGAAGAAACCGATGAAGGCACCGCCGAGGGCTGAGGCGAAGCTGATCTTGATACTGAGCCAGAAGGAGGAAACGATCGCCGGATTGGTGAAGAGTTCGGTGATGTTGCCGAAGGTGAAATGCCCTTCCCGGTCGAAGAAAGCCCCAACCAGCAGCAAGGCCGTCGGAACCACCAGGAAGAGCAGGGCGAAGAGGACGAAGGGCGCCATGCCCAGCACGGCCAGCCCTCCACTGGCTCTGACCGAGCCTGGAGCTGCAGTTGGGGCAGTGTTTGCGGTGGTATTCATCGCGGCGACCACAATAAGCACGCGTCCCGCCTGGAGAAACCGGGCAGGACGCGCAGGAGATGACAAACGATCTTACTTGACGGCGGCGCCGACCACGCTGTCCCAATCCTTGGTGATCTCGGCCTTGGCGGCACTCTGCTCATCAAGCGTCGGGAACACGGCCTTGGCATAGGCTTCGGCCGGCGGGAGCTTGGCCAGCAAGTCGGCCGGAATCTTCTTCTTGGCGACGAGGTCGTTGAAGCGGATCGGGTGGCAATAGCCCTTCAGATAGCCGATCTGGCCTTCGTCGGAGTAAAGGTACTCCATCCACAGCTTGGCGGCATTGGGATGGGGTGCATAGGCACTGATGGCCTGGACATAGACGCCGGCAACCACGCCGCTGGCCGGAATCACCACGTCGACGTCCGGATTGCCCTTGAGCGTGTCGCGATCGGTGAGCGCATTGTAGTCCCAGCGCAGGACGATGGGGGTCGCACCCTGGGCCAGCGAGGCGGCCTTGCCGATGGTGGGCACGAAATTGCCCTTCTTGTTCAGCTCGGCGAAAAATTTCAGGCCTTCGGCCGCAGCCTTGCTGGCATCGCCCTTGGCGGCCGACAAACCGGCGGCATAGACGCCCTGGATCGCCTGGTTGGCGGTGCGGGGGTCGCCGGCCAGCGCCACGGCATTGGCGTAGTCGGAGCTCAACAGGTCGGACCAATCCTTCGGCGAATTCTTGACGATGTCCTTGTTCACCTCGAAGGCGAGCACGCCGTAATAGTCACCATACCAATGGCCGTCGGCATCCTTGGCATTGTCCGGAATCGTATCCCAGGTCGCCACCTTGTAAGGTTGGATCAGGCCGTCCTTCTTGGAGGTCGGGCCGAAGGAAAGACCGACGTCGATCACGTCGGGAGCCTGCGGGCCGGTATTGCCCTTGTTGGCCTTGATGGCCTCGACCTCGTCGCCCGAACCGGCGTCCGGATTGAGCTCGTTGACCTTGAGGCCATACTTGGCCTTGAAGCCTTCGATGATGGCGCCATAGCCACACCAGTCATGCGGCAACGCGATCGTGGTGAGCTGGCCTTCCTTCTTGGCGGCGTCGATCAGCTCCTGGCTCTGGGCAAACGCGCTGCCCATCGAAGCCGCCACAGCCAGCACGGATACCGATGCGATACCCAGCCACGTTTTCCTGCTCATTGTCCAACTCCTTGATGGTGCCGCAAGGCCCATTTTCTCCGTAAGGGTTTTTACAGCGGCGCTGGTATCAATGACGGTTGACACTTTTGTGTCAATAGCGGCTGTCATATATGACAGCCCGCAAATTCACTGTTTGCAGCTATTTTTACGGGTTTACGACGCCCGTCCGATCCGTTAGGAAGTGAAAAAGCCCGGCCATCGGATGAGCCGGGCTTTTGCGTGTCCGGGTTTTGGAATTCCGCACGAAAGCGTTTCGCGATTTTGGTGGATCCGCCGAGAATCGCAAAGCGCGTCGAAGCGAACGAACGGAGGCAAAACGGCGTTTCCATCTGAACGCGTTTTGCTCTCGGGAATTTCGGGGCCGAGGGCCAGAGAGAGAAGGGAGATCACCATGGCCAATGTCGTCGTGGTCGGGTCGCAATGGGGCGACGAAGGCAAGGGTAAGATCGTCGACTGGCTGTCGGAACAGGCCGACGTCGTCGTGCGCTTCCAGGGCGGGCACAATGCCGGCCACACTCTCGTCATCGGCGACAATGTCTATAAGCTGTCGCTGCTGCCCTCGGGCATCGTGCGCGGCAAGCTCTCGGTGATCGGCAATGGCGTCGTGCTCGACCCGCGCGCCTTCATCGCCGAGGTGAAGAAGCTGAAGGAGCAGGGCGTGTCCGTGACGCCCGAAGCCTTGCGCATCGCCGAGAACACCCCGCTCATCCTCTCCCTGCACCAGGACCTCGACCGCCTGCGCGAGTCGGCGACCGACGGCACCAAGATCGGCACGACCGGGCGCGGCATCGGCCCCGCCTATGAAGACAAGGTGGGCCGGCGCGCCATCCGCCTGATGGACCTGGCCGATCTCGGCGCCCTGCGCCCGAAGATCGCCCGCCTGCTCAACCACCACAACGCCCTGCGCCGCGGCACCGGCCAGAGCGAAATCGATCCGGAAGCGCTCTATCAGGAACTGGCGGACGTCGCGCCGCAGGTTCTGCCCTTCATGGACGATGTCGGCGCCCTGCTCGACAAGGAGCGCAAGGCCGGCAGCCGTATCCTGTTCGAGGGCGCCCAGGGCGCCTTGCTCGACATCGACCACGGCACCTATCCCTATGTGACCTCCTCCAACACGGTCGCGGGACAGGCTGCCGTCGGCTCAGGCCTCGGGCCGGGTGCGCTCGACTATGTGCTGGGCATCACCAAGGCCTATACCACGCGCGTGGGCGAAGGCCCCTTCCCGACCGAGCTCACCGACGAGACCGGCCGCCTGATCGGCGAGCGCGGCCGCGAATTCGGCACGGTCACCGGCCGTGCCCGGCGCTGCGGCTGGTTCGACGCCGCCCTGGTGCGCCAGACCATCCGCACCTCCGGCATCACGGGCATCGCCCTCACCAAGCTCGACATCCTCGATGGCTTCGAGACCATCAAGGTGTGCGTGCGCTACGAGCTCGATGGTCGTGAAATCGACTATCTGCCGGCCAGCCAGGCTGCCCAGGCCCGCGTGAAACCCATCTATGAAGAGATCGAGGGCTGGCAGGAAACCACGGCCAAGGCCCGCTCCTGGGCGGACCTGCCGGCGCAGGCGATCAAATATGTCCGCCGCATCGAGGAACTGATCGGAGCGCCGGTGGCCGTGCTCTCCACCAGCCCCGACCGTGACGACACGATCCTTGTGCAAAATCCCTTTCAAGTCTAAGAGCAGACCTAATCCCGTCAGATTCGGGCATTAGTGCGTGATCTGCTGCGATGGCACTGCGCGGGTTGCGATCCGCGTGGCGCCGTGCTTGTCCGGCGGCGATCTTGTCCTTCGGGGCAGGATCGGGCGTGGCTTCTGCCACATCTTGGCGGGCAGGCCTGTCTGCAGCGGACCATGGGCCCGGAGCAAGTGCGATTCCTCCGAATCGTATTTTGCTCTAACGTCTTGTTTTGACGCATTTTCTTGATTGAAAAGTCCATCGACTTTTCCAGAAAATGCTTCTGTGAAGAGATCGAGCCAGAACGCGTGTCGACGGACTATTTTCCTCCCATTCAGCGAGCCGTGCAGGGTCTTTCCCCCAATACGCAGGAAACCCGCCAGGCGCTCTATGAGAAAGCCCGCTCCGCCCTTCTCCGCCAGCTTAATGCCGCTGATCCCGCGCTGACCGAAGGACAGATTGCCAGGGAACGCAACCTGCTCGAAGAGGCGATCCGACGCGTCGAGCACCATTATGACGAGGCCGAATTCACACCTGAACCGGTGGTCTCCGAGCGCCCGGCCGCCCCGCAGTCTCAGTCCGACGACGAGCCGGCCAATGGTGACGCGACCGATGACGAGGCATCGACCTCTGCCTCGCCACGATCCAACGGCCTTCCGGCTTTTGCCGAGCGCAGGGCCGAGAAGCGACGGCCCCAGGCACCTCGCCGCACCAGATCCAACGGCAATCTCAGGCGGTATGCCATCATGGCCGCGACGGCGGCCGTCATCATTGGCGGAGGCGCTGCCACCGCACTCTATTTACGCGGTAGCGACGACAGCCCCGTCCTGATGCCTCAACAGGCAACCGCACCGCAGACGACGGCCAAGCCGGCGCCCGAACCCGGCAAGCTGAATGACCGCCTCGGCGGCACGCCGGGCACGCCCCAGACCGAGGTGGCTACCGGCAATCCCCCGCCCCCGGCTCCCTCGCCAGCGCCCCCGGAACCTGCTGCGCCGGCTCCACAGGCTCCGTCTGCTCCGGCACCACTGCTGCCCTCGACCCAATCCGAGGCGCCGGAGGGACAGCGTGCGCGCCTGATGGAGGAAGATCCGAGCGCCCCGATGAAGGGCCGCCTCTTCGAAGGTACCGTGAACTGGCGCACGGAATCGCAGGCCAGCGGCACCAATGGCCCGCTCGATACCGTCGTCGTCGGCGAGATCAATGTTCCCGACCGGAAGATGAAGGTGCTGCTCACCCTCAGGCATAATTCCGATCGCTCGCTGCCGGCGAACTACCTCCTGAACATCCAGATGAGCGTGCCGGCCGACTACCCGAGCGGCGCCGTCGGCGACGTCAAGAGCGTCAACGTCAAGTCCGACCCTCAGGTCCCGGGCTTGCAGCTCGACGGTGCCTTGATGAAGGTCACGACCGGCGTGTTCCTGATGGGCCTGCTCGACCCGCCCGACGAGAAGGGCCGCAACGCCAAGATGTTGCAGGCCAATCAGTGGTTCGATCTGGTGTTCACCTTCGCCAATGGCCGCAACGCCGTGTTCACCTTCGAGAAGGGACCGACGGGCGAGAAGGCCTTCAACGACGCCATGGCCGCCTGGAACGCCGACGCTGCGGCGGCGCAATAGGTCTCAGGCGTCCCTTTCAGGACGCCTTCACGACCGTGACGCGCAATTCGTGCTCGCGACCGTCGCGGGCCTTCCAGGTGATCGACTGCCCCGGCGACAGGCCGAGCAAGGCCGTGCCGATCGGCGTGAGGATCGAGACCTTGCCCTCGGCAATATCGGCCTCACCCGGATAGACCAGCTTCACCTCGCGCAGGGCACCGCCTTCCGTCTCGAAGGTGACGACGGAGCCGATCTGCACCACGTTGTTGCCGACCTGCAGCGCGGGAACGATCTCCGCCCGGTCGAGTTCGCCGAGCAGCGCCTCGGCCACCTCCGGGAACCGATCGAGGGCAGAGGTCGCGAGCTGGGTCAGGCGCTCGAAATCGACCTCGTTCACGATGATATTGGGCTTGGCCTGGTTCTTCAGGGGTTGATTCATGACTGGATACCTCAAAATCGGGCGCGACGCAGCGCGCCCGCCTGCCCGCGGCTAGCCACCGGGCATGACGACAAGAAGGGATGCACAGGCCCTCGCGCGTGGCGAGAGCCTGGCGGCTATGGTGTGTGATTTGACGGATTGAGCATGCGCCGGATGATAGGCCGCACCCTATGAGGAGCGGCGTGCCCCGCAGCTCGGGGCGCAAATGGCCGAGCCCGGGGCTACGCTTCCGCGATCGGGAAGAGACGAAGGGTGATTTTGACCACGGTGCTCATGGTTCCACCATGTTGGTCGATGCCGATCCTGTCAAGCCGGCTCGAACGATGTCTCTTCACCGGCCGGAAATGCCGAGGCCGGAGGCATTTTCTGATGCGGCGACCGGGCTTCCTGATCCCGAAAATAGGCCAGGACAAGGAAGTCGGGCCTAGACGCGAATTGCTCGCACCGCACTCTGCTCAAGGAAAAGCCGCCCGAAGGCGGCTCCCCATTCGGCTATCACAAGCGGATCAGGCCGGTGCGTGCGCCGCCTCGAGGCGGGCGACGCCGGAGCGCACAGCCGCCTGCACCTTTTCGAAGGCTCTCACCTCGATCTGGCGCACACGCTCGCGCGAGACCCCGAACTCGTCGGAGAGTTCCTCCAGCGTGATGGGATCGTCAACCAGACGGCGCGCCTCGAAGATGCGGCGCTCACGATCGTTCAGCACGTTCAACGCCTGGCGCAGAGCAGTGGAGCGGTTCTCGCTCTGCTCCGTCTCGGCCAGACGGGTCTCCTGGTTGGCCGTATCATCCACCAGCCAATCCTGCCATTCGCCGTCGCCTTCCTCGCGCACGGGAGCATTGAGCGAAGCGTCGCCGCCGAGACGGCGGTTCATCTCCACCACTTCCTGCTCCTGCACGCCGAGCGATTTGGCAATCGACTTGACCTGGTCGGGACGCAGATCCCCTTCATCCAGCGCCGAAATCTGGCTCTTGGCCTTGCGCAGGTTGAAGAAGAGCTTCTTCTGGTTGGCGGTAGTGCCCATCTTCACCAGCGACCAGGAGCGCAGGATATATTCCTGGATCGAGGCCCGGATCCACCACATCGCATAGGTGGCGAGCCGAAAGCCTTTCTCCGGCTCGAAACGCTTGACGGCCTGCATCAGGCCAATATTGCCTTCCGAGACCACTTCGCCCAGCGGCAAGCCATAGCCACGATAGCCCATGGCGATCTTGGCCACGAGCCGCAGATGCGAGGTCACCAATTGATGTGCGGCTTCACGATCGCCATGCTCGCGCCAACGCTTGGCAAGCATGTATTCCTGCTCCGGCTGGAGCATCGGGAAGCGGCGAATTTCATCGAGATAACGCGACAGGCCACTCTCGGTGGCCAAGACGGGAAGCGCGGCAGAAGCCATATGTTCCTCTCCTCTGAACCCCCATCGAGGGCGGTTCAAATCGCCATCCCTCCTTCAGAGCAGACGGCGCCTACGTGATATGGGGACGACACCGGCCTTTGTGAAGACCCTGGCGGACCTTCCAAAGCGCGATATCTAGCGGCCCCGCATGTGCCACCCCGGCAAATCTATTGACCTGCTTCCACCGAGGACATCTCGCCTGCCGTGGGACATTCGTCACCCAGGCCGCTGAGGCACGGACCAATCCCGATCACCCGAACTATCATGCGCCCGATTGCGGCGATTTCGCGTTGCAATCTTTTGCGGGCGGCCATGCATTAATGTGACAGCTCGGTAACATTGTCAAATTAAGGGATGTTAATCGATTTCCGGGCGGAGGGAACCGCCGCCCGCCCCGCCGCGTTTACCGTAACGTTTTGTTTACCTTGCACCTGCGGCCAGCCGGCTTAACTCTTCCAGGAATGCCTTCCGCCATCGCAACCCGCGATCGGAAACCGGCGCGGCCCTTCACTGTTGACCAGACAGGAGACACCAGTATGGACGGCGACAAGCGCACCGCTCAGGCCAAGGCCGATCTTTCCGAAAGCCTCGGCAAGGACCTCGATGCTTTGAGGGCCGAAGTTGCCCGCCTGACCGAACAGCTCAGCGCCTATGTCGATGCGGAGAAGAGCTCCTGGTCGAAATTCCTGTCCAAAGAAGCCAGGCATGCCAGGCAGGTCTTCGACGACAAGGTGAACGAGGCAGGGGCCAAGGCCAGCGAACTTCGCGGTGCCGCCCAGGAACAGGCATCCGACCTGCAGAAGGCGACACTCGACTACATCACCCGCAAGCCGCTGCAATCGGTAGCGCTCGCCGCCGGCATTGGCCTGATCCTCGGCTTGTGGAGCAAGGGGCGTTCGTGACCCGTCTTCTTGCCCTGGGCGCCCTCGCCAAGGAGGAGTTGAGCGCCGTCCTGCGTCAGTACGGGACCGTCATCCTCTGGCGCCTCGTCGCCGGCTGCTGCCTTGTCGCGATGGCGATCATCGGGCTGATCAGCCTGCACCGCTTCCTGGCTGAAACCTATGGTCCCTATTGGGCCGACGCAGCGCTCGGCGGCGGATTTGCGGTGCTCGCCGTCCTTGCCTTGGTGGTGGCCCAGGCCGCCGAGAAGAAAGCCAAGCGCCGCCGGCTCCTGGCTGCGACCATGGTGACGGCGGCTGGCGTCGTGCAGGAGAGCCTGCCAGACAAGAAGACGGTCAGCGGCGCCCTGGCGCTCGCAGCCCTGGCCGGTGGCTTCTGGCTCGGCCGCAAACGCTGAATAGCTCTTAGCCGTTGCGCAGGGCCTCGGCCAAGGCCGCAAGATCGGCCGGTAGTGGGCTTTCGAACACCAGATGCCTGCCGTTGACCGGATGCTCGAAACCGAGCAGCCGGGCGTGCAGCGCTTGGCGGCCGAGGCCGGCGAGCACTGCGCGGGGGGCCTCCGGCAGCAGGGCGGCCTTGGTCTTGAAGCCGCTGCCATAAACCGCATCGCCGAGCAGCGGATGGCCGAGATGGGCCATATGCACGCGGATCTGGTGGGTCCTGCCGGTCTCCAGCCGGCACTCCACCAGGCTGACCAGCGGCTGGCCGCCGTGGCTGCCCGAAAGCTGGCTGCCCAAAGCCTCGACCAGCGAATAATGGGTGATGGCTTCCCGCCCGCGGCCGAGCGCCACCACGGCCATCTTCTCGCGATTGCGGGTCGAGCGGTCGATGCCGGTCTCGATCGTGCCGTGCGGGCGCGTCGCACCCCACACGAAGGCGAGATAGGCTCGCTCCAGCGGTCCCGTGCGGCCGTGATCGGCGAACTGGGCCGCCAAGCCCTGATGCGCCCTGTCGTTCTTGGCGACCACCAGCAGGCCCGACGTGTCCTTGTCGAGGCGATGCACGATGCCGGGCCGCTTCACGCCGCCCACGCCCGAGAGCGAATCACCGCAATGGGCGATGAGCGCATTCACCAGCGTGCCGCTCTCATGGCCGGCGGCCGGATGCACCACCAGACCGACCGGCTTGTCGATGACCAGGAGATCGTCATCCTCATAGACGATGGCAAGGGGAATGTCTTCGCCCTGCGGTTCGGCAGGCTCAGGTTCCGGCACCCGAAGCGCCACCCGTTGCCCTGGCTTGAGGATCTGGCCGGCATCGAGCACCGCCCGGCCGTCGATACTGGCATGGCCGGCCTCGATCAGGGCCTTGATGCGCGTACGCGACAAGGGCTGCAGGTCGGGCCTGCTATCGGCCGCCTGGCATTGGCGAGCCAGGAAGCGGTCGATGCGCTCGCCGGCTTCGGTGACCTCGAAAAACGTCTCTTCGGCACTGCTGTCGATGCTGTTCATGGGCGGGTACTAGAGCAAAATGGGGCTGAGTGGAAACGCGATTTTTCTCTAACTCTTTGTTTCGACGCGCCTTTGCAATTCTCGCAATTCCGTTGGATCGCATGCCGCGCCCGGCGCGGAAAACCAGCAATGCCAGGAATTCAAACCACAAATGCGCCGATCGCACAGATTGCCGCTTGCCGCCGGCCTTTTTTGCCGCTATAGGCGCACTCCTTGCCGCTGCTCCCATCGTCTAGTGGCCTAGGACGTCGCCCTCTCACGGCGAAAACAGGGGTTCGAGTCCCCTTGGGAGCGCCATTCGCTTTTTCAGGCGCCTGAGCAAGTATTTCCATTGCATCCACCGGTTTGCTGCGCCTTCTGGCGCCTTGGGGTTGCTCATTGCATGCGCAAATGAAAAGCGCCGCGGTTTCCCACGGCGCCCGGTAGATTTTCGTCAGGGATGGGAAGCAGCCGGCGCCTCAGCGCATGCCGACCAGGCGCTTGGGCGTACGATATTCGACCACCACGGCGCGCGGCGCGACAGCCGCACGGGGGGATTTGGCGATCGGCAGGCTGAGACGGCGCTCGACCGGCTTCACCGACCGCTTGGCGACCGCACGCACTTCCTCGACACCGACACCGAGCAGCGATGCGGCAATCTCGACCTGCTGGTCGAAGTCGTCATTGAGGCACTCGGCGGCGAACAAGGCTTCCTCGATGGTCGGAAGGGCCTGCTTGACGCGCCTGCTGCCGAATTTCGTGTTCCAGGTCTCGCTCACGGATCTATGCCTTCTCTTTCACTTGACGGCACCATAGCAGGATTCGCGCAATGTTGCAGCGCAACAAAGGCTGAGCAGCTATGCGTTGCAATTTCGGCAAATGTTGGGACGACCGCGCCCCGGACGCCACCGGCCCTGTACGAACAATGCCGCTGCCTTAGGGATGTCCGGCACGTCTCTCCAGCCGGGTCAGCAATAATTTCCGGCCAAACAAAGTACCATCGACGACGGCGAGACCTCATTCAGCAACCCATGCGTGATTAGGGCGGGATCAGACGACGCAAGGAGGCACGGCGCCTCAAATACCTCTGCGTAAGAAATACCCAAAAAGGATGAATGACCCAATGGAATTCTAGAAAACCCCCTCCCTAAATCGCCTAATCATGACAATTCTAATCCGAGCGTTTCCGTAGCTACTGCTATCAGAACACCTGTCACCATCTGATCGCAACGCGATAGATTGCGCTAGATCGCGATGCAAAAACGCAACAGGCCGCCCGATTTCCAAGGGATGAGCTCGGAACATGCTTAATAAGCCTTCACTTTTCAGCTGCCGCAGCGCTATGATCGTTTCAATTGGATACCGCGTTGATCCCACCTTCGAGTAACGGTTCGATATTTGTCATGACATTACGTTTCCTCCGCCTGGCACCGGTGCTGCTCACCCTGCTTGCTGCCTTCTCCGCGCAGACGGCCGCCGCTCAGACCGCCCCGGCGAAACAGGGACCCGAAGTCATCGGCGACGTCGTCGGCCTGACGCCGGCCGTGCACGGTTCGATGTCCGGGCGCCTGGAAATCGGCTCCAGCGTGCATCAGGGCGAGAAGATCGTCACCGGACCGAGCGGGGTGATCGAATTGCGTTTTCTCGACAACACCCATCTGATGCTCGGCTCGAAGTCGTCGGTCACGCTCGATAGCTTCGTCTATGCCGGCAATGGCAAGGCCAAGTCGGTCGTGCTGCAATTCGCCAAGGGCGCCTTCCGCTTCGCCACCGGCGATTCGGCCAAGAGCGCCTACAAGATCCACGCTCCCCAAGCCTCGATCGGCGTACGCGGCACCAAATTCCAGGTCGATTCGCGCACCCCTACCAGCGCCATCACGCTCTATGAGGGCAAGACCTTCATCTGCCCACCGCGCCGCCCCATCCGCTACTGCAAGCTGGTCAAGCCGGGTGAGACCGCTCTGGTCGGCGAAGACCGCATCATCCGCATCGTGCCTGCCGCGGGTTCGCCCACCGAGCATTGCACGGGTACGCCCAATTCCAAGATCTGCGACACCTTCGGCGGCAAGTAAGGGCGTCGAGCCAAGCAGCCAGGCCATTGCAATGCGCGTTTGACGGGCCCCTGCGGGGCCCGTTTCCGTTTGGGCGCCGGAATGTCAGAACTTCTTGCTGAGGAATTTCGAGCCGCTCCAGCCGAAACGCCAGGGCCGCTCGACCGCCTTGCTGATGCCGATGCGTGGCCCGGAAACGATGGGCGGCTCGTGGGATCGGCGCAGCAGTTCGAGGGGAGGCTGCGTCAGCGCCAGCCCGTTCTGGCTGCCGGTCAACCCCAAGGCCTGGCAAAGCCGCCCGGGTCCGGAACACAACAGGGTCGGCTTGTCGAGCCCTCGCCTCTGCGCCATGCGATCCAGGCCCACCGTCGGCTCCAGCGCTCGCAGCAGCACCGCGCTGGCGCGGCCGGGCTCTCCGGAGACGATATTGGCGCACCAATGCATGCCGTAGGACAGATAGATGTAGATGTGGCCCGGCGGGCCGAACATCACAGCGTTGCGCGGCGTCGGCCCGCGAAAAGTGTGGGAGGCCGGATCGTCGCGATCATAGGCTTCGGTCTCGACGATGACGCCACCGACACCGTCGACCAGAAGAGTCATGCCGATCAGATCTTCGGCGACGGCGAGAACGTCGCGCCTGTAGAACGCGGCGGGAGCATAGACCAGGGCGGAATCGGGCATTTCTCAGATTTTGAAAGATTATTGGGCTCTTTTGCGCTTTTTTGCGCAAAATCATCAGTCAAATTAATCTATTGTCACGAAATCGACGTGGTTTGAAGCGCCACGGCATTGACAGGCGATAATCCCTGTTTAGCTTGCGGACGCAGTAGAAGTTAGGAACTTTTTGATGAACGACGCTTTCGACCGGCGGCTTTTCCTCCAGGGAGCCGTAAGTCTCTCGACCCTGATGGCACTGGGCCTTCCCACCGCAGCATTCGCCGACGAGGGCGTGCTGACCTTCGGTCCGCCTGCGCCTTTCTCCTTCGAGGGTCTGGTCGAGCGCGCCAAGAAGCTGGCGATGGAGGCCTATGTTCCGACAGAGAAGCCGGCACCGGATATCACCTCCAAGCTGACCTATGAGGAACTCGGCAAGATCAAGTTCAAGACCGAAGACGCCTTGTGGGCCAACGGTCCGGCGCCCTTCCCGGTCACCTTCTTCCATCTCGGCACCTTCTTCCAGAAGAAGGTCACCATCAATGTGGTCGAAGGCAAGAACGCCAGCGAGATCATCTACCGCAAGGCCTCCTTCGACATGCCGCCGGACAGCCCTGCCCAGGCCATGCCCGACGGCGTCGGCTTTGCCGGCTTTCGCTTCCAGGAGCCTCGCACCGGCTCCGTCGACTGGAAGAAGAACGACTGGGTCGCCTTCCTGGGCGCCTCCTATTTCCGCGCCATCGGCGAACTCTACCAATATGGCCTGTCGGCCCGCGGCCTTGCTGTCAATGCCGCCGACCCCAACCCGCCTCATCAGGAAGAATTCCCCGATTTCAAGGAGTTCTGGCTGGAAGCGGTCCCGGGTTCCACTGACCAGGTCAAGGTCTATGCCCTCTTGGACGGCCCCTCCGTCGCCGGTGCCTTCTCCTTCCTGATGACGCGCTCCAAGGCCGTGCTGATGGACATCGAGGCACAGGTCTTCACCCGCAACGACATCAGCCGCTTCGGCCTGACGCCGCTGACCTCGATGTACTGGTTCTCCGAGACGGCCAAGCAGACCGCGATCGACTGGCGTCCCGAAGTGCACGATTCTGACGGCCTGGCCATGTGGACGGGCGGCGGCGAGCATATCTGGCGTCCGCTCAACAACGTGCCGGCCACCACCACCTCGACCTTCACCGACACCAACCCGCGCGGCTTCGGCCTCCTGCAGCGCGACCGCCTGTTCGATCACTATCTCGATGGCGTCAAATATGATCTGCGCCCTTCGCTGTGGGTGGAGCCGCTGGCTCCGTTCGGCGAAGGCACCGTCCAGCTCATCGAGATTCCCACCAATGACGAGATCCACGACAATGTCGTGGCGATGTGGGTGCCGAAGGATCCGGTCAAGGCAGGCCAGCAATTCACGCTGAAATACCGCCTGCATTGGGCCGCGGACGAGCCCTTCCCCACCAATCTCGCCCGCGTGGTGGCGACGAGGCTGGGCAATGGCGGCCATCCCGGCACACAGCGCCCGGTGGGGCTGCGCAAATTCGTGATCGAATTCCTCGGCGACCCGCTCAAGGACCTGCCCTATGGCGTCAAGCCCGAGCCGATCATCACGGCCTCGCGCGGCGAACTGTCCTATATCTTCACCGAGGCGGTGCCCGACGGCATCAACGGCCATTGGCGCGCCCAGTTCGACCTGCACGCCACCGGACCGGAGCCGGTGGAACTGCGCTGCTATCTCAAGCTCGGTGACAAGGTGCTGAGCGAGACCTGGCTCTATCAGTACCACCCCTTCGCCTAGCGGCGGACGGTCCGAGACATCAGCTGGCTTCCGGGGCAAATCCCCGGAAGCCATTGCTGAAAAAGAAGAAATCGCGCAATGTCGATTGCGTGATAGCCTGAGGCAAGGGCCTCTCCCTGGTTTGAATAAAACGACGGGCGCCAGGCATATCGCTCTCGAGTAGAGGTCCGACCTTCACACAGTGATATGCAAGCCCACCAATTTCTGCCATGTCTGCGGTCTCGAGCAGCCCTATGCCCAATATGGCCACGACGGCCGCAGTCCGACCTATGAAATCTGCTCATGCTGCGGTGTCGAATTCGGATATGAAGATCAGCTGGTTCAATCAGCGATCGATTTTCGAAAAACTCAGGTGGCGAAAGGAGCAGGCTGGTTTGATCCGAGGCACAGACCTTCCGGCTGGGATTTGACATGTCAGCTCCGGCAGATCCCGAGAGCTTTTGCAGACGACGAGAGTGTCTCGCGATAGGGCTGAGGCGCGGCTCAAGCGTGTAACGAGTTGCCACCTTCCCAAAAACGGCGTCTTGCTCTAGACACCCCTTTTACCGAAGGGAGTCCCGATGCCATCCAGCACCGCGGCGGGGCAGGCCGTACCTGTCGCCATCATCATGGGAAGTCAGTCCGATTGGGCCACGATGCGTCACGCGGCGCAGACTCTGGACACGCTCGGCATCGGTTATGAAGCTCGCATCGTCTCGGCGCACCGCACGCCGGACCGCCTCTACGACTTCGCCAAATCGGCCAAGGGGAAAGGCTTCAAGCTGGTCATCGCCGGCGCCGGCGGAGCGGCCCATCTGCCCGGCATGGCCGCGGCCCTGACCCCCCTGCCCGTCTTCGGCGTCCCTGTCGAATCCAAGGCATTGTCCGGCGTCGACAGCCTGCATTCCATCGTGCAGATGCCCGCCGGCATACCGGTGGGCACCCTGGCGATCGGACGGGCTGGTGCCGTCAACGCCGCCCTGCTTGCAGCCGCCGTGCTCGCCCTCGGCGACGAAGCCCTGGCGACGCGGCTCGAGCGCTGGCGCGCCGCCCAGACGGCCGCGGTCGCCGATCACCCCGTTTCCGACGACACGGTGAAGGCATGAATGCGGTACGTGTCGGCCCGGGCGGCATGCTCGGCATTCTCGGTGGCGGTCAGCTCGGCCGCATGCTGGCCCTGGCGGCCAGCCAGCTCGGCATTCGCTGCCACATCTATTGCCCCGACAATACCAGCCCTGCCTTCCAGGTCGCCGAGCGCTTCACCTGCGCGGCCTATGAGGACGAGGCGGCGTTGGCGGCATTCGCTGAAAGCGTCGACGCCATCACCTACGAGTTCGAGAACATCCCTGCCGCCACGGCCGCCATCCTCTCCGCAGCCCGGCCGGTCCTGCCCGCCGTGCGGGCGCTGGAAACCACAGCGGACCGCCTGACGGAAAAGAGCTTCGTGCGTTCGCTCGGTATCGGCACCGCCGAATTCCGGGCCGTCGACAGCCATGCCGACCTTGCTTCCGCTGTTGCGGCCCTGGGCCGGCCCAGCGTGCTCAAGACCCGGCGCTTCGGCTATGACGGCAAGGGTCAGACCATCATCCGCCCCGGCAACGACCTCTCCGAAGCACTGGCGCGCATGGGCGGCCAGCTCGCCATCCTGGAGGCCTTCGTCCCCTTCGAGACGGAAGTCTCGGTGATCGCCGTCCGGGCCGACGACGGGGCCGTGCGCACTTACGACCTCACCGAAAATCTGCATCACGACCACATTCTCGACCAGTCGATCGTGCCTTCGCACTTTTCAGCCCTGGTCGAGGTCGAGGCCCGCGACATCGCAGCCCGGATCATCGCAGCCCTCGATTATGTCGGCGTGCTCGCCGTCGAAATGTTCGTCACCTCGGACCGCCAGGTCCTGGTCAACGAAATCGCCCCGCGCGTGCACAATTCCGGGCACTGGACGCAGGACGCCTGCCTGGTCAGCCAGTTCGAGAATCACGTGCGCGCCGTCTGTGGCTGGCCGCTCGGTTCAACCGAACGCCATTCCGATGCCGTGATGACCAATCTGATCGGCGACAGCGTGCATTCCTGGCAGGGTCTGGCCGCCGAACCGAACGCCTCGGTGCATCTCTACGGCAAGCGTGAAGCGCGTCCCGGCCGGAAAATGGGCCATGTCACCCGGATCAGCCCAAGGTCCCGCTAATTGGATCTCACCAATCCATGCTAATCAATATGGACAGCGGCGATCCCTTCTGTTATGACGCCGCTTCCAAATTCGGCGGTGCCTTGGCACCGGGTCTCTCTGTTGCCAAGCCGCCGCAGCGATTCACACCAGGATAATAGGACAGCACGCGTGCAGGTTCTCGTTCGCGATAACAATGTTGATCAGGCGCTGAAGGCGCTCAAGAAGAAGATGCAGCGTGAAGGCATCTTCCGTGAAATGAAGCTGCGCGGCCATTACGAGAAGCCGTCCGAGAAGCGCGCCCGCGAGGCTGCCGAGGCCGTTCGCCGCGCTCGCAAGCTGGCCCGCAAGAAGCTGCAGCGCGAAGGCCTGATTCCCGCAACGCCCCGCGTTGTGAAGAAGTAAGTCTGATTCTCCGAGCCATTGACTGGTTGGGACGAACGCCCGGGCAATTTGGCCGGGCGTTTGCGTTTGTGTTGCCCATGGCGTTTCGCCACCCGGTGGAATCAGCAGGAGCCGCACACGCGCATTCGAACGACGAACTCGCGCAAAGGAGCGTTTTCGCTTGAACGCACTTTGCTTTCGCGGGCGCGGCCCATCGTCAACGGGCAGATGGGCGGAGAGGCTTTACTTTCCGGCAAGGTTAATCCGGCAGATTGCACCCCGTATCGCTTTTTCCAATCTGTCCGGACCACCATGGCTCAGTTTCCGTCCTGTCCGCTGATGCGCATCGCCGCAATGCCGAACACCGGCATTGCGGGCGCCGGGATAGGACCGGTAGGATTGGGCAGCAGTTGGACCTTGGCCAGATTTACGGCCCCCTTGTAAATTCGTCTCGATGGACCCGGACCGACAAGATGACACTTTCCACGACAACCACGGCAGAGCCCCCAGCCAGAACCTCCATCTCCCGCATTGCCGCGCTCCTGATGCTGGGCGTTGCGGGCCTCGGCCTGGTCGGCTGCGCCTCCACCGGCGGCGGTGGCGATGATGGCGATGCCAGCAGCCGTCAGGTGGCATCCGCCGACATCGGTTCGCTTTCCTCGGTGATCGAAAAGAATCCCAACGATCCGGAAGCCTGGAACATGCGCGGCTCGGCCTATGCCCGTTCCAACCAGTACGGACCGGCCATTTCCGACTTCAACCGCGCGCTGCAGATCGACCCGAATTTCGTGCAGGCCCTGGCCAACCGCGCTCTGGTCTACCGCAAGACCGGCCAGACCGCCCAGGCGATGGCCGATTACAGCCAGGTGATCACCAACGATCCCAACTATGCGCCCGCCTATGTCGGCCGCGGCAATATCTACCGCCTGCAGGGCCAGACCCAGCAAGCCATGGCCGACTATGACAAGGCCATCAAGATCAAGCCCGAAACGGCCGAGGCCTATTACAATCGCGGCCTGATCCGCCAGGCCGGCGGCAATCATGAAGTGGCGATCGACGACTTCACCTCGGCGATCTCCAACGATCCGCGCGCCGAAGCCCCCTATTATTCGCGCGGCAGCTCCTATCTGCAGCTGCAGAAATACAAGGAGGCGCTGTCCGACTTCGACCAGGCCCTGCAGATCAACAACCGCAATGCCGCCTCCTGGGCCGGCCGCGGCTATGCCCAGGCCGGCTTGAACGACACCCAGAAGGCACGCGAGAGCTTCCAGCGCGCGCTGGCGATCGATTCGAGCAATGCTGCGGCCAAGAGCGGCCTCAGCCGTCTCGGCGGCGGCGCCTGACGGCGGCGGCAGGCTTAGACCACGCCGAAAGAGGCACTACGAGCCTTCCCCGGCCTCGGGGAAGGTGTCACTTTGCCGTCGATCCGATCGCAAGGACCGATCGGCTGTGCAGCTTCGCCACGCAGTTTTCGAAGCCCCCATTGCTGGCCGATGGCCATGTGACGGCAGGTCTCAGGCAATCGCCATTCGACGCAGCTTGATGCCGAGGCGGCGTTCGTCCGGACCGATGCCGAGTTCCTTCGGGCTGATCGCGGTGTCCATGCCGATCGAAATTTCCAGCATCGAACCGACCGGTGCCGGCGGAAGCGGAATCCGCAATTCGCGTATTTCTGCGGTTGCCAATATGATTTTCTCGATGAAGCCAACGGACGGTGATGAAATCGTCAGTTCCTGTCGGTGGGCCGCATCCGGCGCGAACGCATTCAGCGTCAGAACCAGTGTCGATGCCAGCCCGTCAATACAGGCGGGCAGCTGAAGAACCGCCAAGGCTCCATCGCTCCAGACGCCATCCGGTTCCGTTCCGCTCCAGCCGAATACGCAATAGGGCTGGATATTCGTCGTCGTTTCGCCTCGCGAAAGCGGCAAGGGGGCAATGGCCGTCATGGGCCGCGGCAGCCCCCAGTTTGCCCCGAACAGATGACGCAGCGGGGGAAGCGGGGATACTCGGCTCGGCATCTGAACGGCTTGATCGAGCAGGTCCCCCCAGAAAGGCGCGCTCGCAGCCCTGCCGTCGATGCGCTGGAACGGGCCGATCACGTCGGGCTCGACAAACTCCACATCGGGCTTGATCAGCCGGATGGCAGGCTTGTCGAAATACGCGGCTTCCGTCGCCACGCTCGATGAAAGGGTGACGATGGCCCCAAGCCAGGGAGCCGCCATCAAGGCGTAGATGTTGTCGCGCGTGAAGCGGCTAATGGGCAAAGCGCGATGCAGCATGGCAAGGTCGGGATTGCCGGGCGCGTAGGGATGCGGCTTCAGCAGAATGTGGCGTCCGGCGGCAATCTCGTTCAATCGATCGGCAAAAGGCGCTGCGCTTTGAATGCGGCTCCCGGCAATCAGGCTGCTGTCATCGGGAACCTGTCCTGCGAACACGATGGCCTCTGGCTGGGCAGGCAACGGCTGCATTCGGGCTTTGAGCTCCGCCGCGCCGGCAGCGATCTGTGCGGATGGCGCGGATTGTTCGGCCAGCCGCGCCTGAAGCAGGGGGTCGTTGCTGCGCATGCGCAGAAACAAATCCTCGCAGAAGCGGATGGGATCGACCGAGATATCAACCAGTCTTTGTCCGTTGGCATGGAGAGCGCGGATCAAATTGGGAGGCATCTCGAATCCCAGCACCAGGTCGAATGTCCGGAGCCGCTCGAGTGTCGGCATGATCAGGCCGGCGACATCCGGGTGGGAAAAGACATGCGCCCAGCCCTTCTTGTCCCGCGACCACCCATGCCGGGCCACGAGGTCCTCGAGCAGGGAAGGCTCGCCATTCGCCAGGATTGAGACACGCTCGACCTCGATTCGAAGCGGCCTCAAAATCTGGAGAAACCGATTGTAGAACCAGTGGCCGATGACGGGATCGGCCTCCGGCATGCCGAGCACGCTGGAACGAAAGATATCGTGGATGGTCGCTATTCTCATCGGTTCATTTTGGCTGAATCGAAGGATGCATCATGGCCCAGATCCTGCACGACACCCGCAGTCCGTCGAGCAATGCAGTATAGCCATGTGTGCTGCGCCGTTCCCAGAGCCTATAGGGTGTAGGCGCTTCCCAAAACAAGGGAACGGCAACCCACGCTCCATCTTCGAAGCGGCGGGAAGAATCGCACTTTGGGGCTTACATCCGACGGCATCGATCCAATATAAGGCTGAGCGAATGCGGCGGGGTAGCAGCGCCCCTTGCCGCGCGCCTGTTCTTTGCTGAAGAGCGCGCCTGCGCTCCGGAGATTGCCATGGCCGATACGATTGCCTCGCAGGATAAGACGTCCGACAAGATTCCCGTTACCGTTCTCACCGGCTATCTCGGCGCCGGCAAGACCACCCTGCTCAACCGCATCCTGACCGAGCCGCACGGCCAGCGTTTCGCCGTCATCGTCAACGAATTCGGCGAAATCGGCATCGACAACGACCTCATCGTCGACGCCGACGAAGAAGTCTTCGAGATGAACAATGGCTGCGTGTGCTGCACGGTGCGCGGCGACCTCATCCGCATCATCGACGGCCTCCTGAAGCGCAAGGGCAAGTTCGACGCCATCCTGGTGGAGACCACGGGCCTGGCCGATCCGGCACCGGTGGCCCAGACCTTCTTCGTCGACCAGGACGTCGCCGAGAAGACCCGCCTCGACGCCGTGGTCACCGTGGCCGACGCCAAATGGCTGAAGGATCGCCTCAAGGACGCGCCCGAGGCCAAGAACCAGATCGCCTTCGCCGACGTCATCGTCCTGAACAAGACCGATCTCGTCACGGCGCCGGAGCTGCATGAGGTCGAGATGCGCATCCGCGCCCTCAATCCCTATGCCAAGCTGCACAAGGCGACGCGCTCCAACGTGGCGATCGCGGACGTGCTCGGCCGCAACGCCTTCGACCTCGACCGCATCCTCGACCTGGAGCCCGCCTTCCTCGAGGTCGACGAGCATGACCATGACCACGACCATGATCATCATCACGGCCATGACCACCATCATCACCATGATCACGGCCTGAAGCACTATCACGACGAGACCATGCAATCCCTGTCGCTGAAGATCGACGGCGATGTCGACCCGGCCAAGTTCATGCCCTGGATCGACCGCATCGCCCAGAGCGAAGGCCCGAGCCTGCTGCGCTGGAAGGGCATCCTCGCCTTCAAGGACGAACCGCGCCGCTTCGTGCTGCAGGGTGTCCACATGATCGTGGACGGCGACCTCCAGCGCGACTGGAAGCCGGACGAAAAGCGCGAGTCGCGCCTGGTCTTCATCGGGCACAACCTCAACCGCGACGAACTCGAGAAGGGTTTCAAAGCCTGCGCGGCGTAGGGAGGAGATTGCACCCCTCATCCGGCTTCCGCCACCTTCTCCCGCAAGGGGAGAAGGGATTTCAATGGGATGTGTCGAGCCGAATCAAACTCCTTCTCCCCTCGCGGGAGAAGGTCCCGGCAGGGGGATGAGGGGTGAATCGCCGCGCAACCCCACAACATCCCCGCCTCTTGTCCATGAGCCCCGCCTTGAATACCACCTCCTTCCCCTCGCTGTCCGAAAGTGTCACCCCGATCGAGGCCGGCAGCCATGTGCTGGCCTGCCATTGGCTGAGCCGCACGCCCGTCTTCGCCTTGGCCGACGGCACCGTGCTCAGGGCGGAGATCGGTGAAGAGAAGCGCGATGCCCTGTTCGGCGATGCCGGCCTACTCGCCGTCACCGCCAATGCCAATATGCTGGTGGCCGGCGGCGACGACGGGCGCATCATGGCGCTCTCTGCCAATGGCGAGATCAGCCAGGTCGGGCAAGCCGGCAACAAATGGATCGATGCGGTGGCGGTATCCGCAGGCGGCGCCACGGCCTGGTCGGCGGGCAAAGCCGTCTATGCCCGCGACGAAAAGGGCAATGTGAAGCAGTGGACGGCACCGTCCAGCGTGCGGGGCCTGGCCTTCATGCCCAAGGGCTACCGCCTCGCCATCGCCCATTACAACGGCGTCTCGGCCTGGTTCCCCAATTCGAGCGCAGCGCCTGAATTCTACGAATGGAAGGGCAGCCACCTCGACATCACGATTTCGCCCGACAACCGCTTCATCGTCACCTCCATGCAGGAAAACACCCTGCATGGCTGGACGGTCGCCGAGAAGAAGCACATGCGCATGTCGGGCTATCCCTCCAAGACGCGCTCCTTCTCCTGGTCGCATGACGGCAACTGGCTGGCGACCTCGGGCGCCGATGCCGGCATCGTCTGGCCCTTCCAGAGCAAGGACGGCCCGATGGGCAAGGCGCCGCGCGAATGCGGCATCCGCCATGCCAAGGTGACTCGGGTCGCCTTCCACCCCAAGGCGCTGGTGCTGGCGCTCGGCTATGAGGACGGCTGCGTGCTGCTCTGCCGCCTGACGGACGCCTCCGAAATCCTGGTGCGCCGCGCCATGCCCGGATCAGGCATCACGGCACTTGCCTGGGACAAGACCGGCGCCCAGCTCGCCCTCGGCGCCGAGGATGGCGCCGCCGGCATCCTTACTCTGCCCGGAGCCGCCTGAGGTGGTGTTCGGCCTGTTCCGCAAACCCAGCCAGGCCGACCGCGACAAGGCCGCCGCCATCAAGCAGATGGTGCGGGAGATCCTGGATCTCGGCGAGGACACCACTATCTCCGTCAGCGAAATCCAGTGCGGGGACGCCGCCTGCCCGGGAACCGAGACGGTGATCCTGGTGATGCAGCCGGGCGTCAAGACCAAGGCCTACAAGGTGCTGGCGCCGCTTGTCGAGGTCGAGCGAGTCCAGGTCGAACAGGCGCTGGCCGGATAGGGTGGGCATCGCTCGGCATGGCGTTCCCTGGAATCGCAAGCCAGGCCGCATGCCTCTGGATCAGCGGACGCAGGCCCTGACGCGCGACCTCAACCAGCGATGGGCCGGGTCGGCATCGAAGCGTGGGTGCCAGGCCATGGAGATGGCGACGGCGTCGGTCTTCACCGGCAGGTCGAAAGTGACCATGCCGTCGCGCAGCGGCTCGGTCAGGCGTGCGGCGACGCAGGCGATGTGATCGCTCGAGCGCACCAGCGTCAGCGCATCGGCAAAATTGGCGACGGCGACCGAAACGGTACGCGTGAAACCCAGAACGGCAAGCCCCGTATCCACCGGCCCCTCGAAGCGCCCGCGCCGCGAGACGGAGACGTGGGGAAAGCGCGCGAAAGCCTCAGGTGTCACCGGCCCGCCAGCCAGCGGATGGCCCTGCCTGATCACCCCGACGAAGCGATCATGCAGCAGGGCCTGGAGCCGAACCTCCGGCCCCATGGCGCCGATGACGCCGATGTCCAGATCGACGCTGCCTTCGCGCAGCGGTGCAACATCCTCCTTGCCCTGCGGTGCAAAGCGCACCCTGACCTTCGGCGCCTCGCGCGCCAGGGTCGTGGCGATCGCCGCGCCGAAGGCAGCGACGAAGCCGTCATTGGTGCGCAGGCAGAAACTGCGCTCCAACATCGCCGGATCGATCTCCCCCTCGCCGCGGATCACCGCCTCCGCATCGAGCACCAGGCGCCGCAGGCGCTCGCGCAATGCCTCGGCACGCGGGGTCGGCACGAGGCTGCGCCCGGCCCGCACCAGCACGGGGTCACGCAGCAAATGGCGGATGCGGGTGAGCTGGCGGCTCATGGCAGGGGCACTGAGATTCATGCGCTGCGCCGCACCGGCCACGCTGCCCTCCGAGAGCAGGGCATCGAGGGCGACCAGAAGGTTCATGTCCACCAGGGACGACGGCGTGACAGAGGCAGGACGGTTCATCGGAATCGATATCCATAAATGCATATGATGCAATCATACATTTCCATCATTGCACTGTATGCATCATTTGAAGGCACCTACAAACGGATCGACATCAGCCCGGCCTCGCCCGGGCTCACCGCTCCCCTCGGAGCCTCGAATGCGCGGTCCATCATGAATCAAGCCCTTCATTCCCATCCCGCCGCCCGGGCAGTACCCCACCGGCCTCTTCGCAGCGGCCTTGTGCTCACCGGCCTGTCCCTCGCCATCCTGCTCTCCCAGCTCGGCACCGGCATCGTCAATGTCGGCCTGCCGCATATGGTGACGGCGTTCGGCACCTCCTTCGGGGCGGTGCAATGGGTGGTGGTGAGCTATCTGCTCGTCGTCACCGCCCTGATCGTCGGCGTCGGCCGCTTCGGCGACCAGCTCGGCAAGAAGCGGCTCTATCTGGCCGGTCTCGTCATCTTCATGGCGGCCTCGGTCGCCTGCGCCCTGGCGCCCAGCCTGCCCGTGCTCATCGCAGGGCGAGCCGTGCAAGGGCTCGGCGGCGCCGTCATCATGGCCCTGTCCTTCGCCTTTGTCGGCGAGGTCTTCCCGCGGGGACGCACCGGCTTTGCCATGGGCGTGCTCTCCACCATGGTCTCGTTCGGCATCGCGCTCGGCCCCTCGCTCGGCTCGCTGGCGCTGGCCGCCTTCGGCTGGCCGGCGATGTTCTGGCTCAACCTGCCCTTCGGCCTGCTGGCTTTCGTGCTGATCAGCCGCTATCTGCCCACGGCCGTCGATGCGCCGAGGCACCCGATGCCCGCCACCCGCTTCGACTGGCTCGGCACGGCGCTGTTCGCCGCCACGCTCGCCGCCTATTGCCTGGCCATGACCCTGTCCGGTTCGCGCGGCTTTGCCGACCCGCTGGTCCTGCAGTTGATCGTCGCCGCGCTTGCCGGCCTGGTGCTCTTCCTTGCCGCCCAGGTCAAAACGGCCACGCCGCTGCTGCGTCTTGCGATGTTCCGCAATCTGCTGCTGTCGGCCAGCATGGCGATGAGCGTGCTGATCTATGCCGTGATGATGGCGACACTGGTGCTCGGCCCCTTCTTCCTCGCCAAGGTCGCCGGCCTGGATACGCGCAGCGTCGGCATGGCGATGACCGTCGGCCCGATAGCCGCGGCGCTGATGGGCGTTCCCGCCGGTTACGTCGCCGACCGTTTCGGCGCTCGAAAAACCATGGTGGCCGGCATCGGCCTGTTCACCGTCGGCACCTTCGGCATGGCCCAGCTCACGGTGAGCAACGGCTTGCCGGTCTATATCGCCGCCATCCTGCTGATCAGCATCGGCCTCGCCTTCTTCCAGACGCCGAACAACACGGCGGTGATGGCCGATGCCCGCCCCGAACAGCGCGGCCTCGTCTCCGGGCTGCTGGCGCTCTCGCGCAATCTCGGCCTGGTCACCGGCGCCTCGCTGATGGGGGCCGTCTTCGCCCTGGCGGTCGGCGGCGACAGCGCCACCGCTGCGCCCGAGGCCATCGCCCACGGCATGCGCATCGTTTTCGAATGGGGCGGCGCCATGGGCGTCCTGGCCCTCCTCCTGGCGCTCGCCACGCTCCGCCGTCGCCGCGCCTGACCTTCCTCCCACAGGACAACAGCCATGACACCCCATGACATCGATGAACGGACCGAAGCGCGTCCGGTTTCGCCCGAGCGCCGCCTGCACGTCGCCGAAGTCCGCACCACCAGGCAACTGACCCCGCATATGCAGCGCATCACCCTCGCGAGCACGGCCCTGGTGCATTTTCTGGCAAACAAGCCCGCCCAATGGGTGAAGGTCTTCGTACCGACGCCCGGTTTGGAACGGCCGAGCGGCCGCGCCTATACCATCCGCGCCTTCCGCCAGGCCGAGGGTGAGATGGATATCGACTTCGTCCTGCATGGCGATGGCCCCTGCTCGCTCTGGGCCGCACAGGCAAAACCCGGCGACGTCATCCAGATCGCCGGGCCTCGCAGCGGCTTCCGGCTCGAGCCCGAGTTGCGCCATCTCCTGATCGGCGGCGACGAGACCGCCCTGCCGGCCATCGGTGCCATCATCGAGGCGTTGCCGGCGGGTCTCACGGTGGAGGCTTTCGTCGAAATCCCCGATCCCGCCGATATCCAGATCCTGCATACGCAGGCGCAGCTTCATCTCACCTGGCTGCCTCGCCACGGCTTGCCGGCCGGCGTCGGCACGGCTCTGCAGGATGCCATGATGGCGGCGGTGCTGCCCCCGCAGGCGAGCCAGGTATGGCTCGCTGCCGAAGCCGGCACCGTGCGCACGCTGCGCCGTCACTTCCAGCTCGATCTCGGCCTCGATCGCCGCCGCATCACCGCATCCGGTTACTGGAAGAAGGGCGAAACCGATTTCCGGGATCGCGACGGCGACCAGTGAGCCGGCACGGCGGCTTGTGTCGCCACTCTATGCCCTGCGCTTTTCCAGTGCATCGACATAGCGCGTCAGCGGGAAGCAGATCACGAAGAAGATCAGCGCCACGAAGCCATAGACGGTGAAGGGCTGGAAGGTGGCGTTGTTGATGGCGTTGGCCGTGCGCAGCAATTCCTCGAAGCCGATGATCGAGGTCAGCGCCGTGCTCTTCACCAGCTGCACCAGGAAGCCGACGGTCGGAGCGCGCGTCATCGAGAGCACTTGCGGCAAGACAATCAGGCGCAACTGCCGCCAATAGTGCAGGCCGAGGCTCGCGCTCGCCTCCCACTGGCCGCGCGGCAGGGCTTCGACGCCGCCACGCCAGATCTCGGCCAGGAAGGCGCTGGCGCACAGGGTGAGGCCGAGCACCGCCGTCAGCCAGGGATCGATGCGCAGGCCGATGCGCGGCAGGCCGAAGAAGACCAGGAAGAGCTGGAGCAGGAGCGGCGTGCCCTGGAACAGCCCGATATACCATTCGGCCGGTCGGCTCAGCCATTTGCGACGGTCGATGCGCGCGATCAGAATGGCGAGGCCGACCAGGCCGCCGCCGATGAAGGCGACGATCGAGAGAAGTACGGTCCAGCGGGCGGCCAGCATCAGGTTGCGGGCAATGTCCCAGAAGGTGAACTCGATCATGCCAAGCCTCCGAACAGGTAACGACGGCCGCCGAACTGCAGCAGGCGCCGCAGGGCGATGCTCAGCACCAGATAGATCAGGGCCACCACCAGATAGGTCTCGAACGGCAAGAAGGTGCGGGCCTGGATGAGGTCGGCCTCATAGGTCAGCTCCTTCACGGCGATCTGCGAGACGGCGGCCGATTCCAGCATCATGATGACGATCTGGCTGCTGAGCGCGGGAAAGATCACCTTGAGGGCCTGAGACAGCACGATCTTGACGAAGACCTGGCGGGGGCGCAGGCCGAGCGCAAGCCCTGCCTCCTTCTGCCCTCGCGAAACGGCATCGAGCCCCGCCCCGACGATCTCGATGCCATAGGCCGTGAGGTTGATAGTGACAGCCAGGATGGCGACCACCAGGGGATTGAGCAGGATGCCCACTGTCGGCAGCCCGAAGAAGATGAAGAACATCTGCACGATGAAGGGCGTGTTGCGGATCAGCTCCACATAGGCAGTCACCGCATAGCGCAACGGCGCCTGGCGGCTGCGCCGGGCGGCCGCCCCGAGAACGCTGAGGATGATGCCGAGCAGGGCCGAGACCAGGATCATCAGGATCGTGATCCCCGCCCCCCTTGCGATTGCGGCGAAGGCCTCGCCGAGCCAGCCGAAGTCGAGACTACTGCCCATTACAAGGCCCTTCCCCTCAAAGCCGCGCCGCACCGACGGCTGTGCATTTGACCGATCCACCGATGTCTTCGTCATTCCCGGCATCGCCGAAGGCGGGGGGAAGGGAATCCAGGGGCAATCGCGACGACGTTGGCCCTTGGATCCCCTTTCCGGGCCTTTGGCCCGCCGGGGATGACAGATCGAACATCTGCCTTGGCATCAGTCCTTGAGATCCTTGGGGTCGAGCGGCTTCTGCAACCACTTCACCGAGATCTCGTTGAGCTTGCCATCCGCCAGCAGCTTGGCGACCGCGTCATTGAGAGCCTGCTTGAGGCGCGGTTCGTTCTTGTTGATGGCGATATGGTCGGGCGAGGACAAAAGCTGGAACTTCTGCTCGGGCTTGAGGTCCACCCGCTTGGCCAGCACCTGCGAGCCGACATCGTTGCCGACCACCATCACCTGGGCCTGGCCGGAGAGGAAGGCCTGGATCACCGAGTTATAGTTGTCGAAGCGGCGGACATCGGCCGATGCAGGCACCACTGCCGTCAGGGAGGTGTCCTCCAGCGTGCCGCGATTGACGGCGATGGACTTGTCGGCCAGGTCTTCCTTGCCGCTGACCTTGAGGGCCTGCGGGCCGATCACGGCGATATAATAGGGCGCGTAGGCCGAGACATAGTCGACCACCTTCTCGCGTTCGGCGCTGTAGCCGACGCTCATCAGGAGGTCGACGCGCTTTTCGGTCAGGAAGGGAATGCGGTTCTGGCCGGTCACGCTGACCAGGTTGAGCTTGACCTTCAGTCCGTCGGCGAGGATCTGCGCGACGTCGATGTCATAGCCCTTCAGGCTCATGTCGGGATTGACCGAGGAGAAGGGCGGGAAGTCGGCGAAGACGCCGACATTGATCACGCCGGCCTTGGTGATGTCGTCGAGCGCATCGGCCTTGGCGGCGAGGCTGCCCGCGAACAGGGCGGCCGTCAGGGCAGCCGCGCGCAGGATGTTGCGAAGGATCATGATGTCGTTCCTTTCTCTGGATGGTTGATGGTAACGGCAGACAAAGGCTCAGGCGGCGACCGGCACGACCACGCAGCCCTCCGCCGGCAGGCCGACGATCACAGGCTGCCCGGGGCCGTGCGCCTCGCCGCTACGGTTGGGCTGGACGGCAAGCACCTGCCCGCCGCCCTGCAGTTCGACGAGGATCTGCCGCATGGCGCCGAGCGGCGTAACCTCCAGCACCTGGCCGGGAATGCGGTTGCGCTCACCGGAAGTGGCTGCGGCCTGCAACGGCATCAGATCAATGCTTTCTGGCCGCACGCACAGATCCACCTCCCCGCGCCCGGCGGCATCGTCGAAGGTGGAGACCACCAGCTTCATGCCATTGGCGCCGACAAAGGCGGCAAGCCCGTTGCCATGGGCTTCCAGGCGGCCGCGGAACCAGTTGGCCCGGCCCATGAATTCGGCCACGAAGCGCGAGCGCGGCTGGCCATAGACCTCGTTGGGCGGGCCGGCCTGCACGATCGTGCCGCTCTTCATCACGAAGACCCGCTCGCCCAGGCTCATCGCCTCCTCCTGGTCATGGGTGACCACGATGGTGGTGGCGTCGACGGCGGCGAGCACCTGCTTGAGCTCGGCCCGCAACTCCTGGCGCAATTTGGCATCGAGGGCGGAGAGCGGCTCGTCGAGCAGGACCAGGCCGGGGCGCGTGGCCAGGGCGCGGGCCAGGGCGACGCGCTGCTGCTGGCCGCCCGAAAGCTGATGGGGCTTGCGATGGCCGAAATCCGGCAGGCGCACCAGCTCCAGCATCTGGGCGACGCGGTCGTCGATCTCGTTGCGCGGGCAGCCCCGGTAGCGCAGCCCATAGGCGACGTTCTCGGCGATGGTCATGTGCGGGAACAGCGCATAATGCTGGAACAGGAGGCCGACATTGCGCTGATAGGGCCGGAGCCGGGTGACGTCCTCGCCGGCAATGCGCACCACGCCGGAATCGGGCCGTTCGAAACCGGCGATGATGCGCAGGATGGTGGTCTTGCCGCAGCCGCTCGGGCCGAGCAGGGCGACGGTCTCGCCGCCGGCGATCGAGAAGGAAACGCCGTCGACCGCCGTCACATCGCCGAAATGCTTGACGGCATTGATGAATTCCACGGAGTTCGCCATGTCTGGCTCCTGTTACCTGAACATGCCCTGCCCGATCAGCCGGTCGAAACCGACGAGGCGTTCGAGGATGATGATGAGGACGGCCGTAATGCCGACCAGCAGCACGGCGGCGGCCGCGATGGTGAGGTCGAAGGAGGCCCGCATATTGCTCACCAGCGCCACCGGCAGCGTGTAGGTGGTGGGATCGGTGAGGAAGAGGCTGACGGCGACGTCGTCCATCGAGATCGCGAAGGTGAAGACGGCTCCGGTGACGATTCCGGTGCGGATCAGGGGCAGGGTGACGCTCCAGAAGGCCTGCTTCTCCGTGGCCCCCAGGATCAGGGCAGCCTCGGTCAGGCGCCTGTCGCGGCCGACCAGGCTCGCCAAGGTGGCGCGCAGGGCATAGGGCAGCGTGATGATGACGTGTCCGGCCAGCAGGCGCGGAAAGCCGCTGACCACGCCGATCTTGGAGAGGAACAGCAGCAAGGCGAAACCCGTCACCACCGCCGGCACAATCAGCGGCGACAGGAAGGCCCCCATGATCACGCCCTTGCCGCGGAACTCGCCACGGTCGAGCCCGACCGCCGCCGCGGTGCCGATCACCACGTTGATGACGGTCGCCAGCACGGCGATCTCGAGGCTGGTCGTCAAGCCCGCCACGACATAATCCTGCGAGAACAGCTTTTCGAACCAGTGCAGCGACAGGCCTGGCGGCGGCAGCGGCCCGAGATAGTCGCGGGCGTCGAAGGCGAGCAGCCCCGCCACCAGCAGCGGCACGATCAGGAAGACCAGGCCGAGCCCGATCACGATGTTGGTGCCGGTGATGGCGAGGCGATCGCCCCACATTTTGGCATTGCTGTCAGCGGTCATGCGCTTTTCCTCCGGCCATGCTGCACGAGCGAGACCAGATAGACGACGATCAGGGTCAGGATCAGCATGGTGATCGAGACGGCGGCGCCGCTGGGATAGTTGGAGACGTCGCTGAAGCGGTTGTAGATCACGTTGGAGATGAAGAGCACCCGCCCCTTGCCGAGCACCATCGGAATGACGAAGGCGCTGATCGAGAAGGTCAGCGAGACCAGGAAGGACGACACCAGCGCCGGCAGGCTGCGCCGCAGGGTGATGTCGAGATGCGCGCGCCAGGCCGGCGCCCCCAGAGACTGGGCGGCATCGATCAGGCGCGGGTCGAGATTCTGCACCGTGCCCATCAAGGTCAACACGCTGATCGGGATCACCGCATGCAGGAGCCCTGCCCCGACCAGGGTCTCGATATACCAGCGGCTGGTGGGCGCGATGCCGAGCAGGGTCAGCAGCGGCCTGATAATGCCGACCGAGCCGAAGGTCAGCTCCAGCGCATAGGTGCGCACCAGCATGGAGAGCAGCACCAGCGTGATCATCAGGCCGATGCAGGCGACCCGGCCGCGCGGCGAGAAGCGGCGCACGATGCCATAGGCGATCGGGAAGGCGATGATGAGGCCGACCAGCGAGGCGGCGACGCTGATGCGGAAGGTCTCCACCAGCACGCCCGCGAAGGACGGGCTGACCAGCTCGCGGTAATTGTCGAGCACGAAGGGCGAATCCGCCGCTGAGCCGATGCGGCCCGGCACGAATTGCCGGAAGCTCTCCAGCGCGAGATCGATTAGCGGCGCGGCGAAGATCAATGCGAAGACGGCAAGCGCCGGCACGAGCAGCAGTATCGCGCCACGATTGGGCGATGACGTCGTGGGGCTGGCCGTCGAAAGGGCTGAGGCCGACAAGGCGAAATCCTCCTGCAGACGGAGCGGGCAATCCGGAGGTAAGGGCTGGCTTCATGGTCGCGACGCCAGCCACCCCTTCGCCCCGTCCTTACGGGGAGAAGGTAGGGATGAGGGGCAGCGTGACCTTAGTGATTAAGCGCTTTGCGAAGCCCCTCACCTCTATCCTCTCCCCGTAAGGACGGGGCGAGGGGCACACACGCGCCGCACTCTTTCGTTAAGTCCGTCATCTCGCGCGACCCGCAAGGCTGTTGCCTACTAGGCCGGAGATCGATTCCGATGCGCCCACTCGAAGTTACTTCACAGCAGCGGGGCGATGTCGGCTTCCCAGCGCTTGGCCCAGGCGTCCTGGTTGGAGAGCACCACATTGTAGTCGGGCACATGGACGAACTCGTCCATTTCGGCCGGCGTGAAGATGAGATGCTTGAGATTCTCGGGCTTCTCGGCCTTGGCGTTGAGCGGCGCTTCGCCCGCAACCTTGGCGTAGAGCGTGTTCATAGCCGGGCTGATGGCGAAATTGATGAAGTCCAGCGTCGCCTTGAGGTTGGGCCGGTTCTTCAGCACGGCAAAGCCGCTCTGATAGAGGAAGGTCGCCATGCCCTTCTGCTTGGTCAGGCGGGTCACCGGGAAGTTCTTGGCGACCGCCGCCCAGCTCGGTTCGGCGAAGAAGCCGACCGAGGTCTCGCCCGCGGTGAAGGAATTGGTGAAGTCGACATCGGTCACCGCGATGCGGCCGATATTGCCGGACTTGGCCAACTCCGCCATCAGCTTCCAGCCCGGTTCCATGTTCTTCTCGTCGCCGCCGCCATGCAGGGCCAGCGCCACGATCTGCAGCATCATGCTCTGGGTCGGGCCCGGCCAGCAGATGGCGCCCTTCAGCTTAGGATCGAACAGGTCGTCGATCTTGGTGACCGGCATCGGCACGGTGTCGGTGCGATAGCCGAAATACATGCCGCCGACGGCGCGCGGCACCGCCATGATGCCACCCTTGTCGTTCTTGATGATCATCTTGGCGGGGATGTCGGCGAGATTGGGAATGTCGGCCGGGTTGACGGTCTCCAGCCAGTCTTCCTTGATCATCGAGTTGAAGGAACCTTCCCAGCCGGCGACATAGTCGAAATCGGTGCGTGGCCAGATCGCCTTGATCTTGGGCAGGATGGCGGCGGCGCCGCCCTGGTGCAGCACCCAGTCGATCTCGGCTGCGCTTTGCTGGGCGGCGATTTCCTTCATCGCCTTGACGACGTCGCCGCCCCATTCGACGGCGGTCAGCTTGGTGCCGGCGGCCCGGGCCGGTGCGGCCTGCCCCAGCAGGGCGGGCAGGCTCAGCGAGCCCATGAGAGCGAGCAGGTTCCTGCGCGACAGTTCGACCATGATGTTCCCCTCGGTAGCGATCACCATGTCCTCGTCGTGGATCGACTGTTATGGACAGGTTCAGGCGAGGCCAAGGGGGCCCGAAAAAGGCCGCCTGCGGTAGCCGGATAATTCGCGTGAGGGTATAAGCGTTGCTGAATGCCCCCGGACATGCGGATTGTCTCATACCGACGATACCGAGTGTCTGTTTGTCGTCCCCGGCGAGGCCACAGGCCTCGGGAAGGGGATCCAGCGGCCAACGGTTTCAATACCTTAGCCCCTGGATCCCCTTCCCCTCGCTTCGCTCGGCCGGGGATGACAAAACATTCGCCCAGATCGATATCAGGCGTGTGCGAGCTCGACTTCTCGTGGCGATCTTATCGAGCTCGGGTCGCCTATTGAAAACAGCTCAGGCGTGGCCGAGCTCGACCTGGCGCAGCACGAAATCGGCCAGGAAACGCGATTCCTCGCGCGCGCCGCTGCGGACATAGAGACCGATATCGACCCGGGCCGAGCCCGGCATGTCGATGGTCTTGTCGAGGGCACGGCAGCCCTCGGGAATGGTCGCCGCAATCATCGGACCGATGCCGATGCCCACGCGCACCGCCGTCGCCATCGCCACCAAAGTCGAGGCCTCGCAGACGATGCGCCAGTTGCGGTTGCGCATGGCCAGCGTCGCCATGGCCGGTCCGCGCCAGGGACAGCTTTCCACGAACATGATCACGGGCAGCGGCGTGTCCGGCGTGAACTCGATGTCGGAGCGCCCGACCCAGTGCAGATATTCGTTCCACACATGCGCCGGCTTGCGGCTGCAGCGGCTGGTATCGCAGACAGCGATGTCGAGTTCGTCATTCTCCAGCATGGCGGCCAGCCGCGCATTGGATTCGACCAGGATGTCGATGTCGACCCGGGCATTCTTGTCACGGAAATCGCGGAGAATCTCGATCAGCCGGGTGGCGGCGAAATCCTCGACCACGCCGAGGCGGATGCGCCCCTCGATCTGCCGTCCGTTCAGGCGCTTGCCGACCTCGTCGGTCAAGGTGAGGATCTCGCGGGCATAGGGCACCAGGAGGAGCCCGTCCGCGGTCAGCGTCAGCCCCTTGGGGCTGCGCTCGAACAGGTCCGAGCCAACCAGGGCTTCGAGCTTGCGGATCTGCATGCTGACCGCGGCCTGCGTGCGATGCAGCGACAGCGCCGCGCCGTTCACCGTCCCCACTTCGGCGACGGAGAGAAAGGCGCGAAGCAGGTAGGGATCGAGGTTCAGCATGCGGAGTGGGGCGCAGAGCCGGCAAGCCGGATGGGCGGGACGCATGACGGCGGCACGTGCGCCGCGGGGCGCCGGATAGGGTGGTCCATGCTTTCGATCCCCTGGTCTGGCGTCCCCGCCTGTGCCGGCCGGCCCTTTCAAGGCCCAGGACGCTTGTGGGCATTGTTCCATACCGATCGAAAATCACAAGGGCCTATGGCGACCGGCTGCCTCCCTCGGCTCTCACGCCTTTGCCGCCACCACCTCCACCTCGACCTTGAACTCTTCCCGCGTGAAGCCCGAGACGATCATCAGGGTGGAGGCGGGCGGCGGATCGGCCACCACCGCATCACGGGCCTTCATATAACCTGCCATGTGCTCGCGACCGGTGACATAGGCATTGATCCTGACGATATCGGCGAGCGCCATGCCGGCCTCGGCCAGGATCGTCTCGATCGCCTTGAAGATCAGCCTGGCCTGTGCTTCGGCCCCCTCCGGAATCGACTCGTCCGGGCCGATGCCGAGCTGACCGGAACAAAATAGCATGCGGGCGCCGGCCGGCACCTCCATGGCGTGGCTGTAGCGGGCGAAGGGAGCCCGCAGCGAGGACGGTGTGACGGCGCGAAGCATGGCGGGTCCTTCGAAAATCTGGCCGGCGCAAAATTAATCGTGATCACGACTTGTGCAAGCGTGAATTGGCGCTAACAATCGGGCACCGGCGTTGCGGCAATCCGATACCAGTAACTCCCAAGACGAAACCGAACAGAGGCGACAGGAATGAACAGCATGCTCAAGACCGCCGTGCTTGCAGCGACGGCCGTGTTTTTTGCCAACCTGAACGCCGCCTGTGCCGAGGAACTGGTGAAGGTACGCTTCGGCACCAACTGGCTGGCCCAGGGCGAGCATGGCGGCTACTATCAGGCCGTGGCCGACGGCACCTACAAGAAGTTCGGCCTCGACGTCGAGATCGTGCAGGGGGGACCGACCGCCAACAACGCCACTGCCCTGGTCGCCGGCAAGAACGACTTCTATATGGGCGGCAATCTGGTCGAGGTCTTTTCAGCCGCCAAGGAGGGGGTTCCCCTCGTCGCGGTGGCCGCGACCTTCCAGAAGGACCCGCAGATCCTGATGACGCATCCCGGCGTCGGCCTCGACAGCTGGGAGGATTTGAAGAAGGCCAAGACCATTTTCATCGGCCCCGATTTCCAGGCCACCGGCTATGCCTGGATGAAGGCGGCCTTCGGCTTCACCGACGAGGCCGTCAAGCCCTATGACTTCAATCCCGGCCCCTTCATCGCCGACAAGGGTTCGGTCCAGCAAGGCTATGTGGCGTCCGAGCCCCTCCAGGTGGAAAAGGGCGGCGGCTTCAAGCCCAATGTATTCCTGATCGCAGACCAGGGCTGGAACACCTATTCGACCCTGATCGTCACCCGTCAGGACATCATCGATGCCAAGCCTGACGTGGTGCAGAAATTCGTCGATGCCTCGGCGATCGGCTGGGCCACCTATCTCTACGGCGACAACAAGCTCGGCAATGCGGCGATCCAGAAGGACAATCCCGACATGACCGACGAGAACCTCGCCTTCGCCGTCAAGCAGATCAAGGCCTATGGCATCGTCATGTCGGGTGACGCCGAGAAAAGCGGCATCGGCGCCATGACCGACGAGCATATGAAGTCCTTCTTCGACAAGATGGTCGCCGTCGGCCTCTACAAGCCCGATTTCGACTACAAGAAGGCCTACACGCTGAAATTCGTGAACAAGAATGTCGGCTCCGACCTGATCAAGAAGTGACGATGTTGGGTCGAGTGTTACCGGCAGAGTTCCGCCACGCCTCCCGGTCGGGGTGGCGCTGCCCCGGCAATAAAGGGCCATCTCGCCGAGGCGACAGGCCAAGCCAACGTACCGGAGGTCCATCTTGAACCCTCCGGCCCGCCCGACCGTCGTCTCGCTGCGCGACGTGGGCAAGACCTTCTCCTCGGGCACGACCGCGCTCCAGCATCTCGACCTCGACATTCGCCAGGGTGAGATCCTCTCTCTGCTGGGACCTTCGGGCTGCGGCAAGTCGACGGCGCTACGCATCATCGCCGGGCTGGGCGAGGCCTCGAGCGGCAGCGTGGTCTGGGCGGATGGCGGAGCGGACCATTCCCGCGACGTCGGTTTCGTCTTCCAGGAACCGACGCTGATGCCCTGGGCCAGCGTCTTCGACAATGTCTGGCTGCCCGCGCGCCTCAAGGGCGTATCGCGAAAGGTCGTCCGGGATCCGGTCATGCAGGCCCTCGAAAGCGTCGGCTTGGCCGCCTTCGCCGATGCCTATCCGCGCGAACTCTCCGGCGGCATGCGCATGCGCGTCTCGATCGCCCGCGCCATGGTGACCCGCCCCAGGCTCCTCCTCATGGACGAACCCTTCGCTGCGCTGGACGAGATCACACGCCAGAAACTCAACGACGACCTGATGCGCCTGCAAGGCGAACTCGGCTGGACGGTGGTGTTCGTCACCCATTCGGTGTTCGAAAGCGTCTATATTTCCGACCGCATCGTGGTGATGGCGGCCCGGCCGGGACGGGCCTTCGCCGAACTCACCATCGATGCCGAACGCCCGCGCGGCGCGGCCTTCCGCACCACGCCCATCTATGTCGACTATTGCCGCCAGGCCTCCGCCGCGCTGACCTCGGCCATCGGCAAGGCCGCCGAGACCGTCGACGGGCATTGATCGCGAGAGATTTGGATCAGGAGGGCAGGAACAGGATGAGCGCGATCAGTTCAGCGGGCGATGCCGCCGCCCCTTCTGCAGCATCCCGCCGGGGCCCGCCAGCCCTGCTGAAATGGCTGCTGCCGCTCGCCTTTCTGGTGGTGGTGCTGGGGGCCTGGGAATATTGCGTGGCGGCCGGTCTCACGCCGATGAAGGTGGTGCCCGCTCCCAGCGAGATCTGGGCGGCCTTTTTCCGCGAATGGGAAACACTGGGGCCGGCCTGGCTCTTCACCCTGGAAGTAACGCTGAAAGGCTTCGTACTCGCGGTGGTGGGCGGGGTGTGCCTGGCCATCCTGTTCTCGCTGTCGCGGCTGGTCGAATATACGCTCTATCCCTATGCCATCATCCTGCAGGTCACGCCGGTCCTGGCCCTGGCGCCACTCTTGCTGGTGATCTTCTCGCAGGCCACCGTGCTCTTGATCTGCGTGTGGCTCGTCGCCTTCTTCCCGGTGCTCGCCAACACGCTGATCGGCCTGCGCTCGACCGACCATAATCTGCTCAATCTGTTCGAGCTCTACCGCGCTTCGTCCTGGCAGAAGCTATGGCTGCTGCGGCTGCGCGGCGCCCTGCCCTATTTCCTCGGCGGCGTACGCATTGCCGGCGGCCTGTCGCTGATCGGCGCCGTGGTGTCGGAGCTTGCCACCGGCGCGGGCGGCGCCCGCGGCGGGCTTGGCTATATCATCTATCTCGCGCCGCGCTATTTTGCCTATCCGCGAGCCTATGCCGCGCTGGTGCTGCTGTCGCTGAGCGGCATCGCCATCTTCCTCGCCCTGTCCTATCTGTCGCATCTCATGCTGTACAAATGGCATGAGAGCGCACTGAAGCGGGAAAACTGATCGTGTCCAGATCCGCCCAGACTGCTGCAAAGATCCCGCCCACCGGCCGCTGGGCGGTCGAGGCCAGCGTGCCGGCCTGCCTGGTGCCGCAGCGGCTTGCCGGCATCGACCAGGACGGCCTGGCGCGCATATGCCTCACCGTCGCCGACGGACGCATCGAGGCGATCGAGGCCGTGACAGGCCCGTCCGACGCGCTCTCGACCGGCATGGTCTTTCCGAGCTTCGTGGAACTGCACACCCATCTCGACAAGGGCCATATCTGGCCGCGTCGCCGCAATCCCGACGGCACCTTCTTCGGCGCGCTCGACAACGTCACCCTGGATCGCGAAGCCAATTGGTCGGCCGCCGACGTCGCCGCCCGCATGGATTTCTCGCTGCGCTGCGCCTATGCGCACGGCACGTCGGCCATCCGCACCCATCTCGATTCGATCGGCAAGCAGATCGGCATTTCCTGGCCGGTCCTTACCGACATGCGGGAAAAATGGGCCGGCCGTATCGAGCTGCAGGCGGTGGCGCTGTTCTCCATCGAGCACGTGGCCGATCGTGCGCATATGTCGGACATCATCGCAGCCCTGCGCGCACATGACGGCATCCTGGGCGGCGTCACCTATATGGTGCCGGAGCTTGACCAGGGCCTGGACACGCTGTTCCGTCTCGCCGCCGATAATGGCTTCGACCTCGATTTCCACGTTGACGAGACCCAGGACCCCACCGCCCGTTCCCTGCGCCACGTCGCCGAGGCGGCCCTGCGCCATCGCTTCGCCGGCAAGGTCACGGTCGGCCATTGCTGTTCCCTCGCCCGGCAGGAGGAGGACGAGATCAAGGCCACCATCGACAAGGTGGCCGAAGCCGGCATCGCCGTGGTGTCGCTGCCGATGTGCAATCTCTATCTTCAGGATCGTGTTCCCGGCCGCACCCCGCGCTCGCGCGGCGTGACGCTGCTGCACGAATTGAAGGCTGCGGGGGTTGATGTCGCGGTCTCCTCCGACAACACCCGCGACCCCTTCTATGCCTATGGCGATCTCGATGCCCTCGAGGTCTTCCGCGAGGCGACGCGCGTGGCCCATCTCGACCATCCCTTCGGCGACTGGCCCAAGGCCATCACGGCGACGCCGGCCTCGGTGATGGGCATCGATGCCGGCCGGCTGCGCGTCGGGGGACCGGCCGATTTCGTGCTGTTCAAGGCCAGGACCTGGACGGAACTGCTGTCCCGCCCGCAGGCCGACCGCATCGTGGTGCGCGATGGCCGGGCCATCGACACCACTTTGCCGGACTATGAAGAGCTAGACGCGGTGCTGGGGGGCGGGTCTTCAGACCCGCCTGCTTCCCACCACCCCTGATCGCTCGAATCGGCGGGTCTGAAGACCCGCCCCCCGAAAATCTCCGCCAGGTTCGATCGCATGACCGACATCGCCGCCCTCAAGGCCCGCCTGCCCGACATCCGCATCGAGGATCACCCGACTTTGGTGCGGCAGAAGAGCCGCGACTTCTTCTGGTATTCGCCGGTGCTCAAGCGCGAGCTCGACCACATCACCGGCGATTGCATCATCTTCGCCAAATCGGCGGCCGACGTCGCCGCCGCACTCGCCGCCTGCTACGAGCTCGACATTCCCGTCACGCCTCGCGGCACCGGCACCGGCAATTACGGCCAGGCCATGCCGCTTTCGCGTGGGGCCGTGCTCGATCTGTCCTTCATGGACAAGATCATCTCGATCGAACCCGGCGTGCTGGTCGCCGAAGCCGGCGCGGTGATGGCCGAGATCGACAAGAAGACGCAGGTCCATTCCGGCCAGGAACTACGCCTGCATCCTTCCACCGCCAAGACCGCCACCATTGGCGGCTTCGTCGCCGGCGGCTCGGGCGGCGTCGGCTCGATCACCTGGGGCGGGCTGCGTGACTGGGGCAACGTCACCCGCCTCAAGGTAGTGACGATGGAAGAAAGCCCGCGCATCCTCGATCTCACCGGCGAGGACCTGCACAAGGTCAGCCATGCCTACGGCACCAATGGCATCATCACCGAAGTCGAGATGCCGCTGACCACCGCCTTCAAATGGATCGACGTCATCGTCGGCTTCGATACGCTCGCCGAGGCAGCCGCCTTCGCCAATGAGACGGGTGAGGCCGACGGCATCCTCAAGAAACAGCTTGCCGTGGTGGCCGCACCGGCTGCCCACGACTATTTCAACCGGCACCGGCGCTGGATCCCGCGCGACAAGCACATCGTCTGCGCCATGATCGCCCCGCAGAACTACGACGCCTTCCTCACCATCACCCGTCGGCGCAAGGGCGCCGAACTGCTGTTCTCGACATCCGATATGAGCGAGGCCGACCGCAAGGGCCTACCTGACATCTACGAGCTCGGCTGGAACCACACCACGCTGCGTGCCCTCAAGATCGACCCTACCATCACCTATCTGCAGACGCTCTATCCCTTCCCCAACCAGCTCGACCTCGTCTCCAGGATCCACGCTGTCTTCGGCGACGAAGTGGTGGCCCATCTCGAATTCGTGCGCTTCGACGGCAAGATCACCTGTTTCGGGCTGCCGCTCGTCAAGTTCACCACCGAGGAGCGCCTCGACGAGATCATCCGCATCCATGAGGACATGGGCGCGCCGGTGTTCAATCCGCACCGCTATACGCTGGAGGAAGGCGGCATGAAGCAGACCGACGAGGTGCAGCTCGCCTTCAAGCGCGAAGCCGATCCCAAGGGCTTGCTCAATCCCGGCAAGATGATCGCCTGGGACGATCCCGAGTATGATTACACCAAGAACCGGACCTATCTGTTCCGGGGCATGCAAATGGAGGTCTGACGATGTGTGGAGCACACAACAGCGACAACACCAATCTGGCGACAGGAACGCTGCAGGTCGACGACGATCGGGTGCGCATCACTCGCTACGATTTCCAGCCCGGCCAGGAAACCGGCTGGCATCGGCATGAATATCCCTATGCCGTGGTGCCGCTGGTCGACGGCACGCTGCGCATCGTCGACGCGCAGGGCGAGAAGCTGGTGCCGCTCGCAGCCGGCATCTCCTATTCGCGCCCGGCCGGCGTCGAGCACAATGTCTTCAATGGCGGCCAGTCCCACATGGCCTTCGTCGAGGTCGAGATGAAGGGCTGATGCGGGTCCTCGTCCTCTTCTCCCACCCTTGCGAGGAATCCTTCGGCGCGGCACTGCATGCCTGCGTCGTGGAGACCTTGCGCAAGGCCGGCCACGAGGTCGACGATTGCGACCTCTATGCCGAGGGCTTCCAGCCCGTGCTGACGGCCGCCGAACGGCGCGCCTATCACGACCTGGCGCGAAACCGCGACGGCGTGGCGGCTTACGTCGAACGCCTGCAGCGGGCGCAGGTGCTGGTGATCGTCACGCCGATCTGGAATTATGGCTTTCCCGCCATCCTCAAGGGTTTCTTTGACCGGGTCTTCCTGCCCGGCGTATCCTTCACCCTGGTCGACGGCAAGGTTCAGGGCAATTTGCACAACATCACCAAGGTGGTGGCCGTCACCACCTATGGCGGCTCGCACCTGAAAGCCTTGCTGATGAGTGACCCGCCGCGACGCGTGATCACGCGCATGCTGCGGGGCGTGGTCAAGCCCTTCGCGCGCTTTCGCTATCTCGCCCATTATTCGATGAACCTGTCGACGGACCGGTCGCGTGCTGCCTTCCTGGCCAAGGTGAAGCGGACGCTCGCCAGGATCTAAAAGCTGCGCCGGATAGAAAATTTTTACCTGATTCCAGGTAAAAGCCCACGAAATCCTCGACATTTTCTGCCAGAAACTGTATCTGAAGCCGGCTACAGCAAATCATCAGCCGGCGGATCATTGCCATGCGACATCCGGCCTCCAAGACACTTGGTTATCAGTTGATCCACGTGGCCCGGCTGCACCGGGCCCGCACCGCCAAGCTCCTCGAAGGGCTCGGCCTGTTTCCCGGCCAGGAACAGGTGCTCGAAGCCCTTGCCGGGCGGGAAGCCCTCTCGATGAGCGAATTGGCGGACATCCTGCGCGTCAGGCCGCCTACGGCCTCCAAGACGATCGCACGCCTGTCAGCCGCCGGCCTGATCGAGCGCAAGGCGACGGACGGCGACGGGCGCGTCGTGCGCGTGGGCCTGAGCGCGGACGGCAAGGAAAAGGCCGCCGCCATCGCAGCCCTGGCGCTCGACATCGAGGCGGAAGCCACCAGCCATCTCGACAACAAGGACCGCAAGCGCCTGCGCAAACTGCTCAAGCGGGTCGAGAAGGGCTTCAAGCACGCTCTCGGTGGCGAGATGGACGCCGATGACGACGACGAGGGCGACGCCGACGAGGCGTGAAGGTGGGAAGCAGCCCATCTTCCCTTCTCCCCTTGCGGGAGAAGGTGCCCCGAAGGGGCGGATGAGGGGTTTTGCAACCTCACCGTTCTTGGCGACCTGCCGCCAACATGACCTAGATAAGTCGCGAGACCCCTCATCCCCCTGCCGGGACCTCTAGTCAACTCAAGGGCGTTGACGACACCCGCAAGGGGAGAAGGGAAGCCTCATTCACCTCGCCATGATGGCTTCGACCAAATCCTTTGGTCGGAACTGGTAACCGTCATTGTCGACGGCCGCCCAGCCGCCCTTGCCGTCGTCGACGATACGGCTGCGCATGCCGCCGGCCTTGGCGATGATGTCGTAGTCCTGCCCTGAATCGGCGGGATAGGCGAAGGTCATGACGAGATCGGTGGTGCCGACATTGACCGAGCGGTGGATCCAGTAGGGCGGCACATAGCATAGGCTGCGCGGCCCGATCTCGACGGTGCGGATCTCTCCGGCCGGCGATTCCAGCAGCATGATGCCATGCCCGCTCTCGCCGTAATACATTTCCGGACGATTGGGATTGGCGTGTATGTGGCCGCGCGTGAGGAAATATTCCCGCCCCACCTTGCCGGGAATCATGCGGGTGACCCCGATGATCATGTCCCCGGCATCCGCCGAGGGTTTGTAATCCGTCACCTCATAGACGACCTTGTCGCCGAGTTCGGCCAGGACCGCCTGGTAGGCCGCCTCGTCTTCATAGAGACCGGCAAGGTCGGCCATCGTCTTGGTGTAGCGGTTGGTCGCCCCCCGCAATTCCCCCTTCTCGATATCGACGACGCACAGGCCCGGCTCGCGCATGGACATATCAACCAACCTTTCTTTCGACTGCGGCAATCTAGGAAGTTCGCCATTTTGTAGCATCACTACATTTTTATCAGCGCCCCGACAACCCCAGATGCATTATTTTAACCTATTTCAAGCTAATTTATGCAATATTGCGTTGCAATATTTCACGAATGTGATTTTGTTTCAATTTTTTAAAATTTCACTCGCTTGACCCCTATCAAAAAATGTACTTATGCTACAGAACTGGGCCCGAAAAAATGCCCTGACAGACGACGTGGAGGAGAGAGCCAATGAAGAAGACCCTTTTGGGCGGCAGCCTGGCCGCAGCATTGCTGGCCGGCACGATGGGCATGGCGAGCGCCGCCGCCTGCAAGATCGGCGTGGCGATGTACACGCTGAGCGCCCCCTATTTCGCTGCCCAGCAGGCCGCCGCCATCGACCAGGGCAAGAAGGCGGGTTGCGAGGTTACCACCTCCGACGGCCAGAACGACATGGGCAAGCAGATTTCCGACGTCGAGGACATGGTCGCCAAGGGCGTCAACCTCCTGATTCTCAACCCGCGCGATCCCGAAGGCCTCGTCGGCGCCGCCAATGCCGCCAGCGCGGCCGGCGTGAAGGTGGTGGTGATGGATTCCTCCATCAACACCAAGGCCAACATCGTCACCCAGGTGCGCTCCTCCAACGACCAGAACGGCTTCCTGGTCGGCCAGTGGCTGGCCAAGAAGATGCAGGGCAAGCCTGTCAAGATCATCCTGCTCTCAGGCTCGCAGGGCAATGAAGTCGGCCGTGACCGCCGCCTCGGCGTCTTCCGCGGCCTGGTCGAGGGCCAGCTCGTCAATGACGGCAAGGCCAGCTTCGAGGTGCTCGGCCAGGGCTGGGGCAATTGGGCGACCGAAGACGGCCTCAAGGCCGCCGAGGACCTGCTGCAGGCCCATCCCGACGTCACCGTATTGCTCGCAGAGAACGACTCGATGGCGCTGGGCGGCATGAAGGCCCTGCAGGCCGCCGGCAAGAACGACGTGCTGGTGCTCGCTGCCGCCGATGGCCAGAAGGAAGCGCTCGCCCTCATCAAGGAAGGCAAATATGGCGCGACCGGCCTCAACGACCCCGATCTGGTGGCCCGTACCGCTGTCGATATCGGCCTGAAGGCCCTCAAGGGCGAGCTCGGCGCCGACACGCCCAAGCTCCAGCTCACCACGCCCGCGGTGATCACCCAGGAGAACGTCGACAAGTTCTACAAGAAGGACGCGGTGTTCTAAGCGGCCGCTTCGAGTCATGCGCCTTCTCCCCTTGCGGGAGAAGGTCCCGGCAGAGGGGTGAAACGCAGACACGGCAAGGTCGTGCGTCTCCCCTCATCCGGCGCTTCGCGCCACCTTCTCCCGCAAGGGGAGAAGGCAATAGTCGCCCTGCGATATCCAAACCAGCGAGGTCTTGATGTCCGAACTCGCCAGGCTCACCGCCATCACCAAATCCTTCGGCGGCGTGCACGCCCTCAAGGGCGTCGACTTCGACGTCCAGAGCGGCGAAGTCCATGCCTTGCTCGGCGAAAACGGGGCCGGCAAGTCGACGCTGATGCGCGTGCTGGGCGGCGAGCTCCAGCCCAGCAGCGGCGAGGTGAAGATCGCCGGCCGCCATGTCGATTTCCGCGATCCGCGCATGGCCAAGGCCCTCGGCATCGCCGTGATCCACCAGGAACTGGCGCTGGCGCCCGATCTGTCGGTGGCGGAGAACATCTTCCTGGGCGAACTGCCCGGCGTCTTCGCCGGGCCTGGGCTGAGGAAACGCGCCGGCGAACTGATCAAGCGGCTGGGTTTCGACATCGATCCGGGCGAGCGCGTCGGCAATCTCGCCGTCGCCCATCAACAGGTGGTCGAGATCGCCAAGGCGCTGTCGCGCGAGGTCAAGATCATCATTTTCGACGAGCCGACCGCCGTGCTGTCGGACCGGGACGCCGCACGCCTGCACAAGGTCATCGCCGACCTGCGCGCCCATGGTGTCGGCGTCGTCTACATCTCCCATCGCCTCGAAGAGGTGATGCGGATTTCCGACCGCATGACGGTGATGAAGGATGGCCAGCTCGTCGGCACCGTCGCTGCCAAGGACGTGAGCATCGACGACATCATCCGCATGATGGTCGGCCGGCCGCTCTCCGCCCTCTTCCCCGAGCGGGGGGAGCGCAAGATCGGCGAGGAAGTGATCAGCGTCTCCGCCCTGCATGCCGGCCGCAAGGTCCGCAATGTCAGCCTGGCGGTGCGTGCCGGTGAAATCGTCGGCCTCGGTGGCCTGGTCGGTTCCGGGCGCACCGAGGTTGCCCGCCTGATCTTCGGGGCCGACAAACCCGATAGCGGCGCCATCAAGCTCAAGGGCAAGCCGGTGCATTTCCGCTCGCCCCGCGATGCCGTCGCGGCCGGCGTCGGGCTGGTCCCTGAGGACCGCAAGCATCAGGGCGTCATCCTCGACAAACCCATCCGGGTGAACGCCACCATGGCGCGGATGTCGTCGATCACCACCGCCCTCGGCTTCTTGCGCCGGGGCCTGGAACGGCGCACCGTCAGTGAGCTTGGCCAGAGCCTGCGCCTCAAGGCCGCCAGCGTCGACGCGCCCGTCTCGAGCTTGTCGGGCGGCAACCAGCAGAAGGTAGTGCTGGCCAAGTGGTTCCATGCCGATGGCGATCTCATCATCCTCGACGAGCCGACCCGCGGCGTCGACGTCGGCGCCAAGACCGAGATCTACACACTCGTCAATCGCCTGGCGGAAGCCGGCAAGGCCGTGCTGGTGATCTCCTCCGAGCATCAGGAGCTCTTCGGCCTGTGCGACCGCGTGCTGGTGATGCGCGAGGGCGAGATCCGCGGCGAACTCAGGCCGGACGGCTACAGCGAGGAAAACCTGCTTTCCCTGGCCATGAGCGAGGGTGGGCAGCCCGGCAAACCAATTCAAGCTGGAACGGTATAGGACAATGACAGCTCTCAGCGAGAACCGCGGCGACGGCAAGCGCGGCTATGATCTCGGCGCCCTGGTGCAGCGTTTCGCGACCCTCGGCATCTTCCTGGTCCTGGTCATCGTCGCCTCCGTGTGGACCGACAGCTTCCTGACCAAGAACAACATCCTGAACGTGCTCCGGCAGGTCGCTTCCGGCGCGGGCATCATGTCGGTGGGCATGCTTTTCGTCATCCTCACCCGCGGCATCGACCTCTCGGTCGGCTCGGTGCTGGCGCTGGGCTGCGTGCTCACAGCCTATTTCATCGCCAAGCTCGGCTATGGCGTCGGCGTCAGCATCGCGCTGGTGATCCTGTGCGGCGCCGCCTGCGGCCTCGCCGTCGGCTTCTTCGTCGCCTATATGCGCCTGCCCTCCTTCGTGATGTCGCTCGCCATGATGGCGATCGCCCGCTCGCTCTCCTTCATGATCTCGGAAGGGCGGCCGATCTCGATCGGTGACGGCGGCCAGGCCCTGGCCGATTTCGGCGCCGGCTACTGGCTCGGCATACCCCAGCCCGTCATCCTGATGTTCGCGGTGTTCATCGTCGGCGGCATCGTGCTCTCCTTCACGCGCTTCGGCCGCATCATCACCGCCATCGGCTCCAACGAGGAGGCCGTGCGGCTCTCCGGCATCGCGGTGCCGCGCTACGTTCTCTCCGTCTATGTGATCTCCGGGGCGCTGGCCGGGCTCGCCGGCGTGATTTCCGCCAGCCGCACGACCATCGGCTCGGCGCAGGTCGGCGTCGGCATGGAACTCAACGTCATCGCTGCGGTGGTGATCGGCGGCGCCAGCCTGATGGGTGGGCGCGGCGACGTGGTCAACACGCTGCTGGGCACGCTGGTGATGGGCATCATCGCCAACATCATGAACCTCGCCGGGGTGCCGGGCTACAGCCAGCAGCTCTATACCGGCCTGATCATCGTGGTGGCGATGCTGCTGCAATACGCCACCGGCACCTTGAAACGATAGAACACGACCCGACGCGCTGCCGACTCCGTTGACAGCGCGTCTCTTTTTGTCTAGTTTTTCACATAAATGATCATATTTCACAAATGTGAATATCGATCATTCATCGCCGCCGGGCGATGCGACACAGGGAATCTCTCCAAATGGCTGCAACTCAAGGATGGCACAGCGCGCAGGGCCGGGCTTTCGGCGGTCCGCTCAAATACATCCAGCGCGCCGGCGAGATCGACCGCCTCGCCGATCATCTCACTCCGCTCGGCAGCAAGGCCTTCCTGCTCGTCGACGGCTTCGTCTTCGAGAAGCTCGGCCCCTCGATCCTCGCCTCGCTGGAGGGCAGCGGCCTCGGCCTCACCATGGAGAAGTTCAACGGCGAATGCTGCCGCGAGGAGATCGACCGGGTCACCGCCCTGGTCGCCGAGGCCGAGGCGGATGTGGTCGTCGGCATCGGCGGCGGCAAGACGGCCGACACGGCCAAGCTGGCCGCGATCGCCAACAAGGCCCGCATCGCCATCGTGCCGACCATCGCCTCCACGGATGCGCCGACCAGCGCCATCGCGGTGACCTACACGCCGCAGGGCGTGTTCAAGGAATCCTTCATGCTGCCGCGCAACCCCGACGTGGTGGTGGTCGACAGCGCCCTGATCGCCAAGGCGCCGGTACGCTTCCTGGTCGCCGGCATCGGCGATGCGCTCTCCACCTGGTTCGAGGCTCGCTCCAACCTGGAATCGCGTTCCGACAATTTCATCGCCGGCGGCTATCCCGCCCCGCTCGCCGGCATCGCCATCGCCAAGGCTTGCCACGAAGTGCTGATGCGCGATGCGCTGGCGGCCAAGCTCGCGGTCGAGAAGGGCGCCCTCACGCCGGCCGTCGAGAACATCATCGAGGCCAATACGCTGCTCAGCGGCCTCGGCTTCGAGAATTGTGCGGTTTCCGCCGCCCACGGCATCCATGACGGCCTGACCGCTCTTGAGGAAAGCCATGGCTTCTTCCACGGCGAGAAGGTCGCCTTCGGCGTGCTCTGCCTCCTGATGCTGGAAGGTCGCCCGCTCGCCGAGATCGAGGAAACCGCCCGCTTCTGCCAGTCGCTAGGCCTGCCCACCACCCTCGCCGACCTCAGGCTCGGCAAGGCCACCGCTGAAGAGATCGAGCGCGTCGCCAAGGCGGCCCTGAAGGAAGGCTCGATCACCTGGCGGGTTGCCGTGCCCCTGTCGGTGGAGATCGTGCGCGACGCCATCATCGCCCTGGACGCTTTCACCTCCTCGCTCTTCGGCGCGGAGCGGCGCACCGTCTGACGGCCCCTCCTCCCCTTACCCGATACACCTTTTCCTCTATTCAAGGACTTTGACCATGCGCGCAGCCGTCATGTATTCGCCGGGTGACATTCGCCTCGAGGACGTTCCGAAGCCGGTTGCCGCGACGGGGGAGGTATTGCTACGGGTTGCCGCCGTCGGCGTCTGCGGCTCGGACCTGCCCCGCATGCTGACCAAGGGCGCCCATCGCATGCCGATCATCTGCGGGCATGAATTCTCCGGCCACATCGCGGAGATCGGTGCTGGCGTGACCGGTTTCGAGAAGGGCGAGCTCGTCGGCGTGGCCCCGCTGATCCCCTGCCGGGTCTGCGATCAATGCGCGACCGGGAATTTCTCGCGCTGCCGCAACTATGACTATTTCGGCAGCCGGCGCGACGGCGCCTATACCGAATTCGTCTCGGTGCCCGTAGGCAACCTGCTCAAGGCTCCGGCCGATGCCGATCCCCGCGCCATCGCCATGACCGATCCGGCCTCGATCGCCCTCCATGCCGTCTGGAAGGCGCCGCCCACCGTCGGCCAGCGCGGCGGCGTCATCGGCTGCGGCCCGATCGGGCTGTTCGCCATCCAGTGGATGAAGCTGATGGGCTGCACGGAAGTCGTTGCCGTCGACGTCTCCGAGCAGAAGCTCGAACAGGCGCGCGAGGCCGGCGCGACCCACACCCAGCTGATCACCGATCCGCTGCCATCGGGGCTGAATTGCGATCTCATCGTCGAGGCCGCCGGCCACCCGTCCTCGATCAACTTCGCCGCCAAGCTGGCCGGCCCCGGCGGCCATGTCGTGTTCATCGGCATTCCCGTCGGCGAGGTCGCGCTGGAGAACCAGACCTTCCAGCACTTCCTGCGCCAGGAAGTATCGCTGCACGGCGCCTGGAACTCCTTTGGCGCCCCCTTCCCCGGCAAGCAATGGACCGTCTCCCTCGACGCCCTCGCCACCGGCAAGCTCAAATGGGAATTCATGATCACCCATGAGCTCACGCTCGAGGAACTACCCGGCATGTTCGAGAGCTTCAAGCGCAAGAACGAGTTCTTCTCGAAGGTGATGTTCAGGCCGTAGACTGGGAGCGCGGACAACCTGTCCGCTCTTCCTTGTTTGAAGAGCCTGTCGTTTGCGGCGACTGCCCGCGGCAAAGAACCAAGAGCGGACAAGATGTCCGCGCTCCCAGGAGAGCCTTATGCCACGTCTTCTCGGCCTGGATTTCGGCACCGGCGGCATCAGGGTCGGTGTATTCGACCTCGACAGCCGCACGATGCTGGGTGAGCGGGAGGTCCAGTATCCCACCCGCCACCCCCATCCCGGCTGGGCGGAACAATCGCCGACCGACTGGTGGGACGCACTCGGCCAAGCCAGCCGCGGGTTGATGCGCGACCTCGGATCCCCCTTCATCGATGGTGTCTGCGCCGCTACCACGGCCTCGACCGTGGTCGCATGCAAGCAGGACGGGACACCGCTCCGGCCCTCCCTCTTGTGGATGGATTGCCGGGCCGCCGAAGAAGCGGCCCGAACCGCCCGCTCGCAGCACCCCGTGCTGGCCTATGCCGGCGGCAGCGATGCGGCCGAATGGCTGGTGCCCAAGGCGATGTGGCTCTCGAGCCACGAGCCGGACGTCTATGCCGAGGCCGACATCATCTGCGAGTGCCTCGACTACATCAATTTCAAGCTGACGGGCCTGTGGGTCGGCTCGCGCATGAACGCGACCTGCAAATGGAACTACGATTCCATCACCCGGCGCTTTCCCGACGAACTTTACGCCGAGTTCGGCATTCCCGACCTCGCCACGAAGCTGCCAAATGATATCAAGGCGGTGGGCGCGCCGATCGCTCCGGTCAGCGCCGCTGCGGCCGAGCATCTCGGCCTCGTCAACCGGCCCGTCCTCGCCCAGGGCGGCATCGACGCCCATACCGGCATCGCGGGCGCCGGCACGCTGCGGCCGGGCGAACATCTTTTGATCGGGGGCACCTCGATCGTCCATCTCTTCCAGCTCGCAGCCGAAGCCCCGGTCACCGGCTTCTGGGGCCCCTATCCCCATGCCCTGGTCGATGATTACTGGCTGGTGGAAGCGGGCCAGGTTTCGGCCGGCTCGGTGATGTCCTGGTATGCCCGCGACATGTTCGGGCTCGACCCGCAGCAACGCGCTGCCCTGGTGCAGGAAGCGGGCGCCCTGCCGGTCGGCGGCACCGGCCTGCTGACGCTCGATTATTTCATGGGCAACCGGACGCCCTATCGCGATCCCCTGCTGCGCGGCGCGGTGCTCGGCCTCGCCCTCAGCCATACACGCGCGGATCTCTATCGCTCCGCCGTCGAAGCGGTGGCGCTGGGTTCGGCCAACGTGTTCCGCCGCATCCAGGACCTCGGCATTCCCTGCAACCGCATCGTCTCTTCGGGCGGCTATGCCAAGAATCCGCTGTGGTTGCGGGCCACGGTCGATGCCATGGGCATGCCCGTCGAACTCCTCGGCCAGACCAATCTCACCCTCGTCGGCACCGCCGCCTCAGCCGCCACCGGCGCCGGCCTGTTCGACGACCTCTTTGCCGCGGCGGACGCGGTGGCCCAGCCGGTCACGCTGGTCGAGCCCGACCTCGCCGCCCATGCCCGCTATGGTGAATTGCTGCAGGATTATCTTGAAGCCACCGAGCTTCTTGCGCCACTCTCGCGCAGGCTGGCATCAAGACAGCTTGAGGGACCGCGTTGATGAGTGTCGGCAATCTCGACCAAGACGTCCAGTTCAGGACGATGTCCGGCGAGCAGCGCGAACTCCTGATGATCCAGGTCGCCAAGCGCTATTACGAGCTCGACATGACCATGGGCGACCTCGCCAAGGAGCTCAACCTCACGCGCTGGCAGGCCAGCCGCCTGCTCACCGAAGCGCGTGAGGCCGGCATCGTGCGCATCGAGATCGTGCCGCGGGCCCCGCGCTCGCCCGACATCGAGTCGAGGCTCCAGCGGCGCTGGAACCTGAAAGAGGCCGTCGTCGTCCCCAACAATGGCGAGGAGGACGAGGGTTTGCTGCTCGATGCCGTGGCGCAGGCCGCCGCACGCATGCTCGCCGGTCTCGGCAAGGTGCCGCTGATCGGCGTTTCCTGGGGTCGTACCATGAGCGCGGTGGCCCATCGCCTGCCGCCCTTCTGGAACGAAGGCGTAGAGGTCGTGCTGCTCAACGGCGCCATGAATATCCGCTCGCCCTCCGTGCGTACCAACAACACGGCCGAGCTCTTCGCCCGTTCGGCCAATGGCACGGCGACCTTGCTGCCGGTGCCGGCCATTCTCGGCCATGCCGCCACCCGCATCGCCCTGGAGCAGGATCCCACCATCGCCAGCGTCTTGGAGCTTGCCCGCCAGGCCCCGGTGATCTGCTTCGGCATGGGCACGATCAGCCCCGATTCCGTCCTGGTGCAATCGGGCTTCGTCACCGAGGCGGAGACCGCCGCTCTGAAGGCCAAGGGTGCCGTCGGCGACATTCTCAGCCGCTATATCGACGCTCATGGCAATATCGTCGATGCGGACATCGATGCCCGAACCATCGGTCTGGACCTGCGTTATTGCCGGGAACGCAAATTCTCGATCGGCGTCGCTGCCGGCAAGTCCAAACAGCCTGTAACCCTTGCCTGCCTCCGGGCCGGCTATGTCAATGTGCTCGTCACCGACGAAGAGACGGCACGCTTCCTCCTGGATGAAAGCCACCATGGATAAGACCGAAAAAGGCACGCCGGCTGCCTCCAAAAAGCCCGCCCAGGTCTCCTCGGGTCAAACAGTCCCTGCCCTCAGCGTGGTGCCTGTCAGCTCCGCCCTCACCGTGTCAGGCCAGGGCGCCCATGCCCGCAATCCCGGCACCGCCCTCAAGCCGGAATGGTTCGACGCGATCGAGGTCAATCTCAGCGCCACCGAACGCCGGGCCGCAACCCTCGGCGGGCGCCGCACGGTGAAGAAGGAATATCAGGCTGCCTGGCTGGTGAAGGCGGTACAGTGCATCGACCTCACCACACTGGCTGGCGACGATACGCCCGGACGCGTGCATCGCCTCGCGCTGAAGGCGCGCCGCCCCATCCGCGAGGACATCGTGGCCGCTCTCGGCCTCGCCGACACCCCGCCCACGGTGGGCGCCGTCTGCGTCTACCCCACCATGGTCGGCCCCGCCGTCAAGGCGCTCGCCGGCTCCGGCATTCCCGTCGCCTCGGTGGCGACCGGCTTTCCCGCCGGCCTCACCCCGCTGCCCCAGCGCCTCGCCGAGATCCGCTATGCCGTCGACCAGGGTGCCGGAGAGATCGACATCGTCATCAACCGCGCCCAGGTACTGACGCAGGACTGGAACGGTCTCTATGACGAGATCCGCGCCATGCGCGAGGCCTGCGGCGAAGCCCATCTCAAGGCCATTCTCGCCACCGGCGACCTCAAGACCCTGCGCAATGTCTACAAGGCCTCGATGGTCGCCATGATGGCGGGCTCCGATTTCATCAAGACCTCCACCGGCAAGGAGGACGTCAACGCCACCCTGCCCGTCAGCCTCACCATGCTCCGCGCCTTGCGCGACTATGGCGAGTTCACCGGCGAGGCGGTCGGCTTCAAGCCGGCCGGCGGCCTGAGGACGGCCAAGGACGCCCTCGCCTGGCTGGCCCTGATGAAGGAAGAGCTCGGCCGCCCCTGGCTGGAGCCCAACCTTTTCCGCATCGGAGCCTCTTCGATGCTCGCAGACATCGAGCGCCAACTCGAACACTTCGTGACCGGGCGCTATTCGGCGCTGACCCACCACGCTTTGGCCTGAGGACAAGACTGTGCCCACCGTAAAGGAAATTCTGCAAACCATGGACTATGGTCCTGCGCCCGAAGCCGACAATCACGTCACGGCCTGGCTCGCGAGCCACGAGAAGGGCTTCAAGCACTTCATCGGCGGAGCCTTCGTCGCCTCCAAGGGCAAGGACACCTTCGAGGTCGTCAATCCCGCCCGCGACACCCTGCTCGCCAAGGTCGCCGCCGGCACGGCCGAGGATGTCGACGCCGCCGTCAAGGCCGCGCGCAAGGCCTTTCCGGCCTGGTCGGCGCTGCCGGGCCATGAGCGCGCCCGCTATCTCTATGCCATTGCCCGCCATATCCAGAAGCGCGAGCGCTTCCTCTCGGTGCTGGAGACGCTGGACAACGGCAAGCCGATCCGCGAGAGCCGCGACATCGACATTCCCCTGGTCGCTCGGCATTTCTACCACCATGCCGGCTGGGCCGAGCTGGTCGAGACCGAGTTCGCCGGCTATGGCCCGGTCGGGGTCTGCGGGCAGATCATTCCGTGGAACTTCCCGCTCCTGATGCTGGCCTGGAAGATCGCGCCGGCATTGGCGGCCGGCAACACGGTGGTGCTCAAGCCCGCCGAGTTCACCCCGCTGACGGCGCTGGCCTTTGCCGAGATCTGCCGTGAAGCCGGCCTGCCGGACGGCGTGGTCAACATCGTCACCGGCGACGGCGCCACGGGTGCAGCCCTCGTCGCCCATCCCGACGTCGACAAGATCGCCTTCACAGGTTCCACCGAGGTCGGACGCCTGATCCGCCAGGCTACGGCGGGCTCAGGCAAGAAGCTCTCGCTCGAGCTCGGCGGCAAGTCGCCCTTCATCGTCTATGAGGATGCCGATCTCGACGGTGCCGTGGAAGGCGTGGTCGATGCCATCTGGTTCAACCAGGGCCAGGTCTGCTGCGCCGGCTCGCGCCTGCTCATCCAGGAAGGCATCGCCGAGCGCTTCCTCGGCAAGCTGCGCCGCCGCATGGAGACGCTGCGCGTCGGTGATCCGCTCGACAAGTCCGTCGACATGGGCGCCATCGTCGCGCCGGTGCAGCTCCAGCGCATCCAGGACCTCGTCAAGAAGGGCGAGCAGGAGGGCGGCACGCTCTGGCAGGTCGATTGCGCGCTGCCGGCCAGGGGCAGCTTCTTCCCGCCGTCGATCTTCGTCGATGTGGAACCCTCCTCCACGGTCTCGGAGGTCGAGATCTTCGGCCCGGTCGCCGTGGCCATGACCTTCCGCACGCCCGACGAGGCGATCCAGCTCGCCAACCACACCCGCTATGGCCTCGCAGCCTCGATCTGGTCGGAGAACATCAACCGCGCCCTCGACACCGCCGCCCGCATGAAGGCCGGCGTGGTCTGGGTCAACTCCACCAATCTGTTCGACGCCGCAGCCGGCTTCGGCGGCTATCGCGAGAGTGGCTTCGGCCGTGAGGGCGGCCGCGAAGGCCTCTACGAATATCTCAAGCCCGACTGGGAGAAGTCCCTGCCGGCTGCGGAGGACAGCAAAGCGGCCGCGCTCGGCGTGGCTCCGGCCGAAGCACCTGCCGGCAGCGGCCTGCCGAGCATCGACCGCACTGCCAAATTGTTCGTCGGCGGCAAGCAGGCTCGTCCGGATTCCGGCTACAGCTACACGGTGAAGAGCACGGCCGGCGCCACGCTCGGCCAGGCGGGCCTCGGCAATCGAAAGGACATCCGCAACGCGGTTGAAGCGGCGACCAAGGCGGGCGGCTGGGGCGCCGCCACGGCGCATAACCGCGCCCAGGTGCTCTATTACATTGCCGAGAACCTGTCGACCCGCGCCGCCGAGTTCGAGCAGCGCCTGGTGAGCTACGGCCACAGCGCCAAGGCAGCCAAGGCGGAAGTGGAGGAGGCTGTCAGGCGCATCTTCTACTATGCCGCCCAGGCCGACAAATATGACGGCCGGGTGCATGCCACCCGCTCGCGCAACGTGACACTGGCGATGAACGAGCCCTTCGGCGTGGTCGGCATTCTCTGCCCGGACGAGGCGCCGCTGCTCGGCTTCGTCTCCCTGGTGCTGCCGGCGATCGCCATGGGCAACCGCGTCGTCGCGGTACCCTCGCCGGCCTTCCCGCTGGCGGCGACCGACTTCTACCAGATCCTGGAAACCTCGGACGTGCCGGCCGGCGTCGTCAACATCGTCACCGGCGCGCGCGACGAACTCGCCAAGACCCTGGCCGAGCACGACGACGTCGACGCCCTCTGGTATCACGGCTCCAGAAGCGGCGCCGCGGCCGCCGAGAAGGCCTCCGCCGGCAACCTCAAGGCGACCTGGACCAACCAGGGCCGGGCCATCGACTGGCTGAAGGATGCGCAGGCCCAGGGCGCCGACTATCTGCGCCACGCCACCCAGGTGAAGAACATCTGGGTGCCCTACGGCGAGTAAGGCTCGCCTCCTTGGAGCGCGGACTTCCAGTCCGCTCTTGGAAACGTCGCGCTTGCAGGACGACAAGAGCGGACTGGAAGTCCGCGCTCCAAGAACACTTCACGCCTGATCGGCGCTGGCCTCGCCCGGCTGCTTGGGCTTGTAGGCGCCCTTGGTGATCACCTCCTCGCCGACCTCGACCAGGTGATGCCCGACGGTGCGCAGCAAATGCAGGGCGACGGTGATGTCGCTTTCGACGATGTCGAGGAATTCGCGCGTGCCGATGCGCAGGCCGGTCAGGTCGGCCGTCGCGATCATCGACACCATGCGCGTCTGGCCGAGGATGACGGCAAGATCGCCGATCAGCCGCCCGGGTAGGATGGTATCGATCAATTCCTCCTCGCCCAGCGAATTGAGCCAGCGCAGTTCGGCAGCGCCGGAGGCGACGACATAGGCGCCATCGGGCACCTCGCCGGTGCGGAAGACATAGTCGCCGGCTTTCGTCGACATCCAGCGCGAGGCATAGGCGAGCAGCTCGATCTGGCTGCGCTTGAGCCCGCGGAAGCTCTCAACCGCCGAGAGCACCTCGACCTTGGCCTGCAGGTCGCCCGAGATCGAGGCGTGATAGGCCGGCGCCGGCGGGCGGCTGGCCCCGTTGATCAAACGACCGTCACGGATGGTGACAACCAGATCGAAGTCATCGCTCTGGGTGATCTGGGGCTCCAGTACGATGATGGTGCTGTCAGGCAGCAGGGCCCGCAGCCTGAGCCAGATGGCACGACGGTCCGCCTCCGAAGCGCTCGCCATGGCATGATCGAGCAGGACGAGATCGGGCCGGCGTATCAGGGCCCGGCCGAGGCCGATGCGCTCGCGCACCGCCGGCGAGAGGTTGGTGCCGGCGATCGCGGTACGCACCTCTCCCACCAGCAGGCGCAGGGCGCCGGCGAGGCCTTGCGCCTCCACCACTTCCATCAGCACGTGGTGGATCTGCCGGCGGGTCGCCTCCGACGGCGCCTCCGACAGGCCGAACACCAAGTTTTCCAGCACGGTCAGGTCATAATTATAGGCATCGGCCTGGATCGGCGAAAAAGTTCCGCCTGCCAGCTCCCTCAGGCGCGCACCATGGCGGGCACGCGCGGCCACGATGGCGGCCGCAAGCCCGGCGGGAAAATCGGTGCCGAGATCACTCGGCGCGATGTTGAAGAGCAATGACAGCAGCGTGGCACGCTCGGCGGCGCTCATGCCGGCGACGTCGTGGGCCTGCTCCTTGGAGGCGACCGACCGCAAGCGCTCGAACAACTCGGGGCCGATTGTGGTGAAGCGGCGCAGCAGCGGATGGCGAGGCCCGACTTCGCCAAAGGCCCTGACCAGCGTCGAGGCAAGGTCGATCGAGAAGGCCAGGAGCTGTTCGGCAATGTCGAGCCCGGCGATCTCGGCCAGGAGGCGTTCACCCGGATGGCTCGATTCGGTCTCACCGTGATGGTGGACGGCATAGAGCAGGTTCTCGCCGATGGTCAGGCCTGGATTGATGGCGCCGGGATCGAACCGGTCGATCTGCCCGGCCAATCCATCAGTCTCCAGGCGTCGCGCCACCCGTTCCCTGAGGGCGAGGACGCGGCCGGCGAGATCGTCATGCTGGCCCGGAACCAGATAGCCGTCGAGAGCGCGATCGAGCAGCATTTCCGAGCGACCGATCACCTCGATGACAGCGAGCCACCAGGCGTCGACCTCGCTTTCGTCCTTGAAACCGACGAGCCCGCCATCGTTCCAAGCAATGTCGAGCCGATCGGGGCTGTTGGCGGTCTCCACGGCTTCGGCCACAGCCTTGGCCTCCTCGCCCGACGGTTCACCCGACGGCACGGGTTCCAAATAGAGGGGCATCCTGGTGTTCTGGGCGATGGTGCCGCGGAAAAGGTAGGGCGTGCTGGTGGCGACGCCGATACGCGCCGCCAGAACGGTCGGACTGACTCCGGCGAGGTCGAGGCCGGATATGGTCACCTGCCCGGTGCTCGGCGCCGAGGCGCCCGAGAAAAGGTCGCACAAGGCCCGGCGCACCAGCATGTCCGCACTCTGAATGGCGACGAGCGCCCCGCCGGGAATGGTGAGATCGACCTGATCGAGCAGAGGTACGCCGCCAAGGCCCGGCACGGTGACGTCGCGCAGATGAATGGTGCCGTTCAGGCGCGGCACATCGGCATCGGCCACCGCCGGGGCCGGAACCGCCGGCACTTCGAATTGCTCCAGGAGGGCGTCATAACGCGAGGATGCTTCCTGGGCCTGGTTCCAATAGGTCAGCAATTCGCGCCAGGGATCGGCGATGTCGCGGGAGGCGGCAAGCGCCGCGATCAGGGCGCCGACGCTGAGCTGGCCATGGATGACCAGATAGCCGCCGATCAGGAAGAACAGGAAGGGGGTGAGCTGCGTGATCGAGTTGTTGACGAATTTGATCAGGAATTTGCGCTCGAAAATGCGCAGCCGGATCGTATACAGCTCGCCCAGCTGCCGGCTGAACTCGGCGAGGCGGTAGCGCAAACCGCCACTCTGCCGGAGATCGGCGACACCGGCGACGCTTTCCCCGATGCGTTCCGACAGGGCTCGTACCCGGCTGACGCGCTGATGATGCAGCCTGTTCACATAGCGCTGCATGCGCGGGATCAGATAGGCCTGCACCGGAATCAGGCCGATGCCGGCAACGCCGAGCCAGACATTCTGGAGAAAGAGGAAGGCGACGATGGTCAGGATCTGGCCTGCCTGGAACACCGGCTGGGCGAAGGCATCGCCCATCACGCCGCTCAAGGGCTCGGCCTCGGCGGTGACCATCGAGACGACCTCGCCCTGCGAGACGGTGTCGAAGCGTTGCAGGGGAAAGCGCAGCACCTGGGCGATCAGCTTGTAGCGCAGCCGCCGGATCAGCCTCTCGCCGATGACACCCCGGTAGATGCCGAGCTGCATCTTGATGACGCCATTGGCCAAAGTGCAGACCAGAAAGGCCAGGCAGAGCACCATGAGAAGCGTGGTCTGGTCGAGATGCAGGCCCAGGTGGTTGAGCGGCGTGACATGCCCCTGAAGCGCGCCGTTCAGGATATATTTCGGCAATTCCAGCGACAGATAGAGCACCGGAAAGGAAGCCACGGTCGCAGCCAGTAATAAAAGCTGATGTCGCCTGCTGTACCGCCAGACGAACGAAAACAGCCCGGATCTGTCCGGATCGCCATTGCTGGACAAAAGTCGCCTCCCGCCCGTTGCGAGATCCCCACATCTTCATGTGTGACTACAACCCACAATAGCAAGCCACCGGCAGGCGAAAACCGCTCCCTTGCCTATATCGGCGCACGAGAAAGGCCTTTTTCTTGGCCTTCACCACATGTGCAGCGATGTCGTGCCCTGCGTCGTACCGTGCCAGGAGGCCGTCTCGATATTGAAGACGAGCGCACTGACGACCTGCCTGGCGACGTTCTGGTGGAAGGCCACGACGCTTTCGGCCTTGAGGAAGAAGGACTGCGTCAGCAGGCGGCGGCCCGATCGGGCATCGGACAAGGTCACGACGACATTGAGATGCGGCTCGCCGGCCACGACCTGGCCCTCGACCAGATAGTCGACACCGGCGACCGTCTTGGGTGACGGTTTGCGCCGTGCCGGCGGCTGCACCACGATCACGCGCGAATTGGCGATCGCGCCCCGGATTTCCTGCACGATGGTCTCGAAGGCAGGCTTCATCCCGCCATCCACGCCACGCAGGCTGAACGGCATCACCGCGACCTTGGGCTCCCCCGCGCCGGCATCGAGATCGATGTCATCGGTGCCCCGCTCCGGTGCCTCCGGCGCATCAGCAAAGCCTTCGGGCGGCATGTAGATGTAGCCCCGCCCCGGCACGGTGTGGATGATACGGTGCTGCTCGTCTCCGACGCTCTGGCGCGCATCGCGAATGCAGCGCAGCAGGGCCCCTTCGGTAACCACGGCATGCGGCCAGACCGCGGCGAACAATTCGTCCTTGCGGACGACCCTTCCGGCATTGCGAGCAAGATAACTCAGCAATTTGAAGGTTTTAGAGCGCACCGGCACGCGCGCGCCGGCCTTGCGCAATGTACCTCGGCTGAGATCCAGAACGGATTCGCCGAGCCTGTAAGTCAGCTCCTGATCCATGTCTCTACTCTCTCGGCAGTGGGGGTTGGGCGAGGTTTGTCCCCGCTCCGTCTGTGGTGCCGCCGAAAAAGTGCAGGAGGATTTGCAGGAAGCCTCCGGCTGTCTCAGCCGCAGCTCCAGTTTCGCCATTCCTGCCAGGGAAACATCATCAAAACAGATGAGGCGCAGCCGGATTTCTTGCGTCACGGTGCTCATCGAAAGCAAAGTGTCTATCAACATGACTGCACACGGGAGCGCTTCCCCTCACCCTAACCCTCTCCCCGCAAGAAGCGGGGCGAGGGAGGCGCAAACGTCACGAATGATCGTCGGAGATTTCATCTCGCCCAACCGCTGGGCGAGATGAGACACTTTCGGCCTGAAATACAAGGCTGAAGTCCCCTCGCCCCGTCCTTACGGGGAGAGGGTTAGGGTGAGGGGCAACGCAACCGGAAAGATGAGGTGAGGAAGCACCTATCAACCCCGCCGGGATCACGCCATGCGAGGCAGTGGCGCCAGTCCGGCCAGCAGGGCGACCACCTCGGCCTGGCGGCTGCAACCGGTCTTCTCCAGGACGCCGCGCACCTGGGTGCGCACCGTATTCGGCGTCACGCCGCTATGCTGGGCGATGTGCTCCACGCTGTCGCCTGTCGCGAGGCTGCGCGCGACCCGGGCCTCCGCCGGCGTAAGGTCGAAAAGGGACTGCACCAGCTCAACCGGCGGTGCCTGCGGCGCGGTCACTGGCGTCAGGATCAGGGCCGCCGCGCTGCTCACGAAAATGTCGCGCGCGCTCAGGCGGATCGGCACGATATGGGCGACCATCGCCTCGGGCTCCCCCCGCACCGGGAAGGACCGCACGCTCGCACCATGCGGCTGGTCGATGGTGACGATGGCATCGCGCAGGAGCTTGTCGGCCGCCCGATCGACGAAGGAGACGCCGTCGAAGGCGCGCCAATGCACGAAGGCGCCGAGATCCTCGATCAGGCTGTTGGCGGCCAGCACCTTGCCCATCCGGTCGAGCACCAGCGCCGGCAGGCCGAGAGCAGCCAGGGTCTGGCTGGCGGCGCGGGCCCGCTCGAGTTGCAGGCGTGCGGTCATCAGGGCACTGCGGGCCAGATGGGGGCGCAATATATCGAAACGATCGACCAAGGCCCGCTCGGCCGGCCCCTGGGCGAGCCAGCGCGTGAACAGGAGCAGCAGCATTTCCCGGGTCGGCAGCTCCACCGTGGTCACGATCATCGAGCCGATGCCCGAGGGGCGCCAGAAATCACGATAGAGCGGCTCCTGCTCGAGCTCGATCTCGGTCATGATGTCCCGCTCGGTGATGAAACCGGCCCGCGAGGATGCCAACACCCGGCTCAGCCCATGGCCGCGCTGGGCGAAGCCGCCGGCCAGAGCGGCCTTGGCCCTCTCCCGTGCGTCGGGCGAGGCCGTGAGCATGGTGGCGTCCTTGCCGAAGACATAGAGGCTGCCGCCTGCCCCCGCCGTCATACGCGAAAGCGTGTCCAGCGTGTCCGGCCATTGTTCCGGCACGAAGGCACATTCGTAGATCCGATCGACCAGTTGCTGATCCATGACGGCTTCCTCTCGAAAGCAACGCCTGCATTATTCCAGATCACGCCGTCAATTCACCAAGAAAATATCGATTTCTCTCCCTCAATCCGCAAGTTTCAACTCGAAAAACACCTGATCACGTAGGACTATACCATCGATCATGATGCCGTCGGGGTAACCCGTTTCCGGCCGGAAGGCATCCGGCACGATTCGGGTCATGCGAAAGCCCCGGCGCTGGTAGAAGCGCAGATTGCCGATATCGGCCGTCGCCGTCGAGACGACCAGCGACAGAGCGCTCTGATCCCGGGCAAACGCGATGGCCGCTTCGACCAGTTCGCACCCGATCCCCGTGCCGCGGTGCTCGGCCAGCACCGCCAGGCTCTTGAGCTCGAGCACGTCTGGCTCATCGGTGGCGACGATCTGGGCGTGGCCGATGATGATGCCTTCCCGGCGGGCCACCAGCACATCGCCCAGCCCGATATAGGAGGCGATCTGAACCGGTGAATCATCGGCGAGGGCGAACAGCGCCAGCAGGGCGTCGCGCGGGCCGTCATATCGTTCTATCGGCATCGGCACATCCGCGGGCAGAGGACCGGTATCATCGCGCGGGCCCGCGCAGCCAGTCGGGCACCTCACCGAAGCCCTCGACCAGGTGGTCGACGATGGCCCGCAGCTTGCGCGGCATCGGCTTGACCGGCGGCCAGACCGCGGCGATCGGCAAAGGCTGCGGCGGGTTGCCGGGCAGCAGGGCGACGAGGCGGCCATCGGCCAGGGCCTCATGGGCAATGAACATCGGCAGCAGGGCCAGCCCCAGGCCGGCAATCGCCATGTCGCGCATCACCTCGCCATTGTTGGCGGCAATGCGGCCGCGCATCGGCACGCCGACGACACCGCCCGAGCCATCGGCCAATTGCCAGACCTGCGTCGCCTGGAGGTTGCGATAGCCGATAGCGGCATGATTGGGCAGGTCGGCGAGATCCTTCGGCGCGCCCCGGCGCTCCAGATAGTCGGGGCTGGCGCAGACGACGCGCGGATCGTCGCAGAGTTTGCGGGCGATCAGGCCGGAATCCGACATCTGGCCGATGCGCACGGCAAGGTCGAAGCCGCCGCGCACCAGATCGACGAAGCGATCCTCATAGTCGACCACCAGTTCCAGATCGGGGTGCCGCAGGGCGAAGGCAGCCAGCAAGGGGCTGAGATGGCGGATGCCGAAGCTCATCGGCGCCGAGATGGCGAGCGAACCGCGCAGGCCCGCCATGCCCCAGGCCACGCTCTCGACGGCGTTGGTCATCTCAGCGAGGGCCGGCCTTAGCCGTACCGCCAGTTCGCCCGCCGTCTCGTTGGGCAGGATGCGCCCGGCATGGCGCTGGAACAACGGCGCGCCCAGGGCCAGCTCGAGATCGGCGATGCGCTTGCTGACCACCGATTTCGACAGGTTCGCCCGCGCCGCCGCGCCGGACACGGTGCCGGTCTCCATCACATCCAGGAAGGTCTTGATCTCGTCGATGGTCCATTTCATGGCGAGCGTCTCGGTCGGTGCACCCCAGGTACTCTGCCTACCCCGTGAGCGCTCTCATTCCAAGCCTTGCCGTTCGAAATCTTCGAACGCGGCGTGTGCAAGGATCGCGCTACCCGGCCCGACCGTTCGCGCCGATATTCCGGGCAACGCAACACGAAGGAGACTGCCATGCAGCTCACCGGCATTCATCATCTCACCGCGATCACCGCGAACGCACCCGGCAACAAGCGCTTCTACACCGACACGCTTGGCCTGAGGCTGGTCAAGAAAACCGTCAACCAGGACGACACCAGCGCCTATCACCTCTTCTATGCCGACGGCGAGGCCACGCCCGGCAGCGACCTCACCTTCTTCGACTGGCCGGTGGCACCCGAACGCCGCGGCACCCATTCGATCAGCCGCACGGGCCTGCGCGTCTCCGGCGAGGACAGCCTGAATTATTGGGCGGCCCGCCTGAAGGATCTGGGCGTAACCGCCGGCGACGTCGGCCTGATCGACGGTCGCGCCAGCCTTGAATTCGAGGATCCGGAGGGCCAGCGTTTCCGGCTGGTGGACGATGGCGGCAACGGCGCCCTGCACCCCTGGAGCCGCAGCCCCGTACCGACTGAACACCAGATCAGGGGCCTTGGCCCGATCACCATCTCGGTGCCGAAGAAGGAGCCCACGGATGCCGTCCTCACCCGCGTGCTCAACATGAAGGAGGAGCGCGACTATGCTTCGCCCGACGGCGAGGGCCGAGTGCATGTCTACCGCATGGGCGAAGGCGGTGCCGCTGCCGAGTTGCATGTCGCCGTGCAGCCGGGGCTCGGCACTGCCCGCCAGGGCGCCGGCGCCGTACATCACGTCGCCTTCCGCACCCCGGACGTCGCGGGAATCCATGCCTGGACCGAACGGCTCGGCCAGTTCGGCATTCCGAGCTCGGGCGAAGTGGAACGCTACTACTTCCGCTCGCTCTACTTCCGCGAGCCCGGCGGCAATCTCTTCGAGATCGCCACCGATGGCCCCGGTTTCGCCGTCGACGAGCCGCTGGAGAGCCTGGGCGAGCGCCTGTCGCTGCCGCCTTTCCTCGAAGGCCGCCGCGCCGCCATCGAAGCCGGTCTGCAGTCCCTGTAGTATCGGCCACGAACATAGCCCAACCAACGCAAGGCCAGCGCCGGGTATCCCCCGGCGCTGGTTTTTTGTTGGAGACAAGCCTTGAAACCGCACCGCGGCAGAAGCGCACAATCGTTCAAGATCGCAGCCGCGGCAGGCTCCATAAGTCGCATCATTCAAGAACGGAGCAAGGCACCATGGAAACCACGCCCAAAGCGATCAACTTCGCCGAGAAGATCTCAAAGATCGGCGATCTCTGGCAGCCCCGCGTCATTGCCGAGATGAACGACTACCAGTTCAAGCTGGTGCGCATCGAGGGGGATTTCATCTGGCACGACCATCCTGAAACGGATGAGACCTTCATCGTCCTCAGCGGCCGCCTGCGCATCGATTTTCGCCATGGTGCAGTTGTCATCGGCCCGGGCGAGATGGCCGTGGTGCCCAAGGGCCTGGAGCACAAGCCCTATGCAGAAAGCGAGGTCCATCTCCTGCTGATCGAACCGCGCGGCACCCTCAACACCGGCCATGAAGGTGGCGAGCGTACGGCCCGGAACGACGTCTGGGCCTGAGGCGGCACCGGGCGCTCTTCCTCAACTCTCGATCACGAGGTCAAGCAACTCGCCATCGAGCGAAAACTTGGCTGCGAACAATTCATTGTCGTTGCGGGCCGGCAGGATCGCATAGTCGAGGGTCAGTGCCGCGCCGCCGCTTTTCTCGGGCGAAAGTGAAAAACATCCACGCTTGAGAACGAGTGCCGCGGCAAAGGCCTGCGGCGAGACGGCACCAGGATCGGCTGCATCGGGAAAGATCTGATCGAGAGCCCGGCGCAGGGTCGGGGTACCATAGGTGAAACGCTCCTCCAGCCATTCCATGCGCAAAGCCTCGGGAAAGCCAGACCGCACGCCGGCATCCAACCTGTCCAATTTCTCGACCAGGGGTACGAACGGATCCAGATGCTCCGGCTCGAAGGCAGCCATGGTTTTCTTGGTCATGAAGAGATCGAACGGAACTTTGCGCCCGGCAACCATCGGCGTTACCAGGCGCGAAAAATCCGACAGCTTGCGTCGCCCGAAAAAGGAATGCCGATATCCCGCCTCCCATCGAGACGGTGCGATTGAATCCGGCAGGTCGCGCATCGCCTGTTCGACCTGGTACTCGATCCCCGAGAAATTTCCGGTGGCATCGAAAAGAGCGGCGAAAACCGGTGGCCACCAAGGGATGCCGGCAAACTCCCAGGCTGCTTGGTCAATCGCGCGATATTGCAGGGCGAAGGGCCGCTGATCATAGGGGTAAGGCGTCAGCGAGGATGGAAGCAACTCATCGTCACCGCCCATCATGGCACAGACGAGCTCGAACGCTCCTGCGGAGGGGGGCCAGGAGCAAAAATGTTCCCGAACGCGCCGGTCATTCTCTTCCAGATTGCGGCAGAAAGCTTCGAAGGCCGGCAGGCGTGGCAGGAGCGCCTCGTAATGCTCACGGGTCGGATGGCACATATACCCCGCCCTATAGGCGACGTCGGAGCGATTGGCAGGCGGATGGAAGATGAGATCCCACCCATCCGCCGTGACCTGTCCGAAATAGGCGTGCGTAGCGATTGCATCGGGAGACTGCATGACGACCTCGAGGTGCGATCCCCGCACGGTGCCGCAACTGCGTTCGGGAGGCAATCAGGCCAGATCCGATCGCCCCGGCTTGAGCAGTTCCGTTAGATCTTTCGCCAAGAATAAGACAAGAATAAGAACAGTATAGCTACGCCGTCGCCGGCGGGTCCTCGCCCGGCGCCAGCGTCATCACGTCGGCCCAGTCGGGGTGCTTGCGGTATTGCGCCCGCACATAGGGGCAGAGCGGCAGGATGCGAAAGCCGTCCCTGCGGGCGTCCTCCACCATGTAGGCCACCAGAGCCGCGGCAGCGCCGGTGCCGCGCATCGTCTCGGGGGCACCGGTATGATCGGCACTGATCAGGCCGGCTCCGTGCCTGGTGAAGACGATCTCGGCCTCCCCTTCCACCCCGTCGATGCGCGCGACATAACGCCCACGCGGTTCGGTCAGTTCCTCACGACGAATGTCGATATCAGCCATTGCGGCCTCCTTCAGTGATTTCGAACCATTGACGTGCCGCCGACCGGTCGGCGGATGACAATTCGTGGCCGGTGTCGATGCTGCGGGCGGTGACGTCGGCGCCCTGGTCCCGCAGCCAGGCCTCAAGCCGGGGCGCTTCCTGCCCGAAGGGGTCCCGAGCCCCGGTCAACATCAGGACCGATGTCCCGGCAAGATCGGCCTGCGGCAAGGCCGCGAGCACCGGCATCGCCCGCAGCAGAACGGCGCGCGTGATGATGCCGGGATGTAGCCCCATCACGGCGGCGATGAAATTGGCGCCGTTTGAATAGCCCAGAAAGGTCAGACGGGTGGGGTCGAGTCCATAGCCTGCAACGGCCCCCTCAATGAAAGCCGCAAAGGCCTTCGCTTCGAAGGCGATGTCGGCCTGATCGAACTCCGTCATCCCCATGCGCCGGAACCAGCGCAGCACGCCTTCCTCATGGCTACGCCCACGCACGCCCAGCAAGGTCGCATGGGGCGCGATCTGTCGGGCGAGCGGCATCAGATCGGCCTCGTTCCCGCCGGTTCCGTGCAACAGGACCAATGTGCTGCCGTCGGGCTGGTCCGGCGTATGGAACCGATGCACGAACGGCAGATCCCGATGCGGCAGGCGCGGCTCTCCAGGCAGGGAGAACTGCGGCAGCATGGCCTTCAGCTCCTCCGCCCGCCCGGCATCGCCGGGCGGTACGAACAGGCGCTCGCCGAGACGGTCGGCTTCCTCGTCGATGGCAAAACCCGGACCATCCGTCGCCACTTCGATCAAGGTGCCGCTTGGCTCCCGTACATAGAGCGAGGTGAAGTAGTTGCGATCATGGAAATTGGTTGGCGACGAATTGAGACGCGACAGCGCAGCCTCGTGCTTGCGCACCTCAGCCACATCCACCGCGCGAAAGGCGACATGATCGGCTGTGCCGGTACCGGGAACACCCGGCACATAGCCCGAGGCATCGCGGACATCGACGGCATCCGTATCCGACAGCAGGCGCTGGACACTGCCCTCGCGCGGCCCGGGCCGGTAGCCGAAACGCGCGATGAAGGCCGCCGTTTCCTCCGGCTGGTCCGTCAGCAGGGTCACCGCACGCAAGCGCCGCGGCGCGGTCGCTTCGTTGCCCCAGGGCGCGGCTGATGGCAGGTCGGCACCGACCAGCTTGACGATGACGCCGTCGGGATCCTTGAGCCGCAGTACGGATTCGCCGAATTCCTGCGACGGCCCCGTCATCGGCACGCCATGGCTGAGGGCCCGCGTCATCCAGTCGCCGATGCTGGCCGACGGCACCGCAAAGGCGATCTCGGAAACCTGGCCATTGCCGACACGGCCGGGGGCACCGTCCTCCCAGACGAGGAAGGTGACGATGGAGCCGGGCGAGCCGAGACGATCGCCATAGAAGAGATGGAGTTGCTGGGCATCTTCGTAGCCGCCCGTACGCTTGACCAGGCGCAGGCCGAGGAAGCCGACATAGAAATCGACATTCGCCTGCACGTTGCGCGTCATCAAGGTGACGTGGTGGATCCCGCTCGCGGCCATTGCCGTCATATTGCTACCCGTCTCTCTCCTGTCGATGTTTTCCAAACTCGCATGATCGTCTGCGTTCGTCCAAGTCACTGACATCGAAATCGGCGTTCTCGATTGTCGAACGGCAAAAGGGTTTTGAGCGACCAGTTCCCGACCTATGCTGAGCCATGGGCCGCCTGAGCAAAGTTTGAGATCTTGCGGCCGACAACGTCCGAAGCACCAAGTGGACTGGAGGATCGAATGAGCTGGAACCCCGCCCTGACACCCGGCTGCCCCGACGCGATCGGCATCGACGCGATCGAAACCTTGATCGTTCCGCGTTCGCGCGATCTCGGCGGCTTCGAAGTTCGCCGCGCCCTGCCCGCCCCCAAGCGCCAGATGGTCGGCCCCTTCATCTTCTTCGACCAGGCGGGGCCTGCCGAATTCCTGACCGGCCAGGGCGTCGACGTCCGTCCGCATCCCCATATCGGCCTGGGTACCGTCACCTATCTCTATCGCGGCGATTTCCACCATCGCGACAGCCTGGGCACCGACCAGGTCATCCACCCCGGCGCCCTGAACTGGATGGTGGCCGGGCGCGGGGTCACCCATTCGGAACGGACCTCGGCGCAAGCCCGCCGCGGTCCCAACAGCCTGTTCGGCATCCAGACCTGGATCGCCCTGCCGGAAACCCACGAGGACATGGCGCCGATGTTCGAGCATCACGGCAAGGAGACTCTGCCGGTGATCGAAAGCGACGGCGTCAGCGTGAAGCTTATCCTCGGCAATGCCTATGGCGAGAAGGCGCCGGCGACGATGTTCTCGGAAACCTTCTACGGCGACGTCGTCCTCTCTCCCGGCGCAAGACTGCCCATGCCGGATAATCATGAGGATCGCGGCCTCTACATCACGCAAGGCTCCGTCTCCATTGCCGGCCAGGATTTCGAGGCCGGGCAGATGATGGTCTTCCGCCCCGGCGACGCCATCACGGTTGCGGCCGGCGACCGGGGCGCCCGCCTGATGATCTTGGGCGGCGCCACCCTCGGCGGACCACGTTATATCTGGTGGAACTTCGTCGCCTCCTCGAAGGAACGCATCGAGGAAGCCAAGGCGCAATGGCAGGCCCAGAACTGGGGCCAGGGCCTGTTCGATCTGCCACCGGACGATCGCGCCGAGCATATTCCTCTGCCCGATTGAGACCGGCAACGGCATTCATTCTCCCAGACAGGCAGCGTGCGACGAACCTTCTTCACACAATGGAGAAGGTTCGTCACATTTTCGGGATGACTTTGCGCAAGATTCTTCATACAACTTCACCTTGCGCGTGACCTTGCCCATTGACTCAGTTTGTGGAAATGCGCAACAAAATGAAGGGCGCCCCTATGATGTGGCTCCGGCGCCAATCCCGTCGCCACGCGGGCAATAAGAAACAAGCCATTTCCAGGGAGAAACCAGATGTACAGGAAGATAGGAGCCGGCCTCGCCGCACTGACGGTCAGCGTCCTGCTCGCCACCACCTCCGCCTATGCCGATTTCTGGTCCGACGCATCCAAGGACCTCCAGGGTGTCACCATCCACGGCATTTCCGAGAGCACGCCGCCCTCCAACTATGTGAAGAACGTGCTGGGCCCAGCCTTCACCAAGGCCACCGGCATCAAGGTGGAGTTCGAAGCCACCTCCTGGGACCAGATGTACGACAAGGCGATCAAGGACATGGAGGCCAAGACCGGCGTCTATGACTTCGTCTATATCGAGCAGGACATCATCTACAGCTATCTGGCCCGCAACTTCCTGGTCGACATCACCAAGACCCTCGCCGACAAGCCGGCGCTGAAGGCGCCCGACTACGATCCCGCGAAGTTCACCAGCTTCGCCAACTACTTCAAGGACGACAAGGGCGACCTCTACGGCGTGCCGATGGAGGCCTTCATCAAGATCTACCTCTATCGCAAGGACCTGTTCGATGATCCGGCGGTGAAGGAAGCCTACAAGAAGAAGACCGGCAAGGATCTCGCGCCCGCCAAGACCCATGAGGACTACAAGGCCATCGCCGACTTCTTCACCGAATGGGGCAAGGACAAGGGCGAGGAATTGTGGGGCTCGACGGTGCAGGCCAATACCGGCCACCCCGCCTCCTGGTACGAATTCTTCGAAAGCGTTGCGCCGACCTTCGGCGTCTATAATTGGGGCATCGACGCTTCCAAGAACTATGCCGCCACCGTCGCCAATGGCGGCTCGATGAACAGCCCCGAGGCCAAGAAGGCCCTGGAATACTGGCTGAGCCTGCTGCCGGATGCGCCACCCGAATCCACCGCCAGTACCTGGGACGAAGTCGCCGCCACCTTCGCAGCCGGACGCGCGGCCCAGGGCCTCGTCTATGGCGAGAACGCCGCCTGGATCGCCACCGATGCCTCCAAGTCCAAGGTGGTGGGCAAGGTCGGCGTGGCCTTGCCGCCGACCTCCCCCGGCGTGATCGAGGCCGCGGAAGCCGGCAAGGGCTATATCGGCTATTATGACGGCGGTGCCTTCGGCATCTCCTATGCCTCCAAGAACAAGGAAGCGGCCCTGCTCTTCCTGCAATATATCGCCCAGGAGAGCGTCCAGGCCGATTGGGCCGTCGCCGGTTCGCGCATCACCCACACCGCGACCTATGACGATCCCAAGGTGAAGGCGCAGGACGAGAAGACCAACGGCTACTATTCGCTGATGAAGAAGGACGGCAAGCTCTTTGCCGGTGCCCCGCCCTACCCCTTCCACGCCCAGGTGCGTGAAGCGACCGCCTCGATCTTCTACAAGGCGATCACGGGCGACCTTTCCGCCTCCGACGCCCTCGACCAGATGGCGGCCACGACGGAAGCCGAACTCAAAAAGCTGGGCTATCGCAAGTAAGAACGTCGGCCTTTGTCATGCCCGGGCTTGACCCGGGCATCCAGGCACCTTCGCCAGGTGCGTACTGGCCAGGTGGGGACTGAATTGCCGGGCCAAGCCCGGCAATGACAAAGGCCGCATCGATCCAAAGCGGGCCGCCATTTGAACGAGACACTTCAAATCGCAAAGACACGTTGGATCAAAGAGTTGGAGCAAGTGAGCGTTCACGCCTGAACGCTCACTTGCTCGAGGTGCCGTAGCTTTCGAGATCGGCATCCCTCTTGCCTCGCGGGTGAAGGAACCCTCATGCGATCGTCGACAACCGGCTGGCTGCTGCTGGCACCCACCCTGTTCATCCTCGCTCTGTTCGGTGTCGTGCCGTTCATCTACGTGATGGTGGTCTCCTTCACGCAGTGGAACAGCTTCGCTGCCGATCCGACCATGCATTTCAACGGGCTCGACAATTTCCGGGCCTTGGTCTTCGATACCGACTTCCTCAAGTCGATCTGGGGCACGTTGAAATTCGGCTTCTTCGCCGTGGTCAGCGAGATCGTGCTCGGCTATTTCCTCGCCCAGCTCTTCATGCGCGACTTCCCGGGCAAGGGCTTCTTCCGTACCATCCATACTTTGCCGCTGGTGATCGCGCCGATCGCCGTGGGCGCGATCTGGCGTCTGCTGCTGACGCCCGGCCTCGGCCCGTTGCCGAGCTATCTTCGAAGCTGGTTCGGCTACGACCTCAACATCAGCCGCTTCTCCGACCAGGCCTTCACCGCCGTGGTGATCATGGATATCTGGCACTGGACGCCGCTGGTGACGCTGACCTTGCTCGCCGCCCTGTCGTCCCTGCCCAAGGATCCCTTCGAGCAGGCGCAGATCGACGGCGCCAGCCGCTTCCAGATCTTCTGGCACATCACTTTGCCGATGCTGAAGCCGGCCATTCTCGCCACCGTGTTCATCCGCCTGATGGATGCGTTGCGCACCTTCGACGAGATCTTCATGCTGACCTCCGGGGGCCCTGGCGATGCCACCCGCTTCGTCGGCCTCTATATCTTCCGCGTGGTGTTTCCCAAGAAGGACTACGGCTATGGCGGCGCCATGTCCGTGCTGGTGCTCTACCTCACCATCGTGATGTGCTGGCTGCTCTATTCGGCCCTGGTGGCCCGCCGCGACCTCAGGAGGCCCGAGTGATGCGCAAGCCCAATGTCTTCGTCAGCCTGTTGCTCTGGATCGTGCTCAGCCTGATCACGTTGGCGCCGATCTACTGGCTGTTCGTGGTCTCGGCCAAGAGCCGCGTCGAGCTCTTCGGCCGGCCGAGCTTCCTGTTGACCTCCTTCTTCCCAGACAACTACGCCAACGCCCTGACCGACCCGAACCTGCAGAAATACATGTTGAATTCGGTCATCGTCGCCACTTCCAATGCCTTTCTTGTGACCCTGCTCGGCTTCCTCGCCACCTATGCGCTGACGCGCTACAAGCTGGTCGGCAAGGAGAACGTCTTCTTCTGGACCATCACCAACCGCATGGCCCCGCCGGCGGTGTTCCTGCTGCCTTTGTTCCTGCTCTACACGCAGGTCTTCGTCGTCGGCGACTGGAAACTGTTCGATACGCGCATCGGCCTCGTCCTGCTCTATTGCGTGTTCAACCTGCCCTTCGCCGTGTGGACGCTGCGGCCGGTGCTCGATTCCATCCCGCAGGAACTCGACGAGGCCGCCACCATCGACGGCGCCTCGACCTTCCAGCTTCTCGCCAAGGTGATCTATCCGCTCGCCCGGCCGGGCCTCGCCGTCACCATGATCCTCACCTGGATCTTCGCCTGGAACGAATATCTCCTGGCCGCCACCCTCACCAGCGTGGAGGCCCGCACCATCACCACGCTGCTCGCCGAATATGTCTCCGTCACCGGCACCAATTGGGGCCAGCTTGCCGCCACCGCCATGCTGACGCTGATCCCCGCCCTGGTGATCCTCGGCGTGGTTCAGCGCCATATCGTCGCCGGCCTGACCTTCGGCGCCGTGAAGGGATGAGGCCATGAACCAGTTCGCCAATCTCGACAAGCAGGACGAAGAGCTCGAAAAGCCTCCCGTCGAAAAGACCGGCTTCCTGCCGATCCACACCAACGGCTTCGACCGCGGCTTCATCGCCGTGGTCCTCTTGATCGCCATCCATCTGTTCTGGATGCGCTTCGTCGAGCAGTCGCTCTCGATCTATGTCGCCACCGCGATCTCGCTGGTGCTCGGCTATGTGATCATCAAGAAGGGGTGATGCCGATGGCGGCCATGCTTGGCCCGACCGTCAGGATAACTCCCCCTACCGAGGCGCAAATCCAAGGTAAAATCTTGCTCTTGCGCTTCGGCTTCCTCCCACTATTGTCATACAAAATACGATGACAAGATGAGGGAGCGGACAATGGCCAAGCGCATCATGTTCACCGGCGGCAGCGGCAAGGCCGGCCGCCATGTCGTGAAGGATCTCCTCGATCACGGCTATGAGGTGCTCAACATCGACACCAAGCCGCTGGACGATCCGCGCGTTCGCACGCTGATTGCCGACATCACCGATGCCGGCCAGGTCTTCAATGCGCTGTCGAGCTATATGGGCACGCACGAGTTCGACGCCTCGCTGCGTCCGCAGAAGGTCGACGCCGTCGTCCATTTCGCCGCCATTCCACGCATCATGATCGTGCCTGACAACGAGGTGTTCCGCGTCAATGCGCTCGGCACCTACAACGTCATCGAAGCGGCGACCAAACTCGGCATCCGTAAGGTCGTGATTGCCTCGAGCGAGACGACCTATGGCGTCGTCTTCGCCCATGAGCACCGCAATCCCACCTATTTCCCGCTCGACGAGGACTATGACGTCGACCCGATGGACAGCTATGCCCTCTCCAAGGTCGTCAACGAGAAGACGGCCCGGGCCTTTGCCCTGCGCGAGGGCATCGACATCTACGCGCTGCGCATCGGCAACGTCATCATTCCCGAGGACTACACCGAGAACTTTCCCAAATGGTTCGCCGATCCCGGTTTTCGCAAGCGCATCGCCTGGAGCTACATCGATGCGCGCGACCTCGGCCAGATCACCCGGCTCGCCATCGAGAAGGAGGGCCTCGGCTTCCAGGTTTTCAATGCCGTCAACGACGAGACCTCGTCCAATCTGCCGACAGCCGAACTGCTCCGCCGCTTCTACCCCGAGGTGCCGGTCAAGGGCACGCTCGGCGAATACGAGACGCTGCTGTCCAACAAGAAGGCCCGCGAGCTGCTGGGTTTCCGCGAAGAGCATCCCTGGCGGCGTTACGTGAAAGGCTAGAGACTGTTATGGACCATGGATAGGGTTACAGTCGAAGTTCTGTTGTCCAGGCGATATCCCAGCGTCTTTGCGAGCAGTTGAATTACGACTGTCGTCCCTCGGGTAAGGATGGCTCAGCAGAAGCGGTCATCCGCCGCTGTGACCGCTGCAGGCCATCCGGCCCGCATGAGCGGTCGTGTTTGACAGCATCGGTTGTCCAGCCTACTTGTACGGACAGGATTACAAGAAGCGAAACCAGCTCGCCCTGAATGGACCAGCCGACCGCACAGGAAACGCCATGAGCTTCGACGAACGACCTGCCCCCTCCCAGCGCGACCTCGCCAACGCCATCCGCTTCCTGACCGTCGATACCATCGAGGCGGCCGGGACCGGTCACCCCGGCACCGCCATGGGCATGGCCGATATCGCCGAGGTGCTATGGAATCGCTTCCTCAAGCACAATCCGGCCGACCCGAGCTGGATCGACCGCGACCGTTTCGTGCAGTCGAACGGCCATGGCGCGATGCTGATCTATTCCCTGCTGCATCTGTCGGGCTACGATCTCTCGCTCGAGGAGCTCAAGGCCCATCGCAAGCCTGGATCCAGGACGCCGGGCCATCCCGAATACGGCATCACGCCCGGCGTGGAGACGACCACCGGGCCGCTCGGCCAGGGCTTCGCCAATGCCGTCGGCATGGCGCTCGCCGAGCGCAAGCTCGCGGCCGAATTCAACCGCGACGATTTTCCCGTCATCGACCATCACACCTACGTCTTTGTCGGCGATGGCTGCCTGATGGAAGGCGTGGCGCAGGAGGCCGCTTCGCTCGCCGGCGCACTCGGTCTCGGCCGGCTGATCGCCTTCTATGACGACAACGGCATCTCCATCGACGGCGACGTCAGGGCCTGGTTCGCCGACGACACGCCGGCGCGTTTCCGGGCGCTGGGCTGGCACGTGGTCTCTGATGTCGACGGCCATGACCCCGGCGCCGTCGAGGCCGCGATCGAGGAAGCGCGTGGCGTGCATGACAGGCCGAGCCTGATCTGCTGTCGCACCATTATCGGCTTCGGCGCGCCCACCAAGCAGGGCAAGGAAGAAGTTCATGGCGCCCCATTGGGCGCTGCCGAGGCCACGGCAACCCGCGAAGCGCTGGGCTGGCGCTATCCGCCGCATGAAGTGCCCTCTCCCATCCGCGCCGGCTGGGATGCGCGCAAGCGCGGAGCAGACAGGCAGGCAGCCTGGGAGGCCCTGTTCGCCCGCTACCGGGCGACCCATCCGGATCTTGCCGCGGAGCTGCAGCGCCGCATGGCCGGCGAAGCACCAGTCGCTTTTGCTTCCGCCGTGGCAGCCTATGCCGATGCCCTGCTGGCGGAACCGCCAGCCCGCCAGCCTCTGCGCAAGGCTTCCAGCAAGGTTCTCGCCCGCTTCACCGCGCTGCTGCCGGAACTGATCGGTGGCTCGGCTGACCTCAGCCAGTCCACCCTGGCCTGGACCGCCGCTTCCAGGTCGATCCTGCCGGGGGGTTTCGCCGGCAATTTCATCCATTACGGCGTCCGAGAATTCGGCATGTCCGCCGTGATGAACGGCATGGCAGCCCATGGCGGCCTGATCCCCTTTGGCTCGACCTATCTCGTCTTCAGCGACTATGCCCGCAACGCCGTGCGCCTTGCAGCCCTGATGAAGCTGAAGGCGATCTTTCTCTATACGCATGATTCCATCGGGGTCGGCGAGGACGGCCCGACTCACCAGCCGGCCGAACAGCTCCTTGCCCTGCGCGCCATTCCCGGCCTGTCGCTCTGGCGCCCCGGCAGCGAGCTCGAAGCGCTGCTCGCCTGGGAAGACGCGGTGGGCCGCGAGGGTCCCAGCGTCATCGTCGCGGCCCGCCAGGACGGCTCAGCCATCGCGCACAGCGGGGAACACCGGCAGGCGATCCGGCGCGGCGGCTATGTCCTCTCGGAACCGGCGCGGCGCCCCGATCTCGTCCTTGCCGGAACCGGCTCCGAGCTCGGACTCATCACCGAAACGGTGACGCATCTCGCGGCCGAGGGGATCCATGCCCGGGTAGTATCGATCCCCAACGCGAACATCTTTGCAGAGCAGCCGACAGCCTATCGCGACGCCGTCCTGCCGCCGGGCCTGCCGAGCCTGTTCATCGAAGCGGCCTCGTCGATCTACTGGTATCAGTTCCTGCGCGGCCCCGGCGCGGTTGTTGGCATCGACGCCTTCGGGGAAAGCGCGCCCGGCCCGCTGCTCTACCGGCATTTCGGCCTCACGGCCGAGGCGGTGGCGGCAAGGGCCAGGGCGCTGCTGGCGGTCGGCACCTGAGAAGGACGTCAGCGCGCCCGATGCAGTTCGATGGTCAGGCGCGTGCGATCGGGATGGTGCCAGGATTCGTAATATTCCACCGGCCTGCCTTCCTGGTCATAGGTCAGTTCGCGGTTGAAGAGCACATGCGACCCCGGATCGAGACCGAGATGACCGGCTATCTCGGCATCGGCCGTGCCGATCTCCACGGTGCGCTGCCCGCTGGAGACGATGACGCCGAAATCCCGCTCGAGGCATTCGTAGAGCGAGACCTGGTCGAGGCCGGGATAGGTCAGCAATCCCGGCACACGGCCATAGGGCAGATAGTTGCGCACCAGAAGCAGCACCTCGCCATCGGCATAGCGCAGGCGCTCGATCAGCACGGCCCTGGCATCACCGATGCGCTCGGCGATGGCCGCAGGGGCCTCGATCAGGCGCTGCGCCAGGATCTTCGTGCTCAGCTTGAAGCCGGCCCGCGCCAGATCCTCCCGCAGCGGGTCGAGGCGCTGGCTTAGATTGATCGGCACCCTGCGTTCGCGCACGAAGGCACCACGGCCGCGCTCGGTCTCGATCAATCCCTGCAGCGCCAGCGACTGCAGGGCCTGGCGCACGACGCTACGCGAGATGTCGTAACGGGCACACAGCTCATGTTCGGAAGGAAGTCTCTCACCCGCGGCGTAGAGGCCTTGCGAAATTCCGGCCCTCAGGGTTTCGGCGAGCTGAAAATAAAGGGGAACCGGCGTGGAACGATCGAGCATGAAGCGACAAATCGGCGAGAAGGATGCGCGACCCTACCAGCTTTACCGCTCCAGCAACAGCGCATGCTTGGTCCTGCTTTCGCAGCACCTCAATCACGCAGCATCCGTCTCCTGGGCGAGCACACCGCTCGCGCTGGCATTGCCGCGGATCGCATAGGCCAGGGGATCACGCCCCATTTCCACCGCCAGCGTCATGAAGGTTTCGGCATTGCAGGGCAGGTAGGAGGATTCGAGCCGCGCCAGCGTACTGAAGGTCACACCCGTAAGTGCGCCGAACTGTCGATAGGTCAGCCCGCGCGCGGCGCGCGCATTCCGCAAATCGTCGCCAAATCGCTTCCAATCGATCTGGAGCGATGTGGAGTTCTTCTGGAAGGGACGGCTCGCTCTTTCCTGCATTTCTTCACTCACTTCACGCCTGGTGAGATCGCGCTACATTGCCTGGAACTCTTTCAGCAAACATTCTCAAATATTTCATCGCGACTTCTCCAGAACCGGGAAGACTCCGCAAAATGCACTGGACTTCAACTGCTATACGTAAGGCACTCCAATATACGTTACCATACCGGAATGCATTCAGCGTTACAGATCAAATTCGTAACATCACAATTTCTTGAGGACGTTGCCAAAACGCACAGCACAACTTCAAGACCGCAAGCACAATAGGCCAAGCGGGGCCCGGCTCACGCCAGGCCCCGCTCTCAGATCGTTTCGTTCGGATCAGAAGGTGCGCTTCAGGCGAACACCACCCTGCCAGGAGTTAGCGGAGCCATCCAAAGACCCGAGCGGCCCGATGCCAACTTCCTGCTTGGTGTGGGTATAGGATACTTCGCCTGCCACAGAGAGGCCCTTGACGATCGTATAGGTCAGATTGCCCGCGATGGAGTATTCCTTGAGCGAGATATCGATACCCGGGGCAACATTTCGCAGAATGCCGTCAGCCTTCACGTCGATGTAGCTGCCCACCAGATTGGCGTTGAGCTGCGGCGTGATATTGCCACCGAGTTCGGCCACGATCGACCAGCCCTTGGTCGTGTCATAGCCCGAGATACCTCCGGGCCCGATCGACGAGGGGAAGAGGTCCGACAAGCCGATGAGCGTGCCCAGGCTGTTCTTGACACCGAGATACTCGGTGGCGCCATCGGCATACTGACCTTCAACGATAAAATGGCCGCCGTCGATGACCGGTATTTTAATGAGGGCAGTACCGCCAATAGCAAAGCCGTACTTGTTGTCGTGTGTCGTCGGGATGGAAAAAGTGTCAGTGTCGCCGCTCGACGTCACCGTCCCGTCGATAGTCTCGGGCGAGCGCAGCTGGTGGAGAGCTCCTTGGACGGCCAAGGATCCCCAACTTGCATCATAGCGCAACTGACCAACGACGTCCGGAAGCTGTTGCCCGCCCTGCAGATTGATGTCCACGCTGTTACCGAAGCCGAGGACCGTGCTATCCAAGCCAACGTCGTTGACACGGTGGTCGCGGCCATCTTCGATCGACAGCGTGGCGCTGAAGCCACCGCCGAACTGAGCGGTGTAGGCGAGCAGGTTAACCGTGCTGGTTTCTGCGTAGTAGGGTGCCCAGATCGTATCGCCATACTCGTTGTCGTAGAAGCCGAAGAACGAATGGGCGTAACCAGCGGTCAGGCCACCGAACTGGATGAAGGCCTTGTCGATCGTGAAGGTGTTGCCGTTGTAGGTGCCGCCACGACCTTGAGCCGAAATCGGATGAGAGTCGGCATTGATCTGGAAGTAGGAGCGCAGCACGCCCCAATCGGTCTCGGTGCGGGCGTCGAACCAGATACGGGCCTGCGTGTTGAAGGCCGAGCGATCATCATTCCGGTTCTGCCCAACATTGGTCAAGACATTGTTGATGGATGTCGGAGCCGTATTGATGCCCACCCGGTCGCCGCCAAACGCGCGATAATCGGCGCGGATCTCGCCGCCGATCTTCAGGCAGGTGTCAGAGCCCGGGATGTAGAAGAAGCCGGGACCGAAAGCCGAGCAGACCTTCACATATTCGACGGCCTCGCCCTTGGTCATGGGCAGGTCGGCAGCCTGGGCGGCGCCGATGGCGGCGATGCCTGCAGCAGCGCCGAGAAGTGCGGATTTAATCGTCATCAAAACCCCCTCCGGGACATTATTTTACTTGCACGAGGGGACTTCTTGTCATGACACCCCACTCGCAACAGCCGACCGAACTTGGCGCATGCTTGGAAAGCACTTGGCCGCCACGTGAATCGTCGCAATGAAGGTGCGATATTCTAGAAAGCGCCACAATAGAGTTTTTCTACCTTGGCACCGACAGAAAACATTTTGGCGAATATGTGTCACTCAAAAGACACATCCAGAGCATCGTAGCTTACACCAAAGAATCGACTACCCTTAAGGGTATATCGAATTAATATACCAACAAAATATAAGTTTATTTCGGTGTTTTATAATTGGAACACATAAAATTAATACACGAAACCTCTATCTCTTAGCAAAAGACACCACAAGCCCGTCATTGCAGGCCAATCAGTTTCCATGTGGTAATATAAGACTTACCGATCCACCGCCCCCGCACATCGATGCCGGAATGAGTTCGGAAAAATTCCTATCCGGTATCCCGTTTTGCTTGCGGGCGGCATGCCATGCAACGAGACGAGAAATCTCTCCGCATCAGACACAAGCAAGCACCGCCGGACCGATGGTCCGGCGGTGCTTGCTTGTCTTGTCTATGGCTGAAGCTGACGGCCGTCAGGCCTTCTCTCGGGGCCAGGGCGTCTCGGACACCGGCGTCAGCGGCCCCTTGCCATCGCGCCAGGAGACGAGATTGTCGACCACCAGCTGGCCCATGGCCCGGCGGGTGTGAATGGTGGCCGAGCCGACATGCGGCAGCAGCACCGCATTGTCGAGCGCCACCAGCGCTTCAGGCACCTGCGGTTCGTCGGCGAAGACGTCGAGCCCCGCCGCGAGAATGGTGCGATTGCGCAGCGCCTCGATCAGGGCGCCCTCGTCGACGACAGAACCGCGGGCGACATTGATCAGCACGCCGTCGGGGCCGAGCGCCTTGAGCACCTCGGCATCGACCAGATGGCGCGTCTCCGCCCCGCCGGGGACGATGATCATCAGTGTATCCACCGCCTCCGCCAGCGCCTTCACGCTGGAGTGGTAGGCATAGGCGACATCCGCCTGGCGCCGGCGCCCGTAATAAGCGATCTTCAGGCCGAAGGCCTCGGCGCGGCGGGCGATGGCTTTGCCGATCCGCCCCAGGCCGACGATACCGAGCGTGCGCCCGCGCAGCGTCGCCGGCGTCAATGGATAGTTTTCGCTCAGCCATTTGCCCTGCCGCAGGAAGCGGTCGGCCTGCGGTACTTCGCGGATGGTCGCCAGCAGCAAGGCCATGGCGAGATCGGCGACGTCCTCGTTGAGGACTTCGGGCGTGTTGGTGACGACGACGCCATGCCGTGCCGCCGCGGCGGCATCGACGGAATCATAGCCGACGCCGAAATTGGCGATGATTTCGAGCTTGGGTAAAGCGGCGATCAGCGCTTCGTCGACATGGGCATGGCCGCCAGCTGCGAGGAAGCGCACCCGGTCGGCGATCCTCGCCAGCACCGCGTCGGGATCATCCGCCAGCCAGAGCTTGTGCACGGTAAAGGCCTGATCCAAGGCCTCGACCGTTTGGGCAAGCATGGGCTTGGGCATCAGAAGATCGGGTGCGGACATGCCGAGGGAACTCTCAGGGAATGGAATGGATCGAAGGATAGCGCCAAGACCTAAAGCGTTTTGCGGTCTGGCGAAATCACCAAATCGCAAAATGCATTGGAACGAGAAGCTCCGGCAGGCAGGCAGATCCATGGCGTGGGATCTGATTTTCGAAGTCAGATCCCACGCCATGGACTATTGTTGCTGCATCGTTTTTACCGAAAATCGGCATTCACTTTTCGGTACGATGCTCCAGGAAAGCGCCTGCTCAGAGGGCCGGCAGCTTGCCGCCAAGCTCGTCCTCGATATGGGCCTGCACGATGGCGTCCATGTCGCGATCGGCGACGAAGCCGAGTTCGAGGGCACGCGCCGTGTCGAAGTCGCGCGGCCAACCCGCCACGATCTTCTCGATCACGGGATCGGGCTGATGCTTGATCAGCGCCACGGCCTTGTCACCGGCGGCCCGGCGCAGGGCCTCGATCTCCTCGGCCACCGTTGCGGAGAGGCCGGGCATGGAAAGATTGCGGCGCGCGCCCAGGCGGGCCGTGTCGATCGCCGCTGAATGGTGGAGGAAGCCGACCGCCGAGCGCGGGCTGGCAAACCAATGGCGCACATCGTCCGAGACCGGCAGGATGGCTTCCTGCCCATTCAGCGGCTCGCGCAGAATGCCCGAGAAGAAGCCCGAGGCTGCCTTGTTGGGCTTGCCGGGGCGCACCGCGATGGTCGGCAGGCGGATGCCGATGCCGTCGAAGAAGCCACGGCGGCTGTAATCGGCCAGCAGCAGCTCGCCGATCGCCTTCTGCGTGCCATAGGAGGTCAGGGGCGTGTTGAAAAACTCGTCGCCGATACGCTCCGGGAAGGGCGCGCCGAACACGGCAATGGAGGAGGAGAAGATCACGCGCGGATAATAGCCCTCGCCCGGCCGGGCATCGCCATGGGCCTGGCGGATCGCTTCGAACAGACGCTGGGTGCCTTCCAGGTTGATGCGATAACCCTTGTCGAAATCGGCCTCCGCCTCACCCGAGACGATGGCGGCAAGATGGACGATCACATCGGGACGAGTGCCGATCAGACGCTCGACCGTACCGGGCACCGGCAGATCGTCCTGGCTGGCGCTGCAGGCGAACGGCAAACCGGCTGGGACCTGGGGCAGCACGACGTCGCTGAGCAATGCTTCGCTGACGGACTTGCCGCCAAGCTTGCCGTCGCGGCTCATGCTCTCCAGCAATTTGCGGCCCACCATGCCGGCCGCACCCAGGATCAGGACTTTCATCGCCTCGCCTCGTCATTTCCCCGCGACCGAAAACACCCAGCCGAAGCCTCGCGCATCGCACCGCATCTTTTGTCTCATGATGCCCGTTCCGGGCCCGAAGACGGCTCGAATCCGCCGTTTCTCAGCCTAGCGATAAGGCCTTTGCCGAGGTGAGGCAAGTTCTTGTCTTACAAATTGGGCCAATTCTTGTCTTACAAATTAAACAAGGACATGGTGGCGCATGACAAAGGCCCCGTCATCGCTTCCGGGGCCTCGCCATCATTCGCGTTAGCGGGCACGATCAGGAACGCGGCCCGACCATCGCCGTCAGGGCCCCTTGCGGATCACGGCATTGGATCACCCACATCTCACCGGGCACTTCCATCGGCTCCATCAGGATCTTGCCGCCATTGTCTGTGACGCGCTTGGCCGTCTCGTCGATATTGTCGACCTGGATGTAGTAGACCCACATCGGCCCGCACATGTCCTTGGTGCGGGTCATCATGCCCCCATAATCGGTGCCGTTCTGGCCATAGAGCTGATAGACCCCCATCGGCCCCATATCGAGGCCCTGGTGCTTCTCCCAGCCGAACAGCCTGGAATAGAACTCGAAGGCGCCAGGCCCGTCGCCGGCATGCAGTTCCCGCCAGGCGATATGGCCCGGCGTGCCCAGGCCCGGCATTTCCGGCGGCTCCCCCTGCCCCTTGAACAGGCCGAACACGGCTCCATAGGGATCGGCGGCAATGGCAAAGCGGCCGACGCCCGGAATGTCATCCGGCGCACGATGAACCTGGCCTCCGAGCTTCACCACCTCGGCCGCGGAGACATCGACGTCGTCAGCGGCCACGAAGCCGGTCCAGTTCGGCGGCACATTGCGGGCGGCAGCATCGGGCGGAATGTCCATGAGGCCGGCCACGAGCGCGCCCTTGTTGGAAAACAGCGTGTAGGTGAGGCCCGGCATACCGGAATCGGCCGCATCCCAGCCCAGCACGGCGCTATAGAAGGCCGCCGCCGCCTTCACATCCGTGGTCATCAGTTCGTACCAGACAAAGCTTCCATGCGTGACGGACATGACGGGCTCCCTTTGATGTCGGTTTCGGATCAGATTGCGGATCAGATTTCTTGGCAGGGGACGATAGGCCGAGACCATGGCGGCCCGATCACAGCCCCTTGGCGATAGCCATCGAAACGGGTGTCAGCTGCAGCAGCCATGTGCAGCGGGCTTGTCCTCGTATTCGTCATGCCGCCGCACGAAATCCATGGTCGAAGCCTCGTTCCGTCCCTTGGGTGCGCGGTCGAGGATCATCAAGGTGCCGATCAGTTCCTCCGGACCGCGGGCATAGCTCGAATAGCTGTGAAACACCTCGCCCTGCTCGTCCTTGTAGAAGGCACTCAGCCCGGGCAATTCGTCATGGCCTTGGGCGCTCGGCTGGCTGGTGAAATTATAGACGATCTCCTCGCCCGCCAGGTCCTCCCGGCTGAAGGAGACGTGATAGTCGAAATTGAAATCACTGCCGAAGGCCGACGCCCAGGGAAAGCGCCAGCCCATGCGCGCCTTGTAGGCCTCGATCTTGGCAAGCGGCGCCCGCGAGACGGCGGTGAGCGTGACGTCGTGGTGGTTGAGATGGGCCACGGCGCCGTCGAGATGATCCGCCAGGAAGGAGCAGCCGGTGCAGCCGGCATCCCAGTCGGGGCCCAGCATGAAATGGTAGACGATCAGCTGGCTGCGGCCCTCGAACAACTCGGCGAGCGTACGCCGCCCCTGGGGCGTGTCGAAAAGATAGGCCTTGTCGACCTTGACCCAAGGCAGCGCCATGCGCTCGGCATTCAGCCGGTCGCGTGCCCGCGTCGCTTCCTTCTCCTTGATCAGCAGCGCCTTGCGCGCCGTCAGCCATTCTTCCCGAGACACGACCTGATGAGCTGGCATGTCGACCTCCCTGCAGAAGTTCTTGGATAGCGGATTCTGAATTGCTTGACTAAATAGGTTGATATCAACATTATTAGTGCATGTCAAAACACACCGATCATCGGCGCTTTTCATCCCAGCCGGGCCTCGATGAGGCAGATCCCCCGGACGCGGAGGGCACGCAGGAAACCCTCGTTCCCTTCGCGACGACCCTGCTCGTGCGCGATACCTGCCTGTGCCTGCACGTCCAGCGCGCGGCGCGGGCACTGGCTCGCCGCTTCGACGACGCCCTGCGTCCGGTCGGGCTGACAAACAGCCAGTTCTCGTTGCTAATGGCGCTCAACCGCCCTGCCCCGCCGCCGATGGGGCCGGTGGCGGCACTGCTGGCCATGGATCGCACCACCCTCACCGCCGCCCTCAAGCGGCTCGAGGCCCGCGGCCTCGTTCAGATATTGCGCGATCCGGCGGACCGGCGATCCCGCCTGCTCGCGCTTACCGCGGCGGGGCGGTCGCTGCTGGCGCGGGCCGTGCCGATCTGGCAGGAGAGCCATGCCCTGCTGGATACGGCGCTGGCGGGCGGCCAGGCCATCCGCCTCAGGCAGGATCTCGCCACTCTCTGCTAAGCCGCTGCCCCCGCACAGGCAAAGGCCCCGGTTTCCCGGGGCCTCGTGTCGACAGGGCGCGACGCCGTCCCCGTCAATTGAAGGTGTAGGACAGGCCGCCCATCACGCCGAAGTCCGGCTTGCGGCCGCCCGCCGAATAGGTGCCGGCGATATTGGCGCGCCACTTGGCGTCCTCCGAGGTCCAGCCCAGGCCGGCGGCGAGGCCGACCTGGCGGTGATAGACCGCCATGCCTGCCGCGGCCGAGACCTTGCCCGGCCTGTCGTCGTAGCGCAAAGCCGAGGCCGCCATGGCCTGGGAGATGCCCTGCCGAGCTTCCTTGAGGTTGTTGGACACCTGGCTCTGCAGATTGGCGATGCTGCCGCCGAAATTATTGATCTGATTAGCCAGATTCTGAACGTTCTGATTGGTCGCATAAAGCTGCGAACCGTTCACCGCATCCGTCGAAGTCGTCGAGAGCGTGCCTTGAGCGACCCCTGTGATCGCCTTTCCACCTCCATCGATACCGCTTGCACTAACTTTTGGGCCGCCGCCGGCAAACGATAAGCCATCGCTGGTGAGTTGCGTTTGACCGATCACCATACCACTCTTGTCGATGGTCGGACCGCCAGTACCGCCTACGGAGATCGAGTTAGCGACTTTGACGTCATTCGCTAAAGCGTATTGTACATTGACGTCACCAGTCTGAGTGACAGTCTTGCTAATCACCATATTGCCATCGGCACTGCTGAAATCGACCGTAGCCCCCGGCGCGACGTTGCTTGCCTTCGAGGTCTCGCCAGCTGTACTCAGATTCCACCCCTTATTGGCCTGCTGCTGCACGTCATAGAGCTGTGAACCGTTCACCGCATCCGAAGACGTCGCGCTCACTGCCCCGTTGGCAACATTGGTGATCGTCGTGCCATTGGCCCCGCCCAAGGTGATGCTGCCTTTGTCGGTACCCGCATCGTACTGCACGGCATTCTCTGCCAGATTGGCAACCTGCTGGCCGACCTTGCCGATCTCCTGATTGGTTGCATAAAGCTGCGAACCGTTGACGGCATCGGTCGAGGTCGCGGTCACCTGGCCGGCAGCGACATTCGTCACCGTACGCTCATTGCCGACCGAGCCGACGCTGACTGTGCTGGTCGGCGCGCCACCAGCATAATTATAGGTCGTGCCGTTGACCGTACCGCTACTGGTCTGCACCACGGTAGAGGTTTTCGAGCCTGCGCCCAACGCGACGTCTCCGGCTTGGCCGCTCGAGGTGTCAGCACCCGCACCCATGGCAACCGAGTTGGTCTGGGTTGCCTTACTGCCTGTGCCGGTCGCGATGGAATCGGTGCCGCTGGCCTCCGCTCCATTTCCACTGGCGATTGCACCATCTGCGCTGGCCTTCGCGCCGGTACCCGACGCCATAGAATTGTTGCCAATAGCCTCCGCCCCGGTGCCGGTCGCGATAGAATTGTTGCCACTCGACTGCGCACCATTACCCATAGCAACCGACGACGTACCACTCGCCTCGGCGGCATTGCCGGTGGCGATGGCATTGTCTGCGCTCGCGTTGGCCTGGGTGCCGGTCGCGATCGCATTCTTGCCGCTCGACTGCGCACCATTGCCCATGGCAATAGAACCGCCGCCGCTCGCCACGGAACTCGGTCCGATACCGATCGAATCCTGCCCGCTGGCAACGGAGTCCGGCCCTGTCGAATTGGTATGGAAATATTTGATGCCGCCGCCATTGATGGAGCCGCCGATCTTGTCGAGCACGCTCTGCACCGAGGTGAAGGTGCTGCCACCGTAATTCAGACTGGTGATCACCGTGCCGCTGCTGGGATCGAAGCTCGAGCCGCCGCCAAGGCCGCTTGCCATCGAATTGCCTAGGCTGAAGATCTGCGAGCCATTGACCGCATCGGTCGAGGTCGCCGTCACGTCGCCATTGGCGACATTGGTGATCTTCTTGCCGCCGGCATCGATACCGGCGATCGTCACGCTAGGCCCGCCCGTGATGATGAGGCCGTTCGTCGTCACCGTGGTGTTGCCCACGGTCAAGCCGGAGGCATCGAGTGTGTTGCCGCCTGCCGTGACGCTGTCCAGCGTGATGCTCTTGGCAAGGTCGAAGGTCGCGTTCGGACCGCTATGGGCGATGACGATATTGCCGTCGGTGTTGCTCAGATCCACCGTGCCGCCGGGGCCGACATTGCTCTTGTTTGTGGTGTCTCCGCCGGTCGACAGGTTCCAGCCGGCATTGGCATTGTTGCCCACGGCTTGGAGCTGGCTGACATTCACCGCATCATTGGCCGCCACGCCATTGGCGACATTGCCGATGGTCACCGGCGTGCCGGCATTGCCGAGCGTGATCTTGTCCTTCACCGCGGGATCATCGTACTTCACCGCAGCATTGGCGAGGTTGGTGGTGTTGGTGTCGAGCTGCGTCAGCGCGCCGGCCACCGTGGTGTAGCCCGTGGTCGTGCCGACATTGCCCTTGCCATCGATCGCCGTGACGGTCTGGCTGAAGCCCGACAGCGTGCCGGTCGCCGGGTCATAGGTCGTGCCGCCCCCCAGGGTCGACGCCGTCGAATTGCCGAGATTGCCGGCGGCATTGCTGACCGTCTGCAACTGGCCGACATTCACCGCGTCGGTAGCGTTGGTGCCGGCTGCGACATTGGTGATCGCCTTGCTGCCGGCATCGATGCCCGTGGCGGTGACGCTCGGCCCGCCCGTGATGGTCAGGCCGTTCGTCGTCACCGTGGTGTTGCCCACGGTCAAGCCGGTGGCATCGAGCGTGTTGCCACCCGCCGTGACGCTGTCCAGCGTGATGCTCTTGGCGAGGTCGAAGGTGGCGTTCGGGCCGTTATGGGCGATGACGATATTGCCGTCGGTGTTGCTCAGATCCACCGTGCCGCCAGGACCGACATTGCTCTTGCCCGCGGTATCGCCGCCGGTCGACAGGTTCCAGCCGGCATTGGCATTGTTGCCCACGGCCTGGAGCTGGCTGACATTCACCGCATCATTGGCCGCCACACCGTTGGCGACATTGCCGATGGTCACCGGCGTGCCGGCATTGCCCAGGGTGATCTTGTCCTTGGTGGCAGGATCGTCATACTTCACCGCCGCATTGGCGAGGTTGGTGGTGTTGGTGTCGAGCTGCGTCAGCGCCCCGGCCACCGTCGTATAGGCCGTGCTGGCACCGACATTGCCCTTGCCGTCAACAGCCGTGACGTTCTGGCTGAAATTAGCGATCTTGCCGGTAGCAGGATCATAGCTTGCCCCACCGCCCAGCGTCGAGGCCGTCGTCGAGCCGAGATTGTTGACGTTATTGCCGAGATTGGTCACCGACGTCGCGACGGTGTTGAGCTGGCTGAAATTGACCGCATCATTGGGATCACTGCCGTCGGCGAGATTAGTGACCTTCTTGTTGCCTGCGTCGATGCCTGCGGTGGTCACGCTGGGCCCACCGGTGATGGTGAGACCGTCGGTGGTCACCGTGGTGTTGCCCACGGTCAAGCCGGTGGCGTCGAGCGTGTTGCCGCCCGCCGTGACGCTGTCCAGCGTGATGCTCTTGGCGAGATCGAAGGTGGCATTCGGGCCGTTATGGGCGATGACGATATTGCCGTCGGTGTTGCTCAGATCCACCGTGCCGCCGGGACCGACATTGCTCTTGCCCGCGGTATCGCCGCCTGTCGACAGGTTCCACCCGGCATTGGCATTGTTGCCCACGGCCTGGAGCTGGCTGACATTGACCGCATCATTCGCCGCCACACCGTTGGCGACATTGCCGATGGTCACCGGTGTGCCTGCATTGCCGAGCGTGATCCTGTCCTTCACCGCCGGGTCGTCATACTTTACCGCGGCATTGGCGAGGTTGGTGGTGTTGGTATCGAGCTGGGTCAGCGCACCGCCGACCGTGTCATATTTGCTCGCAGTCCCGGCATTGCCCTTGTCGTCGACAGCCGTCACGGTCTGGCTGAAGCCTGATAGCGTGCCCGTGTTGGGATCGTAGGTCGTGCCACCCCCGATGGTCGAAGCGGTCGAATTGCCGAGATTGTTGACGTTGTTGCCGAGATTCGTCACCGAGGTGGAGACGCTGTTGAGCTGACTCAGATTGACCGCGTCGGTGGCATTGGTACCGGCGGCCACATTGGTGATCGCCTTGTTGCCGGCATCGATGCCGGCCGTCGTCACGCTCGGCCCGCCCGCGATGGTGAGACCGCTGGTGTCGAGCTTGGAATTGCCGGCCGTGACGCTGTCGACCGTGACATCCTTGGACAGGTTGAAAGTGACGGCGTTGCCGGTCTTGGTGATGGCGAGATTGCCGTCGGTGTTGTTGAGGTCGACCGTGCTGCCGGGGGCCACATTGGAGGAGTTGGCGCCGTTGGCGGTCAGGTTCCAGCCCTTGTTGGCGGTCTGCTGCACGTCATAGAGCTGGGAGCCGTTGACCGCGTCGGTCGAACCTGCCGCAACCGCGCCATTGGCGAGATTGGTGATCTGGGTCGGCTGCGTCGCGCCGGCACCACCAAGGGTGATCTTGGTCTTGGTGGCGTCGTCATACTGCACCGCATTGGCGGTGGCATTGCCGACCACGGCGAAGAGCTGCGAACCGTTGACCGCATCGGTCGAGGTCGCCGTCACGTCGCCATTGGCGACGTTGGTGATCTTCTTGCCCCCGGCATCGACACCGGCAGTCGTCACGCTCGGCCCGCCTGTGATCGTCAGGCCGGTCGCGTCGAGCTTGGACGCACCCACCACTACGCTGGTCGTATCGATCGTCACCGCGCCGACGGACAGGCTGTTGGCGATCTTCACGTTGGAGGCAAGGTCGAAGGTCGCGTTCGGCCCGGACTGGCCGATCACGACATTGCCGTCCGTATTGCTGAGATCGACCGTACCGCCCGGCGCAATGTTGCTGGTGCTTGCGCCCTTGTTGGTGGAGAGGTTCCAGCCCTTGTTCGCGGTCTGGCTGACCGCGTCGAGCTGGCTGACATTGACCGCGTCAGTGGCCGCCACGCCATTGGCGACATTGCCGATGGTCACCGGCGTGCCGGCATTGCCGAGCGTGATCCTGTCCTTCACCGCGGGGTCGTCATACTTCACCGCGGCATTGGCGAGATTGGTGGTGTTGGTGTCGAGCTGCGTCAGCGCACCGGCGACCGTGGTGTAGTTCGTGGTGGCGGCCGCCGCATTGCCCTTGGCATCGACGGCCTTGATGCCCTGGCTGAAGCCGGACAGCGTGCCAGTGGCGGTGTTGAAGGTCGTGCCGCCGCCGATGGTCGAGGCGGTCGAATTGCCCAGATTGTTGACGTTGTTGCCGAGATTGGTCACCGAGGTCGACACGGTGTTGAGCTGGCTGAGATTGACTGCGTCGGTGGCGTTGGTGCCGGCGGCGACATTGGTGATCGCCTTGCTGGCGGCGTTGATGCCGGCCGTGGTGACGCTGGGACCGCCGGTGATGGTGAGGCCGGTGGTGTCGAGCTTGGAATTGCCGGCCGTGACGCTGGTGAAGGTCGGCGTCATCGAGGTGGCGATGGCGATGGTGTTGCCGGTCTGCGTGATCGCGATGTTGTTGCCGGCCTGGTAGGTCACGGTATCGCCGGGCGCAATCTTGGTCGAGGCACTGCCCGAAGCCGTGCCGGTGCTGCCGGCAACCGTGCCCGTATTGGCGTTCCAGCCCTTGCTGGCGGTCTGCTGCACGTCGAAGAGCTGCTGGCCGGTGACGGCGTCGGTGGAGGCCGCGGTCACCGCGCCATTGGCGACATTGGTGATCTTCTGCGGCGAACCGCTGCCATGGCTGGCATCATACGCACCGAGCGTCTTGTTCCACTGCAGCGCATCGGTTTGCAACGCCGTCACGGAGGTGTTCACCGCATTGAAGGCGTTGCCGACATTGTTGTAGGTGGTGCCGCCGATATTGTAGCTCGGTGCGCTCACCGTGCCCGTCGCCGGATTATAGGTCGAGCCGCCACCGAGATTGCTGGCCGTCGAATTGCCGAGGTTGTTGACGTTGTTGCCGAGGTTCGTCACCGATGTGGCGACCGTGTTTAGCTGGCTCAGATTGACAGCGTCGGTGGCATTGGTGCCGGCCGCGACACTGGTGATCGCCTTGCCGGCGGCATTGATGCCGGCCGTCGTCACGCTCGGCCCGCCAGCGATGGTGAGGCCCGTGGTGTCGAGCTTGGAGTTGCCGACGGTGACACTGCTGGCGATGGCGAGATTGCTCGCCAGGTTGAAGGTGGCGTTCGGGCCCGATTGGGTGATGACGACATTGCCATCGGAATTGTTGAGATCGACCGTGCCGCCGGGCGCGATGTTGCTGGTGGTCGCCCCCTTGTTGGTGGAGAGGTTCCAGCCCTTGTTCGCGGTCTGCTGCACGGCGAGGAGTTGCGAGCCATTGACCGCATCGGTCGAGGTCGTGGTCAACGCACCATTGGCGACATTGGTGATCGTCACCGGCGTGCCGGCATTGCCCAGCGTGATCTTGTTCTTCACCGCCGGGTCGTCATACTTCACCGCGGCATTGGCGAGATTGGTGGTGTTGGTGTCGAGCTGCGTCAGCGCACCGGCGACCGTCGTGTAGTTCGTGGTGGCGGCCGCCGCATTGCCCTTGGCATCGACGGCCTTGATGCCCTGGCTGAAGCCCGACAGCGTGCCAGTGGCGGTGTTGAAGGTCGTGCCGCCGCCGATGGTCGAGGCGGCCGAATTGCCCAGATTGTTGACGTTATTGCCCAGGTTCGTCACCGACGTGGCGACCGTGTTGAGCTGGCTCAGATTGACCGCGTCGGTGGCATTGGTGCCGGCGGCCACATTGGTGATCGCCTTGCTGGCCGCGTTGATGCCGGCCGTCGTCACGCTCGGCCCACCCGTGATGGTGAGGCCGGTGGTGTCGAGCTTGGAATTGCCGGCCGTGACGCTGGTGAAGGTCGGCGTCATCGAGGTGGCGATGGCGATGGCGTTGCCGGTCTGCGTGATCGCGATGTTGTTGCCGGCCTGGTAGGTCACGGTGCCGCCCGGCGCGATATTGGTGAGCGCGCTGCCCGAAACCGTACCGGTGCTGCCGGCGACCGCTGCCGTATTGGCATTCCAGCCCTTGTTGGCCGTCTGCTGAACGGCAAAGAGCTGCGAACCGTTGACGACGTCGGTGGAGGCCGCGGTCACCGCGCCATTGGCCAGGTTGGTGATCGTCACGCCACCGGCCGGCGCTCCCGCGCCGCCGGTCGCCCCAAGCGTGATCTTGCTGCCACCGGGAGCATCATACTTGACCGCGATATTGGCCAGGTTGGAGGTGTTGGTGTTCAACTGGTTCAGCGCGCCTGCGACCGTCGTCTGCGCGGCTGCCGCACCGACCGCGCCGGTGTTGCTGACCGGATTGATAGTCTGGCTGAAACCGGACAGCGTGCCGGTGGCCGGATTATAGGTCGTGCCGCCGCCGAGGGTCGAGGCCGCCGAATTGCCGAGATTGTTGACGTTGTTGCCGATCGTCGTCACCGACGTGCCGATCGCGTTCACCGCCTGGTTGGTGGCAAAGAGCTGTGAGCCGTTCACCGCATCGGTAGAGGTGCCGCTGATCCGGCCGGCCGCGACATTGGTGATGGTCCGTTCCTTGCCGGAGGAGCCGACGCTCACCGTGGAATTGGCGGCATTGCCGGCATAATTGTAGCTCGTGCCGTTGATCGTGCCACTCGGCGTGTTGACCACGGCGGCTGTGGTCGACCCGGCACCCAGAGCGACGTCGTTGGCATTGCCTGCATTCGAGCCAGAGCCGAGAGCAACGGCATTGGCGGCTGCGCCCGTGGCCTTGTCACCGAAAGCAAGAGCACCGGCAGCCGCGGCATTGGATTGATTGCCGAGCGAAACGGAACCCTGCCCGACCGCGAAATTGGCATTGCCCAGCGCGACCGCGCCATTGGCCGCCGTGGTGCCGGTCGTGTTGCCGGCGGCGGTATTGTTGGCGCCGAGCGCCACGGCACCTGCGCCGTTGGCCACATTCGGGTCGCCGATCGCCACCGCGCCATCACCGATGGCCTTCTGACCCAGGCCGATGGCGACGGCCCCTCCAGCCGCGGTCGCGGCGTTGGCATTGGCGCCCACGCCGATGGCGACGTTCTGGCCCGTTGCACCGGAAATCGAGTTCAAACCGACGGCCACGCCATTGGCGCCGGCCGCCTTGGAATTGGTGCCGATCGCAGTCGCGTTGGCGGCATTGGCATTGGCGGCAAGACCGAAGGCAATCGCGCTGTCGCCATTGGCGGTCGCGCTAATACCAAAGGCAATTGCATTGGCCTGCGCAGCATTCGCCGATTGTCCGAATGCGATGGCATTGGCGGCGTTGGCCACGCTTCCCCCACCGAAGGCGACGGCATTGGTTCCGTTCGCCTTGGAAGAAATACCAAAGGCGATCGCATTGGTGGACGTCGCCAGCGAATTGCTGCCCATCGCAACGGCGTCGACACCGCTGGCGTTCGACGACACGCCATAAGCCATGGCGTTCTGGGCCAGTGCATTGGAGGAGCGGCCCACCGCGATGGCATTCTCGCCGGTCGCCCTGACACCATAGCCCATGGCATAGGCGGCATTGGCAGTAGCCTGGGCACCCAGGCCGATCGACACTGCACCAACCCCCGACGAAGTCGTCGTCCCACCGAGGGATCCTTGCCCGCCGATCGCGATGGCATCGACATTGTTGGCGATCGACTGCGCACCGATCGCGACGGAATCCTGCCCCGTCGACTGGGCACTGGCGCCGAAGGCCAACGTGTCACCGGCATTGGTGTTGCTCTTGGCAAACGCTCCGCCGCCAAAGGCAATGGCGCTGCCCGCAGAACCCGCCACAGCATTGGATCCGGTGCCGATGGCGATTGCAGTGGATCCCGATGAACCGGCTCCGCCGGACGCCGAGGAGGAGGTGCCGATTGCGATCGCGTTCAAGCCGTTTGCCAGCGCGCCATCGCCCTGCGCCATGCCATAGCTGGCGGCGACATTGGCGCCACGGCCGATGGCAATGCCGGACGCCGAAGCGGCAGTAACCGTCGATTGTCCGCCAAAGGCAATCGAATTGGCACCGGCAGCCTGGGCACCACGCACGTCATTCGCACCGATGGCAATCGAGCTCTGGCCGGATGCCGTTGTCGAGTTGGCCACGCTCAGGGCATTCGTGCCATTGCCGCCGGCGCCACCAATAGCCACGGAATTGTTTCCGGTCGCCCGGGTGCCGAAACCGACGGCAGTGGCTGCCGTCGCGGTCGCCTGGGCCTCCAAGCCGATCCCCGTGCCCCATTTGCCCCCAAGACTCATCACGCCAAAGGCTGATCCGCCTTCGCCGGTTGCCTTGGCGAAGGATCCGTAGACCGAGCCTGCCGTCACACCCGACGCACTCGATTCGCAACCCGCCACGGTCGAATAGGTACCCGTTCCATCGGTAGCCTGATTTGTGGTGCCCCCCGGGTTTGTCCGCCCCACAACGCTGTTGCTACCCGTCACGCAGGACGGCGAGGTGTTGATCGTGTTGGCAAGGGCCGCTCCCCCGCTCCACAGGCTCAGCAGGATCGCCGCCATCGCGGTACCTCCGAGCACACAACTCACCCGCCCCCCGCTGGCGAGCGCACCGATGCCCAGGCGCTTGCCCCTCATACCCATCACGCGATGCGCCATGCGCAGTACGGCATGGATGCGTCGACGCAAGCTGCGATGGGCATGCTTGGCGAGATGAATGCTGTCGTGGTTCGGCATGGGGCCCCGGTCTATCTGAAACGCCGCGTCTCACAGGCAAAGCTGTCCCGTCCGAGGACAGCTTTGTTAGCAGTTGACCTAGGGATTCCCGATTACCGGGTAGCGATTCGTATTCCGAATACTTGGTCCCCCGACTCTCCATATCCCTTGACGAAGGACCGGTAGCCGTAGCGTCAGATAAACAGAATCCTCCGCATATCCGTTTAATACTCATGATTCCGTAAGGGTGTAAATACTGTATGAGATTCCGTTAAAAGTACATTTTTACCTCTAATTTAAAATAAACTATCGATCTCAATCGAATTAATTTGAAATCTGGAAAATATTTATAGCTCAAAAGGAGTATTATCGAAAATTGGAGTCAAAAATTTGAAAAAAGATTGAAAAATTATTCATAAAATAAAATGAATCCCAGGGTTCATATTTAAAATATGATAAATCGATGAATTGATTATCGACTATATTTAATTCATATTTCAAAGATTATTTCTATATCAGGTACAAAATTTAATCTTCTCAAATCATTGCAGATACATAATTTCGTATCTCAATATACGTGAAATCAATTCTGAATTACCAAGTTGGCCGGGAGTGCTTTTGCGAATAGACGACTTTGCCACCAGCGACAGGAGGCGCGCGCCCTAACACGAAGGAATTAAGCCTATCGGCCGGGCATCGCCGTTCCCGGCGCTGTTGCGCACATGCAACAAAGCGAGAAAAATCAGCCCCGCCGCCCGCCAGGCCAGCTCTTCGCCTCAGTGGGTGGACTAAGCAAGCGCCCAGAAAGACCGTCCACCCGATGCAGTCATCAGGGACGCTTGCCCCTGTCTAGCCCCTGAAAGAAAAGGGCGGCCCGAAGGCCGCCCTCACTGCAAAATCTATTGGACCGGAGCCGGTTCGGGTTCCGGCTTGGGCTTGGGTTTTGGCTTGGGTTTTGGTTTGGGCTTGCCTTCAGGCTTGGGCTTGCCTTCAGGCTTGGCATCCGGCGCAACCGCCGGTGTCGCGGGCGTCGGTATCGGACCTTGAGCGGCATTCGGTCCGCTGGCACCGGGCACAACGCCGGCCTGGGCAATGTTGACACTCAGCCCATAAAGCAACAGGCGCTTATCGACACCTTGGAAAAGAAGCTCGAATGTCAGTTTCGTATCGGCATTCACCGGAAAGAAGCCCGCAAGGTGGAGCAATCCGTTTTTCTCGACCTGGGGCGGGAGGGTGATCGTCGGTTCGAGCACCAGCGCCGCCGCGAGATCCAGATCGGCCTTGCGCTGGCTGGCGAAAACTTCGGCCAGCCTGGCATCACTGTTTTCCCGCTGGAAATCCGGCGAGCCGAGATCGCGCAGCACCGAGTAGTTGCCGGTCTTGTTGGCCTGGTCGAGCGCGATCAGGGTGGAGCGCACCAGGATCAGGACGGTCTTGGGATCGAGGTTCATCGCCTGCGGCCCCGCCGGTGCCGCATTGGCGGGAGCCGGCGCAGCCGGAACGGGCACAGGCTGTTGCTGCTGCGCCATGGCGGGCAGTGCCAGGCTCGCCGCAATCGCGACGGCGAGCAGCCCCGCTCGGCGCATCACGGGAGTGAGGCGTCTCCGCCAGGGTCTGCTCTGCGATGGGCGACGTTTCATAGGATCCAGGCCTCGTTGGGTTTGGCGCGATGCCCGAGGTTTCACAGATTTATACCCGTCTGTCACCTTGCAAGTTCCAATCTATCCTCGCCTGTGTAGACTCGATACATGCGATCTCGACAGATCGATAAGCATCATAACACCACCGCCGCGTATTTCGGTGCGACAACGTTACGGAATAAAGAATGGACATTCGTGCCGTTTGCCTTCTCCTCACCCTTACCGCTGGCGGTTTGGGGACGATTTCACCGATTGCAGCCCTGGCGCAGGATCAGCCGGCCGCAAAGCCCGCCCGCAAGAGCAAACCGCTGGCAAGGCAGCCGGCCAAGCCTGCTCCCGCTCCCCGGGCTCCGGTGATATTGCCGGAACCACCCCTGCCCGTCCGGCAGGTCAACCAGCTCGGCCTGACCCAATGCGCGGGCCTCGTCGACCAGATGTCACGCGGTGCCCTCAATGCCAGATATGACGTCCAGTCGGGCTGGAACCGCCAGGCTCCGACGCAGCACGTCTTCCAGAGCGTCGCCGTCATCGATCGCCCGGAGGTGACGCCGGCCAACGGCTTGGCTGCCATCATCGCCACGCCGACGCCGTCGGGCAGCTGCGACGGGGTAACCGTACAGGTCTTCCCGCTCGCCAGCGATTGCGCCACGGCGCAGACCTATATGCGCTCCTCCGGTGCCAGCCCGATCCCGATCCTCAACACCCAGATCATGATCGACCGCGACGGCAAGCGCATCTTCCTGCTGCCGGGCGTGAACAAGACCTGCATCGCCGTCTCCGTCGATTCCAGCTTCGGTCCGGGGCCGGTCGTTCAGGCCCCGGCATCACCCGTGCTCGGACCGGCATCGCCGCCGCCCTCGGCGCCCTCGCCGATCCCCGATTCTATCGTGCCGCATGCCGCCCCGGCCATGCCGCCGAGCTCGGAAATCCTGCCGACGGCCCAGCCGCCGAAATGAACCCGGGAACGCAAGAAGACGTCCAGCGGGCCGGCTGTGCATGACGGAAGGGAATGGCTTGATTCGCCTTTCCAACCTGCTCTAATCGCCGGCGTGGCGATCCCCCGTCCGGCGCCCCGCCAGGCCTCAATCGAAAAGCAGGTCATGCTCGATATTTCAGCCCTCCAGTCGATGAAGGTGTTGTTCGCAACGCCCTGCTATATCTCTGCCGTCAGCATGAATTATGTGGTCAGCATGTATTCGCTGGCCTGCGATGCCACGCAGCTCGGCCTGAAAACCGTGCTGCACATGCATTCGGAAAGCCTGATCACGCGCGGACGCAACATGGTCGTGCTGAAGTTCATGCAGGACGAATCCTATACGCATCTGTTCTGGATCGACTCCGACATTTCCTTCACCACCCAGCAGGTCATCCGCCTGCTGCTCGCCGATCGCGACGTGGCCGGCGGGGTCTATCCGATCAAGTCGCTGGCCTGGCCCGAGCCCCTGCCGGCCGGCCTGACCAAGGACGAGATGGAAATCCGCTTCGCCCGTTATGCCTTCAATCCCGTCGACCACGGCAAGACGCCGATCGGCCAGCATGTCGATGATGAAGGCTTCATCGAGGTCTCGGAGGCGCCCACCGGCTTCATGGTGATCAAGCGCCATGTCTTCCCCAAGCTGATGCAGGCCTATCCCCATCTCAACTACACGCCGGACGGACCGCCGAACAACCCGCTCAAGCCGCTGCACTGGCTGTTCTTTGACTGCATGGTCGATCCCGATTCCGGGCGCTATCTGTCGGAAGACTATGCCTTCTGCCGGCGCTGGCGCGACATCGGCGGCAAGGTCTGGATCGATTCCCAGTCCAAACTGCAGCATCTGGGCCAGTACAATTATGTCGGCGATGTCGAGACCAGCCTGAAGCAGCAAGGGCACTGGTAGGGCCGGCTCGAAGCGGCGGGGAGGCGAATGTCGGAGCAGGCCATGACGACACCCCTGGTCGAGCTCCTCGGCCCGGCGCGCCGCACCCATATCGTCGACATCGGCGCCAATCCCATCGACGGCGACCCGCCCTATAAATCCATGCTGGCGGCGGGCCTCGCCCGGCTTACCGGCTTCGAGCCGCAGGCCGAGGCGCTGGCGAGGCTCGAGGCGGCCAAGGGGCCGAACGAGAGCTATCTGCCCCACGCCATCGGCGATGGCGGCGAGGCCTATCTCAATCTCTGCGCCTATTCGGGCTGGAGCAGCCTGCTCACCCCGCGCCAGGACGCGCTGGAGGTGTTTTCCTATTTCAAGCCCAATGCACAGGTGATCGGTCGCATCCCGGTACGCACCACCCGCCTCGACGACCTGACGGTGCTTCCGGAGATCGACATGCTCAAGATCGACGTACAGGGCGCCGAGCTCGCCGTGTTTCGGAATGCCCGCGAGAAACTGCGCTCGGCCGTGGCCATCCAGACCGAGATCTCCTTCGTCGCGCTCTACGAGAACCAGCCGGGTTTCGGAGAGATCGACATCGAGCTGCGCGCGCAAGGCTTCGTGCCGCATTGCTTCAAGGCGGTGAAGTTCAGCCCGATGGCGCCCTATGCCAGGCCGGAGAGCTGGACGCCGGCCACAAACCAGCTCCTGGAAGCCGACATCGTCTATGTCCGGGACTTCGTCGACCCCGACGCCATGAGCGACGAGCAGCTCAAGCATCTGTGCCTCATCGCCCAATATCTGTATGGCAGCATCGAGCTGTGCGGACGCTGCATCGATCTGCTGCAACGGCGCGGCGCCCTGCAGCCGGATACGCTGGCCAGGTACACCGCCCTGCTGGAGACGGCGCGGCCGTCGACCGCAAGCTGAGGGGGCTTGACGACGCAGCGGCAGGCGCGTTCTGTGGAGCCCCATCGAGACCCCTCCCCATGTCCGCCGACACCAGCGCTTCCCGTCACCCCGAAGTCGCCGCCTATCTTGCCGCCCATCCCGATACCCGTTTCATCGAAGCCTTTACCCCCGATTTGACCGGCTATGGCTTCGGCAAGCGCTTGCCGATCGAGGAGATCGACAGCCTCTATCGCTCCGGCATGGGCTTTTCCGCCGCTCCCTATGTGCTCGATGCCCGGCATGACGGTTACGGCTCCGGCGGCATCGGCTGGGACGATGGCGATCCCGATGCCAAGGGCGTGCCGATCCCGGGCACCCTGAAGCCGATGCCTTGGGCGGCCGTGCCGACGGCGCAGGTCATGCTCGACATCACCTATGCGGTATCGGGCGAACCGCTGTGGACGGATCCGCGCCATTTGCTCAAGACCATCCTGGCCCGCCTCGCCGCCGACGGGCTCCATCCCACCGTCGCCTGCGAATACGAATTCTTCCTCACCGACGGGACGCGCGAGGCCGATGGCCGCATCCGCCCGCCGATCCTCAAGCGCACCGGCCGCCCGCTCGGCCCGCCCACCAATCTCTCTGTGCTGACGCTGGAGGAAGTGGCGCTGTGGTCGGCCCGGGCCGACGACGCGGCGCGCTCACAGAATGTGCCGATGGGCAGCATCATCGCCGAGATGGGCGTCGGCCAGTTCGAGACCAACCTGCATCATACGCCCGACGCCGTGCTCGCCGGCGATCACGCCGTGCTGCTCAAGCGCCTGATCCGCGGCACCGCCCGTGCCGAGGGCTGGGACGCCACCTTCATGGCCAAGCCCTATGAGGACGAGGCCGGGTCGGGCCTGCACGTGCATGTCAGCCTGTGCGATGCCGACGGCCGCAATCTCTTCGCCGATCCGGCAACCGGCGAGCAGCTGATCCGTCACGCTATCGCCGGCATGCAGCGCCTGATGCCGGAATCGCTCGCCTTCTTCGCACCCAACCACAATTCCTTCCGCCGCTTCGGCGGGCTGTTCGCGCCGGTCAACCGCAAATGGGGCGAGGACAACCGCACCGTCGCCCTGCGCATCCCCACCGACAAGGGCGCGGGGCGGCGCATCGAGCATCGCGTCGCCGGAGCCGACGCCAATCCCTATCTGGTGCTGGCCGCCATCCTCGCCGCCGCGCATTACGGCATCACGCGAAAGCTGGAGCCGGATGCGCCCGTGGTCGGCAAGCATGCCGGCTTCACGCGCGATCCCGGCCTGCCGGGCGACGTGTTCGAGGCCGCCCGCCGGCTGGCGCGGGCGAGCCTGTTGAAGGACTATTTCTCCAAGCGCTATCTGGAGACCTACGCCCATCTGGTCCATGGCCAGCACGAGGATTTCCTCTCGGTGCTCAGCCCGCGGGAGTATGACCTGTTCTTCTGAAACCGACCTATCTGGGATGCCCATAGGCGCTGACTTAAGGGGAGAAGCACGACACCAGCCAACCCTTCGCCCCGTTCTTACGGAGCGTCGTCAACTCTCATGAGTTGACGACAGGTAAGGATGAGGGGCGGCGCGGACCTGGAAAAGCCGAGCGCGCATAGCCCCTCACCTCTATCCTCTCCCCGCAAGAACGGGGCGAGGGGGCTCACATGTGGAGCCATACCTTCAACTCCATCATCTCGCCTACCCCTTAAGTTAGCGCATATGGGCAGGGATGCCTGCGATCCCATGAAGGATCAGATCCCGCGCGCGCCCCGGGCCCGCAGCCTTATCATCACGCCGCGATCGTGCTCCTCGGCGCGCCTGTGCGCCCTGACCTGCAGCAGGTCCTTGCGGGCGATCAGGCCGACCAGGCTGCCGCTCTGGCGATCGAGCACCGGCACGCGGCCGATATCGGCGATGGCCATGCGATCGGCGAGCGCGCCGGCCAGTTCGTCGGCAAAGCCGATCTCGAGATCCTGCCCCTCCAATATCTCCTGCAGCGACAGGGACTGGATGTCGTCATCCTCCGAGGCATGCATCGACCAGTCGAGGATATGGGCGCGCGAGACCATGCCGACCACGCGCCGCTCGGCATCGACGACCGGATAGCTCTTATGGCAGGGCTCCCCGCTGGTGAAGAAGGCGACGGCCCGCGCCACCGTCATCGCCGCCGGCAGCGTGTCGACCTCGCGCACCATCAGATCGGCCACCCGGGCAAGATCGAAGGGATCGGTGTGGTATTCGCCCGAGATGTGATGGCCTCGACGAGCGATCTTCTCGGTGAGGATGGAACGCTTCATGGTCAGCACGGTGGTGGCATAGGCCATGCCGCAGGCGGTCAGCAGCGGCAGGAGCACGCCGAGATTGCCGGTGAGCTCCACGGCAAAGAGCGTCGCCGTCAGGGGCGCACGCATGGTGCCGCCCATCATCGCCGCCATGCCGAGCAGGGCCCAGAAGCCGGGATCGGCCTGCGGCAGGACGAGGCCCGCCAGGGTGCCGAGCGCGCCGCCCAGCATCATCAGCGGCGCCAACACGCCACCGGAGGTGCCCGAGCCGAGCGAAATCGACCAGATCAGGGATTTGACCACCAGGAGCAGGATCACCGCCTTCACGGCCATCTCGCCTGAGAGGAGGTGGCGGATATTGTCGTAGCCCACCCCGAGCGCGCTCGGATCGAACAGGCCACCGATGCCGATCGCCAAGCCCCCGAACAGAGGCCACCACATCCAATGCAGCGGCAGGCGGTGGAAGAAATCCTCGCTGGCATAGACCATGGCCGTGAGGATCCCGGAGCCCAGCCCGGCGACGATGCCCATCAACACCCAGCCGAGGAAACCCGGGAAGGTCAGCGCCATCTGCCCGGTGAAGCCGAACAGAGGCGTGGGATCGAGCAGCAGGCCGCGCTCGGCCGCCGCCACCGACGCCGCGACCACCACCGGCAGGAAGCTGCGCGGCTTCCATTCGAACAGCAGGAGCTCGATCGCCAGCAGCACGGCGGCGATCGGGGTGCCGAAGACGGCCGTCATGCCCGCGGCAGCACCGGCGACCAGCAGGGCCTTGCGCTCATTGGCGCTGAGATGGATCATTTGCGCGACGAGCGAGCCGATGGCACCGCCGGTCATGATGATCGGGCCTTCGGCGCCGAAGGGACCGCCCGAACCGATCGAGATCGCCGAGGAGAGCGGCTTCAGCACGGCCACCTTGGGATTGATCCGGCTCTTGCCGATCAGGATCGCCTCCATCGCCTCGGGAATGCCATGGCCGCGGATCTTCTCCGAACCGAAGCGGGCCATAAGGCCGATGATCAGGCAGCCGATCACAGGTACGAACACGGCGGTCCAGCCGAGCGGCGTACCGGAGATCGACAGGTTCTCGAGCGAGAACCGGCCGTAATAGGCGATGTTGGTGCACAGGGTGATCAGGCGTAGCAGCACGAAGGCCGCCCCCACGCCGGCCGTGCCGACGAAAACGGCGATCGCCATCAGCAGGATCACCCGCCGATCGGTTGTGAAATCGCCCAGGCGCGCCGGCAATTCGCGGGTTCCCGCCTCGGCATCCTGCCCGGGCGTGCCCAGAGTCGAAGTCGTCATGTCGCTGATATCCATCTGTCGGGGCTAGCCCCGGCTGAATTTTGTATCGCAATACGATATATTTTGCGCAAGTCAATGGATTTTCGTAGAGATGGCGGCAGACAGGAGAATCGCAGAACCATGGACCCCAAGCGGCAGCAAGATCCTGATTACGCCGCCCTGGCGCGATTCCGGCATGCCTTGCGCAAATTCCTGGTCTTCAGCGAAGCGGCGGCCGGCGCGGCGGGACTGACGGCCCAGCAGCATCAGGTCCTGCTCGCCATCGCGGGCCTGTCGCAGGACGGCGCCCTTTCGATCGGCGAGCTGGCCGAGATCCTGATCCTGCGCCACCACAGCGTGGTCGAGCTGGTCGACCGGCTCAGCAAGCTCGGCCTGGTCGAACGCATGGCCGATCCGGCGGATGGCCGGCGTGTGCTGGTGCGGCTGAGCGAAGCCGGCAGGCAGAAGCTGCAGACCCTGTCGGAAACCCACCTGAAGGAACTGGCGGCCATCGGGCCGGCGCTTTCCGCGCTCCTGCAGGCTTTCCGGGGCTGATCACGTCGCCGGCATTGGCCCCCGGGGCCGGCCTCAAATCGGCGTGAGGCGTAACGAAGCCTCCCCATCCGCTCGTATAATCACAGGCAATCCGACGGATGGAGGACGATGATGAAACGGCGTGGCATTCTGTTCATGGCGGCGGGCCTGGCGGCCAGCCTCGGCACCGGCCTGTGGTTTTCAGCCTCGAGCGCCGAGGAAGCGCCGCGCCTGGTAGCGCCCCCCACCCTCGATAGCCGCCCGAGCGCGGCGTCGGAGACGGCAGTGCTGGCAGGCGGCTGCTTCTGGGGCGTGCAGGGTGTGTTCCAGCACGTGAAGGGCGTCACCTCGGCGGTTTCGGGCTATGCCGGCGGCACGGCCGACACCGCCAGATATGAAACCGTCTCGACCGGATCCACCGGTCATGCCGAGGCGGTGCGCATCCGCTTCGACCCGCGCCTCATCTCCTACGGGCGGATCCTGCAGATCTATTTCTCGGTGGCGCATGATCCCACCCAGCTCAACCGCCAGGGCCCCGACAGCGGCACGCAATATCGCTCGCAGATCTTCACCACCAGCGCGGAGCAGGCCCGGATCGCCGCCGCCTATGTCAGCCAGCTCGACGGCGCCAAAACCTTCGCCCGCCCGATCGCGACGCGCATCGCGCCGTTGCGGGGCTTCTTTTCCGCAGAGGCCTATCATCAGGATTACCTGACCCGCCATCCGACCCAGCCCTATATCGCTATCAACGACCTGCCCAAGGTAGCCGCGCTGCAGCAGCTCTTCCCGACTGTCTATCGCAGTGATCCAGTCCTAGTGGCCGGCCGCTGAGGCCGAACTACGAAGCAGGAACCGTGACGTTGCGGCTGAAATGCACGATGCGGCGATCGGGGCGTTCCTCGATCCGCTCGATCGCATAGCCGCGCCGCTGGTACCAGGCGACGTTCTCGGTGAAACGCTCATTGGTATAGAGCCGCACCAGGCCATGCCCGTCGTGTCGCGCCCGGTCCTCGGCGAAGTCCAGCAGGACCGAGCCGAGGCGCCGGCCCTTGAGCGCGGGCACCACGGCCAGGCTCCAGATCAGCAGGTGATCGGATTTCGGCTCGATGATGAGGGCCGTCTCCAGCGCCTCGGATGGACCAGACACCCAGATCTCCATCGTCTCGAACAGGGCCGCGAAATCGGCGTCATGCGGCGGCAGGGCCATGCCGATGCGCTGCTTCAGGGGAGCATAGGCTGCCTGCTGCAGGGTGGTGACAGCAGGGATCTCGGTTCTGGTGGCGCGGCGGAGAGACATACAGGACTCGTGGCATGAGACGATGATTCGGGAACATTGGCTTGATCGGCTCCGATCGGCAAACCTCCCTGGAACGCGAACATCTCAGCAATGTGCCTTCATGTCGCGACGTCCGCCTCGGGAAGCGCCGCACGCCAGGGAGAGGCTCTATCGCACGCCAACGGATCTCGCTACACCCTCAACTATAATTGAGGTTCTTGAATCATGGCAGAAGTCACCGTCAAGCAGCCCCTCGGCGTGGGCGATGTTGCCAAACGTAGCGGCATCGCCGTCTCTACCATCCATTTCTACGAGACCAAGGGCCTGATCGAGGGTTGGCGCAGCGCCGGCAATCAGCGGCGCTATCATCGCGCCGTGCTGCGCCGCATCGCCATCATCCGCATTGCCCAGCGCGCCGGTATCCCGCTGGCGGTGATTCGCGAGGCGCTGGCGGATCTGCCGCACGACCATGTCCCCAATGCACGTGACTGGCAGCGTTTCACCGATGCCTGGAAAGGCATGCTCGAGGAGAGGATCATTGGCCTCACCCAGTTGCGCGACCAGATCGCCAGTTGCATCGGCTGCGGCTGCCTGTCGTTGGAGGAATGCCCGCTGCGCAATCCCGACGACGAACTCTCCAGGCAAGGATCCGGGCCCAGATGCTTGACATCCAAGCGATAAAGCCGATCGGGAGCGACGAAACGCCGCTCCCGATTCTAGCCGCGCAACGCCTCTTGATCTCAACCATGATTGAGGTTCTATAAATCCTGTCGGCAAGCGACCGCGGTCGCATCAGGAGAGCCGACAGTGCACGACACCATCGATGACAAGACCCAGCCGCCGGGCCGCTGCGAACTGCCCAGCGGTTGCAACAGGCTTCATGCCCCCAGCATCGCATCGGGCAGGATCTGCCTCGCCCGCGGGAAAGCCTGAGCCATGTCGCATGTCATTGCCGCGATCCTCGGCTCGACCGCCTTCCTGGTATTTGCCCGCATCCTGCTGACCTTCGTGTTCTGGTCCAGCGGGCTCGCCAAGCTGATCGACTTCAGCGCCAATGCGGCCATCATGGAGAGCTTCGGCCTCAGGCCGGGCTGGCTGGTCAATGCTGCCACCCTCGTCCTGCAGCTCGGCGCCTCGGCGGCGATCATCCTCAACCGCGGTGCCTGGCTGGCGGCAGGCGCCCTCGCCGTCTTCACCTTGCTCACCATCCCGCTGGTCCATCCCTTCTGGACCAAGACGGGTGAAGAGGCCTTGCGCGACCTCACGGTGGCGCTCGAACACCTCTCCCTCATCGGCGGCCTGGCTCTGGCCGCCATCCTCGCGCGCCGAACGCCGTCGACCGTTCCGGCTTCGGCTCAGCCCGCGCCGAGGCGCTCGAGATAGACGCACAACATGTCAGCCATGGCATCTGAGTAGGCTTCGATCTCGGCTAGCGTTCGAGGGCTTTCCGAAAACTGCTTGCCCACTGCACTCAATGTCGCCGTGATGAGGTCGCCGGCCAGGGTTCGTGTCGTTTCAGCAGCCTTGGGCAGCGCCTCCCGCATGAAGGCCTCGACGACGCCGTCCCCCGCCGCCCTGGCCGCCTCCGCTTCGGGTGCGTCGCGATAGAGCGGCGCGGCATCGTCGAGCGCCACCCGCACCGCAGCCTCGTCGCATTCGGAGCGGATGAAGGCATGGACGACAATACGCAGCCTTTCGAGAGGCGGCTTGGCGCCATCCTGCAGGATGGCGCGCAGCAGCTCGCTCGTCTGCCGCCATTCGTCACTCTGGAGCCGGAAGAGGATCGCCGCCTTGTTGGGGAAATATTGATAGAGCGAGCCGACGCTGACGCCAGCCTTTTCGGCCACCCGCGCAGTGGTGAAGCGCTGCGCGCCTTCCTGGCGCAAAACCTGAATGGCAGCCTCCAATATCGCGGCGACCAGCTCGGTCGAGCGGGTCTGCCGAGGCTGTTTTCGTGAGGAAACGCAAGAGTTTCGACGATCGGTCATCGGGATAGGCGCCAATGCGAATAGTGAATGCGACGAATTAGTCGTATTTCTAGTCCGGCGCAAGAATGCGTTTTCCCCAAACCGGAGCCTACCATGACCACCCTGACCAGCGCCCCGCTTGCGCTCCTGCTGGACCGCCTGTTCGAAGAGGCCGATGCCGCCTCGCCGACAACGATCCCCGCCGTGGCCGAACTCTCCCGCCCGGAACGGGAGCGCCTGATGCGCAGCAAGACCGAATATCTCGACCTCTATGGCCGCCTGAAGGACCTGCCGCTCGCCGTCTCGCGCGAAACCGGCCTGCTGCTCTATATGCTGGCCCGAAGCTGCCGGGCCCGCACGATCATCGAATTCGGAACCTCGTTCGGCATCTCGACCCTGCATCTGGCGGCAGCGCTGCGGGACAATGGCGGCGGGCACCTGATCACCAGCGAGTTCGAGCCCTCCAAGCTGGAACGGGCTCGGCAGAACCTCGCCGCCGGCGGCGTGCTCGATCTCGTCGAGATCCGGGAGGGAGATGCACTGCGCACGCTGGGCACCGACCTGCCCGAGTCGATCGATCTCGTCCTGCTCGACGGCGCCAAGGCCCTCTATCCTGAGATCCTCGATCTGGTGGAGAGCCGGCTCAAGCCCGGCGCCCTCATCGTCGCCGACAATGCCGACTACAGCCCCGACTATCTCGCCCGCGTACGTTCGCCGGCCCGGGGCTATCTGTCGACCCCCTTCGGCGAGGACGTCGAGCTCTCGATGCGGATCGGCTAAGCTCGCGGGCCATACGGCAAGGCATCGGAATGCCCCAAGGGGCTGGGGGCGAACCTCCGGCCCCTCCAGCGCTTCCTGTCGCAAGCGGCAGCACATCGGGCCGCCCACCGCCCCGCCCGGTCGGGCCAGCCGCGACGTGATGGCAGATTGCCGAGCCGGCAAATTGCAAGCACGATACCGATACAACCGGTGCAGCGCTCGACAGGTCGAAACGATGCAACAGCAGCTTCCCTCCGTTTACCAGCAATTGGGCGGCGAAGACGGTATCTCTCGCCTTGTCGATTTGTTCTACGACATCGTCGAGCAGGATCCGGCGGCGGCGGCCCTCCATGTGCTGCATCTCGACGGCCATGGCGTCGCCCATTCCCGGGTCGAGCAGACCCGCTTCCTGATGGGCTTCTTCGGCGGGCCGCGCCTCTATGTCGAATTCCACGGACATTCGGACGTCCGCGCCATCCATGCCCATGTGCCGATTACCGCGGAGACCCGCGACATCTGGATCCGCAGCATGGACAAGGCCTTCGACCAGGCCGGTTTGCCGCCTGAGGTCAAGAACAGGGCCATGAAGGCGCTGACCACCGCCGCCCGCCTGGTGCACGACGTCAATCCGCTGCGCAATCGCAGCGACGGAACTGCCGATCGAGCGGGTTCAAACCCGTCCTAGAGCGAGCCTTTTCAATCGAAGCTCAGCTTGCTCTTCTGCCGGCCGTCCGCCTCGAAATTGGCGGGGTCGAGCCAAGCTTCATAGCCCGCCTTCAGGCGCGGCCATTCGCCGTCGATGATCGAGAACCAGGCGGTGTCGCGGTTCTGGCCCTTGGCCACCATGTGCTGGCGGAAGACACCCTCGAAGGTAAAGCCGAACCGGGTCGCAGCCCGCTTGGACGGCTCGTTGAGATTGTGGCACTTCCATTCGAAACGCCGATAGCCGAGCGTCTCGAAAGCGTAGCGGGCAAAGAGATAGAGCGCCTCCGTCGCCACCCTGGTGCGGGCGATCGCCGGGCCCCAGAGAATGCTGCCGATCTCGATGACGCCATGCACGGGGTCGATCCGCATCAGGGCCTGGCGGCCTTCGGCCTTGCCGCTCGCCTTGTCGATCACCGCGAAGAACATCGGATCGGCGGTCGAGGACGCCTTGTCGAGCCAGGCCGAGAAGTCGGCGGCACTCCCCGGCACGCCCTCGAACAGATAGCGGAAACGCCCATCGGCCCCGGGCTCCTGGGCCGAATGCAGTAGATCGGCGCCATGGCGTGCCGGATCGAGCGGCTCCAGGTGGGCATAGCGTCCATCGAGCACGACGCGCTCCGGCCGCGGTACGCCGTTCCAGGTCGAGAGATCCATCGAATGTCCTTCGCGCAGATGCGATCAGATGATCACATTATTGCGGCGTGGCGATGCGTTGTTCAAGCGAAAGCACCTGCTGGCGCACCACGCCGGACAGGGCCTTGGAGGAGGCGACTGAGGTGAAATCCGTATCGGGATGCGGCACATTGCCGGCACCGCGGAACACCTTCAGGCCATCCGGCATCACCACGATGTCGCCATTGCGCAAGGTGGGATCGACCGAGATCGGGATCTGCGGCAGGCCGCGTGCATTGGACTGGCAGGTACAGGCCGGATTCTCGCTGTCGCGGAAGGCATAGGCGGTGGGCAGGGCGGTGTAGAGGGCGCCGGCCTTGTCGACGGCCGACTCGATCGCCGGCTTGGTGTTGCCATTGCTGCCATCGTTGGAGCCGCTGGCTTTGTACAGCACCATCTGGCCGCCGGAGCAGGAGGCTTCGCACATCGAGGTCTGCATGTCCTCGTCGCGCTGGGAGCGGATGAAGCCGGTGGCGAAATAATAGCCGTCGCAGGTGCGCACGCAGTAGCCGCGCGCCTTGGGCGTGCTCACCACCGGGGCCGGAGCCGGGCGCGAACGCTGCTGCTGCGGCTGCTGTTGCGGCACGGGTGCCGGCGCCGGCCGCGATTCCTGGCGCGGCCTGAACAGGAAGTCGAACAGGCCGGCCTGAGCGCTGCCACCCACGGCGACCGTCAGGAGCAATCCGGCGGCGAGAGGAAAAGCAAAGCGTTTCAAAGTCATGGCGCGGGTCCCGGCAGAGCGTGAAGGGCCGGCAATGGCCGGCCCCGCCTTCTATGCAAGCATCCCGTCAAAATCATGTCGGTGACATCTTGTCACCAACTAGTGATTGTCGCGGGGCACCCCATAGGTCTGAGCGACCTTCTGATACTTGACCGCGGGCTTGAGCACCATACCGTCGCCGAGCTGGTCCACCATGGCGCGCTGGATTTCCTGCCAGGGCGTCTGGCTCGGCGCATAGTGGAAGCCGCCGGCCGCGGCGAGATCGGCCCGGCGCTTGGCCAGTTCCTCGTCGGAGATCAGGATGTTGGCCTCGCCCTTGTTGAGGTCGATGCGCACCGTGTCGCCCGTCCGCAGGATGGCGAGGCCGCCGCCCGCTGCCGCTTCCGGCGAAGCGTTGAGGATGGAAGGCGAGCCCGAGGTGCCCGACTGGCGCCCGTCGCCGATGCAGGGCAGCGAAGTGATACCGCGCTTGATCAGGGCGGCCGGCGGCTGCATGTTCACCACTTCCGCCGCGCCGGGATAGCCGATCGGCCCGGTGCCGCGGATGAACAGCATGCAGTGCTCGTCGATGCCGAGCGAAGGATCCTCGATGCGATGGTGGTAGTCCTCGGGGCCCTCGAACACGATGGCCCGGCCCTCGAAGGCACCGGGGTTCTTGGGATCTGCGAGATAGCGATCGTGGAACTCCTTCGAGATCACGCTGGTCTTCATGATCGCCGAATCGAACAGATTGCCCGAGAGCACGATGAAGCCGGCATCCTGCACCAAAGCGGTGTCGAAGCTGCGGATCACGTCGGGCAGCTCGATCTTGGCGTCCTTGCAGTTCTCGCCGATCGACTTGCCGTTCACGGTGAGCGCATTCTCGTGGATGAGCTTGTGCTTCATCAGTTCGTTGACCACCGCCGGCACGCCACCGGCATGCTGGTAGTCCTCGCCGAGATATTTGCCGGCCGGCTGCAGGTTCACCAGCAGCGGCACCTTGTGGCCGATGGTCTGCCAGTCGCGGATGTCGAGCTCGACCCCGATATGGCGGGCGATGGCGTTGATGTGGATCGGCGCATTGGTGGAACCGCCAATGGCCGAATTGACCACGATGACGTTTTCGAAGGCCTCGCGCGTCATGATGTCGGAGGGCTTGAGGTCCTCATGCACCATGTCGACGATGCGCTTGCCGGTCTCGTAGGAAATCTGCTGGCGTTCGCGATAGGGCGCGGGAATGGCGGCCGACCCCGGCAGCTGCATGCCGAGCGCCTCTGCCAGCGAGTTCATGGTGGTGGCGGTGCCCATGGTGTTGCAATAGCCGGTCGAGGGGGCCGACGAAGCCACCATCTCCATGAAGTTCTCGTAGTCGATCTCGCCGGTGGCGAGCATCTCGCGCGCCTTCCAGACGACCGTGCCCGAACCGGTGCGCTCGCCATGCCACCAGCCGTTGAGCATCGGGCCGACCGACAGGGCAATGGCCGGAATGTTCACGGTGGCCGCCGCCATCAGGCAGGCAGGCGTGGTCTTGTCGCAGCCGATGGTCAGCACCACGCCGTCGATCGGATAGCCATAGAGCAGCTCGACCAGGCCGAGATAGGCGAGGTTGCGGTCGAGCGCCGCGCCGGGGCGCTTGCCGGTCTCCTGGATCGGATGCACCGGAAATTCGAAGGCGATGCCGCCCGCCTCGCGGATGCCTTCGCGCACGCGCTGGGCCAGCACGAGATGGTGTCGGTTGCAGGGGGAAAGATCCGAGCCGGTCTGGGCGATGCCGATGATCGGCTTGCCCGACTGCAATTCCTTGCGGGTCAGGCCGAAATTGAGCTGACGTTCGATATAGAGCGCGGTCATGCCCGGATTGTCCGGGTTGTCGTACCAGGCCTGCGACCGCAATCTTTTCGTCTTGTTCTTGGTGTCAGCCATGGCAAGCCTCCCTGTCTTCGTGCCCCGCCTGCGTCGTCGGCAGGTGGCAGTCTTCCTGCAACCAGACGACTTAACACTTTTGTCAGACTATTCGCAACGCCTAAGCGACGAATAGCGGGACGATGCCTTGGGCGGCGTTTCAGGGCGAGATCGGAGGACGAGGCGCTTCGCGATCCGGCGGCATCGTCGCGAATCGCAAAGATGCGCAGCCATCCTCGATAAGCTTTTGTTTTTACGCATTTTCTCAATCGAAAAGTCCAGCGGCTTTTCGGGAAAATGCGCCAAGGATGGTCGTGAAGGATGGTCGTTGGCGGGGCTCACGCGCCGGCGGATGATGCCGGCCGGTAGGTCCAGCGGCGCACGCCCTCCGCCAGGGCCCGCCGCAGCGGTTCGTCATAGAGCTTGAGCAGGACGAAACTCGCCACGCAGACGATGACGATCACGGCCGGCCCTTCGATGCCGGCGTTCTGCTCGCCGAAACGCAGGCGATAGAGGCCGTTGATCCAGCAGAACAGCGGATAGTGCAGGCAATAGACCGGATAGGACAGGTCGCCGCTGAGGGAAGACCAGGTGGCAATCCGTCCCTGCAGGGCCGTGCGCGCGCCGGCCAGGATCAGCAGGGGCGCCAGCAGCGCGATCCAGACGAGCTGCATCCAGAGCGGCACCTCGAAGGGAAGATAGAACAGCACTGCCATCCCCGCCGCCAGCGTCCAGAACAGGCGCGGGCCTCCCAGCCAGCCCGGCAGGCGGTCGAGCAGATGGAAAACGGCGACGCCGGCGAAGAAGGAAGCTCCCACCCGCGGAAATCCGCGCCAGAGCGTATCTGTGGTATCTCCGCCCAGGCCGGTGAAGGGCAGGATCGCCAGGCAGCCGAGGAAGAGCGCGATCGCGAGCGGGAGTTGGCTCACCCGCCGGGTCGCCCACCAGAACGCATTGACGACCAGTTCCAGGAACAGCGAATATTGCGGGCCGTTCAGCGGGAAGACCTGGGGCCCGCCGATGGCGCCGGGCGCATCGAGATAGGGCAGGTTGACCAGGCCGAGCAGCAGAGCCAGCGTCAGAGCGGCAAAGGGCACCTCGCCCTCCAGGTGCCCGGAACGCAGCCCGACATAGAGCGCGCTGACCACCAGCCCCAACACGATCAGCGGCATAAGCCGGATCAGCCTGGCGCGCATGAAGCCGGAAAACGACAGGGACTGCCGGCGCTTGCAATAGGCCAGGCTCAGCACGAAACCGCTCAGGCAGAAGAACAGGTCCACCGCAAGGCTGGCATTGGAAGCCAGGCCCGGGATGCCGAACCAGTGGCCGAGATGGAAGATCAGCACGGACAGGGCGGCAAAGCCACGCAAGCCGTCCAGGGATGCCAAATGCTGCGGCGAGCGGCCAGCCTCCTGCTCCCCAGAGCAAAGCGCTTGAGGCTTCGTCACGGCCATCGCCAGTAACCTTCAGTCGTCGATCTTGTTCAAGATCAACCTGAGCCAGATCGCGCCTGTTTCGTCAATTCAGCCACATGGTAGCGTCTGCCTACGCCGACTAGACTTCGGAAGGAGGCAATCATGCCTGGCCTGCTCGCCTCTCCGGCTTTCGGATGAAGTCGAAATCCTCCTTGACACGCGCCCTACTGCGATTTGCAAAGACAGGAGGATGCGCCCGCATTAAATCTTGCCTTGCTCGCGATTCCCGCCACAGCCCTCGCACCGCCAGGACATGCCATCCCGATGACCTCCCCCAGCGCGCCACATCTCGTTCCGGCCTTCTCGCGCATCGGCGAGGAGAATGCCTTCGCCGTGCTCGCCAGAGCGACCGACCTTGCACGCGAGGGGCGCGACATCATCAATCTGGGCATCGGCCAGCCCGATTTCCCCACGCCCGACCATATCGTCGAAGCCGGCATCAAGGCGCTGCGCGACGGCCATCACGGCTATACGCCGGCCACCGGCATCCTGCCCCTGCGCGAAGCGGTGGCCGAGGACGTCGAGCGCCGCACCGGCGTTGCCGTCTCGCCCGACGAGGTCATCGTGGTGCCCGGCGGCAAGGTCACCATGTTCATGGCCATCCTGATGTTCGGGGAGCCCGGCGCGGAGATCCTCTATCCCGATCCCGGCTTTCCGATCTACCGCTCGATGATCGAGTTCACCGGCGCCACGCCGGTACCGGTGCCGATCCGCGAGGAGAACGGCTTTGCCTTCTCCGCCGCCGAGACGCTGGCGCTGATCACGCCGAAGACCCGCCTTCTCATCCTCAACTCGCCGGCCAACCCCACGGGCGGCGTCACGCCCAAGGCCGAGATCGACGCGCTGGTGCAGGGGCTGGAAGCGCACCCGCATGTCGCCATCCTCTCCGACGAGATCTACAGCCAGATGAGCTATGACGGGCTCCAGCATGTCTCGCTGCTGTCCTATCCCTCCATCCGCGACCGCCTGATCCTGCTCGACGGCTGGTCCAAGACCTATGCCATGACCGGCTGGCGCATGGGCTTCTCGCTCTGGCCGAAAGCCTGGGGCGATGCCGCCCGCAAGCTGGCGGTCAATTCCTATTCCTGCGTCAATGCCAGCGCGCAATGGGCCGGGCTTGCCGCCCTCACCGGCCCGCAGGACGCGGTGCATGCCATGGTCGCCGAGTTCGACCGGCGCCGGAAGATCGTGGTCGACGGCCTCAACCAATTGCCCGGCGTCAGCTCCGTGGTGCCGAAGGGCGCCTTCTATGCCTTCCCCAACATCCGGGCGACCGGCTGGAAGGCCAAGCCGCTTGCCTCCGCCCTCCTCGAAAAGGCCGGCGTCGCCACCATCGGCGGCCCCGATTTCGGCGTCTATGGCGAAGGCTATGTCCGCCTGTCCTACGCCAATTCCGCCGAGAACATCCGGCGGGCACTGGTGCGCATGGGCGAATTCCTCAGCGCCAATCCGGGAACGCAGGCGTAGGAGATGGACGTCGTGATCCGCGTTGGACAAGGTGGGACGAAGCAAGCCGAGGCGCAACGCCGATGTCCCCCTCGCCCCGCGAGCGGGGAGAGGTCCGCACTTGTTTTGCAAGTGCGAGGGGTGAGGGGCACCTCAATACTCACCCAACCCCTTGCGCCGCCCCTCATCCTCACCTTCTCCCCGTAAGAACGGGGCGAAGGAGCGGCCAGCGTCGCGCCACCATCATGCTGGCATAGTGCCCCACGCTTCCACTTCGATCTGAATTCGCAAGGAACAACGACATGACCGATCTCGTCTCCATCGGCGAATGCATGGTGGAATTGTCGCGCCGCGGGGACGGCATGTCGCTGGGCTATGGCGGCGACACCTTCAACACCGCCGTCTATGCGGCCCGCCTCGGGCTCGACGTCGCCTATGCCACGGCGCTGGGGGACGACCCCTATTCCCAGGCGATCGCGGACCTTGCCGCCGGCGAGAAGGTCGGCATGGCCGGCGTGCCGCGCCTCGCCGGCCGGGTGCCCGGCCTCTATGTCATCGAGACCGATGCCAAGGGCGAGCGGCGCTTCTATTACTGGCGCGACAGCGCGCCGGCCCGCAGCCTGTTCGAGCTCGCCGAGGCCGAGGCGCTGATCGCCCGCATCGAGAGCGCGGGAATCGTCTATTTCTCGGGGATCACGCTGTCGCTCTATGCGCCGGCGGGCCTGGAGCGCTTCGCTGAGGTGCTGGCCCAGGCCAAGGCCACCGGCGCCGCGATCGCCTTCGACGGCAATTACCGCCCGCGCGGCTGGGGCGGCGATCCCGCCCGCGCCCGCCAGGTCTTCGGCCGCTTCCTGCCGCTGGTCGACATCATCATGCCGACCTTCGACGACGAGCAGGCCCTGTGGGGCGATGCCACGCCGCAGGACACCATCGCCCGCCTGGCCGGCCACGGCATCGGCGAGATCGCGGTGAAGGACGGCACCAACGGCGCCTTCCTGCGCCGGGGCGGCGTCGATGGCCATGTGCCGGTGCCCGAGGCCGTCTCGCCCGTCGACACCACCGCCGCCGGCGACAGCTTCAACGCCGGCTACCTTGCCGCCCGCCGGCGCGATCGCAGCAATGCGGAAGCCGCCCTGCAGGGTCACCGCCTTGCCGCGCGCGTGATCACCCATCGCGGCGCCATCATCCCTTCCGAGGCGATGGCGGGATTGTGACTCACAATTCACGCGGCTGCCGTTGGAATGCCATGTTCTGTCAGCATGAACGGCCCGTCTCCTGATCCTGGACTGAACAATTCAGGAGTGGATACCGGGCACGGTGGCCACTTCGAACCCGTTCTACTGCTGACAGGAGGCTCTGATCGTATAGAAACGATTCAGCAGCTGGGATAGTCGCATTGAAACGGGAACAGGGCATGGCTGAAGTGGTGGGCTCGCTCGACCGCGCCGTGGCGCGCGACGACGGTCCCAAGGTCCCGGCGGCCGCCATCCCGACGGCCGAGCGCCCGAAAACCGGGCTGCTCCGGCGCATCGACTGGAGCAAGGCCGGCCTCCTGGTCGGTCTCGCCATCTTCACCATCGCCGCCGCCGCGCTCTACCAGATCTTTTCCGGCATCACCTGGTCCGAGGTGAACAATGCGCTGTCGCGCATCGCCTGGGGCCAGGTGGCGCTCGCCTTCCTCGCCACCGCCCTCTCCTACAGCGCCCTGATCGGCTACGACCTGCTCGCCTTGCGCCATGTCGGGGCGCGGCAGGTGCCGCTGCCGATCATCGCCTTCACCTCCTTCATCAGCCACGCCTTCACCTACACGCTCGGCTTCGGCGTGCTCACCGGCGGCGCCGTGCGCTGGCGCATCTACCAGTCGCACGGCGTGAAGCCGAGCCTGATCCTGGCCGTGGGCGCCCTGACCACCCTCACCTTCTGGCTCGGCATCGCCACGGTCGCGGCGATCTGCCTGTTGTTCCAGCCCTCCGTGCTGGCTCCGCTGGACGGGCTCGCCCCCGGCCTCAACCTCGCCATCGGCCTTGCCGTGCTCGGCGGGGTCGCGATCTGGGTGATCGTCTCGGCCCTGCGCCCGCGCACGATCAGGGTCGGCGAGCACGCCATGCCCCTGCCCGGCCCGGGGGCGACGCTCGGGGCCATCCTGGTCGGCCTGCTCGACACGGTGGCGGCCGCCGGCGCGCTCTGGTTGATCATGCCGGCGGGCCCCGATGCCGGCTTCATGAGCTTCCTGGCGGTGTTCGCCGTCGCCACGGTGCTCGGCGTCATCAGCCATGTGCCGGGCGGCGTCGGCGTGTTCGAGACCACCCTGATCCTGGCCCAGCCGCAGATCCCGGCGGCGGACATGCTGGTCTCGCTGATCCTGTTCCGCCTGGTCTACTACGTCATTCCCTTCGCCATCGCCTGCCTGATGTTCGGCGGCTACGAGATCCGCCAGCGCCGGCAATCGGTGGGCCGGATCGCCAGGACCATCCACGAGATCGCCCGGCCGATCATCCCGCGAGCCGCCAGCATCGCGGTGTTCATCGGCGGCGTCATCCTGTTGTTCTCCAGCGCCACGCCCGAGGAACATTACCGCATCGCCATCCTGCGCGGCGTGATCCCGCTGCCCTTCGTCGAGGTCTCGCAGCTGGCCGGCAGCATTTCGGGCCTGGTCCTGCTGGTGATCTCCTACGGCCTGGTCCGGCGCATGGCCAACGCCCAGCGCATCGCGGTGCTGCTGCTGGTCGCCGGCGCCGTCTTCGCGCTATTCAAGGGCCTCGACATCGAGGAGGCCATCATCTGCTCGATCGTCGCCGGCCTGCTCGTGCTCTACAAGGACGAGTTCTACCGCCAGGCCGACCTGTTCTCGGTCAGGCCCTCCTTCGAGTGGATCCTGGCCTGCGTCGTCGCCATCGGCGCCACGATCTGGCTCGGCTTCTTCGCCTATGCCAATGTCGACTACCAGCACAAGCTGTGGTGGGATTTCGCCTATAATGCGGACGCCCCGCGCTTCCTGCGCGCCACGCTGGCCATGGCCGTGGTCGCCATCGGCATCGCCGCCTATATCCTGATGCATCCCAGCCGCGCCGCCTTCGATCCGGCCACGCCCGAGGAACTCGAAACGCTGGTGCCGCTGATCAGCGATTCCACCCGCTCGGATGCGCATCTCGCCCTGCTCGGCGACAAGCGCTTCCTGCTCTCGGCCAGCGGCAAGGGCTTTACCATGTATGGCGTGCAGGGGCGCAGCTGGATCGCCATGGGCGACCCGGTGGCGCCCGAGGACGAGGTCGACGCCATGGTCTGGCGCTTCAAGGAGCTGGTGGACCGCAATGGCGGCACGCCGGTGTTCTACCAGGTCACCACCGGCCACCTGCCCGCCTATCTCGACGCCGGCTTTTCGCTCGCCAAGCTCGGCGAGGAGGCCTGGGTCGACCTGAACAAGTTCACGCTGGAAGGCAGCGAGGGCCGGCGCCTGCGCCAGGCCCGCGCCAAGGCCGAGCGCTCCGGCGCCTCCTTCGAGATCGTGCCGGCGACCGAGGTCGAGGCCATCCTCCCCGAGCTGCAGGCCGTCTCGGACGCCTGGCTCGACGAGAAGGGCAACAAGGAGAAGGGCTTTTCGCTCGGCTTCTGGTCGCCCGACTATATCCGCCGCTACGACCAGGCCGTCATCCGCCAGGACGGCCGCATCGTCGCCTTCGCCAATATCTGGCGCGGCGCCGACCGCCAAGAATATACGGTCGACCTGATGCGCTATCTGCCGCAGGGCCCGGCCGGCATGATGGACCTCCTCTTCATCGGCCTGCTGGCCCAGGCCAAGAGCGAGGGCTTCGCCTGGTTCAATCTCGGCATGGCGCCGCTCTCCGGCCTGCCGCGCCACCGTCTCGCCTCGCTGTGGAGCCGCGTCGGCTCCTTCGTCTACAAGCGCGGCGACCGCTTCTACAATTTCGAGGGCCTCAGGGCCTACAAGGACAAGTTCAAGCCGGATTGGCGCCCGAAATATCTTGCCTTTCCGGGTGGCCTGGCCCTACCGCAGATTCTCATGGATGTTACCGGCTTGATCGCTTCGAGCCCGAGACGCGCTTTGCCCGAGGAGGCCAGTTGATGCGCCGCATCGCCTTGTTCTGTTTCGCCCTGCTGGCCTCGACGGCATCGGCCCTGGCGGCCCCGCGCGAAGTGAAGGTGCAGGAGGAGATCCTCGGCACCGTCACCGTGCTCGCCCCCGAGGAGGAGCCCACCAAATTCGTCGCTTTGCTCTCCGACAAGGACGGGCTCACGCCGGCCTACCGGGCCGTGGCCGACAAGCTGGTCGACCAGGGCGCCGCCGTGATGCTGATCGACAGCCAGGCCTTCATCGACGGCCTCGCCAAGGGCGACGAGGAGGATTGCCACTACGCCTTCGGCGACATCGAGGATTCGGCCCGCGAGGCGCAGCGCCAACTGGGCATGCAGACCTGGCGCTGGCCGGTGGTGATGGGGCTGGGCACGCTGGGCGGTACCTTCGCCTATATCAATCTTGCCCAGGCGCCCGAGAACACCGCCGCCGGCGCCGTCTCCACCGGCTTTTCCGACGAGATGGCCTCGAAGCTCCGCATGTGCGAGGGCGCGCCCGTCTCCAAGGCGGCCGACGGCAAATGGCAGTACAAGCCCCTCGCCAAGGTGCCCGGACGCTGGACCTATGTCGGCGCCGCCGCCCCTGACGCGACCACCCAGGCCTTCGTCGCCGGCACCAAGGATGCCCAGTCCGTCGTCGCCGATGGCGGGCCGGACGCCCTCGTCGATGCCGCGGTGAAGGCCGCCGTCGAGATGGGCGCGCCGCCCAACCAGGAGCTCGGCGACCTGCCCCTGGTGGAACTGCCGGCCTCGGGCCCGCCCACCGGCCTCGCCATCTTCATCTCCGGCGACGGCGGCTGGCGCGACATCGACAAGACCATCGGCGAGATCCTGCAGAAGGAAGGCGTCGCCGTGGTGGGCGTCGACTCGCTGCGCTATTTCTGGAGCACCAAGGAGCCTGATGTCATCGCCGGCGACCTCACCCGCATCATCGGCTACTACACCAAGCTGTGGGGCGCCAAGCGCGTCGCCGTGATCGGCTATTCCCTGGGCGCCGACGTGATCCCCTTCGTCTGGCAGAAGCTGCCGCCGCCCATGCAGAAGAAGATCAACCTCCTCGCCATGCTGGGCCTGGAGCCGACCGCCGATTTCGAGATCTCCGTCTCCGGTTGGCTCGGCGTCGCCTCCTCCTCGGACGTCGACCTCAAGCCCTATCTGCCCGGCCTGCCCTTCGAGAAGACCATGTGCTTCTACGGCAAGGAGGAAGTGGTGGAGAACGGCACGGCCTGCGTCTTCCCCGAAATGAGCAAGGCCACGCTGGTGGAGAGGCCGGGCGGGCACCATTTCGACGGGAATTACGAGCCGGTGGCGCGGGCGATCTTGGAGCGGTTGAAGAAGTAGGGGGGTGGGGGGTGGGGTGGCGCGGGGAGCGGGGCCTGGAATCCGCCCATTAGCGGGAGGCTTTCGGCAAGGAGCAAGCCGCTTTCGAGCCTGCCGAACGGTGGCGCACCAACTACACGCTTGAACGTAGGTGCTCACCTGAAATTAAGCGCCGATAGATTTGCGCGACAGCATAGGCTCCAAGTCGATTATGGTCATTGAGACGCCACACCACCGTAGTGGGGAAAAGAGCGACGGTGAGCGCTACGACGATTGCAAAGTGCAAAATTTCGTGACACAAATCCACCAGAATGCAAATTCTGGTTTTACTGTTCACGGAGATACCGATGGTAGATGACGAACAGCAGGCATACATCTTGGAGGGTATCCGGCGTGACGTACCCCGTGCGCTGTTTGTTGACGTTCAGCAGCAATTCCCGATTGCAGCCCAGCAGGCCGAGGAATCCATCTTGGCGTCGAAGGAAAAAACGACCAGCGGGGTCTTGTTGTCCCGCAAGCGGCAGTCAAAAGCTGTGGGTCTGGTCAGGCATCAGTTCCTGGACCAAATGTTTGAGGACGCCATTATACGAAACGGCGGCGAGTTCATCAGCCGGGTGCCGGTCGAGTTCGGAAAGGGCAAAATACGGGAACTTCCCGTCTATCTGACGACCGCCCGCTTCAACGGTACGTTAGTAGGCTTTGCGTCGCACCGGGACGCATATGACGCTCCCGTGAAGAATGCCACGCGGTCGGCGCTTTGCAGCCAGAATAAGGGCCTGGATGACGATCTGTTTCGTTCGAGAGAGAGCTTCACGGATCGTGAACGCTTTGTTCTCATAATGGTTCAAAGAGATCCCTTCGCCATTGGAAAGCTCGCCTCGATCTCAGTGGGCGTGGCAAATACCAAGGTCGAGCAATTCATCGTGCTGGAGAAGATCGAAGAGTTTCTCGCAGGCTACGGAGCATCGCGGAAGAAACCGAAGCACGGCGTCAAGCTGCGGCGGGTCACCAAGAGCTTCAAGGACACGATTGCTGGGACGGATTCCGACCAGACTGAGGGCTGAGTATATTGCGTAGCGGTGTGCAAGGATTTGATGGGCGAAAGCTCACAGAGGCAAGGTTGGCGCGAGGAATTACCTCTCGCAAGGCCCTCGCCGACATGCTTGCGCGCGCACCCAGCACGGTCATTCGCTGGGAGGACGGAGAAACGGCTCCAGAGGGTCCGGCGCTGGAAGAATTGTCAAAAGCACTGGCAGTCCCCGTCGACTTCTTTCTATCGCCGCGCATTGATGGTGGGACGACCTTCTTCCGCTCCCTTGTCAGCGCACTGAAGGCTCACCGTTTGATCCAGCTAACCCGACTGTCCTGGCTGGAGGACATCACCGCCGTTGCCGCTCATTACGCATTCCTTCCCGAAGTCGATTTGCCGGACTTTCTAAACGGGGTGAGCTATCGGAGCCTGCGGAACGAGGATCTTGAAACGGTTGCTCAGGCAGCGAGAGACCATTGGGGCATCGGCCTACGGCCGATTCCCAACATCGTGACGCTACTAGAGCAAGTTGGCGTGGTGGTGGCCAGCGAGACGATGGAGACCTCGCAGTTGGACGGCCTGAGTAGATGGGGCTCCGACGGTCGCCCATATGTCATGCTCGCCACTGACAAGCAGTCCTTCGCGCGACGACAGTTCGATGCAGCGCACGAACTGGGTCATCTACTGCTGCATCGTGCGGTGTCGCAAGACGAGCTAAGCGAGAACTTCAAGCTTATTGAGGACCAGGCTCATCGGTTCGCCTCGGCCTTGCTACTGCCTGCTAGCCAGTTCTCGGCAGAGGTCACCAACGCCACGATATGGGAGCTGGAACGTTTGAAGGTACGGTGGCGGGTGTCCATCAAAGCGCAGATCATGCGGCTCCAACGTCTCGACATCATCGACGGGGAAAAGGCTACGCGCCTGTATAAGAGCTACAGCGCCAAGGGCTATTCCGGATCTGAGCCATACGACGACGTTTGGCCGCTTCAGGAGCCGACACTGCTCGCCGATGTATTCCGGGCCGTAGTAGAGGATGGCGGGTTATCGAAGGAAGAGCTGCGGAGGGATCTACCTCTATTTGCACACGATGTTGAAAGCCTGACGGGTCTTCCGTCCGGATGGCTGTTGCAGGAGCCAGCTCGCGTCGTGAAGTTGAAGCCGGCGCCATCACCTCATGGAGATGGGACATCCGGCAAGCTCGGTGAGATCATACCACTGCCGCGGCGGAAGTAAGCCATGAAACAGAGAACGGCTTTTAACCTACAAGCGGAGCCTACTTGTGACTGATCGCCTTTGTAAGGCCCTTTTTCCGCAGAGACTCGACAACTTTCTCGTATGTTAACGATCTTGGTGTCTTTTTCGGCGCAGGGGCAACGGTCACACACTTGCCCGAGATGGGGAGGAGCATTTCCATCTGTATGCCACTAGGCTTCTTGGCCATCAGATATCTCCTTCAATAGGCGCACAAGCTCCATTTCCTCCCGGGCGACTAACGAGTCCACGGGCGGTGCTGCAAACGGCATAGCCGTCTTTCGCGATCGTTGAACAAAGCCACCTTCTCGTTTTCTAACAGGATTCGGTTTAAAAATCCTAGAGAAGCTGCGCGGCGCAGCTCCTTGGTATTGCAAGAACACGACCTTCTTGCCTTCATCATTCTCATTCGTCGATATGGCATCATTGTGCAGGTTGAGCGCTAGACTCTTCGGATAAGGCTCGATGTAGATGACCTTGCGGATACCCGCTGCGACTATGTGCCTAGCGCAATTGTGACACGGAAACGTCGTCGTGAAGAGTGTCGCACCACGCACCTGCCCTAGGCCGTCTCGTGCAGCGGATACAATGGCTGCCATTTCCGCATGGACCGCGCGAGAAAATTCGATAAGCCCCTTTACACGCGATTTTCGAACCTTCTTGAGAAACTCTTTCACGTCGTCTTCCGAGCTCTCCTTGAATGTCTCCCGCGCAAATTTGGCAATCTGATCGAAGATTGCATCCTTTTCGGCATCGTTGTGACAGATTCTATTTTTCCAGTTGTAACAGCGATGGTCCAATGCCGGCAGGAGATTGGAGGAATAAAGCCCGCCATCAAACTTCGGGACATCATTCGCACCTTGTCCAACGAGATCGCCATGCTGGTTCTGGATAACCGCACCTACTTGACGAGACAGACAGGCAGATTGCATCGCGACGCTCGCCGCTGAAAACATAGCGGTTTCGTCCGTATTGGGAGTGCTAACCCCTACTTCAAATATCCGGTCGAGAAAGGCCTCAAGCGCTGCTTGAAGCTGCACCTTGTTCGGCGCGTCATTGCGGATGAACATGTCGGCTAAGCTCATTGTATCTTTGACCGACTGGCCGTGTCCCGTCCCCTCGTCGTAATCTTGATCGCTGATAAGCTGAATGTAGGCGCTATTTGGCGTAGCCGCCTTCAGTCGTGATATGCGCACTTCTTCAGGCGCGAAAACTCCGACCAGCCAGAAAAGGTCGCCGTAAACTGTCCGAAGCCGGTCAACCTCGCCTGGGTTCTTCAGAGAGTCGATAATGGTGCAGTAACGCCGAACCTTTGCCGTATCTTCCTCGTCTCGGCCCGAATGAATATGCTCGATGCAAAAGTTTGCAAGCACATCCTCCCCAAAGCGTCGGCGGAGCGCCGACCCTGCTTGCTGAAGTTTATGTATCCGCTCGGGGTCATCCGCCGGTACAACCTTGTGCTCAACGAGTCCGACCTTCTCATTGATGATGTTGCTGACCTTGACGGTATCAACCGAGTATCCAAACTCGCCTTCAAGTAATTCAGCTAGCGCGGTAGCGGTTGTGGAGACACCTGATCCCACTGCGCCTACCAGCGCTACGACGAGCTCTGACGTACGCCGTTCTTCATTTGTAGCCGGGATTTCGATGGTCGATGTAGCATTGTCGTTCTTTGCCATCCGTGACGGCCTGGCAATTTTAATCGTCTGTATCGCCATTTATTATTCCTCCCACTCGCAAGAAACATCAAGCAATGGTAGCGAATCGTCAATTGTCGGAATCGCATCAGTAGAACGGCGGCTTCCAGCTCGCCGCGATGATCCAGGTTACGGCGACAGTGCATTCAACTAAGGAAAATAAATATAAATAATTTTTAATTTACTATTATTTATCTCAAATTAAGTATATTGAGGAACCATGAAATTCGAGAAAGTTCATACGATCGGTGACATTTATGATGGCATTCGATCCGGCACAGCCGATCTGGACGGTGTCCCACACCACTTCGAGTCAGTGTTTAATGATGACATAGTCGAGTATACGCACGACTTTCGACTCTGCCCTGTGACGGCCGAGTTCATGGAACGAGAACTTCGGGCCTGGGCAATTTATAGGGATTGGGAGGCTAGATATCACCTAGGCATCGAACCTGTTGAGACGCACCCCGGTCATGGCGGCATTGTCCCGGAATACGATGCATTAAGCGAATGGCTGAAGGCGCAGATTAAGGCGCTGGTACCCCTGCCTTCATTCTACACGGCAACGTTCAGAGTGCTTCCTGGGCAGGAGGCGCTGCCAAGTGGCATTCTGCGTACACTTGAGGTCTCGTGGGAGCGTAAATCCACGTAAGTTTGGTACGATCTTCCGCGCCATTTTTTTGAATGCCCATTTCATGGCGTCGAACCAACGCCTGCAACCAGTGCTTCACGGCCTCACCATAGCCGGCTGCCCCCAATCTCTCCCTCCCGACTTGCCCCCGTCACATCCCTGTGGAACTTTCCCCCTTCCACCGCCTTTCGGGATGCCCGCCATGCCTCGTCTCAATCGCCGCCAGACGCTGGGCCTCGGCCTTGCCGCCGGCTTTTCCGTCACCATGCTGTCGGGCGCGACCGAGACCGCCGAGGCGGCGCCTGCCGGCACCACCTTCTCGCTGCTGCTCGTCAACGACATCTACAAGGCCGGCGACACCAAGGGCCGCGGCGGCTTTGCCAAGCTCGCGGCCGTGGTCAAGGCCGAGCGCGCCCGCGGCGTGCCGATGCTGTTCTGCCATGCGGGGGATTGCTTCTCGCCCTCGCTGATGTCGGGCTTCGACCAGGGCGAGCACATTGTCGCCCTCACCAACATGATCCGGCCCGACATCTTCGTGCCCGGCAATCACGAGTTCGACTTCGGCACCGAGGTCTATTTCAAGCGCATGGGGGAAGCGAACTTTCCCTTCTACGCCGCCAATATGCGCCGGGCCGATGGCAGCCCGGTCCCCGGCATGAAGGACAATTCGATCCACGAGCTCGGCGGCATCCAGGTCGGCGTCACCAGCCTGGCCCTGGCGGCGACGCCCCAGATGTCGCAGAGCGGCGACCTCATTTTCGCGCCCGAGCTGGAGACGCTGAAGCGCGAGGTGGAGATCCTGCGCAGGCAGGGCGCCGAATTCATCGTCTGCGTCGCCCATACCGATCGCGCCATGGACAATGAGATCGTGCGCTCGCGGCTGGTCGACGTGCTGCTGTCAGGCCACGACCATGACCTCGCCATCAGCTATGACGGCCGCACGGTGATGGTGGAATCCAACGAGGAGGGCAATTTCGTCACCGCCATCGATTTCGTGGCGACGGCGAGCGGCGAGGGCAAGAGCCGCAAGATCGCCTGGCTGCCGAGCTTTCGCGTGCATGACAGCCTGTCGGTCGAGGCGGACCCCGAGGTGCAGGCCGCCGTCGACAAGCTCGAGGCCGAGCTCTCGCGCGAGCTCGATGTGGTGATCGCCACCACCGCCGTCGAGCTCGACAGCCGCACCGCCAGCGTGCGCTCCCAGGAAACCGCCATGGGCGATCTCATCGCCGATGCCATCCGCGCCCGCACCGGCGCCGATTGCGCCATCATCAATGGCGGCGGCATCCGCGCCAACAAGCTCTATCCGGCCGGGGCCCGGCTGACCCGGCGCGACATCCTCTCCGAACTCCCCTTCGGCAACACCAGCGTGCTGGTCGAGCTCAAGGGCGCCGATATCAAGGCCGCGCTCGAAAACGGCGTCTCGCAGCTGGAGAATTATGCCGGCCGCTTCCCGCAGGTCTCGGGCCTGGCCATCGTGGTGGACGCCAAGGCGCCGGTGGGCACGCGCATCGCCTCGGTCAGCGTCAACGGCGAGGCGCTCGATCCGCAGAAGCGCTACAAGGTCGCCTCCAACAATTTCATGCTGGCGGGCGGCGACGGCTATGACGCCATCGGCCGCGGGCGGGTGCTGATCGGGGCGACCGACGGCAAGCTGCTCGCCAATGAGGTGATGGTCTATCTGCGCGAGAAGGGCACCCTCACCACCGGCGTCGGCGGGCGGATCAGGGTGGAAAGCTGAGGTGGGGGCGAGATGAGGCATTTGGAGATAAAGCTCGACATATGAGCCCCCTCGCCCCGTTTACGGGGAGAGGATAGAGGTGAGGGGCTCCGCCGAGCGTGCCATTTATGAGGTCGCGCAGCCCCTCATCCTTACCTTCTCCCCGTAAACGGGGCGAAGGGGTGGCGGGTGTCGAGCCTTCCATCCCTTGATCAGCGCCCGTGGACGAGGACATCCGCGCGCTACACCCCGCTCTCAATGCCCGTGATTAGCGCCGATGCCGGCCCTCGCCTGGCGCGGCACCGGATCGGCGGAGAGCAGGGGCGCGACGATGATGTCGGCCAGCCTTTCGGCATCGCCGCTGAAACCGTGGCCGCCGGCCTCGCGCAGGATGGCGAAATCCGGCCGGGCCTTGGCCAGGGCCGGGCAGGCCAAGGCGGCCATGCGGTCCTCCTGGCCGTAGATGCACTGGACATTGGGCGCATCGATGCGCGCCGCCTCGGGCAGGAGCGCGATCTCGTTGGGATAGTCGTCGTCGCTCAGTTCCACCCGCATGTCGGTCGCCGGCGCGATCGATAAGAGAGAGACCACCGCGACGATGCTCTTGATACGCTTGGGCAGGCGGTTATAGACCAGCGGCAGCGCGTCGCCCCCGAAGGAATAGCCGACCAGGGCCACCCGATCGACGGGCCAGGCGGCGCGGTAATGCTTGATGATGCGCTTGAGATCGGTGGCGACCTCGCCCGGATCGCGCTTGGCCCAGAAATAGCGCCTGGAATCGATGGTGACCACGCCGACCCCGCGCCGGGTCAGCGCCGTGGCGAGGTCGACGTTGAGCTGGCCCATGCCGCCATCCCCCGTCAGCACCACCGCGAGCCGATGCGCCGGCTCGGCGGGCTCGGAGACATAGAGCGGCAGGTCGGAGAGATCCCCCGGGCCATGCGGGCCGGCATCCTTGCCGAGGGCCTCGGCCGCCTCCTCGGCGGCGCTCTCGTCGCCATCCTCGATTTCCCGCAGGGCCATGAAACTGGCGGTGGTCGCCGCCGAGACGTCGGCGCTGGCCAGCGCCGCCTTGTCGATGGCGCAGGCCGAGATCGTATCGGGCCTCATCGTGGTGGTGTGGACGGCAATCACCCCGGCGATGCGATGGCTGTCGGCCTGCAGGGCCAGGGACCGCGCGGCATCGCGGCCGAGGCCGGCCCCGGCCAGCACGGGCGTGACATAGGGCGCGATCGCCTGCTCGCGCTCGATGCGCAGCGTGGTGTCCTCGATATGGCCGGCGAGTTCGGGGCAGGTCATGCGGCGGCGGCCGCCGGCGGTGCGCCGCGCGGTCGGCCAGTTGAGGCCGATCACCAGGTCGCCGCGCTGGCGGAATTCGCTGGCGAGGGTGTCCTCGTCGCGGCCGAAGCCGTCGGCGTCGGACAGCAGCACGATGACATTGGCCGGCTTGTCGGCGGGCCGGTAGAGTTTGACATCGTCGAAGATGGGGTCCTCGACGTCCTGCGGGGCGGCGGCCTGCGCGGCGGCCGGCAGTTGCGCGAGGATCATCAGGGCGGACAGGGCTAGGAACAAACGCATGCATCACCTAACAGCATGCAACGGCCCACCGCTTCGCATGCCTCAGGCCGCACCGTCGCTCATGGACCGGATTGCAATCCATGAGCGTCGACGCGACCTAAGGTAAGGTATGCCCGGCTCGATGTGCTGTCGAGTCCGCGATTGGGCGTAGGCCCATCACTTCATGTTGATGCGCGTCATCATCACGGCGGCCAGGATCAGCACGCCGCCGACGAGCTGGTCGAGGCTCAGGGCTTCGCCGAAGACGAAATAGGCGATGATGGCCGACAGCACCGGATGCGAGAGCAGGATGATCGCCACCACGCCGGCGGGCAGCCGGCCGATGCCGACCGCGCTCAGCCCCTGGCCGAGCACCTGGCAGATCAGGCCGAGGCCGATGACCACGGCCCAGCCCTGCGGCGACTGCGGCAGGAAGGTGCCGCCCTCGACCAGCACGATGGCGATGAGGCCGATGGACGCGACCACGGTGGAAACCAGCGAGGCATCGGCGGCCAGGCGCGTGTTGCGCGCCACCCTGAGGGCGACGAGATAGAAGGCATAGGCGAGCGCCGCGCCGAGGGCCAGCAGATCGCCCCTGCCCATGGTCAGGCCGGTGCGATGGGCGCCGCTGGTGATGGCGACGCCGACCAGGGCGATGGCGAGAGCCCCCAGCACCGCCGGCCGGATGCGGTCGCGCAGCAGCACGAAGCCGGCGACCACAGAGGCCACCGGCGCTAGGTTCGAGATGAAGCTGGCATTGGCCACCGAGGTCAGCGGCAAGGCGGCATGGTAGAAGGCGAGATCGGCGGCAAAGGCCACGCCGGCAAGGCTGGCCGCGACCAGGCCCGGCCGGGTCACCAGGGATGCCATGCTGCCACGCCCGGCCCGCCGCCTCTCGGCCTCGGCCCAGACGAACAGCACCGGCAGCGAGAACACCAGCCGCCAGAAGGCGGCAGCGGCCGGCGCGACATCGGCGAAGCGGATCAGGATGGGCGACCAGGCGATCGCCAGGACGGAGGCGATCATGGCGCCCAGGCCGACGGAATCGAGGGCGGGCAGGCTGGCCGGACGCGGGGCGGAAGCGATGTCGCTCATGGCAGGCTCGGGGGCTGGTACTCGTACTTGGACTCGTCGACGGACAAACGGATCGAACTGGCTCGACCTTTGTCATTGCCGGACATGACAAAGGCGGTGTTTCAATTGTTTCCGGATCGTCACTTGCTGCCAGGATAAGCCGCGCTTCACATAAGCGAAAACGAATGTATCTTATGGCAGGATTTCATTTCCTTATGGATCTATCCCGATGCGGCATTTCGATACGGACAGCCTGGAAACGCTGGTCACCATCATCGACCGTGGCGGCTTCACCGCGGCGGGCGACGCCCTCGGCAAGACGCAGGCGGCCGTCAGCGTCATCGTCTCGCGCATGGAAGCGCGTATCGGCAAGCGCCTGCTGGAGCGCTCGCGCAAGGGCGTCACGCCGACCTTCGCCGGCGAGATCCTGATCGGCTATGCCCGCCGCATCCTCAGCCTGGAGGACGAGGCGCTCGCCGCCATCGGCGGCGACGAGGCCGCCGGCCGGGTGCGCCTGGCCGTGCCCGACGACTTCGTCGACATGATGGTGTCGCCGCTGATCGGCGCCTTCTCCCGCCGCTTCCCGCGCGTGCAGCTGGAAATGCGCTGCGACCTCTCCTTCCGCCTCGAGCCCATGCTGGAGCGCGGCGAGGTGGATCTGGCCATCATCACCCAGGATCCCGCCCGCCCGCTCGGCGAAGTGCTGCGCCGCGAGCCGCGCGCCTGGTGCGCGGCACGCGACCACCGGCCCGAACTGATCGATCCCCTGCCGCTCGCGATGTTTCCCGAAGGCTGCCGCTGCCGGCCGGACGCGCTCGCCGCCCTCGACGCCATGGGCAAGCCCTGGCGCATCGCCTACACGTCCAGCCACATGCCGGGCATCCATTCGGCCGTGAATGCCGGCATGGCCATCACCATTCTCGGCATTTCCTCCATTCCCAAGGAATGGCGCCGCCTGGGCGAGGAGGAAGGCTTTCCGGAGCTGCCGCATCTCGACATCGCCCTGGTCGTGCCCGCCAATGCCAGCGTCGCCACCAAGCGCTTCGCCACCTTCCTGCGCGAAACCGTGCTGCAGCAGGAGGCGCTGGCGGCCTAGGCAGGCCCCTCTTGATCGAGCCACGGGCCCGATCAAGAGGAATCTGCAAGATAGCAAACACTTGCAGAATTTCCCCGCGAGACCCATCCGTGGGTTTCGCGGGGAAATTCTGCATAAGCGTCAGTCTGCCAGGACGCGATCGTCGCGGCAGACATTCACATTCGTGAAGGTGGCCTCATAGCCGTCGCTGAACCGGACCTTGATGTCGAAGAAGCAGTTGGACCCGCTCATGTTCAGCACCTTCGAGCTCTGCGGCGCGACGGGAGACGCCAGGTCGGCAGGCTGCCAGGGATCACTTTCGCCAGCATTGGCAAAGAAGACTTCCTGGATGGAACGGCCCGAATTACGATTGACCACCGTCACCGTCCCATCTGCAAAAGCCGATGTAGAGAGCGTCAGGCCTATCAACACAACTGATCCAAAAGCATAAATCTTCGTATTTATATTTTTCATTTCTTTTACCGCAGCATTGATAGGCGATTTTAATATAAAATCCGATCCGTCATTATCGAATAGGCATTCAGATTAAGTTCGACATGACAATGAATCGAAGTTTTCTGCCCCCATTCATTCCCGCTACGGTTACTCCTGCCCCAGAATCATTGTCAAGGCGTCCTGATGCACTGAAGCAAAGATGTGTTTAGGCGGGAACACACCCGGCTCCAATTCTTCGTTTCGCTACGTTTTCGTGCGTCCCGGCGACGCCATCGGCCTGCCGGTCGGGCGGTCATAATGGGCCCGCTGTGGCAGAGCCCTTGCCGCCTCAAATCCCCAGCACGGCGCCGTCGATCGCAACGGCGCGGGCAGACAGCAGAAAAGCGACACTATCGGCGAGGGCTGTGCTGTCCCTGCCGATCAGATTGATACGGCCGGCCGCCTTGCCGCTGAAATGGTGAATGATGGCTCCCAGCCCTCCGCGGCATGCCGCCCCCGGCCAGTCATCCCCCGATTTCGGCGCCACGAGAACGATACTGCCCGGTGCGGCCAGCACCGGCAACGCCGCCTGGAGGGCCTCGACCGCATGGCCGAGATTGAGCGCCAGCCCCGCCTGCCAGGCCTCCCGTTCCTGCCCCTCGCGCTCCTGCCCCGCAGCCATGGTCGCGTTGCAGACCAGACCGTCGAGGCGCCCGAAGATCTCGATCACGGCAGCGATGAAGGCGGCCGCCTCGCCCGGCACGGAAAGGTCGCAGGCATAGGCCAGGCAGCGCCCGCCATGGCCTTCGATCACGGCATGGGCCTCGGCCAGTTCCTGCGCCGACCGCGCCGCGATCGCCACCGCCGCGCCCTCCGCCGCCAGGCGCTCGGCGATGGCCCGCCCGACACCCCGCGAAGCACCCGTCAGCGCGATGACCTTGCCGGCGAATTCCAGATCCATGCGGGCCTCATTCACGCTCGAAGCGCGACAGTGTCAGAGTGGCGTGTGGAGCGCGGACATCTTGTCCGCTCTTGCAAGGGCGGACAAGATGTCCGCGCTCCATCCCTCACCGCATCAGGCGCGGCACCGTGCCGGTCAGGCCGGTGGCTTCCCGGATGAACAGCCGCTTGGCCGCCGGAAAGCGCTCGACCAGGCCGAGGCCGACATCGCGCACCAGGCGGATGGCGTCGTGGTCGTTGGAGAACAGGCGGTTGAGGCCATCGGTGGCGAGGCCCATCGAGACGGTGTCGAAGCGCCGCCAGCGCTGATAGCGCTCCAGCACGTCCGGGCTGCCGATATCCAGCCCGAGAGCCGCCGCATCCACCACGCATTCGGCCAGAGCGGCCGCATCGCGGATGCCCATATTGAGGCCCTGTCCGGCGATGGGATGGATGATGTGGGCGGCATCGCCGACCAGCGCCAGCCGGTCAGCGATGAAACTGCGGGCGATGCGCATCGACAGCGGGAAGGCGGCGCGTGGCCCGATCACCTTGAGCTCGCCGAGCTTGAGGCCGAAGCGGCGCTCCAATTCGGCATGGAAGCCGGCATCGTCGAGGCCGAGGATGCGGGTCGCCTCCTCGGTCTTCTCGGTCCAGACCAGGGAGGAGCGCCGGCCGGTCAGCGGCAGGATGGCGAAGGGGCCGGCGGGGAGGAAATGCTCTTCCGCCCGCCCTTCATGGTCGAGCTCATGCTCGACGGTGGTGACGATGCCGGATTGGCCATAGTCCCAGCCATGCATGGCGATGCCGGCCTGCTCGCGCAGGCGCGAGCGCCCGCCATCGGCCGCCGCCAGCAATTGCGTGGCGATGTCGTCGCCCGAGGGCAGTTCGGCGGTGATGCCGTCCTCGGTCAGCTTGTAGCGGCTGACGGAAGCCCCCTGCCCGCGCAATTCGATGCCAAGGGCCCCGGCCCGCGCCACCAGGGCATCGAGCAGCAGCCGGTTCTCCACCATATGGCCGAAGGGCTCGCCCGGCTCGACATCGCCGGCGAAGGACAGGAAGCTCGGCCGGATCGGATCGTCGAGCTTGGAATCGGTGATCACCATGTCGAGGATCGGCTGGGCCTCATCGGCCACCGCCTCCCAGACGCCGAGCTTTTCCAGGAAGCGCCGGGCACCCGTGGCAATCGAGGAGGAACGCGGATCGCGCGAGGGGCCCTTGCCGAGCATGGGATCGACGATGACGACCGAAAAGCCCGCACCGAGTTCGGTCTTCAGCGCCAAGGCGAGACCGAGGCCGGCAAACCCGCCTCCGGCGATGACAAGATCGGCTTTGCTGGCCATGTCCGAACCCCGCGCTTGACTTTCCAAAGCGTTTTGCGATTTGACGGAATCACCTCGAATCGCAAAGACGCATCCAACCAAAGAGCTAGAGCAAAGGGCGTTTCTACCAAAACACGCTTTGCTCTAGGAAGGATCGCTGCTCTGCCTTCCATCAAGGAAAGCCTCATGTCCGATCCCTTTGCGAATCTCATCTCGATACTCGATCTCGAACAGCTCGAACACAATCTTTACCGCGGCACGAGCCCGCAGGGCGGCTGGCAGCGCGTTTTTGGCGGCCTGGTGATCAGCCAGGCCCTGGTGGCGGCAACCCGTACCGTCGAGCCCGACCGCCATGTCCATTCGCTGCATGGCTATTTCCTGAGGCCTGGCGATCCAGCCGTGCCGATCATCTACCAGGTCGACCGGCTGCGCGACGGCAAGAGCTTCACCACCCGCCGTGCCATCGCCATCCAGCATGGCCAGCCGATCTTCTCGCTTTCCTGTTCCTACCATCGCCCCGAGGAGGGCTGGCACCACCAGGCCACCATGCCCGACGTGCCCACCCCGGACCAATTGCCCTCGCTTGCCGAGCTCAAGGACCAGTTCCTCGGCCATCTGCCCAAGGTCGTCCGCGACTATTGGGAGCGCGAGCGCCCGATCGAGCTCAGGCCGGTGGACATGAAGCGCTACACCGCCCGCACGCCCCGCGAACCCCGGCAATATATCTGGATCCGCGCTGCCCGCAGGCTGCCCGACGACCGGGCCCTGCACGAGGCCGTGCTGGCCTATACCACCGACATGACCCTGCTCGACACCACGCTCGTCGCTCATGGCAAGAGCGTGTTCGATCCCGACGTGCAGCCGGCGTCGATCGATCATGCCATGTGGTTCCATGCCCCGTTCAAGATGGACGAGTGGCTGCTCTACGCCCAGGAGAGCCCCTTCACCGGCGGAGCCCGCGGCTTTGCCCGCGGCGAGATCTGGCAGGAGGGCCGCCTGATCGCTTCGGTGGCCCAGGAAGGCCTGATCCGCAAGCGCTGGGACAAGCCGCCGGCCTGAGGTGTCGCGCCGGGAAGCGCTTGGGCGCGTGTCGCTATTTCGCCGTGAAGAAGGTCAGGAGCACCTTGCCCTTCTCGCCGATCAGACAGACGAAGCGGTCGGGCCGGCCCGTCTCCTTGGCCCGCTTGATATAGGCCTCGCCGAGCACGACGGCCTTGACCGGTACGTCTCCGACCTTGGTATCCGCCGCCGAGACCGCAATGCTCTCCTGATCGATGACGAGATCGGCGACGTCAGGCGATTTCTGCTGGAGCGCCAGCAGGCCGCTTGCCTTGCAGGCCGCGACTTCGGGGGCCTCGGCCGCCCGGGCGTCAAGCGCCAGCATCATCCCGCCTGCGGCCAGAAGTGAACGCAAAATCATCGCCATATGGCCAGTTCCCCACTCTTGCTCCAGCAAAATTGCCCTGGTTAACGCAAGGTGAGGACGTTTGTTCCGCGGCTACCGGCCCATCACGGCGAGAATGGATCGTTCCAGTACGGCCCCCTCGCCCTCCACCAGCACCATCTTGATCCGGCTGGTCGCCCCCTGCCTGATCGATACACGGCTCGCGGATACCCCCAGGGCCTTGGCCACCAGCTTCACCAGGGCCTGGTTGGCCTCGCCGTCGGCAGGCACGGCGCGTACCTTCGCCGTCAGCACGGCACGGCCATCCGCCAGGGTCTCCACGCTGCCGAGCGCATCCCTGCCGCCGCGCGGCGTCAGGCGCATCGCGACGAGCAGCCCGTCCGGCGTGATTCGCCAGGGGGCGCCAGGATCTGAAGCGCTCAAGGCACGTAGGGATAGATGTAGTAGGCGATGATCCGTTCGATGAAGATCGCGATCAAGATCGCCACGAAGGGCGAGAAGTCGATGCTGCCGAAATCGGGCAGGCGGCGCCGGATCGGCGCGAACACCGGTTCCGTCAGGCGATAGAGGGCATCGCCGATCGCCGCCACCGTGGGATTGCGCCGGCTGACCACGTTGAATGCCACCAGGTATGAAAACACCACGGAAGCCAGCACGATATAGATATAGAGCTGCAGCAGGATGAGGATGATGTCGAGGATCGCGCGCATCGGGTCTCCAAGCCTTCCGGGCCATTCACACCTGCCCTGATCTAGCGACCGGGACGGTGCACCGCAAGTGTGGGGGATCCAGAAGAGGCGGACGAGACGTCCGCGGCCCAGCCGCGGCGTCACCCCCGCAAGCCTGACCGGGTTCGCGTCGGGAGCGCAACCGGCTGGGACCGCGGACATCGCGCCATTGCCTCTCACCGCGATCTCTGCGACACATTCGCCATGAGCACGCATGATCACGACCACGACCATGACGACGACCATCATCATGGCGCGCCGCCCTCCCCCATGGCCGAGCGGGTGAAGAAGCTCGAAACCGTGCTGGTCGAGAAGGGCTATGTCGACCCGGCGGCCCTCGACGTCTTCATCGATACCTATGAGAACAAGGTCGGCCCCCGCAACGGCGCCCATGTCGTCGCCCATGCCTGGCGGGACGAGGAATTCCGAGCCTGGCTGCTGGAGGACGCCACTGCGGCGATCGCCTCGCTCGGCTATTCGGGCCGGCAGGGCGAACATATGAAGGTGGTCGAGAACAAGCCGGGCGTTCACAACCTCATCGTCTGCACCCTGTGCTCCTGCTATCCCTGGTCCGTGCTCGGCCTGCCGCCGGTCTGGTACAAATCCGCGCCCTATCGCTCGCGCGCCGTGATCGATCCGCGCGGGGTGCTCGCCGAGTTCGGCGTCACCCTGCCGCCCGATACCGAAATCCAGGTCTGGGACTCGACCGCGGAGTTGCGCTATCTTGTGCTGCCCCAGCGGCCCGACGGCACCAAGGGCTGGAGCGAAATGGCGCTGGCGCAGCTCGTCACCCGCGATGCCATGATCGGCACCGGCCTCGCCATCCAGCCGGGCGGGCTGTGAGAGCCGTCAACACGCACCTTGTCATCCCCGACCGAGCCACTCGCCAGCATAGCGAGAGAGCGCGAGGGGAAGGGGCCTCGCCGGGGATGACAATCCATCCGTTTTCGAAAGATCTCAAAGCCCATGACCCGCTTCATCGCCAATGCCCGCATGTATTCCGTCACGCCGGAAGTCGAGGAGCATTGGAAGGTCCTGCTCGGCCATGTCATGGCGAGCGCCGGCGTGGCCTTCGACTATGAGCCCTATCCGGCCCCGCAGCCCCTGGAAGTGCTGTGGGAGCGCGACGACCTCGGCTGCGTCTTCATGTGCGGCTATCCGATCGCCTTCCAGCTCTCGGAGGTGATCCCGATCGCGGCGCCCATTCCGGCCGCCGCATGGGCGGGCGGCAAGCCGCTCTACCGCTCCGACCTGATCGTGAAGGCCGACAGTCCCTTCCAGCGCCTCGAGGATACGTTCGGCCATCGCATCGGCTGGACCGTCGAGCATTCCCACTCCGGCTTCAACGCATTGCGCCATCACCTGCTGCCGCATCGCTCCCCCGATCGCCCGGCACTCTACCGGGAGGTCGTCGGCAATCTCGTCACCGCGCGCGGCATTCTCGACAAGGTGCTGGCCGGCGAGATCGATGTCGGCCCGCTGGACGGCTATTGGCATGAACTGATCCGCGCCTATCGCCCCGACCTCACCGAGGGCATCCGCGTGATCGGCTCGACCGGCCTGGCGCCGATCCCCTCCTTCGTGGCGGCTCCCGGCCTGCCCGCAGAGACGATCGTGCGGCTCAAGGCCGCCTTCGCCGCCGCCCATCACCAGCCCTGGTTCGCCCCACTCGGCGCAGCGCTTCGGCTCAACGGCTTCGCGCCGGTGGAGCAGGCCGATTTCGACAGGACGCTGGCCTGGGACCGCGAAGCCCGCGAACAGGGCTACACCACCATCGCCTGAGCGCTGGCCCCCTTCACCCGAATCCAGGCAAAGAAAAAGGGCGGAGAGACCCCCTCATCCGCCCTTCGAATGCCCTCCCTTAAATCCGGAAGGGCGTCATCTCTGATGCAAGCCGATCAGTACAGTGGTTCCGGCTCCAGGCTCGAACGCCTCTTGTTGGTCCTGGGCTGGGGTGCCGGCTCAGGCATGCCGCCCATATCCGCCTGTACGGTCTCGGGCTGGATACGGACCGTGGGTACGGTGCGCGACTGGGCGACCATGGGCCGCCGCGGCTTGGCCACAGGCGCCGATGCCTCGACACCGGACGGTCCCTGCTGGAAGTTGAACTGCGGCTGCGCGTTGCCACGGGCCGGCGGCAAAGCGATGTGGGAACCATCCTGCTGGGCTGCGCCCAGATGCACCTTGCCGACGGAACCGCGCGGACGCACCGGCGGCAATGCCTCCGGCACCATGCCGGCATCCGGATCATTCTGGGCAACCTGCACGTCAGGCACGGCGCGGCGCTTGGCCGGGCTCAAACGGGGACGGGTCGGAGGCAGGATGTCGATGACCGGATCGGCCTGCGGAGCGGCATCCTGATAGGCCACGGTCGGTAGAGGCCGGGTGGCAGGCCGCGAATATCTGCGCGGCTGCGGCGAGGGCATCGGCTCGGCAGCGGCCACCGTCGTCGGCAGCGGCGGCATCTCGGCCTGGGCCACCATCACCGGCGGAGCGGAAGGCGCATCGCCACCGCGGCGGCGCTTCTCGTAGAAGGCATTGCCGCCGGCAACGGCCACATAATGCATGTTGTTGTAGGGATAGGTGTAGCCGGCCGTATGGAAGAAATGCACGTTCTTCGACATGCCGGGATAGCGCTTGCCGCTGATCACCGCATCGGCGATGCGGAAGGCGCGCTCGCGGCCGGAATCGTTCATCTTCTTGGTCAGCACGCCCGGGGCGAACTGCACACGCTGGCCAACCGTGCCGCAGATCGAGCGCGGATATTTGCCGGACTCGACGCGGTTCATCACCACCGTGCCGACGGCGAGCATGCCGTCGTCGCTGGATCGGTTGGATTCGAAATACATGGCACGTGCCAGACACTCACGCTCATTCGTGGTGCTGGCCACACGCGAGGTCGAAAAGAGGGCGCAGCCGCCAAGAGCCGAGGTGACCGCCGCAATCGCGAGGAAACGCAGGGCAGATGTGAGGGTTCGTGTCTTCATGCGCTCGTTGTGCGTTGAGAAAGTTAACGACCGGTAATCATTTTTGTGGCGGAATTGCAACGAGCCTGCAAAACTTCTCCATACGGGTGTCTTTTTAACGGGATGGTTACCCGAATCTTGCCAGCCGTGCCCGATTTGCAACACTTTTGGGGGGGGGGGCGGAAGCGCCCTTTGGTTAACGGGCTCAAGCAGTGGGGGTCCGCTCGCCGATTTCCTGGCGCAGCCATTTGAGCAGGGTCGATATGGTGCGATGGCGCCAGCGCGCTTCGGGCGCGATCAGCCAATAGCTGCCCAGCGAGACGTCGGTGTCGAGGAGTTCGACCAGCCGTCCCGCTGCGATGTCCCCGTCCGCCTGCAGGCTGGTCGACAGCGCCACACCCTGGCCCGCCAGGGCGGCGTCATGGGTCGACGAGGCCGACCACAGCCACGGCCCCTTCAGCGTGGCGGCCCGGTAGCCAGCGAGACGGAAGAAGCGATGCCATTGGCTGGCATTGTCTTCATGAATGAGCTTCTGGCCGGCAAGATCGGCGAGGCTCGCAATCGGCGCCTGCGTCGCCAGCCAGGCCGGGCTGGCGACGGGAAAGATGCGCACGCGCTGGAGCAGCGCAGCCGTCACAGGCGATGCCGGCGCCTCCTCGGCGAAGATGATGGCGGCATCCGCTTCATGCCGGGCGAAATCGGGCTGGTCCGAAGTCGCGCGTACCACGATGATCGTATCCCGCAGCACGGCCTGCAGGGCATCGAGCCGCGGCGTGAGCCAGCGGGCCGCCAGGCCCGGCGCACACCACAGCCGCAACTGGCCGCGCAGGCGCTGGGCCGGCCGCAGCTCCATGGTGACTTCGGCGAGTTGACCGAAAGCCGCAGTCGTCACTTCGAACAGCCGGGCACCGGCCTTGGTCAGCCTGACGCCACGCGCCCCGGAGGTGACAAGCTGAAGATCGAACCAGGCTTCCAGGTGGCGCACATGCCGGGACACCACGGTATGGCTGACACCGAGCGCTTCGCCGGCCTTGCGCATGGATGAAAAGCGCCCGACCGCCTCGAAGGCCCGGAGCATGGACAAAGGCGGCAGCCGGCCGCCGAAGGCCGACCCGGCGCCATCGCCGGCATCCGCCTCCTTGGTGCCGGATGCAGCTTCGCTCGAAGGCCTGTTGCCTGGACCCGTCACCGCGCCACGCCCTTTCGATGCCCGATCCTGCCCCGCAGCCCCGACTGCGGCCATGCGCCGGGTGACTGGTGCCTCAAGGTTTCAGTGGTTACAAATCCGCACCACCGCGGCAGGCATAAAGCACCTGCCGCCTTGCGGCAAGACGTGGCAGGATTCGCCTCAAGCGCCTGATCAGCCGCAATCCAAGAGCGTCGTCACGGAAAGGCTCCGAACCGATCGGACAACAGCCCGTCGATGGTCCCGCACGGAGATTGACGAGCCGATCGCACAGCGCCATAGCATGCGCCCACAGCGCATTGATCAAGCAATCGGAGTTCGATCCATGAATGCACCCGCCACCAAGGCGCATGGCGCCAACCGCACCCAGACGGAGGACCTTCTGGAAAGGCGCGCCAGCGTCTTCACGCGCGGCATGAGCGCGGGCCAGCCGGTCTTCGCCGCCAAGGCCAAGAACTCCGAGATCTGGGATGTGGAAGGCCGCCGCTTCATCGATTTCGGCGGCGGCATCGCCGTGCTCAACACCGGCCACCGCCACCCGACCGTGATGAAGCGGGTGCAGGAGCAGCTCGAGCGCTACACCCATACCTGCCTGATGGTCACGCCCTATGAGCCGGCCGTGCAGGTCGCAGAAAAGCTCATCGAGATCGCACCGATCTCCGGCCCCAAGAAGGTGATGCTGGTCACCACCGGCGCCGAGGCGGTCGAGAACGCCATCAAGATCGCGCGCGCCCATACCGGCCGCTCCGACGTCGTGGTGTTCAACGGCGCCTTCCATGGCCGCACTTTGCTGGCGATGGCGATGACCGGCAAGGTCGTGCCCTACAAGACCAAGTTCGGCCCCTTCCCCGGCGGCGTCTGGCGCGTGCCCTATCCGATCGAGCACAAGGGCATTTCGGTCGAGGACACCTTCGAATCGCTGAAGTGGCTGTTCAAGACGGATGTCGATCCCAAGAACGTCGCCGCCATCGTGATCGAGCCGGTGCAGGGTGAAGGCGGCTTCTACATCGCCTCGCCGGAATTCCTCAAGCGCCTGCGCGCTTTGTGCGACGAGCACGGCATCCTCCTGGTCGCCGACGAGATCCAGACCGGCTTCGGCCGTACCGGCAAGTGGTTCGCGATGGAGCATTCCGGCGTCGAGCCCGACCTGATCACCACTGCCAAGAGCCTGGCCGGCGGTTTCCCGTTGGCCGGCATCGTCGGCAAGGCCGATATCATGGATGCACCGGAGCCCGGCGGCCTCGGCGGCACCTATGCCGGCAACCCGGTGGCCTGCGCCGCCGCGCTTGGCGTGTTCGAAGCCTTCGAGGCCGAGGACCTGCTGGACAAGTCGGCCAAGCAGGGCGAGCTCATCCTCAAGCGCCTGAAGGCGATCAAGCGCAAGAAGACCGGGCGCCCGATCGGCGATATCAGAGGCCTGGGCGGCATGACGGCTTTCGAGCTCGTCACCAGCCATGGCGGCAACGAGCCCGATCCCGCGGCGGCCAAGGCTCTCGCCGCCGAATGCCTCGAGCGCGGCCTGATGATCCTCACCTGCGGCGTCTATGGCGAAACGGTGCGCCTGCTCGCCCCGCTCACCATCCAGCCCAAGGTGCTCAAGGAAGGCCTCGACATCCTCGAAGCCGCTTTGCTCGGCACCAAGTAAGCCTGTCGCGATGGGCCGTTTCCGGCTCCTCGCCGTCACCATCCTGCTGGCGCTCCTCAGCGCCGGCGGGACTGCTCTTGCCGAAGTCCGCTTCGGCAGGAACGTCTTCATCGGCGGCCATGATTTCTCCAACCGCCGCTACGGATCGGTGCATATCGAGACGACGACGCGGCGCCCGCCCTGGTATGGCTGCCGCTGGTACCGGCCCGGCTCGCGCTATCAGGGCCGCCCGATCCGCACGCGCACGCAGATCTGCAATCTCAAGCAGATTCCCTATTCAAAAAGGCGGCGGTAGCGTGGTGGGCCGGTCTTCAGACCGGCTCTTGAGAGAGGCCCACGCCTGCTCAGCAACTCTGACGATAGATATTCTCCCTGCCATTTGTTGGCGGCGACTCATCCATCAGAATATCCATGCACTCATCGGCTTCGCCAGCGGGTGAAAACTGCAACTTTCGCTGCAATCGCAGGAACGTCCCAAGATATTTCCAATCCTTCGAGGGCGTATCGTCCTTCATCGTTAATGGATCGGCGGAAATCCTGAACGTGCCACCAAAGTCCATAACGGCAATGGCCTTTGAATCAACGCGGTATAGATTCGCTCTCAAATCCGGACCCCAATCCCACATGAGCTTTTGATCCAACGCGTTTCCGTCATTGTCGACGACCGCGATAGATCGATCTTCACCATGTTGGATAACTGTCACAGTAATACCAAGATCTATTATTGTTCTACTAACTTCTTGATATTTTAAAGAAAATACATCGGGCACATAAAATCCAATTAAGATACCCAATGTCAGCAAAAACACGCTGCACCAAAACCGACATTTGTGACCTGTATTTTCTCTTTTCTTCATAACAAGCAATTGAACGTCTTGTCATGAAGACATGTCGGCTCTCGCGACACAATTCCATGCAAAATTCGTGGATTATCAAAAGAAGGCCACCGACCGTCCCGGACCGACGCAGTCCCAGTGCCGGTCTGAAGACCGGCACACCAGGAAGCCCCCTCACACCGCCTCCCACGCGCCGCTCTTTTCCGAGCGGAACAATGCATCGATGATCTTCATGTTCTGCACGGCGTCGGCCGGACCGTAGGGCAGCGTGATCTCGCCGCGGATGGCGGCAGAGAAGGCATCGACCTCCTCGGCATATTGGTCGACCGGGGCGATGGTCTGTGCGACCGCCGAGGCGTCGCCGAGCCTGGAGCCGTCGTCGGTATAGACGGTCACGGCCTCGGCCTGCGGTGCGTTGAAGGGGATGGTGATCTCGAAGCGCTTCCTGGTGCCGACGATGTCGACCCGCTGCAGCGGGGTGAGCTGCGTCGACACCGTGAACTCGGCGCGACGCCCCTCGCCGAAATCGAGGATGGCCGAGGCGAGGCGGTCGACGCCCGTCGCCGGATCGCGATCGACCAGGGCGACCACCCGCCTTGGCTCGGCCTCGAAGATGAAGCGGCCCGCGACGATCGGATAGCAGCCGATATCGAGGATGCCGCCGCCGCCGATGTCGAGCTGGTTGCGGACATTGGCGGGATCGACATTGTAATAGGAGAAGAAGGCCTGCACGGCCCTGACCTCGCCGAGTTCGCCCGAGCGCGCGGCCTCCCTCGCCCGCAGCCATTGCGGATGGAAGCGCACCATGAAGGCTTCCATCACCAGCCGGTCGCGCGGCAGCACCAGGAGCTGCGCCGCATCCTGGGCCGTCAGGCCGATCGGCTTCTCGCACAGCACATGCTTGCCCGCCGCCACGGCCTGCAGGGTGAGAGGCACATGGAGGTGGTTGGGCAGCGGATTGTAGATGGCATCGATATCGGGATCGGCCAGCAGGGCTTCATAGGACCCATAGGCCTTGGGAATACCGAGCTCCTTGGCGACGGCCTCGGCACGGGCCAGGTCGCGCGAAGCGATGGCGACCGCTTCCGCGCCCTTCGCCCGCTGGATGCCTGGAATGACCTTGCCCGTGCCGATCTTTGCCGTTGAAAGGATGCCCCAGCGCGTCTTGGCCATCGCGATTCGCTCCCGAGAATAAGTCCGACATATGGATTCGACTCATTCTTGGCATGGCCAGGGACGGGAGGAAAGACCTGCCGTTGCAGGTGGCGCCGCCCCATCGGTGCCAGCTATGGACTCGACCTGCGAATTGGCGGCAGATAGACAGATCCGATCCTTCGGCAACAGAAATAGTTTCAGCCCAAGAAATAGTTTTAGCCATGAGCAACAACCGAACACGCCGCCCGGGCGATCCTTGGAAGAATGCCGAGGCCGTCTTCAAGCCCGCAGCACCCAAGGCACCGGCGGCGGCCGCGCCACGACCGGCCCTGCCCAATGCCAAGGAACTGGTTTCGCTGCGGATCGACCGCGACGTGCTGGAGCACTTCCAGGCTGATGGACCCGGGTGGCAGGACCGCATCAATGCGATCCTGCGGGAGGCTTCCGGCGTGGATCACTAGAGCAAAACGCGTTTTCACGAAAACGCTTTTTTACTCTAACTCTTTGGTTCGACGCGTCTTTGCGATTCCAGGTGACTCGGTCAAATCGCAAAACGCTTTAGCCCGGTCTTCGGCCGGACGAGCTGAATGCTGAGAACGACGGCTGAAAACGCGATCTCAGCCCGTCACCAGAAACTCGGGATCGGCCGGAATCTGCATGGCCGTGACCAGATGATTGGTCTTGCCGGCCAGGCCGATGATGGCGAGCAGTTCGCCATATTGCGCGTCATCCATCCCCTTGGCCCGCGCGGCCGCCGTATGGGAATGTACGCAATATTGGCAGGAATTGGCGGTGGAGACCGCGATATAGATCAGCTCGCGCGTGAGGGGATCGAGCGCGCCCTCGCCCACCATCACCGCCTTGACCTCTTCCCAGGTGCGTTTCAGCAGCACCGGATCATTGGCGAGGCCGCGCCAGAAATTATTGACGAAATCGGATTTGCGCGTCGCCCTGATGTCGTCGAACACCGCCTTCGCGGCCGGGTTGGCAGCGACCTCGTCGTCGCTGAGAAGTCTTACGGTGGCCATCTTGTACTCCTGTGTAGGTTGTGCGCGTAGCGTAACTATACAAACCCTAGCGCGACATTTGTCATTGCCGGGCTTGACCCGGCAACCCAGTCTCTTTTCAGCACAGTGAGCCCTCGGCACCTGGATGCCCGGGTCAAGCCCGGGCATGACAAAAGGTAGCGTTTCAATCGCGATATCAGATAGTTACACTCGCGCGCTCCAACCGCTCCAATCATCCACGACCTACCCCAGCCTCTCCCCGCTCTCGCCATCGAAGAGGTGGAGGGCCCTGTCGTCGAAGCCGATGCCGACCTTTTCGCCGATCTCGCGCTGGAACTCCTTGTCGACCTTCACCGTCACGCTGGCCGCCCCGCAGCGGCAGGTGACCAGCGAATGATCGCCGATCAGCTCGATGGCGAAGACCTCGCCGGCGAACTTGCCGAGATCCGGCTCGGTCACCCGGCAATCCTCGGGCCGGATGCCGGCAACCGCACGCGCCGCCGCGGTGGTGTTGGTGGTGCTGAAACCGCCGGCCTCGGAGGAAAAGCGTCCTTCCTTCAGCTCTCCCTCCAGGAAGTTCATCGGCGGCGAGCCGATGAAGCCGGCAACGAAGAGGTTGGCGGGCCGGTTGTAGATGTTGGCCGGCGTATCCAGTTGCTGCAGCACGCCCTTGTCGAGCAGCGCCACGCGATGGGCCAGCGTCATCGCCTCCACCTGGTCATGGGTGACATAGATGGTGGTGATGCCGAGCTCGTGCTGCATGTGCTTGAGTTCAGCGCGCATATGGCCACGCAGCTTGGCATCGAGATTGGACAGGGGCTCGTCCATCAGGAAGGCGGCGGGCCGGCGGATGATGGCCCTTGCGAGCGCCACGCGCTGGCGCTGGCCGCCGGAGAGCTGGCGCGGCAGGCGGTCGAGCAGATGGTCGAGCTGCACCTGGCGCGCCACATCCTTCACCGCCGCCTCGATCTCGGCCTTGGGGCGTTTGCGCACCGTCAGGGGATAGGCGATGTTGGCGAACACCGTCTTGTGCGGATAGAGCGCATAGGACTGGAACACCATGGCGATGTCGCGATATTTCGGCAGGACATGGGTGACGTCGCGCTCGCCGATCCGCACCGAGCCGGAGGTCACCGTCTCCAGCCCCGCAATCATGCGCAGGGCCGTGGTCTTGCCGGAACCGGAGGCGCCCAGCAGCACCAGGAACTCGCCATCCCTGACTTCGAGGTCGAGCCCCTTGACCACGTCGACGGCGCCGAAGGATTTGTGGACGTTGTTGAGCGTGACTTGCATCTTCAACCCTTGACGGCGCCGACCATCAGGCCTCGCGCGATATGCTTCTGCAGGAATGCGGCGATCACGATGACGGGCACGATCATGATGACGATCAGCACCGACATGTACCACCATTGCGGGCCGCGCGTGGTGTTCTGGGCCGAGACCAGCACCGGCATGGTCTGCGCATTGGCGTTGGAGAGGAACAGGGCCAGGAGATATTCGTTCCAGGCCAGGATCAGCACCAGCATGAAGGTGGCAGCCAGCCCCGAGCGCACCAGCGGCAAGGCGATGGTGAAGAACACGCGCAGCTTGGAAGCGCCGTCGATCTCGGCGCTCTCTTCCAGGTCCAGCGGAATGCCGGCGAAGAAATCGCGCGTCAGCCAGACCACGATCGGCAGGTTGACGGCGGTATAGGTCGAGATCAGCGCGATCTGGGTGTCGAGCAGCTTGAGGTTCTGGAACATCACATAGATCGGCAGCACGGCCACGATCGGCGGCATGATGCGGTTGGAGATCATCCAGAACTCGATGTCGTTGTTGCCGAGCGCCGCCTTGAAGCGCCGGCCGATGGTGCCGAGGATCATGAAGAACAGCACCAGGGCCGCCACCACCGCTGCCGGCCAGGGCACGGCAAACACGGAGACGGCGACGATGACGCCGGCGGCCAGGACGATGAAGGCGATGATCGCCGCGAGCTTGACCTGGAAGCGGATGCGCACCAGGGCATAGGCGGCGAGCGAGCCGATGATCAGGGCCAGGACGGTACTCACCAGCGCCACGATGATCGAGTTCACATAGGGCCAGAGCGTGTTGTTCTGGAACAGCATGAAGTTCCAGGCGTCCAGCGTCGGCTGGAAGTCGACGAAGGGCAGGTAATAGGGGCCGGCATCGACCTGGATCTGCACCTTGAGCGAGGTGACCAGCACCCAATAGAGCGGGAAGAGCACCACGAAGGTCCAGCCCATGAGCGCGGCATAGGTCAGCGCCTTCGGGATCGGGGCCAGTTCCTCCAGGCTGCGGCGCTCGAACAGGCGGCGCAGCAAGGGACGATCATCAGGAGTTGCACTCATCCCTGATACCTCCGGCTGGGTCGCACCACGAAATTGAAGAAGGAGACGCAGGTGATCGTCGACACGAACAGGAGCAGGTAGCCGACCGCCGCCGAGCCGCCGAAATCCTGGGTCCGCCAGGCGATGAAGGAATGCAGGGTCAGCGATTCCGTCGCCAGGCCCGGGCCGCCGGCGGTGAGCACGTTCGGCATGTCGATGATCTTGAAGGCTTCGATCAGGCGGATCAGCACCACCGTGGCCGCCACCGGCGCGATTGCCGGCCAGGTGATGTCCTTGAAGATCTGCCAGGGGCCGGCGCCATCGAGATGGGCCGCCTCGAGCTGGTCGCGCGGCTGGTTCTCGATCGCCGCCAAGAGCACGATGAACATGAAGGGCGTCCACTGCCAGGTATCGCCGACCAGCACCATCAGCCGCGCCGACCAGGCTTCCGTGGCCCAGGACCATTGGCTGACACCGAAGAGCTGGCTGAGCGGGGCGAAGGGTCCCTTCTGCATGTCGGCCAGCATGCGGAAGATGTAGGCGACGCCCACCGGCGTCACCATCACCGGAATGAAGAAGATCACGCGGAACCAGCTGCGGGCCCGGATCGGCTGGGCGCAGAGCAGCGCCAGGCCGAGACCGATCAGGAACTGGACTGAGACCCCCACCACGACATAGAGCAGCGTGTTCAGGAGCGTGCCGGGAATGCCGCCGGCCACCGTGGTGGCGAGCACGACATAGACGATGCCGGCGACCAGGCCGGCGGTGATCAGCCGCCCGAGGAAACCGAAGAGCGTGAAGCCGTCGCGGGCAAAACGCACCAGCCACAGCGCGAGCAAAGCGAGAGCCGCAGCAAAGAGCAGCCATTCCAGAAGGCCGAAGACCTTGAGCGTACCGAGGAAGTGATATTGCTGGGCCCCGAGGAACAGGCGCAGATAATTGTAGAAGCCGATGAAGGTGAGCGTGAAGCTGCCGCCGGCGAGCTTGAAGCGCGACAGCGACAGATAGGCCGAGGCGACCAGCGGAAAGATGGCGAAAGCCAAGAGGATGAGCACCGCCGGCAGCACCATGATGCGGCCGGAATGGCGATCGACCCATTGAGAGAGACGCTCCCGCCGGTCGGTTTCATCGGGGATGGAGAGGTTGACGGCCATATTTTTCTCAACGCGTCGTTTTGAGATTCAACCGGTTTTGAGATGGCGCCGCTCTTTACCCTCCCCTGGAGGGATCGGCCATTCCTCTTGAATGGCCTGGGGTCGACGCGCAGCGTCGGGGTGGGGTGACTTTTTCGCGGCAAAGGGCGTTCTGCAGCCTCGCTCGTCTTGCCAGAACGAAGCGCCTCTTCACGCCACCCCGGACTTCGTTCGCCCCTCCCCCTCCAGGAGGAAGGTAGCCCCCTATTTCGCGCCCAGCGTGTTCTTGTAGAACTTCAGCTGGTCCTCGGTGCCGATCTGGTCGTTGAGGTCCTTCCAGCCATCGGCGACCGCCTTGACGGTGGCTTCCTCGTCGATCTCGCCGGCCAGGAAGCGGGCGATCGCCTCATCCAGCACCACCTGCTGATATTTCTGGTTCTGCGGGATGCGCAGGTCCAGGATCATGTTCGGGCTGTTGAGGCTGTCCTTGATGGCACCGAGATAGGAGGCCGCCGCCTTCTCGCTCATGCCGGCCTTCTTCCAGCCGTCGTTGTAGCTGAGCTGGGAGGTGCGATAGGCGTTGAAGCCGGTCTTGCCGATGGTGACGTCGACATTCGACTGGGCCGGCGCGCTCATATAGGAGAAGAAGGCATAGGCCGCATCCTTGACCTTGTCCTTGGCCTTGACGTTGATGCCGCCGCTCCAGCCGCCGAAGGCGGCATAGGGCGCATGGTTCACACCGTCGATGGCATTCGGGCAGGTCTCCTTGGAGCAGGCTTCGAGCTTGCCGGTGTCCCAGTTCAGCACCTGCTTGGCCCCCGGCATGATGGTGGCGCCCGTCTTGTCGATCACCTTGGAGGTCGCGGGATCGATGGCGAGCACGCCGACATCACCCCAGTCGAGGTTGAGGGCGCATTTGCCGGAAGTGAACAGCGGGCGGGTGTCCGACACGTCCATGTTCAATTCGTCCGGCGGGCCATACTTGCCGGATTCCTTGAGGAAGGTCAGCGCCTTGCGGAAAGCCTCGTTATCGACGAGCGGCGTCATGTCCTTGGTGTTGAAGAAGGTGCCCTGTGACGTGCCCTTCGACTGGGTCATCGAGCCAACCACGTCGGTGACGAACCAATAGCTCTGGGCGTTGCGCTTCTTGGCGATGCAGGAGCCATAGACCTTCTGGCCGTCGACCTCCATGCCGTTCAGCTTCTTGGCCGCTTCCAGATATTCGTCCCAGGTCGTCGGCGGTTTCAGCCCTGCCTTGTCGAAGATATCGGTGCGGTAATAGAGCATGTGAAAATCGCCATCGAACGGCACCAGATAAGTCTTGCCGCCATAGCTCGACGAAAAGTCGCGGAAGAAAGGGGCGATATCGTCCCAGGCGATCGCCTTGTCCTTGGCGACCCGGCCGCCGATGTCCTCGAGATAGCCACCGGCGACATAGTCCACCATCCATTGCGGCGCGAACACGGCCGCATCCACGGAATTGGTGCCGCTCGCCCAATCGGTCAGCACCTTCTGGTAGAGATCGGAGAAGGGCACCGCGATCACGTTGATCTTGGCGCCCGTCAGCTTTTCAAATTCCGGCGCGCGCCGCTGCAGCGGCTCCTGGATGGCGCCCGTCTGCGTCATGATGTTGACGGTGACGCCATCGAATTCGCCCGCCTTGGCCGGCAGCGCCGCTCCCGCGAGCGCCGCAGCCATCAACGCGGCGCCAACAACTCCGCCTTTCGAAGCCATTCATCCCTCCCAAATGTCGTTTTTGTGTTTTTATGCCGATGTCAGGCGCTGCATTCACGCCAGTACATCCCTGCAGCCGGACATCGCGAGCCGATTATGGCACCGGCGCTGAGAAAACGTCAAATGTCGGATCATTGACTGGAAGATCGCTTTTATTCCAGAATCAGCTATAGGATCGGCGATGAGTTCTTGAACGCTATACCGTCGATGAAAGCATTGTTTACCTGCCCGTCAAGTTCACCTCTCCGGCTCCTTGCCGCAAGGGACAGTACAGTTTATCTTTCAATATTCTCGCGTTATTTCCTCTACTGTAATCTCCCGGTTTAGTCGCGGATGACCGCAAGAGCCTAAAGACCAACGACGACATGTCTCCCCGGTTCATGATGAATGACTGGCCATGTGAGGAAGCGGCATCGTGTTTGCGCCCTTGATGAAAGGCCATAAGGGGCTGGTTCGCGTCGGAGCGTCGCAATGGAGCGTATGCGAGGTCGATCCTCACTTCGTCTTCAAGCTCGGCCCCTGGCCCGCCAGATATGTCGCCATCGAAGTCATTTCGAACGGCCCAGAGCTCGAACCACACCTTTACATCGATACCGGCTATGGTTTTCGGCCCGAACAGGTACTGCCGCTGCCAGCGGCGCGTCACGGCGTCTATGCCTTCCGGACCAGCGGCATCAAAGGCTTCCGTCGCGTGCGCTTCGACCCCTGCGAGGACTATCCGGGGGCGAACGGGGAGCAGGGCAGCTTCACCCTGAACATCCGCACGGCCCGCTCCCTGGCCTCGCTCCGCCGGCAGCTCGGCACCGCCGCCGACCACTTGCATCTGCTCGAGCTCGACGAATTGGCCAAGGCGCCGCCACCTCCGCGCCAGCTCCCGCCGGAGGAGCATTTCCGGGCCGTCCTGCATCTTGCCGAGGCCGGTCTTCGGCAGATGGAGCCATCCGAGGAAAGACCGCCGGCACCGCTGCTGTCCTTCGTGGTTCCGCTTCGCGATACGCCGACCGCCTTTCTCGATACCCTCCTGAACTCGCTGCGCGGCCAGCGCGCCGGCAACTGGGAACTGCTCCTGTGTGACGATGCATCCAGCAACAGGGCTACCCTCGCCTGGCTCGAACGCCTGGAGGGACAGCCTCGGATCCGCATCCTGCGCAATCCGCGCAATCAGGGCATTGCCGACACCACCAATCTTGGCCTCGCCGCGGCGCAGGGGGAATGGGTCGGCCTCATCGACCATGACGACGCCCTCGCGCCGCTGGCCCTCGACTATCTCAACGAGACCATCCGCCGCCATCCCGACGCACAGTTCATCTATACCGATGAAACCATCACCGACGCCAAACTGAAACCGACGGGCTATTTCTTCAAGCCCGCCTATGACCCCGTGCTGTTGTCGGGGGTCAACTACATCAATCACCTCTCGCTCTATCGGCGCCAGCGTCTGCAGGCGCTGGGCGGCCTGAGCGCCGGCTTCGACGGTTCGCAGGATTATGAACTCCTGCTGCGCTATCTCTCGGGACTGCCGGCCGAGACCATCGTCCACCTGCCCTACCCCGCTTATCTGTGGCGGCGGCACCGGACGTCCTTTTCCAACGCCAACCTGGCCACGGCGGTCGGCCACGCCCGCCGGGCCCTAGCCGCGCATTATGCCAGCGACGGCATCGCCGCGCCGGTTGGTCCGGCACTGGTACCCGATCTTCACCGTGTCGAACTTGCGCCCGATCGCCACCAGTGGCCCTCCGTCAGTATCGTCATTCCCAATCGCGACAGTCCCGCTTTGATCGGCCGCCTGCTGGCCGACCTCTATGAACGCACCGACTATGCCGATTTCGAGATCATCATCGTCGACAATGGCAGCACGAACGCACAGACGCTGTCTCTCTACGAGACCATGGGCGGCCAGCACGACAACTTCCGGACGGTGATGACAACCGAGCCCTTCAATTTCTCGCGCCAGGTCAACCGGGGCATGCGGGAAGCAAGGGGGCAGGCGATCCTGCTGCTCAACAACGACATCGAGATCGCCGCCGCCGGCTGGCTCAAGGAAATGGTGAGCTGCCTCGACTATCCGCAAACCGGCATCGTCGGTGCCCGCCTGCTCTATCCCACCGGCAGGCTGCAGCATGCGGGTGTCATCGTCGGGCTCGGCGGTCTGGCCGGCCATTGGTACGCCAACGCAGCGCAGGACTCGTCGGGACCGATGAACCGTCTCAAGGTACGCCAGACGCTCAGTGCCGTCACCGGCGCCTGCATGCTGATCTCGCGCCAATGCTACGCCCAGGTCGGCGAGTTCGACGAGACGGCTTTTGCCATCGCCTATAACGATGTCGATTATTGCCTGCGTGCAGCCGCCGCCGGCATGCGGACCGTGTGGACGCCCTTCGCCACCCTCACCCATCATGAATCCGCCTCACGGGGCAGTGACGAGACCAAGGCGAACAAGGAACGCTTCCAACGCGAAAAGGAGGCCTTACGCCAAAAATATCATACGTATGCCTTCGAGGATCCAGCTTACAGCCCCTGGTACTCCAGGCATTTGGCCACCCCCCGAGAAATTCTGCCGCCAACCCTGCCATCGCCGCGCTCCTGGACGACAATCCCGACTGGTTCCGGCGAAACCGACATGTCCCTCCTGTTCAAGGCCGACCAAGCATGACCGTCATCACCGGGCACCAATCCCGCAAGGCACGGCCGCCGGCATGAAGCTTACGCCGCTCGTCGATGTCGTCCTGCGGGACGGCCGGACCATCTCGCAAAGTGGCCTGCCCTGGCTCAGGATCGAAGCGCCGGCGCGGCTGTGGGCCGGGCGTTGGGTCCGCCTCGTCTTCGAGGCCAGCCTGCTCGACCCCCTGACCCGGCCGATCCTGCGCATCGTCCGCCCAGGCGGCGAGGAGGATGTGATGCTGCCCGCTCCGTCCTTTGGTCGCGGAAGCTGGATCGGCTTCCTGCCGTCCGATACGACCGAGCTGCACCTGTCGCCGGTCGATTGGGCCGGCCCGTTCGCGTTCCGGCTGGTGAGCCTTGGCCGCGTCGGCCCATTCCGGCGGTTGGCGAGAGGCGCACGGCGCCACCCCAAGGCGGTCATGAGCGCGCTGTGGGCCGGCATGCGCGGCAATCGGCAGGTGGAGCAAACCCGGCTCAGGCGCGCGCTGGGCGCGACGCCCCTCACCATGTACGAGGCCTGGCGCCTCGAGCGCAGCCGCGCCATCGAGTGGACGGGACTCGACATGCCAGCGCCGGCTGCCCTCGGCATAGGTTTCAATCTCGTCATCATCGGGGATCCATCGAAGCATGCGGCGGCGTGGCACGACTTCCTCGCCTCCCAACCACTCAAGGGCATCGCCCTGTCATGGGCTTCCCCCCAAACCTCCCTTGCTCCCCTCCTGAACGGGATCGCGGAGGATGATCTGGTGATCGGCCTGCGGGCAGACGACCGGCTGACCGCTTTCGCCCTGGCCGCCGTTGCCCAGCGAGCCGTCGAAGACCCGGCAGCCCTCTATTATGGTGACGAGGAATGTGACGGCACGCCCCGCTTCAAGCCGGACTGGAGCCCCGTCCTCGCCCGCCATGCGGCGTTGCTCGGGCGGGCCTGGTTCGCTCGTGCCAATTGGCTGCGTCAGGCCATGCCCTCCGGCGCCACGGTCGAGGACCTGCTGTTTCGTCCGCCCGTCGACGCCCTCGTCCGGGCCGTGCATATTCGCCGCATTCTGCTCGCCACCTCGCATGCCAGCCCGGCCGTTCCTCTTCCTCCGCTCAGCCCGGCCGTCATGCTCGCCGGGGGACAGTCGCCGATGTCGACGATCATCATTCCGACCCGGGATCGGGCCGACCTGTTGTCGGCCTGCATCGGCAGCCTGCTCGACCGCACCCCGCAGGACCGTTTCGAGGTCGTCATCATCGACAATGGCAGCAGGGATCCGGATACCCTGGCCTATCTGGAGAACGTGACGAAGGACCCTCGCTTTTCCATCCTGCGCAGCCCCGGATCCTTCAATTTCGCAGCCATCTGCAACGAGGCAGCAGGGCGGGCCCGCGGTGACACGCTGGTCTTCCTGAACAACGACACCGAGATCCTGTCCGACGATTGGCTGTCCCGGCTGACGGGCTGGGCCCGGCAACCGGACATCGGGGCCGTCGGCGCGAAACTTCTCTACAAGGACGATACGCTGCAACATGGCGGCGTGGTGCTCGGCATGGGCGGGCGGGCCGCCCATTTCGAGCGGCGCCTGCCACGCACCGATACCGGCTTCTTCGGACGGCTCTCCCTGCCGCATGAATTGTCGGCGGTCACGGCCGCCTGCCTGGCGGTCTCGCGCGAGAAGTTTCACGACATCGGCGGCTTCGACCAGCACAATCTTCCGATCGACCTGAACGACATCGATCTGTGCCTGCGCCTCAACGAGCGCGGCTGGCGAACCTTGCTGGATCCGTGCGTGGTGCTGCACCATCACGAGTCCGCCTCGCGCAGCAACAAGATGCCGTCCGAGGTGCTGTACAGAAAAGAGATAGGATATTTCCGTTCGAAATGGCTCCACCTACTTAGGAACGACCCCTACTTCCATCCCGCGCTCTCGCTGGAGTGGTATAGGGCGGCCCTCGGTTGAGTGCAGTTTTTTGAGATTTTGTCTCGAGGTAGATTATTTGGACATAAATTTCGGGCTACATATTGCGGCGCAGCGATTTTAAGGTCTCATCCATGCTGAATTGCGCTATGAAGAGATGGGGGCTGGGCCATCATAGTGGCATATCGAGAAACACTGCCGACTGGAAAAGTAAATGCTATCGAGATGGCTTGGCAAGCTGCGGCGCCAATCGGTTCCCGCATTCCTATCCGAGCAGAAATCGCTAAAAGTATTTGATCGCTATGTAGTTTCGATGCCCAGCCATCAGAACGCCGTCGATGTCATCCCGGGTTGGAACAGTGGCTTTCCGCCGGAACTGGGTATTAGCGCCGGGCCGCTGGCGACCTATCTGGACCCGCGGATCGCCTGGATGATGAATCAGCACGGCCCGCTCGAGGGCAAGGTCGTCCTGGAGTTGGGACCGCTGGAGGCCGGCCATACCGTCATGCTCGAACGCGCCGGCGCCATGGTCGATGCCGTCGAGGCCAATCAGTCAGCTTTTCTGCGCTGTTTGATCACCAAGGAGATCTTCGGCCTGTCGCGGTCGCGCATCTGGCTCGGCGATTTCGTCAAATGGCTGGAGAACACCGAGAAAACCTACGATCTCATCGTCGCGTCCGGCGTTCTCTACCATGCCGACGATCCGCTGCATCTGATCGAACTGATCGCCGCGCGAACCGACGCGGTCTATTTCTGGACCCATTTCGTGGACGATGAACTCATGCCGCCATCGGATCCGAGACGAGCCGTCTTCGCCCGCCAGCCGCAGGTCCAGGATTTTCACGGCATCGCCGTGCGAACCTATCCGCGAACCTATCGCGGTGCCGCCAAACATGCCGAATTCTGCGGCGGTCCCATGGATCGGCATCGCTGGCTCAACCGCGACGATTTGCTGGCCGCCCTGCGGGCGGTCGGCTTTGCCCACATCACCTTGGAGGACGAGGATCCCGACCATCGCTACGGGCCGGCGATGTCGATCTATGCGCGGAAATAGAACGGTCGATCCCGAGATCCTCGAGCAGGCCAGCGCCCGCGGCAGGCTCGATCGGACAGGAATAACGGTGCGGATGAGCGCAATCTGGATATGAGAACGGATCTGAAGCAGCAAAAGGACGGCGAAGCCAAGGAGCTTCTGCCGCCCCCTGGCCCGGAGGAACGGCCCAGGCGGACCGGGCTTGCCTTGCGCCAGTTCGCCAATGCCACCAAGGTGTTCCGCGGGCGGAGCACAGACGTCACCGTCGTCGACGATACCCGTTCGCCCGAAGCCGTTCCCGACCTCGGTTCGCGCCAGTCCAGGCCTTATCTGTGGAGTTTCGTCCTGCTGGTGCTCATCCCGAGCATCGCCGCGTTCGTCTATTTCTTCGTCATCGCATCGGATCAGTTCCAGTCCGAAGCCCGTTTTACCGTGCGGGCCATGGAGCCGGAAATGTCGGACAAGGGCGGCGAATCGGAAACCGCGGCCACCCCGACGAGCGGCTCGATGATACCGGTAGCAACCGCCCAGAACGCGCATATCGTTGCCAACTACATCCGCAGCCGTGCCATCATCGATGACATCGGCGCGCAACTGAACATCCGCGAGATCTTCCAGCGTCCGGAAGTGGACCGCATCGCCCGCCTGTCCAATAAAGCTTCGATCGACGAACTCACCGACTATTGGCAGCGCAAGGTGGATGCCTATGTCGACCCCGTCTCCAACATCGTCACGGTGGATGTCACCGCCTTTCGCGCCGAGGATGCCCTGCGGCTGAACCAGGCCGTGCTGGCCGAAAGCGAGAAGTTGATCAATCGCATGTCGGAGCGGGCGCGGCGGGACGCGACCCAGGCCGCCGAGGCCGAAACGCGCCAGGTCTTCAAGCAGTTGCAGGACAGCCTCAAAGCGCTGCAGGACTTTCGCAACAAGGACGCGCTGATCGATCCGAGCCAACAGGGTACCCAGATCGCGACCTTGCTGATGCCCCTGATGACGGAACGGCTGAAGCTGAAGAATGACGAGGCGGTGATGGCGGCCGAGCTTCAGCCCGACGCCCCCAGCCTGCGCGTCCTGCGCAATCGCATCGCCTCCCTGGATGAGCAGATCGCGGCGTTGCGCGGACAATTGACCGGCAGCGACTCCCAGACCCTGGCCACCTCGCTTGCCAAATATGAAGAGCTCGACGTCGATCGCCTGCTCAACGAACGCAAATACGCCCGGGCACAGGCGGCGCTGGATCGCGCCGAGATCAGGGCACAGAGACAGGCCGTCTATCTGAGCATGTTCGTGCCGCCAAGCCTGCCCGAATTCGCCAAATATCCCTACCGCCTCGTCTATCCCCTGATGTTCTTCCTGTCCCTGCTGATCATCTGGGCGATCGGCGCCCTCACCTATGCGTCCGTGGAAGACCATCGGCTGTGAGCAGCGGCGACCAGCACTCCGGTTCGGCCATGCGGGTGGGAGGCCACGGTCGGTGAAACGGCTCAGGTCCCTGCTGAAATCGTTTCGTGAACGCCCGGCGATCGCAGCCGATTTCGACCCTGTCTTCTACGCCGCCCATCATCCCGATCTGCAGGGCCTGCCCAGTGCCGAGCGCCTGTGGGCCCATTATGTCGAGCATGGCCGGCGCGAAGGGCGTCCACGCAATCTCGGCGAGGCAATCGCGGAGTGGGAGCGGCGCTTTGGTCCGCTACCACCCGCCTTCGACGTCACGGCCTATCGCCTCCTCAATGAGGACCTTGCCCTCGCTTACGTGCACGACCACCAGTTCATCCGCCATTTTCTCGAGCATGGCAGGCAGGAAGGCCGCCCCTTCCTCCTCGACATGCCGACCGGCGGAACGAACGCCGTTCCCGGCGCCTGGCCAGCTCTGTTCCGCACGCCCGAATTCACGGCGATGGCCCAGGGTTGGCTGCCCTCGAGCGCCCTGTCGCGCGCCGAGGCGCTACGCATCTTCGTGGAGAGTGGCATCGAGCGCCTCGCTCCGATCAGCTTTAAGCACGGCTTCGACCCGCAGTTCTATCGCCAGACCTACGGCCAGGCCGAGGCAGCCGATGCGGCTGAGCTCTACCGGACCTGGCTCGCTGAAGGCGTTTCAGCCGGCCGCGCGCCCAACGAAACCGCATTCCTGGAGCCCTATCTCGGGGGGCGCTGCTATCCCGCGGATTTCGCCTGGCAGGCCTATCGGGCGGGGCTGCCGCCGGCTGAAAGCGCCGGGATAGCCAATCGTGCCGGGGCCTTGGCGCACCTGTTCGAACGAGGCTTCGAGACGAATGGGGACCTCGGCGACATCGCCGGTTTCGATCTCCTGGCGGCAATCGGAGACTTTCAGCTCAGGCGTGGCCGTCTCGCCCTGGCGGCCCGAGCCTATGACCAGGCCGAGGCACGCGATGCGGCCGGGTTCGACGGCTCGCTGCTCTATCGGCGCGGCAAGGCCCGACAGGCTCGATCCGCCGGCGAAGCCCTGTCCGATTTCCGCCTGGCAATCGCGCGAGACGACCATCCCTGGGATGCCGTGCAGGTAGCGATCGCCTTGTTGATCGGCGAAAACGCCTTCGAGCAGGCCCTGCACATCCTGCGCGAACAACAGGAACGCTGGAACGAGCGTGCCGACTTCCTCGCCTGCGTCCATCGCACCCTTCAGGCCTGGTTCGATCATGCGAAGGCCGGCGCGCTCGAGCTCTACGCCCTCGGGAGGCGCAAGGAAGCCGACAGCGTGATCGAGGCCGCCCTCGCCGGCATTGAGGCGGCACTCGTCGCGCTCGACCGCCTGCCGCCCGCACTGCCGCTCCCAGCCGAGGGCACCGTCATCATCCTGGCCAACCAGCAGTTGCGCCAATGCCGGCACTATCGGGTGGAGCAGAAACTGCGCCAGTTCGAACAGGCCGGCCTGCAGGCCGAGGCCTTTGACGAGACACAGGCCGAGGCGTTCATTGCCGCTCTTGCCGGCGCCAAGGCCGCACTGTTCTATCGGGTGACCGCAACGCCTGCCGTGCAACGAGCCATTCTGCATGCCCGCGCCCTCGGCTTGCCGACCTATTACGAAATCGATGATCTCCTGTTCGACGGCCGCTATTTCCCACCGGACCTGTCGACCTATGAGGGGCAGATCACGCCGCACGAGCACCTTCACCTCCAGCTCGGTGTGCCGCTCCATCGCTTCGCCATGAGGCTGTGCGACACGGCGATCGCCTCCACCTCCGCGCTCGCCGGGCACATGCAGCCGCTGGTTCGCCTGGGCAGGTCGCTGGTGCTGCCCAACGGGCTCGACGCGCGCAACGACGCCTTCCTCGCCCGCAGGCGCCAATTGCAGCCGTCCGACAAGCCGGTGACCTTGTTCTACGGATCAGGCACCAAGGCGCATAATCTCGATTTCACCCGGGAGCTTGCTCCCATTCTTCTCGACCTCCTGCGCGACTATCCGCAGTTGCGCCTGGTCGTCGCCGGTCATCTGCGGCTCGGGCCGGAATTCGCTGTTCATGCCGACCGGATCACCCGGGTCGGCTTCGTCGAGGATATCGACGAATATTGGAGTGTGCTGCAGGCCTGCGACATCAATCTCGCCGTGCTTTCGCCTGGAGAGAGCGCCGACTGCAAGAGCGAAATCAAATGGCTGGAGGCCGCCGCCTGCGCCATGCCATCCGTGGTCAGTGCCACCGCCACCTATCGCGAGGTGCTGTCGCACGGCGTCGACGGCTTTCTGGCCGAAAACGGGCAGGAATGGCGCGATTGCCTGAAGGCTCTGATCGACTCCCCCGAACTGCGGCTGGACATCGGGAACCGGGCCCGCGAGAAAGCCCGGCAGCGCTACGCACTCGACAGGGGCGCCGCCATTCTGGCCGAGACCTTCGCCCCCGCAGGACGCGCAAGCACCTCCCCGTCATCATCATCGCCTCTCAAGGTACTGGTCTGCAATGTCTTCTTCGCACCGCAAAGCCATGGCGGCGCTACCCGCGTGGTGGAGGACAATGTCGATCACCTCATCGATCATTGCCCGGATATCGAGGTCAGTATCTTCGCCAGCGACGAGGGACGCCTGCCCTATGAGAGCCTGAGCTGTGACAGCTACAGAGGCCGTCCGGTCTTCCGGGTTTCCGTCCCACCGGCCCCTCTGCGGGACTGGCAGCCCTTCAACCCGAACCACGGCAGGCAATTCCGTCGAGTGCTCGATCTCGTCCAGCCGGACATCGTGCATTTCCATTGCATCCAGCGCCTCAGCGCTTCCATCGTCGAAGCCGCGGAGCAGGCCGGGATCCCCTATCTCATCACGCTCCATGACGGCTGGTGGCTCAGCGATTCCCAGTTCTTCATCGATCGCGATGGTATCCTGCGGCTGCCGGGTGAGAACCCGTTCGACACCTGCGCCGTCGAGGGGGTCAGCCTGCCGCAGTCGGTCGCGCGTCGCCAGGCACTGGCCGCGCTCCTGGGTAAGGCCGCGGCAGTGCTCGCCGTGTCGCAGTCCTTTGCCGCCCTCCATCGCGATGCCGGCATCGTCACAGCGGAGGCGCTGGAAAATGGCGTGCCCGCGCTGGAGCTCCATCCGCGCCGCCGCAGAACGGACGGCCGTCTCGCCCTTGGGCATCTGGGTGGCCGCTCGATCCAGAAAGGCGCCACCCTTGTCGAGGCCGCTCTCCGCAAAGGCCGTTTCGAGCGCCTGGCCCTGACCATGATCGATCACACCCTCGCACCGGATGAACGCCTGCCCACCTGTTGGGGCGCCACGCCGGTTCTCCTGCGCGGCCCCTGCCCTCCGTCAAAGGTGGCGGCGCTCTATGCCGAGCTCGACACGGTGCTGGCGCCTTCGGTCTGGCCGGAGAGCTTCGGCCTGGTCGCCCGCGAAGCGGCCTCGCTGGGCCTGCGCGTGGTGGCCTCCGACAGGGGAGCGATCGGCGAATGCATCCGCCTGCCCGAGCAAGGCGTGGTCATCGATGTCTCCAGCGATGCGGCGCTCACCGAGATCCTGGGGGCGATGAACGCCAATCCCGAGGCATGGCGGGCCGGATCCCCTCCAGCACAAGGCCTCCTGCGCAGGGCTGCAGACCAGGGCCGCGAACTGGCGGATCTCTATCGTGCCATTGCGCTGCGCTGAACGCAGCGCAATGGCCCGTCTCAAGCCAGCCGGCGACGAATGACCCCGACCAGGCCGATACAGATGAACCAAGCCAGGATCGAGCCCAGCAGGACCACGCCGATACTGAGCCAGCGGCGCGGATAACGCGGTTCCTCGGCCTCGGCCGGCATTTCCACGGTATGCAGATAGAGCATTTTACGTTCGCTGTAGATGCGCGCCATGTTCAGACTGATCGAGGCCTGGGCATAGCGTTTTTCCGCGATCTTCTGCTCGAGATCGAGATTGGCGAAGAGGCTGAGCTTCTGGGACAGGGCGCCCTTGTCGCCCTGCTGCTGCATCGTGGTGATGCGGTTCTGCACGCCCTTCACCTGCTCCTTGAGCGAGGCGATCCGCTGGGCCGCCAAGCGCATCTGGGGCGCATCGGCGGCAACATAGGCCGAGCGGGTCGCATATTCCGACTGCATCGTCAGCAACTGGCCCTCGAGCTGGGTCAGGAGCGTGCCCAGATTCTTGCTCTCTTCCTTGATGTCGAAGATCCCTTCGGCGTTACGGGCCTTCTCATAGGCGACGCGCGTGGTCTTGAGAGCCTCCCCGGCCAGCTGCAGATCCCGCTCCGACGCCGAGACGGTGTCCTTGAACATGCGCTCGTTGAGCTGGTTGATCATTGCCTCGCATTGCTGGATCACTGCGGTCGCGATCGTCTTCGCATCCGCGGCGCTGAACGCCCGCACGCGGAGCGTGACGATACCGGACGGCATGGACACCGCAGCCGAGGAGCGCCGTGTCCAATAATTCGTGAATTTCTCGATCGGCAACGCCGCATTGAAGCGGGAGAAACGGTCGATCTTGTCCGAGCTGTAATATTTACGCAGATCGATGGAGTCTTGCAGCTTGGCCACCAGGGCCTGGCTTTCGGCATAGGACACCACGATCATCGTATCCTGCACGATCGCGATCGGCGGCAGGCCGGTAGCCGAGCCGAGATCGTCCATCTTGGGCAGGGCACCGCTGGAGACCGTGAATTTGGCGATCGATTCATACTGGTCGGAAGCGATGAAGCCGAAATAGGCTATCGACGCGATATTGGGCAGAACCACGACGAGAACGAGCAGAACCAGGCGGATAATGCGCTCGCGCGCCCGCCGGCGCAGGCCCTGTGCCCCATAGAAGGCCTGTTTCGACCGGCTGGAGAAACGGGCACGACGCGAGGCATCGGACAGTGCCTTCGAGACGGACCGCACGCGTTCGATCGACCTGCTTTGCCGATCGTCGATTTCAGTCTGGATATCGTTCATCGATCCGTCAGCGGTTCAAACGGTTGTACATGGCAATGGCGTCGGGCACGTTCGGGTACATGGTCAGCCGGCCATCCGCCAGGACGCCGCCTCGGTCGCAAAAGGTCGAGATCGTCCCCATCGAATGAGAGACCACGATGAGGCCGGCATTCTTGCGCCGCTCGTCGAAGGCCTGGCGGCAGCGCAGCTGGAACTTGGCATCGCCGACGGCGATGATCTCGTCGATGAGATAGACGTCGAACTCGATCGCCATCGACAGGGCGAAGGCAAGTCGGGCCGCCATGCCGGAAGAATAGGTCTTGATGGGCACGTCGAGATAGTCGCCGAGTTCGGAGAAATCCTCCACGAAGCGGGCTGCCTTGGCAATGTCGGCGCCATAGGCCCTGGCGACGAAATGCACGTTCTCGCGGCCCGACATGGCGGGATGAAAGCCGCCTCCAAATCCGATCGGCCAGGATATGCGGACGGAGCGGCGGATCTTGCCGCCATTGGGCATCTCCGTCCCCGCAATCAGCCGCAGCAGAGTGGATTTCCCCGCCCCGTTCACGCCCATGAGGCCGTAGGCGTAGGATGTATCGAAGATCATCGAGACACGGTCGAGGATCATCTTTCGATGTTTCTCGACCTTGTAGTACTTCGTCACATTGCTGAGTTGAATCATGTCGACCGAAGAACTGCCATCCAGGATTGACGCCCCGTCCCTCGCGGACGGTGACACCATATCAGCTTCACGCCCAATTCACTATTCAAATGGCCGGGCATCGGCATCACTGCGACCGATGGAGGGCAGGCAGGACCTGCGACAGGGCTTCCCTATACCTGTCCTCATTGTGCTCTGATTGGAGCCTGTCGCAGCAGCCTTGCCGGAGACGATGCCACAACTCTTCGGAACGGTAGAGCCGGACGATCGCAGCGGCGAACCCCTCCGTGTCATCGACTGATACGGACAACACTTCCCGCTCGTTGCTCCAGCCAAGCTGCCCGAGAAGCAGGTCGGTGATCACGGCGGGCACACCGAACGAGGCCGCTTCATAGACCTTGTAGGGCGTCCCGGCAGCAAAGCGCGTCGGCGCGATGGCAATGCGACAGCTATCGTAGATCGGAGCGAGATCGGCCACGGGCCCGTGCCAGGTGACCCGGCTATGCGACAGGAAACGGTCGAGGGCCAGGCCGGGGGCGACATGCCCGACCAGGTTGAGCCGGGTTTCCCAGCCGAGTTCCGCCTCGACGCGCGGCAGGATTTCCTCGATGAACCAGTTCAATGAATCGTAGTTGGGCGTGTTCTCGGCATAGAGGCTGCCGACGAAGAGGAGGCCGGCCCGATCCTGGAAGCTGCGAGGGGTCGGGGTGACGGGCCGGTAGGTTCCCACCACCCTGGCATGGGGGAAGCCGAATTTGTGCAGCACGGCGGCTTCGGACGGGCTGACGGTGACGATCTCCTGGCAGAAATGGCCGTGCTCGAATTCCCGCGCCATGGCCTCGCCGAGATCGAAGGGCCTGTTTTCACGCTTTGCCTGCAGTTCCTCCCGCAGCGAGAAGACCGCTTCCGTATCAAGGACGACGCTCGTCTTGTTCGGATTGAGATTGAGATCTTCAAGATATCTATAAAGAAAATTCAGATTGTGAGCGCGGCAAATCCAGATACAATCAAAATAATTCTTTCGATCATTAATGAATTTATTGAAGTCATGATGATTGAGATCGTGAATGATCTCGACGCTATCAGGAAAATCCGCATAGATTTCGGCAATCGGCGCTGCAGTCCCGTGGACCGGAAAGACCGTCACCTGATAGCCCATCCCCGCCATCACGCGGATGAGGTCGTTGCTGCGGACCGCACCGGCTCCCAGGCTGCGCAGCGGAATATAGTCCTCGACATAGAGGATCTTCGGCTGGGTCTTGCCGGCAAAACGCGCCTCCAGCAGGGCTTCCGGCGTGTTCGGAAAACGATGCTTCAATGCCTGCAAATGTTTGGCATGGAAAGCCTTCTGGTTCTTGTGCATCAGCCCGAAAGCGGCGCCCGAGTCACGCGAGCTGCCATATTCGTAATGGTAGACCACCACATTGGGATCGTAGACGACGCGGTAGCCTTCCTTCCACACCTGCAGGCAGAGGTCGGCGTCTTCGTAGTAGGCCGGGGCGAATTGCGGATCGAAGCCGCCGATCTGTGCAATCAGATCGGCGCGCGCCATCAGGAAGACCCCGGAGACGAAATCGACGTCGCGGACGAAATTCGCTTCCGGGCTGAGCGGCGCCCAGTCCCGCATATAGCCGTTGGTCTTGCCGTCCCGCCAGATGATGCAGCCGGCCTCCTGCAGCTTTTCATTGGTGCGGATCACCTTCGCGCCGACCACGCCGATCTGCGCATCGGCCTCCAGCCGCGCCAGGGCGGCGGCGATCGCCCCGGTGGAAAGCCTCACATCATTGTTCAGGAACAGGATGGCGGGGGCATTCGCATGCAGAAGCGCGCTGTTGCAGGCATGAATGAAGCCGATATTGGTCTCGAAGCGCAGATGGACCATGCCCCTGACATAGCGCTGGATCTGCTTGACCTCGTCCGTCGAACCCGAGTCGACCAGGATGAGCTGGATCCCGCCGGCGTAGTTGTCCCGTAGTGACGCCAGGGTCATCAAGGTCATGGCCAGGTGGTTGTGCACCACCACGATGACGCAGACATCGGCGCGGCCTTCGACGGTGAAGTCGATCGGCCGGCGCGCATGCTGGGGAGCCATGTTCTCGGCATGGCTGAGAAACAGGGCGCGGGCCTGCTTCTCCGGCACGTCGATCGGGGCGCCGGTCGGCGCGAAGGGCAGCCCCTTCAGGAGACCGACGGTGAGGAGATGGGCGAAGGGATCGGCGACTTTGGCCAGTTCTGCATTGACCACCACGCTGGAGCGGCGGGCCCAATAATATTGCAGATTGATATAGTTGGTCGGGTTGCGCAGCTCATGTTGGCCATAGCGCAGGAAATGCAGATAGGCATTGCGGAACCACTTGCCCCGGCCGATGACCTTCTCGATGTCGCTATAGCGTTCGATATAGAAACGCTCGCGGAAATATTCGAGCGGATCGAAAGACGATGGATCCGGGTTCGACAGATAGTGATGCAGAGCGCCTTTGAACTGCTGCTCCGCAACGGCCTGCTCGACCTCGGGATAGTGCAGACAATACCAGGCGGCATCGAAATAGGGCGAGGTGGGGACATCCCCCCTGCCCTCGTCGATCCAGGCCAGATAATGCTGGAATGCGCCCATGCCGCTCGGGACGGGCTGGCCGACAATGTCGGCCATGTGCCGGCGATAGATTTGCGGCGAGAACAGCAGATGGGCCTGCCGCCCTTCCTGGGCACCCCTTTTCAGATAGTGGTCGTAGAGATTGGCAAAGCCCCCCTTGATCAGGGCGGCATCGGTCAAATCCGCGTAGAGCTGGCGATAGAACCCCGGTTCGAACAGCCAGTGTGCGGAGCGCTCGTTGCGCCCGCTCTGGCAATAATGCTCGAAACCGCAGGTGATCCGCCCCTCGGCGATCGCCTGGGCCACCTGCTCATGCTCGGAAACGTAGAAAGCCTCGTCGAAATAACGATTGGGCGAGTGCCCGAGCTTCATGCCCTGGGTGAGATAGAACTCCAGGGGATCCGCCTCTTCGGCGGCAATGGGATAGGTTCGCCGATACCAGTCCGGGTCGAACCGGCCCCATAACGGCCCGCCTCCGCCGGCCGAACCCGTGAGCGTGTCCAGAACCACCCCTTCCAACGCCTTCCACTCCCCCAATATCCGGCAGCGCCTGAGCAACGCCTCTCGGAAAAACGAGCTTCTTCTACAACTCTTTGTTTCTGCTTGTCTTTGTGGCTTCGAGCGACGTCATCGGGCGCAAAGATCAAGCTTCATCTGGTGCCACTTCCCTTGGTGCTGCCGAAATCGGCAAAGAAGGTCTTGCGCTTGCCCTTCAGCCAGTCGCGATCCTCCTGGCTGGCATCCTCGTCTTCGACGAAGTCGCCGGTCATGAAATAGGGCCAGGGCTCCTGTTCGGGCGCGCGCTTGAGAATGTCGCGGTAGATCGCGATCAGGTCGCGCGCCTGGTCCGCGGCGGTGCGGGGCTTGACGGCCAGGGCCGGCGGCGAAGCGAGATAGCGCTCGGGGGAAGCGTTGATCTCTTCGAGCGTACTCAACAAAGGTTCGATCGTGGCGACGTCGAGCACCCAGCCATTGACGCCATGCTCGATGCCCTCTCCGATCGCCCCGCGGTCGGAGGCGATCACCCACAGGCCGGCGGACGTGGCTTCGCGCGAGACCAAGCCGAAGCTCTCGGGCCAGACCGAGGGCACCAGCAGGACGTCCTGCTGCGCGTAGAGCGTGTGCATGTCTTCCTGCTTGGTCTTGCCGACGAAGCGGACCAGCGTCTCGCCCCAACGCGTTTCCAGGACCGGCCCGCCGAAGCGCTGATGATCGACGATCGTCAGTTCGAGATTGGCAAAGCGCCCCTGCTTGAAGGCGGCCTGCACGAGGTGGAAGCCCTTGTGGTGGGTTTCGCCACTGACCTGGACCAGGCGTACCTTGCCATTGGGGGAGCGGGTCTTCCTGACGCGTTCCATCGCCGGCACGCCATTGGGCACCGAACGCGCTGCGGGGTAGCCGGCGCGATGCATGATCTGGGTGAACGCATCCGAGACCCCCAGGATGGCGGCGGAGCGTTCGAGCAGGATGCGCAGGCGACGGCGGCGTTCGAGCGAACGCCCGATCGATTTGCCGAAGGGAGGCCTGGAGGGCAGAGCCTCCTCCGGCTCGACCGGCGCGCCGGTGATATCGGTCAGGAAGTTGTAATCGGAGACCCACCAGCCGTCATGGACGGTGTTGATATAGGGCACGCCTGCCCGGATGCAGGCGGTCATCAGCGAGGCACTCCCCCGCTGCGGGGAATGGATATGCACCAGATCGGGCCGCCAGAATTCCAGCACGCGGGCGAAGAGCTGGCCATAGCGCTCGTTGAAGGGCCGCCACTCCTGGATGTCCTCGATCGGGGAATTGGCCCGGAAGACCGGGATGCCCTTATAGTTCTCGACCCGCAGCTGGTAGGGCCTGCGGTTGTCATTGTCCGACGTCATCACCGCAAAATCACATTCGGTGGCGAAGTTCGAGCCGATGAAGCTGTCGATATTGTCCCTGATGACGCGGGTCGAGCCACCGATGGTCTGCGGCGGAAAGAAGATGTTGAAGAACAGGATGCGCTTCTTGCGCCGGGAAAGCTGCAGCCGGGTGTCGCTGCGATTGAAGGCGGGCGCCAGCAGCTCCTTGAACCGTTCGGCATTGCGCTCGAGGCTGTGGAAGCTCACGGCCTTGGCGCGCGCCGCCTCGGCCATGGCCTGACGGCGCTCGGGCGAGCGGATCAGGGTCTCGAGCGCGGTTTCCCACTCCTCGGGCGTACGCGCGAGAAAGGCGTCGACACCGTCTTCGAGCACTTCCTCATAGCGATGGGTGGCGCTGACCACCGAAGGCACGTTGAAGGCGGCGGCCTCCAGCCACTTGATCTCGCTCTTGCCGTTGGTGGTCGGCGCCGGCACGAGCACGGCCATGTTGACGTCGGCTTCGGCCAGCAAGGACCAATAGGACTGCACGTCCTTGGTCCATTCGAGCTGGGTGATACGCTCGCGCACCGCATCGAAACGTTCATCAAGCGACAGATAGCCCACCACCATCAGGCGCACATTCGGGTGGCGCTCCATCAGGTTCAGCAACGGCCCGCCGACGAGATCGAGGAAATCGCTGTTATGCGCCTTGGTGCCCGAGCCGTAGAACAGCACGACGTCATCGTTGCGCCGCACGCGCGGAATGCGCTGCTGGAAATGGTCGGCGTCATGGCTGTCGATGCCGTTGGGCAGGACGAAGCAGCGGCCGGTGCGCACCAGCTTTTCCATGTAGCCGGCGAGCAGGGTCGTGGAGGCGATGCCATAGTCGCACATCGCAAGCGCCGCCCGGAACAGGGGCACCCCCATCTGCAGCGAATGATAGAAGCTCTTGCTGACCGAGGCGCCATAGGTCTCGATCGGCTCGGGATAATGGGTGCCGTCGAAGATCAGGTCATCGATGTCGTAATAGCTGGGGATGCCGAGCGCCCGGCAGATCGAGATCGCCCGGATGTTCGACGGCAGGGCCGGCAGGCGATAGAAGATGGCGGCGCTGGCCCCCGGCATGGCCGTGATGAAGTCATCCACCTCCGCCTGGGTGTAGACTTCCAGCTTGAGGCCGGCCACCTTGGCGATCTCGATCTTCTGGGTCACGCGATATTGCGTGCATTGCCGCAAATCGACATTGGCCAGCATCACCACGCGCTGATCGGGCGTTGCCGGCAGCGGCGGGCCGGGCGGATCGAAGGTGTTCCACCAGCTTGCGATGTCGGCGACCACCTTGGTCATGACATCGTCCGCTTCCTGGCGGCGCTCCTTGGCATAGAGTTCCTCGGCCGCCATCCAGGCTTCCCGGAACGCGGCATCGATGGTCTGGCGCAGCGCCTCGCGCCAACGGATGTCGCCGCCGGAAGCCGTCCTGGTCTGGAGAAGCACCTCCACGGCCTGCTCGGGCTCGCGCAGCTTCAAGGCAGCCTCGATCGCCTTGACGGCGGTCTGGACCTGGATCGAGCCGGCGTCGATGGCCTGGCGATAAAGGGGTAGCGCCTCCTCCCACTTTTCCCGCGCGGCCAGGCAATCGGCCCAGCGCTCCCGTTCCACCGGTCCAAGCGGGCCCTTGCGGTCGAGGAAGGCATAGAGGCTGGCCGCACGGTCGGGATTGCGCGCCTTCAAGGCGCCTGCCAGGGCCAGCAGGAAGTCCTGGCCGCCGCTCGGCCCGAGCGGAATCTCATGCGCCGGGATCGCGTCGTTGACGGTGAGATGATAGAGCAGGTCCCAGCGATGCTTGGGCGTCACGCCGGGCCGGCTGCCATAGGCCCGCCAGTCGAACCCGGCCGGATATTCGAGCAAGGCAAGGCCGTGCAGCTTGAGATGTTCGGCGGCATTGCCGGGCACCTTGGCTTTCAGACCGGTAAACAACCAATATTGATAGAGTTCGGCCGACGTCTTGCCGGCCTGCGCCGGATTGGCATCGGCAAAATAGACCGGATCGAAGGCGTGCACGAAGGAGATCGGCGCCAGGCGCTCGAATCCTTCGCGGATCATCGCCTGCAGGGCCTCCTGCTTGTTGGCGGCCTCCCCGACCCAGCGCGAGTTGAGAAGGTTGAACTCCTCCAGGTTGAGGAAGCGCAGCCAATACCCGTCCTGCAGCCCCTCGCTCTGCGCGAGCTGGTCCAGCGTTGCGACCGCGCCGGCCGGTTTGCCGATGGATTGATAATGCTCCAGCAGGGCGTCGTTCGGTATCTGGATGCCCTTGAAATAGAGGGCACGGTAGAGATCGGCATCGAACTGGTAGGGAACGCGCCCTTCCTTGCGGCCATGCAGCAGGAAGTGCCTGGCGGCCGCATAGGACGAACCGAGGGAGGAGAGGTCGGAATAGCGCTCGATATATTCCTTCCAGTCGAACAGCTCCGGCAATTTGCCATGCTCGGCTTCGAGCTCGGCAATGTAGTGGCCGATACCCTTCTCGCTATAGAGACGACCTTCCGCCGCCCCATGGCTGGCATAGTGCTTTTCGGCCCTGGCCTGCGAGAAGGATTGCAGATCGGTGTGGGCGCTGACGTAGACCTGCCAGTCGAAATCACTCGGTAGATTGAGGTCCGGATTGGCCTGATGCCCCGACGACGCGAAAGAAGGCATCTTCTTGATCGGCGCCAATTTTGTCCAGAAACGAGAGCTCTTGCCCATACTACACCGGTATTCAAACACGCTTTTGGTTCCGATCGCGGCGGCCGGTCAGTACCGGTCCTGCATCCGCGTCTCGGGCGGTAGAGACACCCCACCAAACGGGGAGGCTTAGCCAAATGGCAAAACAATCATCCTTGGGCTTCAAGCTCCTGATCAAGACCTACATCGATACGTCGAACACATTACTATCTGTTGACGATCGACGTCGCCATGACAATTACATCTTGGTCCAGCACGACATGTGGTTTGTGGATATAGTGCCACGGGAAATCGCAGGGGCGAAAAAAGACTGCAGGCGATTCGGCTCCTGCCCGTTGTCCTCTTCCGGCTGGTGATCTTCATCGGTTCGGCAGCAAATATCACGCAATTTCACGAGCCGGATCGCGCGATAAAAACTGCAGAGGGGAAACACCGTCCGTCATGAATACAGCAATGAATGCATCATTGCGGCGATTCCACCTTGTCTTTCGAAAACTTTTGCCAGCCACGCACGCTCCCGCTACGCCACCGCGTTTCGGCCGGCCGAACCATCGGCTGCACTGCCGCCCTCGCTCGGATCGACCCGGTAGGCCGACAGTTTTGTGTGAAGGTGGATCTCGATCAGGACCGGGGCGGAGCCGTCATAATCCAGCAGGTCGGCAGGCAGATCGGCATCCCCGTTCGACCAGCGCCACATGACCTGCCCCTCGCGTTCGCAGGCATAAAATCCGTGTTCCAGCCTGGGATGGTCGAGCGCGACCTCGCGAAGGCCATGCTCGCCGCGCAGGCAGATGCGCCCGACAGCCACGCCGAGCACACGCTCATCGTCCTCCACAGCTTCGACCTGGCCGGATCGCGAGACGAGGCGCGCCTGCCTGAAGTCCGGCGGCACGACAAAGGTATGAATGGCGCCTTCGATCGAGACCGGCCGACATTCGCGTTGATCGAACCAGAGGCGCAGGGCAGGATCCCCCACCATCCTGGGATCCGCCGTTTCGGCCGGAGGCAAGGAATCCAACATGTCCCTACCCTTCATGGCCCGGAGGTGACAGGAGACAGGCCTGAGGGCCGGGGCGAATGCAACGGCTTCGCAAAACTGACCGACACCAGGCAATCCCTTCCGAGGTTAGGAGCCAACCCGTCGCTCGCAGGCGGCGGCGGCGCGGCGGCGTTAATACCTATTTTGATTCTATATAATTCTACTTTTGGCTAATCCAGCCCATTTCTGGAATGGCAATGCGATGCCCGGGGACGCTCTGGCCGGTCGGCATGGCAAGGCTGCAGCATTCTCCGCCGAAGCCGGCAGGTTTTCGGCTGGGAAACCGTTCAAAAAAAGAGGAGTCCTGCACCGGGAACGAGACGAGGAGCTTGCATCTCACCCAGGCGCGGACGCCTCATCCATCATCGGATTCGCGCTGATTCGTCTGGCGTTCCAGCCATTTCTGCGCGCTCAGCTTCCGGCTCGGGCTGAGCATGCGATAGAGCGCGATGAGATCGGCCTCGTCGGGCGACAGGGTGGTCTCGATACGCTCTTCGGCGAGCCCGTTCAGCAAAGTGTCTTCCCCGACACCCAACGCCTGGCACAAAGCCGTCAGATGCTTGTTGACGCTGCCCTCTCGCCCGGTTTCCCAGAAGGCGACCGCCGCACGCGAAACCTCGACCGCATCGGCAAGCTGCTGCTGGGTCATGCCGGCGGCCTGCCGCAATGCCCGGATCCGTTTTCCAAGTTCGGCGCTGGGTGAAACCTTCTGTCCCGCCTCGGCATCCTGATCGGTCAATTCAGCGCCGTTCTCGGCAATCCAGCGCCGGAACGCACTGCGGGAGGCCTCCTGCGGCGCATCATCGGCCGATTGCGACGCCAGGCGATAGAGCACCTTGCCCTTGAAGACGTCGACGACGATTCGCTGGGAATCCTCGCGACCGGAAGACATCCAAACCTGGCCAGGCTGCAGGATCGTGGCGTAGCGCATGCCCCTGAAAAGCATGTCAGCCAGCCCTGTTCAAGGGCTGGCTGATTCTTGTCGTCGATATTGTCAGCCGTTCAGCGCGGCATCCACGGCGGCGTCAGCCTCGACCACATAGGGACCGGCAGCCACGATCTGCAGGCCCAGCATGGCGATCGCGTTGGGGGCGCGCTCGCCGAGCGGCAGCACGGCATCGCCATCCGTCCAGCGGCGAGACCCTTCCGGCACCGACCAGCCGCGCAGAGTGCGGGTGGTCAGATGGGTGTCGATCTCGCGGCGGACATTGCCGTCCTGCAGCGTGACGGCGCCGACGAGCACGCCGAGGAAACGGCGGTCATCGACATAGGGCCCGATCGTATCGGCCGGACGGCTGGCGCGCGAGACGATGCGCACCGACCGCACATTCGAGGGGATCATGAACAGGGCCATGCCATCGGCTTCGCGGGCCTGGCGGATGACCCGGCCGCTCTCGGTGACCAAGTGCAGATCGGCTTCGCGGGTCAGTTCGACCGGCTGCGACTGCACCGGATCGTTGCGCAGGGCCGCCCGGGCCTCGATGGCGCGGAAGATCGGCTCCACGAAGGCGCGCTCGACGCAAAGCGGCGCCGCGGCATCGACTGACCAGTCCTTGGCCTTGCCGGGGAACGGCACCACGCCGTGCTGGGCAACGAAGTTCTTGCGGTTGCCCGTGTCGAGATAGCTCTCGGAGAGCATGCCGTTGGCATGGATGATGCCATGCTGGGCCAGCTCGACATGGTAATAGGTGTAGGTCTGGAAGGAGCGGTCATAGAAGATGCTCCGGCCATTGACCAGCATGCGGATCGGCACCAGCTTGCCTTCGAAAAAGAAGCTATGCTCGGCCGTGACCAGCAGATCCTGATAGGGCACGCCTTCGGCGATCGCATCCTTGAGGATGCGGACGGGATAGCCGCCCATATCCATGGGATACACCGGGTTGCTCAAGACATGGCCCGAGCCGATCCAGGTCACCGGGCGCAGTTCGTCCTTGCCGTCGATGGAAACGAAAACCTCGTCGCCGACCTGGATATTCTCGATCGCAACTTCGCCAGTGGCCGTGCGGATGAGCGAGCCAGCGAGGAAGCAGACAACGGCCAAGTCGGTGATAGTCAGGCTCGTGCCGTCACCACTAATGGTCAGTGGACCTGGATCGCCAGGGGTGTAGGTGCCGGTGTTGAGCGTCTGGCCTGCGATATTGGCTTGCGCGATGATGTTGCCGTTGGCATCACGAACCACAATGCTCTGTCCGCTACCACTATTCGAAATCTGATAGGTAGCTGCCGCAGCCGAAGTATTCTGGAACTCCAGATGGTTCAGACCATTGTTCGTCGCGAAACCATTGATAGTCGTGCTGGACAGATCGATCAGCGTGCCGCCGCCGTTGACGGTAAAGGTACCGCCGCCGGGACCATAATTGATAGTCGAACTCGTCAGCACATTGGCAAGGTTATTGCCATTGCTGAAGCTGCCACCATCCGTCAGATTGACCGTCGTGCCGCTCAACGCATTGGCGACGATACCGTTGGACATGGTAGCGCTGCCGCCGTCGACATTCAGCACCAGACCGCTCAGGGCATTGGCACCCGAATTGATCGTGGCCGTACCGCCGACATAGATCGTGTTGGGCGTCAAGGTCGCCAGGCTGACGACGATGTTAACCTGCCCCGTTACGCCGGGGACCACCGCGTAAGTACCGCCAAGAAGCGCATTAACAATGCTGGTCGTGCCGCCGTTGGTCGTAACAATATTACCAGTCGGTACATTGCTGACGGTAACAGGGCTGCTCGCACCGCCTGAAATGTCGATGTCACTCTGCCCGAGAATATTCGGATCGCCGACGGTATAGCTTACACCGCCTGAATTTGGACCGTAGGTTGTAGGCATTCATTCCTCCTGCATCCGTCGGAATTCCGGCCTGTCCCCCACGGCCACCCGTACTTCCGATTAGGTATCGCGTACGCCTTTTGAAATAGCACGAAAAGTTTGTTTTGCGCAAACATAAACTCGCGACTGCCAACATGTCGACAGGCGATGCGCAAACCGCATTTCTTCGACCCTGTCAGCCGCCGCCTGCGACCGCCGCCTTGACCTGGCCGTAGATGTCGAGATCGGCCTCGAGCAGCACCTCGGTCTCGGGCAGCCTGCGCAACCGTTCCGCCAGGGCCTGGACCGGCGGCAACAGGGGCGCGATCTGCACCGCACCCTGCGGCATGCGCATGATCTGTTCGAGGTCCTCGGCGAAGACATGCGGCCGTTCGCGAATGCCGACGACCCCGGCGCTGGCAAGATTGGCGAGTGCCGTCGCCACGGCGCCGCGCGGCAACAGCGCGTCGAAGCCCTCGGCGGCAAGCTGGCGCGCAAGCGGATTGGACAGGATTGAAATCACCGGCCCCGGCATCTCGGCGAAGGCCTTCACCAATCCCTCCTCGTCCGTCTCGAGGTCTGCGACGAAATCGATGGCGGGCTTGAAGGCGGAGAGATCGCGCTGGCCCAGCAGGGCATCGCCATATTTGGGTACCAGCTTGAGGGCCATCAGCCGCTCGGCCAGTTCGTAATAGGGGTCGTGCAGCAGGGTCACCCAGGTGAAGCGCTCATGAATCAGCGCGTCATATTGCCTGAGCGTGAGCCGCCCGCTGACATAGAGCGAGGTGGTGTTCAACAAATGGAAGATCTGGGTCGCCGTCTCGCTTCCCAGCCGCTCGATGCCGCGGTGGAAATAGTTGAAATGCTGCTTGAGCGCCGCATCGAGCCCCCAGAGCGGAAACAGATGGGTCTCCAGCCGGAACAGACGGTTGGGCAGGCCGGGAGCGTCCAGATTGCGGCGATAGATCAGGATGCCGCTTTCCTCGTCCACCACTTCGACATAGCGCATGGCGCCGAGGCCGGGTACATTGGCATCGTTGAGCAGGAAGCCGCACAGGCCGTTGAGGTGGCGCCCCGCCGTGACCAGGGCCGGGCGCGGCTCGCTGCAGCGGATGCGGGCCGCCACCTGGCCGTCGACGAGGACATGCAGGATCGGCGTCTTCTCGAAATCGTCCGGGACGACATAGCCGGTGATCTCGCCGCCCTCGTCCGATTCGATGTTGAACAGCATGTCCTCGCCCGATTTCCAAGCTGGTTTTTCGGCCGCACGGGCCTCACCACAGGAGCGACTCTTCCTCCAGCACCCGCAGGAGATATTTGCCGTAGCTGCTGTTCTCGACCTTCTTGGCGAGGTGGCGCAGTTGATCGGCATCGATCCAGCCGCTGGAAAAGGCGATCTCCTCCGGGCAGGCGAGGCGCACGCCCTGCCGGTGCTCGAGCACGCGCACGAACTCGGCGGCCTGCAGCAGGCTGTCGGGCGTGCCGGTATCGAGCCAGGCATAGCCCCGCCGCATGCGCTCCACATGCAGGCTGCCCCGCTCCATATAGATGCGGTTGACGTCGGTGATCTCATACTCGCCGCGCGCCGAGGGCTTGATGGTCCGGGCGATGTCGACCACCTCGGCATCGTAGAAATACAGACCCGTCACCGCCCAGTTGGATTTGGGCTGCCTGGGCTTCTCCTCGATCGAGGTCGCCACCGCCTTCTCGTCGAAGCCGACCACGCCATAGCGCTCGGGATCGGTGACGTGATAGGCGAACACGGTGGCCCCCTCGCGGCGGGAGACGGCCGAGCGCATCAGCCCGGGCAGGCCGGCACCATAAAACAGATTGTCGCCCAGGATGAGCGCCGAAGGCTCGCCCGCCACGAAGTCGGCCCCGATCACGAAGGCCTGGGCCAGGCCGTCCGGGCGCGGCTGCTCGGCATAGCTCAGCTTCAGGCCCCATTGCGAACCATCGCCGAGCATCTTGCGGAACAGCGGCAGGTCATGCGGGGTGGAAATCAGCAGGATTTCGCGAATACCCGCCTGCATGAAGGTGCTGAGCGGGTAATAGATCATCGGCTTGTCGTAGATCGGCAGCAACTGCTTGGAGGTGATGCTGGTCATCGGATAGAGCCGGGTGCCACTGCCGCCGGCCAGTATGATACCGCGCATTCTCAATAACTTCCTTGATCAAAAACACCACGGGCGGCCGATTGCGAAGGCCGTTAGGACGAAGCAAGAGGAGAAACGGGCGAGGGTGAGCCCGCGCCGGCACGCCCCGCCTGCAGGCGCGATACGCAGTCGGCGACCGAGGCGCGCCAATCTGGCAAGGCGATGCCGTAACGCTGCTGCAGCCTGGCCGTGTCCAGCCTTGAATCGGCAGGACGGCGGGCCGGCGTGGGATAGTCCTTGGTCTCGATGTGCCTGACGCGGGCCGAGGGGCCACCCGACGATGCCGATGCCGCAAACACCGCCTCGGCGAGATCGGCCCAGCTCGCCTCACCGCTACCGGCGACATGAAACACGCCGAACAAGGGTGAGGCCGCCGCCTTCTCCTCGACGACCTTCCGGGCGATCCGCAACAGCGTCTCGGCAAGATCGAGGGCATAGGTCGGGCAGCCGAACTGGTCGGAGACGACGCCGACCTCGTCGCGCTCGCCGGCGAGCCGCAGCATGGTCTTCACGAAATTCTGGCCATGGGGCGAGTAGACCCACGAGGTGCGGCAGATCACGTGGCGCGGATTGGCGGCGGCGACGCGCAGCTCGCCTTCATGCTTGGACGCACCATAGACGCCGAGTGGGCAGACCCGATCCTCCTCGCGATAGGGATGGCCTGCGGCGCCGTCGAAGACATAGTCGGTCGAGACATGCACGATCGGCACGCCGAGCCGTTGCGCGGCCTCCGCGACGAGCCCTGCGCCGACGGCGTTGACCGCATGGGCCTTCTCCGGTTCGCTCTCGGCCCGGTCGACCGCCGTATAGGCGGCGGCATTGATGACCGCATCCGCCCCGGATGCGAGGAGCGCCTCAGGAATGCTCGCCGGCTCGGCCAGATCGAGGCCGGGCCGGCCGAGACAGACGATATCCACGCCAGAGGACGCGCCAACGGCCTGCAGGGAGCGAGCCAGTTGCCCTTCCCTGCCCGTCACCACAATACGCATCGCGAAACCTCCTGGATCCGGACTGCCGGCAGGCTCAGGCGCTGACGAGCCCCAGCCGTTCGCCGGCATAGACCCCCGAGCGGATCGGGCGCCACCACCAATCATTGTCGAGATACCACTGCACCGTATGCCGGATGCCGGATTCAAAGGTCTCGAGGGCGCGCCAGCCCAGATCCGCCTCGAGTTTGCCGGCATCGATGGCATAGCGCTGGTCATGGCCGGGGCGGTCCGGCACGAAGGCGATCAAATCCCGCCGCGGACGCGAACCGGCGACGAGCCCGTCCAGGACGTCGCAAATGGTCTCGACCACGCTCAGATTGCTGCGCTCGCTGCGCCCACCGACATTATAGGTCTCTCCCGGCCGGCCCGTCCGCACGATCGTCCACAGGGCACGGGCGTGGTCCTCGACGAAAAGCCAGTCACGCACATTGCTGCCATCGCCATAGACCGGCAATGTGCGTCCCTCCAATGCGTTGAGGATGACGAGCGGGATGAGCTTTTCGGGAAAATGATACGGGCCGTAATTGTTCGAGCAGTTGGAGATCAGCACCGGCAGGCCATAGGTGCGCATCCAGGCTCGGGCAAGGTGGTCGGACGCCGCCTTGCTGGCCGAATAAGGCGAGCTCGGATCATAGCGCGTGGTCTCGGTGAAGAGGCCGTCGCTGCCGAGCGAACCATAGACCTCGTCCGTGGAGACATGCAGGAAACGGAACGCGTCGCGCTCCCGGCCCGAAAGCGTACGCCAATAGGCGCGCGACGCTTCCAGCAGGGTGTAGGTCCCCACGATATTGGTCTGGATGAAGTCATCGGCTCCGGCGATCGAGCGGTCGACATGGCTTTCGGCGGCCAGATGCATCACCGCGTTCGGGCGAAAAGATGCCATGACGGCATCCAGCTTCAGCCTGTCGGTGATGTCGCCGCGCATGAAGCGATAATTTCGTGAGCCAGCTATCGAGCGCAGAGAATGAGGATTGCCCGCATAGGTGAGCTTGTCGAAGTTGAGCACCTCGACGTCCCCCTCCCCCACCAGCAGGCGCACCACGGCCGAACCGATGAAGCCTGCACCGCCTGTCACCAGAACACGCATCATGCGACACCTTCCTGTTCGGAGTTGTAATGAAATTGAGCCGGCAAGTCTTTCAGGAGCGGCAACCCCTGGTCCTTGGCCGAAAGCACGGGGCCCTGTGGCAGCACGGGCCATTCGATGCCGATCGCAGGATCATTCCACAGAATGCCGCCATCGTCGTCGGGGCTGTAGTAATTGGTGACCTTGTAGGCAACCAGCGTGTCCGGCTCCAACGTGCAATAGCCATGGGCGAAGCCGACAGGCACCCACAGCTGGTCGCCATCGACCCCGTCCAGGCGGGCCGAGACATATCTGCCGAAGGTCGGCGAGCCCTGGCGGATATCGACCGCCACGTCGAGTATCGCACCGCGGATGACACGAATCAGCTTGCCCTGCGCCATCGGCGAACGCTGAAAATGCAAGCCTCGCAGCGTACCCGCGGCGCCGGACAAGGCCTCGTTGTCCTGAACGAATTCTACTTCGGCAACCTGCTGGCAAAACCCGCGCGCACTGAACACTTCCGAGAAGTAGCCGCGGGCATCACCAAAACGTCGAGGGCGAACTCGCACGACTTCAGGGATGGCCAGGCGCTCGACAATCATCATACTAGCACTCACCAGAACTTTAAATGATGTATTTGATGCAAGACATTCATGTCAAGTCTATATTTTAAGCCAAAATGAACAATATAGTATAAAAAACGATTTACATTAATCTACGTCATGAATCAAACGACAAGAATTCAAATCAAGTAAAACTGTCATTAAATTTTAGTATATAACACATAAAATAGAAGTTTTTGGGAGGTAAAATACTGCTTTCAAATACAAAATATACAGACATAAAATACAATTACACCGCAAAAATCCCGAAAGTTTGCGGACAACTCACTCGCTTCACTACATAAGTCGTACAAGTAAGTTCATTTACGCCAGGGAATAATACTCCAAATAGGGGTTCATTTCAAAATATCGGATGAAGTCTGAAAATAAATTTAATCTAAATTATAATAATATTTAAGCGGATATGACAACATCAATCGAATTAGCTCTTCTATGACAACAGATCATATAATTTAAATTTGTCACTATGCTCGAAATTTCATAATAAAATTTCACCATTTGCTTAAGTTTATTGATTTATCCGGGTGTTTTGGGTGCGCTCATTTCACTTGAAAGGTTTACCTGATCGCAATCAGATGCGCCACCACCCGCTCAAAACAATTGAAGTAGTATCGGTTGTGCATTCCGGCTGGCAGCCCCCGAGTACTTTCCGGACACAGACGCAAGAACAATGGCATGCGAAACAACGGCATACGACGAGTGGGCTGCCCCGATACTACCGCCTGGCTCGAAAGATCAGGGGCAGGGCGGGAAACCAGGCAGCAAGGCCGGCCGCGCGGATGGCGGTGCCATGGTGACGCGCAATGCCCCCGGCCGCAGTCTCAATCCGCAAGGGGATGCAGATCGCGTACCATCGACTTCACGCGCTCGTCCAGCACATGCGTGTAGATCTGCGTCGTCGCAATGTCGGCATGGCCGAGCATCATCTGCACGGAACGCAGATCCGCGCCGTTCTGCAGGAGATGACTGGCAAAGGCATGACGCAGCACGTGCGGGCTGATGCGGTCGGCACGAATACCGACGCTCGCCGCCAGCATCTTCAGTTCCCGCGCGAAATGCTGGCGCGTGAGATGGCCGCTCTCGCCGAAGGACGGGAACAGCCAGGGCGAGGCCCCGTCCCTGCCCGTCTGCGCGAGCAGGCCGAGATAGGCCTGCATGGCTCGCTGGGCCGCTTCGGTGAGCGGCACCAGCCTTTCCTTGGCGCCTTTGCCGACCACATTCAGCATGGCGAGCCCGGGCCGCGCCGCGGTGCGCTTGAGACTGACGAGTTCCGAGACACGCAGCCCCGAGGCATAAAGCGTCTCGAGCAAGGCGCTCATCCGCGCCGCCCTCAGGCGCTCCGACAATGGACGGGCAGCATCCTCGATCCCCTCGGCCGCCGCCGCCAGCATGCGATCGACCTCGGCCACATCCAGCACCTTGGGAAGGGCACGCCCACGCTTCGGCCCGTCGAGCACACCGGTCGGGTCATCGGTGCGGAAGCCTTCGGCATAGAGGAATTTGTGCAACTGCCGGATCGCCGACAGATGGCGCGCTAGGGTGGTCGCCTTGAAGCCGAGATCACTGAGGGCGGCAAGATGCGCCCGCGCCTCATCGGCGCCCGCCGTGGCGATCGCTGCGCCCCGCCCCTTCAGAAAATCACTATAGTCGGTGAGATCGCGCCGATAGGCCTGCAGCGTGTTGTCGGCGCCGCCGCGCTCGGCGGACACCATGTCGAGAAAGGCATTGATCAGGCGAGCGTCGCTGGCGGGCTTGGACATGGCACCAGCCTAAGCCCACCGAGGTTAACAGCCGGAAAACCGCGCCGTATGGCACCCGCTCAATAGCCGAGCGCCGCGCGCAGCTCCGTCTTGGCCGGAGCGAACTCTGCCTTGAAATCATCCTGGCGCAAGATGGTTGCGGCGATCACCGAACCGGAGATGCGGCCCATCTCGATGTCGGAAGGATAGTGGATGCCGGCGACCAGACGGCTATGGCCATAGTCCCAGGCCCGCGCCATGATCTCGGCGCGCTTCTCCGGCACCATGTCGGCGAGGACGATCCCCATCAAGGTGCCCAGCGTGGTATGGCCGGAGGGATAGGCGCCCGAGTTCGACAGCTTCACCACCGGCTTGACGATATCGCTCACCATATGCGGGCGCGGCCGGTCGAGGATCTTCTTGGCAGGATCGACGACGGCCGCCTCCGTCTCGACCACACGGTCGAAGAAAGCCGAGAATTTGGGTAGCTTGTCCTTGTCGAATTTGGGACCGAACAGCTCGCCGGCGAAGCGCCAGACCGTCTCCTCGTCGTCGGCCTTGGCATGGGCGACCATCTCCGGCGTACGCTCGACCTGAAGGGTGAGGATCTCGGCTAGTTCGGCCTTGGTCTTGTCGGAGTCCTTGGCCGGCGGCGGCGGCAGGATGGTGACGAGATCGATGATCTTCGCATCGGTGAAGGGCTTGGCATCCTCGGCCTTCGCGGGGGCGAAGGCAGCAAGAGCCAGCAAGGCGGCAGCGGCGAGAATCGTGCGCATGGGGCGCTCCTGTGGGTGGGGGCGCCGTCCGATTGGCAGTGGTCGATGACAACGCCGTGACGTTGCCGGGCCGCAGCTCAGAAATAAAGCGGATGATCCTCCAGGGCCAAGGCGATCACCCTGAGCGAAGCAGCCGCCTGCAGATGCGCGTTGGGACTGGTTTCCTTGACGATCTCGGCCGCCAACCCCCTCAGGGATACGATCATGTCGCGCAACAGCTTGGCATGCGGAATGCGGATGGCGAGGAGACCGGCGACACGCACCAGCATCTCCGAGACGGCGGCGGCATGGTCGGGCTCGATCAGGCCTTCGCGCAGGAAGCGGCGCAGGCGCAGAATCTCCAGCCCCATGGTCACCGCGGCCAGGCTCCCGTCCAGCACATATTGGCCCTTGCTGCCCACGCGCTCCAGCGGTGCCATCAGCTGGTTGATGCGATCATAGGCCAGGCTCTCGAAAGCCGAAGGCTTGGGCAGGCGCTCATGCAGGCAAAGCCGGGTAAGATCGGCCCGGAAAGCCTCGACCACGCGCTCGACCACACTTTGCGGCCGGCGGGGCAGCACCACGGCGAACACGGCAAGGCTGAGCAACCCGCCGCCAAGCACCGCGATCGCCGCATTCATGAACAACCAGGGCTCGGCCACCATGGGCTGGCGCGGGTTGAGAAAGAGCAGGAAGTTGATGGCGAAGGCCGTGGCGATCGGCGTGAAGCGCGGATTGGCCATGCCCAGAGCCGCCGGCAGCAGCACCAGCCCGATCAGCGCCAGCAGCCAGGGGAGCCCCGGCAGGTGGGGCAGCATGAGCTGGCCGACCAGGAAGGCGAACGGCACCGAATAGGCCGTGCCCTTGAGGAAGTCCCAGGCCGACCGCAGCGGATTGGGCATGGTGGCGAACAGGCTCGACATCACCGCCACCATCACCGCCGCGCCGGCGAGGTCGGCCCAGCGCGTGGCGATCCAATAGGCGGTGACGATGGTGGTGGCGATCGCCGCCCTGATGGCATTGACGGCCGCCACCTCATAGTCGCGATCGATGGTGAGGGCCGGCAGCTTCCATTGGCCGGGTGGGTCGGGCGCCCGCAGCCGCAGGGCGGCCAGTCCCTCCAGCACCTGGCGGATGGCGGTAAGGAACTCGATCAGCAAAGTGATGCGAGCCGCCGCCGCGGCGCGGTCCTCGTGCGGCTGCAGCGGTGCGCCGCGCATCGCCTCGGACTCACGGCAGAATTCCTCGATCTGCCTCAGCCAGGGGCGGACATCCTGGGTGAGCCAGTCGCCCTGGGCGATGCCGTCCAGCATGGTCCTGATGCGGTTGAGCAGCGGGCGCCAGCTCGAATCGGGCGCGCTGGCATGGGCAAGCAGCGTGTGCACGGCCGAGATGGCCGAGAGCATGTGGCCGATCGTGTGCCGGGCCATGCGCCCATGCGTGACCAGGCTGGGCGCTTCCAGGCGGGCATAGGCGCGCATGCCCGCCAGCGCCTCGATATCGACGATCAGGCGCTGGTAGCGCGTGTCGAGCTCGGCCTTCGCCGTGCCGCCGATCGCACCGGCCCCATAGCGGGCAATGTCCCTGAGGCTGGCGCCGGCCCGTTCCACCAGTACGTCGCGCGCGAGTTGCGGCAGCAGGAAGCGGCTGGCCAGGCCAGCGCAGACGATGCCGAGCATGATTTCGATGCAGCGCGCCACCGCCAGTTCGTTGACGAGATGAGGATTGTCGAAAGCCGGCAGGCCGATGATGGCGGCCGTATAGCCGGCCAGCACCGCCCCATAGGCTTCGGGGTTGCGCAGGGTCGAGGCCACGAAGGTGCACAGGCCGATCCAGGCGGCCAGCAGCCCCAGGAAGAACAGATGCTCGCTGCCCGTGAGCTTGACCATCGCCACCGAGGCAAGGGCGCCGATCAGCGTGCCGGCCAGCCGGAACAGCCCCTTGGCGAGCACCATGCCGGCGACGGGCTGGCTGACGATATAGACGGTCATCATCGCCCATTGCGGCTGTTCAAGCCCGAGCGCATAGGCGATCGCCAGGGCAACGAGCCCGACTGCGGTGGTGCGGAATGCGAAGACCCAGTCGGCCCGCGGCGGCATGGCCAGATGCGGCAGGCTGAACGATGGACGGGCAGGCAGGAAATTCGAGCGAGGCATCACACCGGCCATACAGGGTTTGTCGCTGATTTGGTACCCGATCATGGCGCGCGATGATGAAGAGCATGCTGCCGCCGTGAGGCGCAAGCTGCTGTCATGAGAATAGGAAACGATCGTTTCCGAACCTGTTCCGGCCTCACCAGATCCCGGGCAGCATGCGATAGCGCACGCTCCGGGCGTAATCGGCATAGCCTGGCAGGCCTGTCATCAGGGTGCGTTCCTCGATGCGCGAGCGGAGCGCGAACGCCAGGAAGAACACCGGCATCATCGCAAGCCCCCACCAGGAGCCGATCAACAGCGGCGTGCCGATGAAATAGAGCATGACGCCGGCATACATGGGATGGCGGACAAAGGCATAGGGGCCTGTCGAGACCACATGATGGTGACGCTCGGCCTGCACCTTGACCACCGGCGCGGCGAAGGAGTTTTCGCGAAACACCCACATGACGAAGAGCGTGGAAGCCAGATAGAGCACGAGCCCGACGGCCTCGAGCGGGAGGGGCATGGTGGGAGCCCGCAGGCGCCGTTCGAGCCCGATCACCACGAACCAGACCACGGCGACCACGAGGAAGACCAGCATGAACCATTTGTCCGCGCTGGGTTGCTCGGGAGCTTTCAGCCTCATGCGTTCGGCCAGCAGGTCCGGATCGGTCCAGGCAAGCCACAAGCCGGCGGCGAGGCCGACGGCCAGGGAAACAACCAGGTAAAACCAGGCCGCGGTCCAAGCCAGAGTGCCCGCGGAGAGGAACAGCACCAGGCCCATGATGCCGACGAACACCAGATTTTGCAGGACCAGTTTGACGATCATTGCCATTGTCCCCATGCGGCAACGGCATCATCCCGCAGGTATTGGGCGAAAATGCAGTTCTCGGAACCCCGAACGGGAAACAGGGCCGCTCCCGCCCCGAACCGCCAGCATGCGAGCAGGCTAGGGCTTGGCCGGCTCCTTCGGCGGCTCCAGGTTCCTGAGCGGAATGTCCTGGCTCATCGGCCGCGTCGCCGGCTTCACGAATGTGCCCAGGGCATAGACGAGGCCGAACCCGGCCAGGCCCAGCAGCAGGAGAATGACAAGGAAACGGAAGAGGCTGGGCATGAGGATCCTGAAACGCAACGGTGCCAGGATAGTGCGCGATTGAGGGCAGCACCATGGCGTTGTGCCCTCCGCTTACCCGTGAGGCTCTTGCATCGAGGCCCCTCTCCGGTTCATTAGAACGATGGACTTGTTGATGCAGGACGATATGAGCGGCTTTGCGACACCCCCTGTCCCGGCCGAGCGCGAGAAGAAAATGGCGGAAGCCCTCGCGGGGCGGTCGGTCGTGCTGGTGGGCATGATGGGTGCGGGCAAGAGCGCCGTCGGCCGGCGCCTGGCGGGCCGGCTCGGCCTCGAATTCCGCGACGCCGATACCGAGATCGAGGAAGCCGCCCAGAAGACCATTTCGGAAATCTTCGCCTCGGATGGGGAAGCCTTCTTCCGCGACAAGGAACGCCGCGTCATCGCAAGGCTGCTTGCCTGCGACAAGCCGATCGTGCTGGCGACCGGGGGCGGCGCCTATATGAACGAGGAGACCCGCACCCTCATCGCCCGCTGCGGTATCTCGATCTGGCTGAAGGCGGAACTCGACGTGCTGATGCGCCGCGTTCGCCGCAAGCCGACCCGCCCGCTCCTGCAGACACCCGATCCGGAAGGCACGCTGCGCAAGCTGATCGAAGTCCGCTATCCCATCTATGCCGGCGCCGATGTCACCGTGCTGTCGCGCGACGTCGCCCAGGAGACAGTGCTCGAGGACGTCGTCACCGCCCTCGAACATCATTTATCGACAGAAAGATCGGACAAACCGGCATGAGCCAGCCCATCGTCGTTCCCGTCGCGCTGGGCGCGCGCTCCTACGAGATCGCCATCGGCCCGGGCCTCCTCGCCGAGGCTGGCCAACGCATTTCCGCCCTCGCCCCCAAGGCGCGCCTCGCCATCGTCACCGACGCCAATGTCGCGGCCCTGCACCTGGCGACATTGACGGCGAGCCTGGATGCGGCCGGGCTCGAGCACCAGACCATCACGGTTGCGCCCGGCGAGGCATCCAAGAGCTTCGCCACCTTCGCCGAGGTCTGCGAAGGCCTGATCGCCACCCGCGTCGAGCGTGGCGATCTCGTCGTCGCCTTTGGCGGCGGCGTGATCGGGGACCTGGCCGGCTTTGCGGCCGCCGCCGTCCGGCGCGGCATGCGCTTCGTGCAGATCCCCACCAGCCTGCTGGCGCAGGTCGATTCCTCGGTCGGCGGCAAGACCGGCATCAATTCCCGCCACGGCAAGAACCTGGTCGGCGCCTTCCATCAGCCCAGCCTGGTGCTGGCCGATACGCAGGTGCTCGACACCCTCTCCAGACGCGAATTCCGCGCCGGCTATGCCGAGGTCGCCAAATATGGCCTGATCAACGACGCCCCCTTCTTCCACTGGCTGGAAAACAACTGGCAGGACGTGATGGCCGGCGGGCCGGCGCGCGTCGAGGCCATCGCCACCTCCTGCCGCTCCAAGGCCGGCATCGTCGCCCGCGACGAAACGGAGACCGGCGAGCGGGCCCTGCTCAATCTCGGCCACACCTTCGGCCATGCGCTGGAAGCGGTCACCGGCTACAATTCCGCCCGCCTGGTGCATGGCGAAGGCGTTTCGATCGGCATGGTTCTGGCCCATGAATTCTCGGCCCGGCTCGGCCTGTGCTCGCAGGAAACGCCCTCGCGCGTCGCCGCCCATCTTGCCACAGCCGGCCTGCCCACCCGCATCGACCAAGTGCCGGGCGGCGCCGGCACGGCGGGCGAGTTGATGAACGCGATCCTGCAGGACAAGAAGGTCAAGCGAGGCAAGCTCACCTTCATTCTCACCCACGGCATCGGCGAAAGCTTCATCGCCAACGACGTCGACCCCAGTGCCGTGACGGGCTTCCTGGAAGAGAAGCTCGCCGGCGCCGGCAAGCTGGGAGCGTGATGATGTCTGAACCGTCATTGCGAGCGCAGCGAAGCAATCCGGATTTGGCCTGCCATGAAGATCCGGATTGCTTCGCTGCGCCCGCCATGACGATCTCTTTCCTTGGGCCGAGCCGGAAGTAACCCATGCATCCCGAGGCCTGGTACTCGCTCTTCATCGTCTTCCTGCTCCTGCTGGCGGGCTTTTTCTTCGCGGGCTCGGAAACCGCGCTCACCGCCGCCTCGCGGGCCAGGCTGCTGTCGCTGGAGAAGAATGGCAGCCAGCGCGCCAAGATCGTCAACAAGCTGCTCGACATCCGCGAGGCGATGATCGGCTCGCTCCTGGTCGGCACTTCCATCGTCAACACCGCCGCGGCGGCGCTGACCACCGGCATCCTGCTCGACATTTTCGGCGATGTCGGCATCTTCTACGCCACCATCGTCATCTCGGTCCTGACCATCATCTTCGTCGAGATCCTGCCCAAGACCATCGCCATCAACTATCCCGAGAGCTTCTCCCTGGCGGTCGGTTGGCCGGTCCGGCTGGTGGTGCTGATCTTCTCGCCGGTGACGGGCCTGCTCGGCTGGCTGGTGCGCGCCATCCTGCGCCTCGTCGGCCTGGAAGTCGGCAAGCACCCCTCCTTGCTCTCGGCCGCCGACGAATTGCGCGGCACCGTCGACCTCCTGCACAAGGAAGGCTCGGTGGAGAAGACCGACCGCGACATGTTCGGCGGCCTGCTCGATTTGCAGGAGCTCACCGTCGACGACGTCATGGTCCACCGCACCAAGATGTTCTCCGTCGACCTCGAAGAGGGGCCGGCCCAGATCGTGCAGAGCGTGCTCGCCGCACCCTATACCCGCATCCCGGTATGGAAGGAGAGCCCCGAGAACATCATCGGCGTGCTGCATGCCAAGGACCTCCTGCGTGCCCTCGACGCCGCCGGCAACGATCCCCTCAAGCTCGACATCGAGGAGATTGCCCTGCCGGCCTGGTTTGTGCCCGACACCACCTCGCTGGTCGACCAGCTGCGCTCCTTCCGCCGCCGCAAGCAGCATTTTGCCTTCGTGGTCGACGAATATGGCTCGGTGCTCGGCATCGTCACGCTCGAGGACATCATCGAGGAAATCGTCGGCGACATCTCCGACGAGCATGATCTGGTGGTGACGGGCGTGCGCCCACAGGCGGACGGCGCCGTCAATGTCGACGGCTCGGTGCCGATCCGCGACCTCAACCGCGCCATGGACTGGACCCTGCCGGACGAAGAGGCCACCACCATTGCCGGCCTCGTCATCCACGAGGCCCGCACCATCCCCGAGGCCGGCCAGACCTTCACCTTCCACGGCTACCGCTTCCAGGTGCTGAGGAAGCAGAAGAACCGCATCGCCTCGCTCAGGATCACGCCGATCGTGCCGGAGGCGCCGGACGCGTGAGAGTGGCCCCCGAGAGGCATCCGCCTCGTCACTGAGCCTGATCCATACGCCTTACTCGGTCCCAACCGTCATTTGCTTGAAGACCTCATCCCGCCTTACCAGCAGGTGGAAGAGAGCTGCCGCGATGTGAACCAGGACCAGCGCAAAGAAGGCCATTGCCAGATAGAAATGAGCATCCCAGAGCAGGGCATGCATTTCGCGGCTGGCCGGCAGGATCGCAGGCAGGCGCAAGCCGCCCGCCAGGACGATCGGGTAACCCGCCGCGGACATCATCGCCCATCCGATCAGCGGCATCCCGATCATCAGCAGATAGAAGGCCAGATGCGACAGATAGGCTGCCAGCTTCACGGGCGCCGGCAGATCATAGGGCAAGGCAGGCGCACCTTTTCTCAACCGGACCGCCAGCCTGAGGAGCGCCAGCACCAGGATGGCGACGCCGAGGCTCTTGTGAATTGAAATCAGGGAGAGATAGTCCGGCCCGATCGTCCGCACCATCGCCACGCCGATGAACAGCATGGCGAGAATGCAGATCGCCATCACCCAGTGCAACAGTCGCTGCAGGAGCGAGAAGGAGCCGCTGGCCGCTGTCATTGCTGTGCTCCCTGCTGGGTGGGATAGCTGCCGGCTTCGGCCGTTCGCCGGTCGAACGAGACGGCGTAGGCCGCCGAACGGGCGGCCGGGAATGGATCGTCCGAGGTGCGGATGCCGTCGGGAAGCACGGTCGGATCGAAGTTGATGTCCCGGCACGGCCCATGATCCTCGGCGAGGATCTGCGTGGCGGATAGCGTTCCCACCTCCACCGTCTTTCGATCATCAGGCCAGGCCTTGCTCGGATCCGCGGTGGGATCGCCCGGATTGGCCAGGGTGACGACCATCTTCCATTGCACGGGTCCCGCCTTCACCCGTTCCGCGATTTCCTGCTCGAGGAAATCGGCGTTGCGCTTGGCCAGATCGTCCGGCGCAAGGGCACTGGCGGCGACCGTGGGAACCAATGACCAGCGCACCGCCTGCTCCGCGCCCGCTGCATTCGTGAAGATGAAGCTGTTCAGGCTGTTGAAACGGTCCTCGGCATAGCTTGCCGTCCATGGCGTAGCCTTGGCCCAGCCGCCGAACGCCGCGATTTCGGGATGGGCACCGGCAAAACGCTTCATCGCCTCCGGATCCTTGCTCGCCGAGGCGATGAGGAGCTCGTAGAATGCCTGCGGCGTGGAAACCGGGAAGAAGGGCGGGTCTATCATGGCGCTGCGCCATTGCTGGCCGTCGGCTCCGGTGATCTGGATGCCAAGTCCCCTCACCCGAACCGTGGCATCGTTGGCCTTCGGGTCCGGCGTGCCGAGATTGAGGCGCCCGACGACCGCATAGCTGCCGGCCGCCAGCATGCTGGCCTTCGACAGGCTGGCACCTGACCCATTCGCCTCGAACTGCCCCGTGAAACAGATGCCCTTGGCATGATTGCGCCGGTGGCCGAGCGCCGGCCCGGTGGCGGGCGCCAGGGCATCGACGAGTTTCTGCGAGGTGAGGGCCTGGGGTGAAAGCCACCCGGCAGTGTAGGCAAAAGCAGCGCCTCCACCTGCGACGACCACCCCAATAATCGCAAAAGATAACCAGGTAGAATAGGAGGACGCCGGACTTGATGACATCACAACTCCTTAAGCCGAATTCCGACACGATAAAAAGAAAAGATAATTTCTTCCTCAACTGCCGAAGAATTTCTTATTCTTCATCCGAGGATGGAGGCAAGTCAAGCAGACATGGCGACCAATACTCGTCGCATCCCGCGCCACAGGCGACGGCGGCACATTCATGATGGCGTACGCTTGGCGCCCCTCTTTCGACATCGAGTTGACTTGATAGCATTCCTCCACGCCGGAAACACGCAGTGAGGTCATCCGTGCGTCTGAAATTCGCGTGAACGATCAAGCTCACGGATATGCGCGGCGGGATCCCGAAGGCTATCGATCTGTTTCCGAGATCCGATATGCCGAGGCCTCACATTTCTCCTTTCCCGGCCGCGCATGGCCACATCAAGCGGGTCCGCCTCCCTCTTCCCCTCCCCTTTGTGCCCTACGTCACACGCCAGTTGCCGACACCAGAGTGCGCCCTTTAAACTTGGCTCGATTTCCCCTATTTGGTTGCTCAACAGTCAAAGCATCTTCCGAATTGGCGCAATCGCCAAGAATTGCAAAGACGCTCCAAGCCAATCCGTTGGATTGGCTTGGCAACAACGAACCCGGAGCAGACAAGCGTTCGGCATGAACGCCGCACGCTCCGGGGTGGCCAACCCAGGGGAGAGCCGCATGGCCGAGTTCGACGCCGCGATCAAGTCCGCCGAAGCTGAAATCAAGGCGGCCCAGGCCAAGATTTCCGAGGTCAGCTCGAAGATCGAGCTCGCCCATTCCAAGATGGAGAAGGGCGAGGACATCTCCATCGATATCCAGAACGCGACGCTCGACGACGTTCACGCCCATTCCAACGCGATGAACGCCAACATCGCCGAGCTGATCATGGGCCTGGACGATGTCACCGCCGGCTTCTCCAAGGAATTCGACGCCATGCGCGAGAAGTCCGGCTGGGAGAGCTTCGTGGGCATCTTCTCCTCCGCCAAATCGGACTCCATGCGCGAGGAGCGCCTGCGCGCCGCCTCCATCGACGACAAGCTGCAGGACCTGATCTCCAAGTCCGACATCATCGTCAATCTGCTGCAGAGCCAGCTCGGCGTGCTCAACGACCACAAGACCCGGGTCGAGAAGAATCTGTCCGGCACCCTGTCCGATCGCGAGAGCACCGTGGCGGACCTGGAGAAGATCCGCGCCCAGGTCCTGGCCATGGATCCGAAGATCATCGATCTCGAAAACAAGATCTCGATGGAGCAGGATGCCGCCGCCCGCACGCGGCTGGAGACCGAGCTTGCCCAGACCAATGCGGCCTACAACAATCTCGTGCAGGAAGAGCAGGTCAAGCTCGCGCAGTCGCAGACGCTGGAGCGCTATATCGAGCAGGGCAAGAGCTGGGTCGACAGCCTGCAGAACCAGGCCGCCACCCAGATGGTGCTGATCAACAAGCTGCAGACCGACACCAAGCAGCGCGTGGTTCTCTATGATGCGCTCACCAAGTCGCTCAAGACGGCCCAGCAGCAGGACGTCGCCCACCGCATCAACGAGATCGGCGTCAAGACCGACCAGGAAGCCCAGGCCGCCATGGCCGCCATCGGCTCGGCCACCAACCAGCGCATGGCCGAGATGATGGAAAAGCACGAGGACCACATGGTCTTCGCCCGCAAGATCCTGGAAGAAAAGGCCAAATCCGACGAGCGCTTCGCCCGCCGCTTCGCCAAGATCGTCGAGAAGCACGACAAGAACCTCTATGGCGGGGCGTGAGGCGCGCCTACCCTCCCCTGGAGGGGGAGGTCGATGCAAAGCATCGGGGTGGGGTGGCAACACCGCCCGACCTCGGGATGCGCCGTAACGTGTCAGCCCTTCCGGCAAAATCACCCCACCCCGGCCCTGCGGGCCGACCCTCCCCCTCCAGGGGAGGGTAGAGAGTCCGAGGCCGCCCTTGACCCCTCCCGGTAACGATCACGTCACCCTGCCGGACCCTCAGGCGATGCGGCGCTATTTCGGCAAATTCTCCCGCATCATCCGCCATCTGCGCGAGATCGCCGGCCAGACCGGCCAGGGAAACCAGGCGAGCCTGGCCGATGACGCCAAATATGGCGGCGGCGAGTTCGCCAACATCCAGCTCGACCTGATCGAGAATTATCTCCAGCGCCTCGCCAAGACCTTCACCGCCCTCAGCCTCAAGCACCTGATGTCGGGCCGGGTCTCCTCGCTGCCGCTCACTTTGGCGATCGACCGCTCGGAAAGCGGCTTTCCGGTGTTCCAGGAGATCATGACGATGGCGAACGACCTGGCACAGGTCGACCGCCACCTCGCCAACCAGCCCGACCAGGCCCGGCTGAAGGAGGAGATGATCGCGGCCATCCTCTCCGAACGCGCAAGGCCGACCAACCTGCAATATGCGATGAGCCAGCGTATCTATTACGAGACGCTGAAATCGCGTGGCCTGTTCTTCGCCCAGAACCACCCTCAATTCGTGCTGCTGTCCGACCCCAAAGCGCAGCGCCGGCGCTACCTGCTGCATTGGGCCGTCTATGACAGTGCCCTCAGCCTGCCGGTGATCTATCTCCTGGTGGTCGAGGATACCGGCCATGTCATCCTCAACGAGGACCAGATGCGCTGGCCGCAGGTGCAGTCCCACCTGATGGCGCAGTCGCTCTCCAGTCTCAAGCTCCTCACCATTGCCCGCGGCTTCGACGTCGATTTCGACAATCTGCACCCCAAGCTCCTGAGGCGCATCCATGTCGGGCCGATGTATTCGCATGCCTTCACCGAGCAGACCGGCCCCTTGCGGGAAATCCTCGCCGAGGTCTCGCGCACCGAGGAGAGCGACTGGGCCCTGGCCTGGACCATCGAGACGCTGGTCTCGGCCCGCAGCGAAAGGGTGCCTGCGGGCCTGCTGTCCACGGTGGAGCGCGAGATCTTCGACCTCGACCAGTACCAGCCCGCTGCCGCCGAGGCCGGCGTCACCCGGCTCGAGCGCTCTCTCGTCCTGCCGGTGCTGCCCTATCAGGTTCTCGTCGACCGCGATCCCCCCGGCTTCCGGGACGTGCGCAAATATGTGGTGGGCGAGGACGGGTCGCTGCTGACGGGGCTGTGATGGGAGTGCGCAGAATAAAGCGCGACCGGCCTTCTCCGCGAAGCGGGGAAGGTGGCCCGACAAAGTCGGGTCGGATGGGGTGTGGGCCGCTAGCTGCGCCCTGTCCGGATCGAGTACCGTTAGCGGGCCGCACCCCATCCGTCGTTGCTTCGCAACGCCACCTTCCCCACTACGTGGAGAAGGCATTCCGCGCCCCATCCTGACCACGAGGACCCCATGACCGCTTCCCTCAACCTGATGGAAATCCGCGAGGCGGCGATCCGCGCGCAGTATCCCCAGGCCCTGGCCCTGATGGAGGGCTTCGACCATGCCCCGCGCATCGCCAAGGCACGGCCCGCATCGACGGGCACCGCGCCGGCCGAACGCTCCCCCGGCATCCCGACCGCGACCGGCCGGCTGTTCCGCGCCACCACGCCGGGCCTGACCGCGCGTTCCAGCGCGGCGCAGGACGGCGTCCACCTGATCGCACGCATCAGCCAGGCCGACCCCGGCGAAGCCTTGATGAGCCCGGCCCAGGCCAGTGTGCTGCAGGCTTTGCGCCGGGCGCTGGCCACCGCCATGGCCGTCGGTGAGCTCTATGAGGAGCGCACTGCCCTCGGACAGCTCAAGCGCGACAATCGCGAGGGCCGCCTCGACCCTGCCCGGCGTACCGAATTCGCCGAACTGCTCGCGGCGGCCTCGCTGATCGGCCTGCACGTCACCGCCAACATGCTTTCCTTCCTGCTCGCCGCCCAGGCGAGCGAGGGCCAGGCGGAAGTCGGCGAGCTGGAAGAGATTCTCACCGACAATCCCGCCCTCGCCCTGCAGGGCGCCTTGTGGGAGCTCGACGGCATACTGAGCCGCATGGATGGCAGCCTCAAGCTGGTGCCGACCCTGACGGCCTGGTGCGAGCGGCTGATGGAGGCGGTCGCCATGCGCGCCGGCACCGCACCGCGCCTGGAGGCCTTCACCAGCGCCGCCTACCGTGTCGAGGCCGACGACTTCCAGGTCAACGGTTTCACGCCCGCCACCCACAAGCGCTCCACCACGCTGACCATGGCCTTCAAGAAGCCGACGGAGGTGGTGGGCAACCACATCGCCAAATACCAGTCGATGAAGCTGGCCAAGATGCTGATGGCCTATGATTTCGACAAGCGGCTCAACCCCTTCGCCGAACTCGGCGGCTTCATCTTCACCTTCATGGGCGACGGCAAGCCCGGCACCGGCAAGACCACGCTGATCCAGATGATGGCGGGCCTGCTCAACGATTATTGCGCCAATGCCGGCTATCCCTTCCGCTATGCCAACCTCTCCACCGAGAGCATCGATTCCTACCAGGGCAAGTCGGCCCAGAACGCCAAGGCCTTCATCCGCGAGATCATCGACCCGGCCGTGATCGGCTTCGGCACCATCGACGACATCGACCAGCTCGCCGGCAAGCGCGGCGACCGGCAATCCTCCTCGGGCCAGCTCGAGATCACCGCCGTGCTGATGGAAAGCTTCGCCGGCGCCAACACCGTGGTGCGCGGCAACTGCACCTTCGGCATGTTCTCCAACTTCCCGGAGAATGTCGACGACGCCCTGCGTCAACGCGCCGGCGCCCGCTTCCTGGTCGACGGCCCGCAGAGCAAGGAGGACTATATCGACCTCCTCTCCCTGCTGCTCGGCAAGCGCCACCAGATTCCGCTCGGAGAGCACGATCTCTTCGCCGCCCAGGAGATCAAGAAGGCGGTCGCCGCTTCCTATGACGCGCATTCGCGCCCGCAGGAGGAAGCCCTGAAAAAGGTGTTCGACAGCGTGCAGGGCAAGATCGGGGCGCTCGACACCGTCGCCAGGCTCGGCGCCTATCTCAAGGCGATCCAGGAGGCCGATGAGCGTTTCACCGGCCGTGCCATCAAGAACATCACCGATGCCATCAAGGTCAGGGCAATGGATTTCGAGCTGCCGGACGAATGGATGGAAAAGCCCGAGCTGTTCCTGACCAAGGACTATGCCACCAAGCTTGCGATGATCTCCGAGCTAGCCAGGCCCATCACGGTCGAGATGGTGATCCAGGAGATCAACCGCTACGCCGACAGTGAATTCCGCTATGCCGACAAGTCGGACGAGGCCGCCATCGACAATGCGGTGCGTGACATGGGCCGCATGGAGGAAGCCAAGAAACGCTATCTGGAGCAGCGCACATGATAGTGATCGTCGGCGTTGGACGTTCTGTCATCCCCGGCAAGGCCGAAGGCCTTGGTATCCTCACAAGCTTGCTTGTGAGTGGGATCCAGGGGCCAGAGAGTAGTGCACATAGCCCCTGGATCCCCTTCCCGCCGCCTGTGGCGGCGCCGGGAATGACAGATAACTTCCGGGAAGCGCCATCATGCTAGAGCGTCTGATCGAAGCGGGGCTGATGTTCGGGAACCTCATCGAGGTCTCCTCCCCCACCATGGTGGCACGCTACAATGCGGCGCTGGAAAAGCTGATCGGCAAGCGCACCACCCTCACCGAGTTCCACATCGACCTCTCCGGCTTCTCGCCGGAGGTCGGCGACGAACTCGACGACATCCGCTACCTCAATCCCGAGGGCTGCAACCGGATGTTCATCCTGCTCAGCCTCGACCAGCTCAAGGCGCCGCTGCTGAACGCGCAGTTCTCGACCATGCGCTCGGTGCTGCGCAACTTCATCCAGGACAATGCCAGGGAGTTGATGGCCCTCAGCGTGCGCGAGGCCGTGATGGGCGAGCTCGTGCATTCGATGTGGCGCATCAAGAGCCCGGCGGACCTCTTGGAGCTGCGCTCCGTCACCGTCGAGGCCAATACGCCGACCGACCGGCTGGGCGAGGCCGAGCAGCTGTCGCGCCTGGTCGAGGATTTCCGCGCCAAGGACGATCTGTGGCAGGACGACGCCTATATCGACACCATGATCAAGCTTGCCGGCCGGGTTGGCGACATCACCCGCAATCCGGTGCGTTTTCGCAAGACCGACTACAGCCAGGGCAATTTCTACACCAATTATTTCGACGGGCTCTATCTGTTCCGGGACTTGTCATACCCCGCCATGCTCTATCGCGGCGTGGCGCCCGGCTTTCCCAAGATCGGGGCCGTGGAGACCAAGAATCTCGAAAGCGCCGTGGATGTCTGGCACTTCCTGCAGCTCAACGGCCTGATCACCTCGGTCTTCGAGGCGGCCGACCTGAATGCCAAGGCGCTGCTGCGCCAGCGGCTCGACTTCATGCTGGCCAATGTCCTTGCCGGCAAGGCCGACGCGCCGGCGGAACTGGCCCGCCTCAACCGGCAGGATCTGCGCCGCTTCGCCATGCGCCACGCCGATGACCTTCCGCCGGAATTCGAGGTGGTCGAGGCGGCCCTGCGCGCCGCCGAGCAGGGTCTCGAGCCCCGCCTGCCCGGACCGACGGAACCGGGCTGCTTCTATCTCTATCGGGCCGCCCAATTGCCGGACCGCGACCTCGTCAACCAGCTCCTGAGCGAGTTCACGCCCCTCGACATCCGCCAGCTCTTCCTGTGCAACAAGCCGGCCTTCTACAAGGCCTATCAGGGCTGGACCGCGCGCAAGCAGGACTATGTGGTTGAATTCCTGTCCCGGGACGAAGCACTCAGGAACGACGATGCCTGGGAGGATCTGTTCGGCGACGGCACGCCGGAGGAAGAGCCGGCACCACAGGCCGGACCCTGGGGAGCAATCCCGAAAGGGTGATTCCGGGCGCGCAGGCATCTTGCCCGCCTCTTGGAAACACCCCACCTGTCGGATAGGAAGAAGCGGGCATCACGACATGCTGGCATGTCGTTGGGACGCCCGCGCACCCCGGAGAGTTCATGCTGCGCCTGTTCAAATGGTTCCTGATCGTCCTGGCGCTGGTGGTCGGCTATTGCTGGCTCGACCAGGTGCTGCCGCGCTATGACGTGGTGCGCATCGTCGGCACCGACACCAAGCGCCTCGACAGTTCCGGCTTCTTCGACAGCGAGGCGCCCAATGTGCAGGCGACCAACACGCGCGACGTGCGCTTCATCAACACCGTCTATCCCGGCGGCGCACTGCGCGTATATCGCAACGAGGATACCGACTGGGGCTTTCCCTGGTACTACAAGTTCGACTCCGGCAACCTGATGGCGGCCGCCCAGTCCTTCCAGTCCAGCTCGGAAACTCCGAAATGGGTGGTGATCAAGAGCTATGGCTGGCGCGTCACCTATCTGACCATGTTCCCCAACGCGCTCTCGATCCGGGCCGCGACGGGCCCCGATGAATATGTCATCCCCTGGATGCGGATCTTCGTGTTCGGCGGCCTAGCGATCGGACTGATCTGGCTCTATTTCCGGCTGCGACGTTTCAAGCGCGAGCGGATCGATCCGATGCTGACCCGCATCGAGAACCATGTCAGCGCGGCGGCCGATGCCGTCGATGATCATGCCGTCGCGGTTTCGAGCAGGGCCACCGGCTTCATGGCCCGGATCCGGCGCTGGCTGGACAGCTGGAAGCCGAAGAACCAGCGGCGCTACAAATAGGATCAAGCCGGGAAGATATCTGACCTGGAGACTTGAAGGGCTCAGGCCGCCGCTCTGGCGATGCCCTCGCCTACGATCGTCAGGGTCAGCGGCCCCGGCAGCATCTCGCCGATCGCCTCGAAGGCAGGATGTTCCAACGTCACCGCCGGATCGAGCTCGATCACGCCCATGGTCTCGCCCTGGGCGAAGCTGAGCTTGGCGTTGAAGCGGCGGGCCAGCGCCTTCATGCTGGCATTGTCGGCATGGGTGGAGACCTCGAGGCGGGTATAGCCGAGGCCGAGCGCGTGCAGCAGCAGGCGCGCGAACAGCCGCCCGCCAATGCCCTGATGCTGGCGGTGACGTTCGACACTGAAGGCGATCTGGGCCGTCGGCTCCTCCAATTCGGGCAGTTCATGCAATTCAGCCGCGCCGAGAACCTGGCCGTCCTCGACATAGCCGATGACGGTTGCACCACCGCGAAAGCTGCGCTCGGCATAGTCGGCGACGAAACTGGCGCTGATGCCGCCGTTGAAACGATCATGCCGGCTTTCCCGGTCCAGCCGCAGCAGGTGATCGCGAAACTTCGGCAGATCGGACGGTCTCAACTGCCGGATAATGCCCCTGGGGGCCATGGTGGTGATCTGGTTCATCTCGCAGTCCTCGTGGCTTACCCCCGAGTCGTCACCTCCCTATGTCCGAAATATTGTGCACCGCAGCATAAATTGCAAGCGATCTCCGTCGCACTGCACACAAGGCTGCCATGCGGGAAGTGATGCCTGCCGCTTGGCCTTTCGGCCATGCTGACCTGCCGCGCCCCCGGGCGGGGTTGGGCGCAACGCCTATATGTCTCCCGAAACCTGCCTGCGGATATCGTCGGCCAGGGGATGCAGCGCCTCGGCCGGCATCGTTCCGACGAGGCTGTAGCCCATGCCGCGGCTTGCCCAGCTCCAGCCGTCGACCTTGCCTTCGGAATGGGCGGCCATCGCCTTGTCCTGGTCCACGGCCATCGGCCTTGTCAGCATCACGAGGCGGCCGCCACGGTCGTCGTCATACATCAGCATGAGCGCCGGGCCGTGGGGCGTGGACACCACCCGCCCGCCCATCAGCCGGTAACCTGCCTTCGACAGGTCGGGCAAGGCAGGCTTGCGCCCCATCCGTTCGGCCGCCCAATCGGCCAGTTCCGTGGCCTTGTCGGCGCGGATTTCCACCGGCCTGACGTTGTCGGAAGCATAGGCGCTGAAATTCGCCGACGCCTCGCGGGCCAGGGCGCCCACGCCCTCCTGGGGTATGGACGTCATCTCGCGCAACAGCCATCCCCCGGATCCGCCGACGGCAAGAAGCAGAACGGCCGCCGCCGCAGCCCACAATCCGGAAATGCGTGGCCGCCGCTGCCGATCGATCATATGGGCCAGGTTGAGCCTGGTCGGAATGGGTTCTTCCGCGATCGCGGCGAAGGCGGATCGCAAGCCGGAGCGATCATCGGCATAGGATCCGAAGCGGGCCGCAATCTCGGGATGTGCCTCGAGATAGGAGGCGATCTCCGCGCGGCGGGCCTCGTCCAGAGCGCCATCGATATAGGCGTGGAGATCATCCTCGGAAATCGGCTTGTCGATCATTTCACGCTCCGCAGATGGCCGCCGCGCCTGGTGGCAGATCGATCAGAGTTTTCAAGAAGCTGCCGCAGGCGCTCGCGGGCACGCGACAGCCTCGACATCACGGTTCCGATCGGGATCGCCAATATCTCGGAAACCTGGGCATAGGAAAGATCTTCGACACCGACCAGGAGGAGCAGGCTGCGCTGGTCATCCGGAAGCTGCGCCAGTGCCGAGACGAGTTCGGCCTGGACCAAGGCGTCTTCCTGGGCCGGCCGGCGGGCAAGGACGCCCTCTTCGACAGCCTCGAACGGCAGATGGTCGCCGCGCCGCGCCTTCTGCCGCATACGGTTGACGGCGAGATTGTGCAGGATGGCAAAAGCCCAGGTGCGCGGATCCTTGCCGCGCCGCTGCTGCCAATGGGCGACCACCCGTTCCAGGCAATCCTGGACCAGGTCATCGGCAGCGACGGTGTCCCGCAGCAAGGCGCGGGCATACCGTCGCAGAGCGGGGATCATCGGCTCGACGAGCCGTTGCAGATCACTCATGGCCTTGACACTGCTTCCGGTCGACGGCGCGCCCACCGGCATGGCCGAGGCGAGCGCGCCCGCTACTCATTGAACCTGCACCTGGACCACGTCACCGGCTTTTCCTTCGGTGGAGGTTGCAACCACCAGAAAACGCCTTTCATCCTCATGCCTGGCTTCGACGATCTGGCGTATCGGTCCGACGGCGTTGACGATGGCGGAACCAGCCGGGTTCGTGGTGAAGGTCGAGAGCGGCTGCAGCGCCCCACCCCCATCCGCCCGGCTCGACAGCGCAAGGACATAGGGCTTCTTCGGTTCGAGGCCACTGACCGCCGCCTGGAGAATCTGGGTCAGGCCCTGATCGAACAAGGATACGCTGGTCGCAGCGGTCTTGCTACCGGCACCTCTGGGCGCGAGCTTGAGATGGGCGGCCTCGCCGGCGGCGCCGAGCGGCATCAGGTTCTGCAGGCCATCGCCCTCGGGCACGGCATTGGGGACATAGGCCACGGCCTGGGGCGCCTGTCCGATCGGAATGGTGGCGATCACCTGGTTGGTCAAGGTGTCGATGACGGCAAACTGGTCGGCATTCTCGAGCCCGACATAGACCCGGCTGCCATCGCCCGAGGGCCAGATGCCGTGCGGCAGATTGCCGACCGGAATGGTCGCGACCTCCTTGAAATCATCGGTGCGGAACACCTTCACCTCGTTCGACCCGCCGACGGTGACATAGGCGAAGCTGCCTTTCTTGTTGACCACGAGGTTGACGTGATTGGTGATCGGGCCGGTATCCAGCGTCTTGACGAGATCGAAGGGAGGTTCGGCCTTGAAGACCTGCGTCTTGCCGATGTCCTTGAGGGTGAACCACACCTGCTTGCCATCGGCCGAAGCGGCGATGTTCGGGCAGAAGGGGCTCGCCTGCTTGACGCTTCCGACGATCTTGTGGTCGGCGAGGGAAATGACCACGGTCTGCGGATTGAACGAGGAGCAGACATAGCCATATTTGCCGTCCGGCGAGAAGATCTGCATGCCAGGGCCACCCGGAACCTTGATCCGGAGCTTTTCCTCGAAGCTGCCGGCATCGATGACGGAGACATAGTCCTCGCCCCGCACCGTCACCCAGACTTCGCGCCCATCAGGCGTGAAGAAGGCTTCATGCGGGGAACGCCCGACATAGGTGGTGTGCTTGACCGCATTGGTCGCCGTGTCGATGAAGGTCACGGAATTGGAGCCGATCGAAACCACGGCCAGTGTCTTGTGGTCGGGCGAGAACCCCATGCCATGGACCAGCACCTGGCCCTTGTAGAGCGGGCTGAGATTGCCCGGCTGGGGATCACCGAGCCGGATGACGCCCAGCAGCCTGTTGTCGACGGGATCGCTCACCGAGACGGTGTTCGAGAACTGCTCGGCCGCATAAAGGCGATCCTTGTGGCTGATCGGGATATCCGCCGCCGATGCAGGGCCGGGTATCTGTCCCGCGGAAGCGGCGGCCGGTGCCAGCATGGTGCCTGCAAGAAGGCCGAGAGCGAAGAGAATGCGATGCATGCATGAGTCCTTCATTTGTCCGTTCCCGTCATCGACATGGCGGGAGGCGGGGAACTGGCGTCGGCGGGTGGATTGAGGGAGAGGTCAACGGCGGGGCTGGCCTGCGTGGGCGCCGCAGCCGGAGCCGGCGGCGGGTCCCCGAGCGCCAGCCGCATGGCGGCGATTTCCTGCTGCTGCTCGACGATGATTTCCTGGGCGATGCGCCTGAGCTGCTCGTTGCGGCCATAACGCAGATAGGTCTGCGCCATGTCGATCGCCCCCTGGTGATGGGGGATCATCATCTCGGTGAAGTCGCGATCGACATTGCCGGTCGGCTTGACCGCCATCGCGCTCATCATCTTCGACATGGCCGCATCGTTTTCCTGGAGGAACGGCGTTTCGGCGGAGGCCGGCATGGCCTCGTGTCCGTGATGCGCCGTGTCGTCGGCGACAGCCGGCACGGAGCCGGCTGCCAGGATCCAGGCCAGCCCGACGAGGGCGGCCCTGCGCTGAACGATCATGTTTGCTGTCCCGTGATGTTTCGAACCCCTTCGGATGGGTGGACAACCGGAGGCGGCGTTTATTCCACCGCTTGCAGACATTTTTCTCTGCAGTCTCGTTTCCAGTGGCTGAGATCCATATTCACCCGGATAATATTGACATGAATTCCACCCGGGCCTATTTTGCGCGTCCAACAGGATCAGGGATCATGACCCATCTTGCCCTCATCGCCTTTGCCGGGCGCAGATGTCTGGCCGAGGGCGATGCCATTACCGTTGCGCTGGCCATCCGCCAGGCCCAGGATGCGGGCGAGGCTTCGCCCGTGCAGGTGTTCGAGGATACCACCGGCCGGCCTGTCGATCTCGACCTGCGCGGCAGCGCGGAGGACATCCGCAATCGCTATGCCCTGATCGAGCCGCCGCCGCGCGGGCCGGGGCGTCCGAAGCTCGGCGTCGTCGCCCGTGAGATCACCCTGCTGCCGCGTCATTGGGATTGGCTGGCCTCGCAGCCGGGTGGGGCCTCCGTGGCCCTGCGCCGCCTGGTGGACGAAGCGCGCCATGCCTCCGAGGCGACAGACCGGCTGCGCGAGGCGCGCGAGGCCGCCTATCGCTTCATGAGCGCCATGGCCGGCAACGAGCCGCATTACGAGGAAGCGATTCGCGCCCTGTTCGCCGGCGATGACGAAAAATTCGCTGCCATGATCGCCGACTGGCCTGACGACGTCAGCAGGCATGCACACAAGCTGGCCGAAGCCGCCTTCACGACCAACACCGCCACAGCGCAGGGCAGCGGCAACGGGCATGTCCGTTACCCGTCCGCAAATGGCGGTCTTCGCGCCTGAAACCGGCCCATGGCCCCGCTTCAGCACCCCTGGCTGGCGCGTGAGCGGGTGCCCCGGCATAACTCCTTTGCCGGCCACGTGAATTTTCAGTTTTTGCAGCGCAGAAAAATTTCGGCCCGGGCGAAAATTTTTCTTGCATATGACGTCCATTCTTCCTATTTCCCGGCTTGCCCAATTTCGCACGTGCCTGTGGCCGCGTGTCGGTCGGTGGACATCCAGACAAGAGGCTGGACGGTCGCCAGGGATGGACTAGGGATCGCGGCAGTGGTCCCTTGAGGTGATCAGGCATGACGTGCCGAAATCATCGAATCCCGAACAACGATCGGCAGCCGGAGGCGACCGGTGAACCCCGTACTCCGCGGGGGACGCAGCTTGAAGCAACGACGAAGCGGGCTTTTTTGGTCTCGGCTGGTTTCCATATCCAGCGACTGAAGAGGCTTGTTTCTCTTTGCCAGGCGTGCGGACCGGGTATCCCGATCCAATCCAAGGCAGTTTCGAACCATGCAGCGGCTTGATCCGTTGCGTGGCGATTTGCATCCCGTCGCGGCGAGGCATCCGGCCTTTCCGGCGGTGGGCGGCGCGTCAGCATCGAACGTCCGCGGCTCCACCCCGCGGCGGCGGTGACGTCGCACCGATCCGTGACACCCTTTGGATTTTGGGGAGACCCGCCATGACCGACCGCATCCTCGACTACCTCCGACGTACCCCCGCCGACGGCCCCCGGCTCGTCGTCGATCTCGACGTGGTGGAGCGGAATTATTCGGCATTCGCGCATGCGCTCCCCGATACCCGCGTCTTCTACGCCGTCAAGGCCAACCCGGCCCCCGAGATCCTCAACCTGCTGGCCGGCCTCGGCTCCAGCTTCGACTGCGCTTCCGTGGTCGAGATCGAGCAGGTGCTCGCCACCGGCGCCGGTGCCGATCGCGTCTCCTTCGGCAACACCATCAAGAAGGAGCGTGACATCGCCCGCGCCTTCGAGCTCGGCGTGCGCCTGTTCGCCGTCGACTGCGTGGCCGAGGTCGAGAAGATCGCCCGCGTCGCTCCCGGTTCGCGCGTGTTCTGCCGCATCCTGTGCGACGGCGCCGGCGCCGAATGGCCGCTGTCGAAGAAGTTCGGCTGCGCGCCTTCCATGGCGCCCGACGTGCTCGAGCAGGCGCAGGCCCTCGGCCTCACCGCCTATGGCGTGTCGTTCCATGTCGGCTCGCAGCAGGGCAATGTGCAGGCCTGGGACAGCGCCCTGGCCACGGCTGCCGGCATCTTCCGCGAGATGGCCGAGCGTGGCATCACGCTGTCGATGGTGAACATGGGTGGCGGCTTCCCGGCCAAGTATCTGCGCGCCATGCCCGGCGTGCCGGCCTATGGCGAGGCGATCTTCAACGCGCTGCGCACCCATTTCGGCAACCAGTTGCCCGAGACCATCATCGAGCCGGGCCGCGGCATGGTCGGCGATGCCGGCATGATCGAGGCCGAGGTGGTGCTGGTGTCCAAGAAGGCCGAAACGGACGAGATCCGCTGGGTCTATCTCGACATCGGCAAGTTCCATGGCCTCGCCGAGACCATGGACGAGGCCATCCGCTACCCGATCCGCACCGAGCGGGACGGCGATGCCAAGGCGCCCTGCGTCCTGGCCGGACCGACCTGCGACAGCGTCGACGTGCTCTACGAGAAGACCCCCTATGATCTTCCCGTGAGCCTGTCGATCGGCGACAAGGTGCTGATCGAGGCCTGCGGTGCCTACACCACCACCTATTCCACCATCGGCTTCAACGGCTTCCCGCCGCTGGCCTCCGTGGTGATTTGATCGGAGCGCGGACATCCTGTCCGCTCTTCTCTCAAGCCTCCCGTTTCCAAGAGCGGACATCGCGACATGCAGGCATGTCGCTGTGATGTCCGCGCTCCATTCATCGTCCCGTACGGCCGTTTCATCGGTGCGAGGGCTGTCGCTCTCCTTTTGCCAGGAGCCACGGCCATGATCCGTATTGTCCAAGAATCCTCGTCCCATCTCGAAGCGCGCGAGACCCTGCTCGACGCCTGCTTCGGTCCGTCCCGTTTCGCCAAGACCAGCGAGCGCCTGCGCGAAGGCCGCCTGCCGGCCAAGGGCCTGGCCTTCTCCGCCGTCGATGATGGCAGCCTGATCGGCACGCTGCGCCTGTGGAACGTCTCCGCCGGCCCCGGCCGGGCGGCCCTGCTGCTGGGCCCGCTTGCGGTCGATGCCCGCTATCGCAGCGAAGGCCTCGGCGCGCGCCTGATGTGGCACGGCATCGGCTATGCCCAGGACTATGGCCACAAGGCCATCCTCTTGGTGGGTGACGCGCCCTATTACAGCCGCTTCGGCTTTTCGACCGACCTCACCGAGCGCCTCTGGCTGCCCGGCCCGGTGGAGCGCAACCGCTTCCTCGGCCTGGAGCTGGTGCCCGACGGGCTGGTGGGGGCGGCCGGCCTTGTGAACGCCACCGGCGACCTCGAAACCGCGCCCGACTTCGCGGCGCTCGTCGCCCAGGCGGCCAACGACACCGGCCTGCGTTTCGCGGCCTAAGCCGATGAAAAGAGCCGGCTGGAAGCCGGCGGTCCCAGGGATCGTGTCATCCCTGCTTCACATTCACGCGACAAAACTTGCACCCGCGGGTCCCAGCGCCTAAACGCTGGGGCTTGCACATTTTGGAGGATTGAATGGCTCAATGGCCTGTCTACGGTAAGATTTCCGGCCCCGTCGTGATCATTGGTTTCGGTTCGATCGGTCGCGGCGTGCTGCCGCTGATCGAGCGTCATTTCGAATATGACAAGGAGCGCATGGTCATCATCGACCCGCATCCGCTCGATGCCGACCGCAAGATCATCGAGGAGCACGGCATTCGTTTCGTGCAGGAGGCCGTTACCAAGGACAACTACAAGAGCCTGCTGCAGCCTTTGCTCACCGCCGGCGGCGGCCAGGGCTTCTGCGTCAATCTCTCGGTCGACACCGGTTCGGTCGACCTGATGGAATTCGCCCGCAGCCTCGGCGCGCTCTATATCGATACGGTGGTCGAGCCTTGGCTCGGCTTCTATTTCGACAAGAACGCCGGCCCGGAAGCGCGCACCAACTACGCCCTGCGCGAGAGCATGCTGGCTGCCAAGCGCCGCACGCCCGGCGGCCCGACGGCGGTTTCCTGCTGCGGCGCCAACCCCGGCATGGTCTCCTGGTTCGTCAAGCAGGCCCTGCTCGACGTCGCCGAGGCGACCGGCCATGGTTCGGCCGATCCCAAGACCCGCGAGGAATGGGCGGCGCTCGCCCGCAAGGTCGGTGTCAAGGGCATCCACATCGCCGAGCGCGACACCCAGCGCGCCAAGCATCCCAAGCCCCGCGGCGTGTTCGTCAACACCTGGTCGGTGGAAGGCTTCATCTCCGAAGGCCTGCAGCCGGCCGAGCTGGGCTGGGGCACGCACGAGACCTGGATGCCCGAGACCGGCCGCACCCACAAGGAGGGCTGTGGCGCGGCGATCTACCTGCTGCAGCCCGGCGCCAACACCCGCGTGATGAGCTGGTGCCCGACGCCGGGCCCGCAATATGGCTTCCTCGTCACCCATAACGAGGCGATCTCGATCGCCGACTATCTGACGGTGCGCGAGAATGGCGAGGCGGTCTACCGCCCGACCTGCCACTACGCCTATCACCCGGCCAATGATGCCGTACTCTCGCTGCACGAGATGTTCGGCGCCGCCGGCAAGGCGCAGGACAAGTTCGTCATCCTCGACGAGAAGGAAATCGAGGACGGTGCCGACGAGCTCGGCGTGCTGCTCTACGGCCACGGCAAGAATGCCTACTGGTACGGCTCCCAGCTCACGGTCGAGGAGACCCGCAAGCTCGCGCCCTACCAGAACGCCACCGGCATGCAGGTCACCTCGGCCGTGCTGGCCGGCATGGTCTGGGCCCTGGAGAATCCGGAAGCCGGCATCGTCGAAGCCGATGAAATGGACTTCCGCCGCTGCCTGGAAGTGCAGAAGCCCTATCTCGGCCCGGTCAAGGGCTACTACACCGACTGGACCCCGCTCGACGGCCGCCCGGGCTTCTTCCCGGAGGACATCGACACCTCCGATCCCTGGCAGTTCCGCAACATCCTGGTGCGGTGAACGAAAAACCTTCTCCCCTTGAGGGAGAAGGTGCCCGAAGGGCGGATGAGGGGTGGACGAAACCCCTCCCAGCACTAAACTGCTCAGGCCTCTGGATGCCGAAACCATGAAGCCTGAGCAACGCGACTTCGCCCGCAAAATGCGCGGCGATCCGACAGACGCCGAAGCTGCCCTTTGGCGTCTGTTACGCGGACGAGGGCTCGCTCATCTGAAGTTCCGCCGCCAGGTGCCGATCGGCCGCTATGTCGTCGACTTCGCCTGCTTTCGGTATCGCCTCATTGTCGAGGCTGATGGCTCCCAGCACGCCGAAAGCACACACGACCAGGTGCGTGACAGCTGGCTGGCAGCTCAAGGCTATACCATCGTCCGGTTCTGGAATGCCGACATCCTGCAATCTCCCACGGTGATCCAGGATACCATTTTGGCTCGGGCCGGGCTGCCTTGGTGAGAGGGGCCTCGTCCACCCCTCATCCGGCGCTTCGCGCCACCTTCTCCCACAAGGGGAGAAGGCATTTTACGCCGGCGCGAAGCGAAAATGGCCGGTCTGCGGGAAGGCGAACAGCGTGTCCTCTTCCCGCGCGCCCTGCCCGATATTGTGGATCGCCAGCCGGCGCCCCGGCGTCGGCGCCGCGACCTGCGAAGAGACGATCAGGATATGCGGCAGATTGCCCGGCAGCATCTGGGTGACCAGGTCGCCCGGCAAATAGTCCGCCGGATCGGCGGTCACCGGCAGCACTGTGCCCTTGCGCTTGAAGAAGGCGATCAGGTTGGGCACGCGGCGGTGGTCGATGTTGGGATCGGGCGCCCGCATGCCCCAGTTCCTCGGGTAGGCGGCGAAACCGGCCTTCATGTCCTCGTGCACGAGGCGCTGGAGATCGAGGGCGAAGGCCTTGCGATAGGCGCGCACCACCACGTCGGTGCACACGCCCCGCTCGGGCGCCACGTCGCCGCCGGGATAGGCGATGCGCCTATAGGCGGGATCATAGAGGGTGGTGACGCCGATCTGGCTGCGCGCCGCATCCACCAGGGCCTTGCGCCAGTCTTCCCCAGCACCGGATGGCTGCGCCTTCGCCGCACCGCCGGCACCGGCAGCCAGGGCTAGGAAACCAAGCTGCAGGATCCCTCGGCGCGTTATTCCATTCATGTCAGGCCCTTGCTTCCCACCAGTTTTTCCAGCGCCGACAGCCAGTGCTCGTAATAATGCGAGCCGTCGTCGGCGGGCGCAGCGGCAATCTCGCGGCCCAGCGCCTCAGCCCATTCCGGCCAGGTGAACACGCCTTTTTCATGGAGGGAAACGGCGAGCGCGAAGGCGCGGGCCTCCCAGGGTTCGCGGAACACGGGCTCGCCGCGATCGCGCGGAATGGAAGGAATGGCGTCAAGCGGGGTCAAGGTAGCTCTCCCACAGATCGAGCATCACTGTCAGCGTCGGGTCGGCCTGCGGGCCCCAGAGTTCGGTGCCGGCGAAGCGCACCGTGTAGAGCCATTCGGGGTTCTCGCCTTCGCCATGGGCGTTGCTGTCGGGCAGCACGAATGCGCCATGAGCTTCGACGACGGTGCCGAGATGCCCGCGCGCATAGCGCGGCAGCCTGGTATGGGTGATCTTGTGCTCGTTGCGCGCCCGCACCTCCTCGCCGGCGGCAAACCGCGCGGGCCGGCTCGCCGGTCGGTCGCAGCGCGTGCCGGCGGCGAGCGCAGCCGGCACCTCGGCGGCCCTGATCACGCGCTTCAGGGGTTTGCCCGGCTCGATCGCCCGCCCCTCGGCAAGCTCGGCCTCGCTGACCAGCGCTTTCGCCAGCATCAGCTTGATCAGGGCCTTGATCCAGATCTCGTAATAGGAGGAGGACAGATAATCCGCCGGCGGCAGGCTCTCGCGCGCATAGCGCCCGGCATCGAGCGGCCAGGAACCGGTCGCGCCCATCGCCAGCGTCACCGCCATCGCCCGCTTCTCCCAGGCGGCATGGAAGAAAGGCTCGTCCTTTTCCGGCGCGATCGGCCCGAAGCCCATCATGCCGCCAAGGTCCTGCGCACCGTTCATTGATAACTCCGAGCAAGGCAAGAACAGGGGCTTGTCTTACGCGGAGTCGGCCCTGCTTTGCAAAAGTAATGAAGCCTCAGCCCCGCCCCGGCAGCATGCTCTGCAGCACGCCGTCGCGATCCCACAGCCAGTGCTTGAGGGCCGCCGCCACATGCAGGAGGACAAGGGCGATCAGCACGAAAGCGAAGCGATGGTGCAGCGCCTTCATCTGCTCGGAAAGCTCGAAATCGGGCGCAACGAGATTGGGAACATGCCCTCCCCCCGGCAGCTGGATCGGCAGCGGTAGCGGCGAGGCTGAGATCATCACATAGCCGGTGACGAGCATGGCGAAGATCAGCCCGTAGAGGGCGACATGCACCGCCTTGCTCAGCACCCGCTCATGACGCGGCATGCTCTCCGGCAAGACCGGCGCCCGGGCCAGAAGGCGCCAGGCGGCGCGCAGCGCCATCAACAGGAAGACGAGGGCGCCAAGGCTCTTATGCAGCTGATAGAGATCGAAGCGCTGGCCCTGGTCCTCCACCCATTCCACCATGGCAAGGCCGAGCCCCAGCATGAACAGGATGAGGGCAGCGCAGGACCAGTGCAACAATTGCCCGGTGGCGCTCCAGCGATGGCGGAGGGAAGGCCTCGCCTTCATCACCACGCCTCCCGTCACTGAGCCTGCGCCTCGGTGGTGACGATCAGGTCGACATCGTTGCTGATCGCCGGAAAACCCGCACTCATGTTGAAGGCGAGCCGCTTGATCACGCCCGTCGCCCGGAAGCCGATCTGCGAGCTTGCCTTGTCGGCCGGCTTGTCCAGGGCGACATCGATGGTGAGCGGGCGGGTGATCCCGCGGATGGTGAGGTCGCCTGTGACCCGGGCATGGCTGCCATCGACCTTCTCGACCCTGGTGGAGGTGAAGGTGATGGTCGGATACTGCGCCACATTGAAGAAGGCATCGGTGCGCAGGTAATCGTTGAAGGAGGGCGAGCCGACATCGACCGATTTTGCCGCAACCTTGAAGCTGACGCGGCTGGCGGCCGGATTGTCGAAATTGATCGAGATCCTGCCGTCGAAATCGTGGAAACGCCCCTTGGTACGCGGCCAGCCGATGCCGTCGACGACGAAGCCGACGGACGTCCTGGCCGGATTGATGCGCCAGTTGCGCGCCTGGGCGGAATCGGCCTGGCTAGCGCCGAGCAAGCAGGCGATCAGGGGTATGGCTCCCAGGGAGAGCCTCTTCAGTCTTGCTGTGGTCATACTTGCGGTGGTCATGGCTCAGTTCCGTCTCGATCCGTCGCGAAGAAGGGTTCGTCTGGAAAACACACCGTGCTGGATTTTATTCGTATCCTGGACGATGGGCTGATCACAACGGGGTGAACGAGTACTTGCTGCTAGCCCAGGCCGATCCGCGGCACCGGCGTGCGCGAGGCCTGATCGATCAACCAGTCGACCAAAGCGCCGATCTCGGGCTTGGCGAGGGTCTCCTCGCTGCAGATGCAATGATAATTCTTGGCCGCCGGCACGCGCTGCGTCAGCGGCTGGACCAGCCGGCCTTCGTCGAGATCGCGGGCCGAGATCACGTCGTCGACCAGGGCGACGCCATGGCCGTCCCGGGCCGCCTGGAGAATGAGGGCGAAGTCGCCGAAATAGATGTCGGCCGCGCCCGGATATTTCACCCGGGCCTGCGCCAGCCAGCGGCGCCACTCCGATCCATCGTCCTCGTGCAGCAGCCGGTGATGCAGCACGTCGGCGGGGTGGCGGATGGCATGCGGCCCACGCAGCAATTGCGGGCTGCAGACCGGCATCAGATAGACGCCGTGCAGCATGCGCCACCAGAAGCCCGGCCAGGGCGGGTTGCCATAGACGATGGCGACATCGCTCCTGCGCCAGTCGATGGCATGGAATTCGACGCCGGTGGCAACATTCAGCCTGAGGTGGCGGTGGTCGGCCATGAAGGCGAACAGACGGGGCGCGAGCCAGGTCGTCCCCAGCACGGGCGGAATGCAGAGATTCACCACGACCTCGGCCCGGCGGTCGATCCGCTGCGCCGAAAGATTGCGCACACCCTCGCCGATCTCGGCCATGGCGACCCCGACGGATTGCTGCAGTGTCAGGCCGGCCTCCGTCAACACGAGCCGGCGCCCCACCTTCGCGAAGAGATCCATGCCGAGATGGAGTTGCAGCGAGCGTAACTGCTGGCTCACGGCACCCGGCGTGACATGCAACTCGGCGGCAGCGGCCCCGACATGACCGAGCCGGGCCACGACCTCGAAGACCTTGAAAGCATGAAGTGGCGGAAGCATGCGCCCCTAATTGTTTAGTTTCAATCACGCTAAAACTAGCAGAACATTTAGCTTGTTTCCATGCATCGCGTGCCGGACAGTCGGGTGATCCAGAGCAGAACAGCCGAAACCACGGCACGAAGGGAACGCATCCATGCGCTCGACGAAGACCCATTTTGCATGCACCGCTTTCTGCGGGTTTGCTGCCCTCCTCAGCGTTTCCACGGAGGCAACCTGGGCGGCGGATGTGCCCTCCTTCGCTAGGAACGGCACCTTCAAGGTCTGTACCTCCGGCGAGTTCCCGCCGATGGAATTCTACGACAAGCCCGGCGACAAGGCCCTTGTCGGTTTCGAGATCGACGTCGCTGAGGCGCTGGCCCAGCAATGGGGCGCCAAGACCGACTATGTCGTCGGCGACTTCAAGGGCCTCCTGCCCTCGCTCGATTCCCAGCGTTGCGATGCCGTCATGAGCGGCATCACGCTCAGGCCCGAGCGGCTGCAGAAATATGACGGCATCGGTTATTTCACGACCTCCACCGTGATGGTGACGGCCGCCGGCGACAGCGGGACCAAGGTGCCCGAGGATTTCAGCGGCAAGACCGTCGCCGTCGAGGCGGGCACCACCTTCGAACCGACGCTTGCCGCCCTCAATGCCACCTTCGCCAAGGCCGGCCGGCCCGAGGCCGTGCTGCAGCCCTATCCTTCAGCCTCGGCCGTCATCCAGCAGATCCTCGTCGGCCGGGCCGCCGGCACCATCACGCTGGACACCACGGCAGCCTATCGCATGGCCCAGACGCCCGGCCGGTTGCAGGTGCCCTACACCTATCCGAACAAGGAATATTACGCGATCTACCTGCGCAAGGATGCCGGCGACCGCAAGGCCGTCCGGGCCGGCCTCGAAGCCTTGAAGGCCGAAGGCCGCATGCAGGACATGCTAAAGAAGTGGAACCTGTCGCCCGAGGCCGTCGAAGTCGATGGCGCTGCGGCTCGATGAAGCGGCGCAATGTTCGACTTCCAGCTTTTCCTCGACGCCGTCTTCGGCTGGCCCCTGGCCGAAGGCGCCCTTTTGACCGTCGCCCTGTCGCTTGCCGTGATGGCCGTTTCGATGGTGACGGCCATGGGCACGGCCTCCCTGGCCACCTCGCCGCGACGCCTGCTGCGCTGGAGCGTCGTCGGCTATGTCTGGCTGCTGCGCGGTACGCCGGCTTTGCTGGTGCTGCTGTTCATCTGGAACGGGCTGCCCCAGCTCTCTCCGCTATTTCGGGCGGGCTGGTTCTCGCCCTTCCTGGCCGCCTTCATCGCACTCACCCTGATCCAGGTCGCCTATCTCACCGAGATCCTGCGCAGCGCCTTCGCGGCGGTGGGTCCGGGGCAGCGCGAAGCCGGGGCGGCGCTCGGCCTGCATCGCGGCCAGATCTTCGTCCTGATCACGCTGCCCCAGGCCATGCGCATCGCCCTGCCCGCCCTGATGAGCGAGTTCATCACGCTCCTGAAGACGACCTCGCTCGCCACGGTGATCTCGCTCAAGGAACTGATGACCGTCACCCAATATGCGATCGCCACCAGCTTCCGCTTCATGGAGTGGTATGGCGCGGCGCTGGTCTACTATCTCGTCATGGTCTCGATCCTGACCGCCATCCAGATGCGGACCGAGGCACTCTTCGCAAGAGGCCGGCGCTGATGGCCCTGCCTTCCGCTGCCATCGCACTGCCCCGTGCGAAGACATCGCGCCCGCATCCTGGAGGAACGGCATAACCGTGGCCCTTTCCAACACCTGGTTTGCCAAGGAACACCTCGCGCCCGACCTGACCCGACTGTGGGAGCCTTTCGTCCATTCCTTCTTCCAGGCCAACATCTTCCATCTCAGGGGCCGCGACGCCGACCTGGTGCTCGACTTCGGCATGGGCCTGGCCTCATTGCGAGACGCCCTCGATCTTACCCCAGGCAAGCCCGTCCTGGCGGTGGCGAGCCACGGCCATGTCGATCATGTCGGCTCCTTTCATGAATTCGAGCGGCGTTTCGGTCACGCCGCCGAACAGGCTGCCTTCGCCGAGATGCGCGACGGCGAGACGCTTGCTGCGTTGTTCCGGGACATCGACGAAGCCGTCACGCAGCTGCCGACTCCGGCTTGGCGGGCCGCCGATTTCAGCCTCACTCCCGCTCCCCTGACGACGCTCCTGACAGAAGGCGACAGCCTCGATCTCGGCAATGCCCGGCTGCACGTGCTGCATCTGCCCGGCCATTCCCCCGGATCGATCGGGCTGCTGGACGAGCACGACGGCCTGTTCTTCAGTGGCGATGCGATCTATCGCGGCGGCCTCGTCGACGACGTGCCAGGCGCCGACAGGACAGTCTATCGCCAGACGATGGAGCGCCTCGCCCAACTTGACGTCGCCGTGGCCCATGGCGGTCACGGCGCCAGCATGGACCGTGCCACCATGCAGGCGATCGCCCGGGGCTATTTGCGGGACGGCGATGCAGAGAGGTGATTGAGTCGGCGGCAAGCGGCATTGATCGATCCGCCATTGACAACGCCACCTGCCTGGCGCATTGGGCTCGCCCCCAATTTTCATGATCGGTGCCACCATGCTGCCCACGACCGTGAAAGATTTGGCCTGCCTCGGCGAGCGCATCGTCGTCCTCGGCCCTTCCAATGCCGGCAAGTCGACGCTCGCCGTCGCCCTCTCCAGAAAGCTTGGCGTGCCCGCCGTGCATCTCGACCAGTTCAGCCATCGGCCCCATACCGATTGGCAGCCCCGGCCGGAGGCCGAGTTCAAGGCCCTGCACGATGCTGCCATCATGGGAGAGCGCTGGGTGATGGAGGGCAATTATTCGCGCCTGATGCCGCAGCGCTTCGCCCGGGCCACGGGCGCGATCCTAATCACCTCCCATCACTGGCTGCGCTTCTATCGCTATCTCAAGCGCACGCTGGTGAATCGCTCCAGCCGGGCCGGCCACCTGGAAGGCACCCAGGACAGCCTCAAATGGGAGATGATCCACTGGATCCTGGTCAAGACTCGTGACAGCAGCGGCAAGTATGCAGCAATCATCGGCAAATCCGGCCTGCCCGCGGTCGAATGCCATACAGCGAAGGCGCTCAACGAGCTCTATCGAGCCTGGAATCTGTAGGGGCCACCCTTCCTGGCAACTGTAGTTGAGCGAGTGTCATGCCTTGAAGGTGACCTGATCTCGCACGATGGCATTGAGAGTGACGAGAATCTTTCGGGCCAAGGCGATGAGAGCCAGTTTTGGTGGCTTTCCGGCTTGTCGCAATGCGCGGTAAGTCTCAGCGAAGAGGGATTT
>NZ_JBFNQD010000007.1:0-349725 GCF_040797145.1 Labrys neptuniae | reverse complement strand
GAAATCCCGCTGATCGTGTGCATCACCGAGGGCATTCCGGTCACCGACATGATCAAGGTGAAGCGGGCGCTGTCGGGCTCGAAGTCGCGCCTGATCGGGCCGAACTGCCCGGGGGTGATGACGGCGGACGAATGCAAGATCGGCATCATGCCGGGCAACATCTTCAAGAAGGGCTCGGTGGGCATCGTGTCGCGCTCGGGCACGCTGACCTATGAGGCGGTGTTCCAGACCACCCATGAGGGGCTGGGGCAGACCACGGCGGTGGGCATTGGCGGCGACCCGGTCAAGGGTACCGAGTTCATCGACGTCTTGGAGATGTTCCTGGCCGATCCCGACACCCATTCGATCGTGATGATCGGGGAGATCGGCGGCTCGGCCGAGGAGGATGCGGCGCAGTTCCTGGCCGACGAAGCCAGGCGCGGGCGGGCCAAGCCGACGGTGGGCTTCGTGGCCGGGCGCACCGCTCCCCCCGGACGGCGCATGGGCCATGCCGGCGCCATCATCTCCGGCGGCAAGGGCGATGCCGGCTCCAAGATCGCCGCGCTCGAAGCCGCCGGCGTCAGGGTATCACCCTCCCCGGCGCGCCTCGGCACCACGCTGACGGAACTGCTGAAGGGTTGACATCAAGGGGCTGAGAACGGGCCGGAACCAAGGTTCCGGCCTTCAGAACCGAAGGAACGGGACGATGGATCGTCAAGACGATAGGAACCTGCAAAGCTTCGCCTATGGCGGCGACGCCGAGTATCTCGAAGATCTCTATGCGCGCTACGAGGACAATCCGTCCTCGGTCAATGGCGAGTGGGCGGCCTTCTTTGCCGGTCTCGCCGACGACAAGGCGATCGTCGAGAAGAATGCGCGCGGCGCGAGCTGGGCCAAGCCCAACTGGCCGATCGTGGCCAATGGCGAAATCGTCTCGGCTCTCGACAGCAATTGGGGCCAGATCGAGAAGAAGGTCGGCGAGAAGATCAAGGCCAAGGCGGACGCCCAGGGCGCGGCCATCTCGTCCGAGGCCATGCTGCAGGCGACGCGCGATTCCGTGCGCGCCATCATGCTGATCCGCGCCTATCGCATGCGCGGCCATCTCTTCGCCAATCTCGATCCGCTCGGCCTGCAGGAGGCGCGCGACCACGAGGAGCTGCATCCGCAGACCTATGGCTTCTCGGAAGCCGACCTCGATCGCAAGATCTTCATCGACCATGTCCTGGGGCTCGAATTCGCCACCGTCCGCGAGATCGAGGCCATTCTCAAGCGCACCTATTGCTCGACCCTCGGCGTCGAGTTCATGCATGTCTCCGATCCTGCCCAGAAGGCGTGGATCCAGCAGCGCATCGAAGGGGCGGACAAGGAGATCACCTTCACCCGCGAGGGCAAGCGCGCCATCCTGTCCAAGCTGATCGAGGCCGAGGGCTTCGAGAAGTTCATCGACGTCAAATATACCGGCACCAAGCGCTTCGGCCTCGACGGCTCGGAATCGGCCATTCCCGCGCTGGAGCAGATCATCAAGCGTGGCGGCGCGCTCGGCGTGCAGGACATCGTGCTGGGCATGGCCCATCGCGGCCGCCTCAACGTGCTGGCCCAGGTGATGGGCAAGCCGCACCGCGCCATCTTCCACGAGTTCAAGGGCGGCTCCTACGCGCCCGATGACGTGGAAGGCTCCGGCGACGTGAAATACCATCTGGGCGCCTCGTCGGACCGCGAGTTCGACGGCAACAAGGTGCATCTGTCGCTGACCGCCAACCCCTCCCATCTCGAGATCGTCGATCCCGTGGTGCTCGGCAAGGTGCGCGCCAAGCAGGACCAGCAGGACGATACCGATTCCCGCGCCAAGGTGATGCCGCTGCTCATCCATGGCGATGCTGCTTTCGCCGGGCAGGGCGTGGTCGCCGAATGCCTGGGCCTGTCGGGCCTGAAGGGCCACCGCACCGGCGGCTCGATGCATTTCATCATCAACAACCAGATCGGCTTCACCACCTATCCGCGCTATTCGCGCTCCTCGCCCTATCCTTCCGACGTGGCGAAGATGATCGAAGCGCCGATCTTCCATGTGAACGGCGACGATCCCGAGGCGGTGGTGTTTGCCGCCAAGGTCGCGACGGAGTTCCGCCAGACCTTCCACAAGACCGTCGTCATCGACATGTTCTGCTATCGCCGCTTCGGGCACAATGAAGGCGATGAGCCGGGCTTCACCCAGCCCTTGATGTATCGCAAGATCCGCTCGCATCCGGGCGTGGTCGAGATCTACTCGAACAGGCTGATCGAGACCGGCGTGGTCACGGCCGGTGAGGTCGAGAAGATGAAGGCCGACTGGCGCGCGCGCCTGGAAGCCGAGCACGAAGCCGGCCAGGCCTACAAGCCCAACAAGGCCGACTGGCTCGACGGGCAATGGGCGGGGCTGCGCGCCATCGGCGCCACCGACGACGATCCGCGCCGCGGCGCCACCGGCGTCGACGCCGCCAAGCTGACCGCCATCGGCAATGCCCTGACCACCGTTCCCGAGGGCTTCCAGGTCCACAAGACCATCCAGCGCTTCCTCGACACGCGGCGCAAGATGATCGAGACCGGCGAGGGCATCGACTGGGCGACGGCCGAGGCTTTGGCCTTCGGCACGCTCTGCGACGAGGGCCATCGCGTGCGGCTGTCGGGCCAGGACTGCGAGCGCGGCACTTTCTCCCAGCGCCATTCGGTGCTGATCGACCAGGAGACGGAGAAGCGCTACACGCCGCTCAAGAACATCCGCGAGGGCCAGGGCAAATACGAGGTCATCAACTCGATGCTCTCGGAAGAAGCCGTGCTCGGCTTCGAATATGGCTATTCGCTGGCCGAGCCCAAGGCGCTGACCCTGTGGGAAGCCCAGTTCGGTGACTTCGCCAACGGCGCCCAGGTGGTATTCGACCAGTTCATCTCCTCGGGCGAACGCAAATGGCTCCGCATGTCGGGCCTCGTCTGTCTTCTGCCGCATGGCTATGAAGGGCAGGGGCCCGAGCATTCCTCGGCTCGCCTCGAACGCTTCCTGCAGATGTGCGCCGAGGACAACATGCAGGTCGCCAACTGCACGACGCCGGCGAACTATTTCCACATCCTGCGCCGGCAGCTCAAGCGCGACATCCGCAAGCCCTTGATCCTGATGACGCCGAAATCGCTGCTGCGCCACAAGCGCTGCGTGTCGAAGCTCAGCGAGCTGGGGGCCGATACCACCTTCCACCGCATTCTGTGGGACGACGCCCAGTTCGGCAACTCCACCACCAAGCTGGTGGCGGACGAGAAGATCCGGCGCGTCATCCTGTGCACCGGCAAGGTCTATTACGACCTGCTCGACGAGCGCGAGAAGCGGGGCATCGACGACATCTATCTGATGCGCGTCGAGCAGCTCTATCCCTTCCCGCTGAAGTCGCTGGCCAACGAGCTGTCGCGCTTCCGCAAGGCGGATGTGGTCTGGTGCCAGGAAGAACCCAAGAACATGGGCTCGTGGTCCTTCGTCGAACCCTATCTGGAATGGGTGTTGGGACAGGCGGGCACCAAGGCCAAGCGGGCGGCCTATGCCGGCCGGCCGGCCTCTGCTGCGACCGCGACGGGCCTGATGTCCAAGCATCTGGCCCAACTGCAGGCCTTCACCGACGAAGCCCTGACGATCTGACGGGCTCATTTCGCATCGACAGGCGGGACCCGCTTCCGCTTGTCGCAACTCCATTGAAAAGAGGGCGCCTGAAGGCGGGCGTGAAATCATGGCGACGGAAATCAAGGTGCCGACCCTGGGCGAGTCGGTCACGGAAGCCACCATCGGCAAATGGTTCAAGAAGCCGGGCGAGGCCGTGAAGGCCGACGAGCCGTTGGTGGAGCTCGAGACCGACAAGGTGACGCTGGAAGTCAATGCTCCCGCCGCCGGCGTGCTGGGTGAAATCCTGGCCAAGACCGGCGAGACGGTCGGCCCGGGGGCCACGCTCGGCACCATCGCGGCCGGCTCCGGTGCTGCCGCTGCCCCGGCGGCCGCACCCGCTCCAGCCCCCGCTGCCCCGACGTCGGCCCCCGCCGCGCCGGCTGCTGCCGCACCGGCCTCGCCCGCTGCACCGCCTTCGCCCGCTGCAGCCAAGATCGCCGCCGATCGTGGGCTCGATCCGGCCCAGATCGAAGGATCGGGCCGCCGCGGCCAGGTCCTCAAGGGCGATGTGCTTGCCGCGCCGGCTCCTGCGGCTGCTCCCGCTCCGGCTCCCGCCGCTGCTCCGGTGCCATCGGCGCCGCGGGTTGCTTCGCCGCCGGCCGATGCCGCACGCGAGGAGCGCGTGCGCATGACCAAGCTGCGCCAGACCATCGCCCGCCGTCTGAAGGAAGCCCAGGCCAACGCCGCCATGCTGACGACCTTCAACGAGGTCGACATGACCAACGTCATGGCGCTGCGCAACCAGTACAAGGACCTGTTCGAGAAGAAGCATGGCGTTAAGCTCGGCTTCATGTCCTTCTTCGTGCGGGCTTGCACCCAGGCCCTCAAGGAGATGCCGGCGGTCAATGCCGAGATCGACGGGCAGGACATCATCTACAAGAACTATTGCCATGTCGGCGTCGCCGTCGGCACCGACAAGGGCCTCGTCGTGCCGGTGATCCGGGATGCCGAGACGCTCGGCCTGGCCGGCATCGAAAAGACCATTGCCGATTTCGGCAAGCGGGCCCGTGACGGCCAGCTGAAGATCGAGGAGATGCAGGGGGGCACCTTCACCATCTCCAATGGCGGCGTCTATGGTTCACTGATGTCGACGCCGATCCTCAATGCGCCCCAGTCGGCCATTCTCGGCATGCACAAGATTCAGGAGCGCCCGATGGTGGTCGGTGGCCAGATCGTGGCACGCCCGATGATGTATCTGGCGCTGTCCTATGATCACCGCATCATCGACGGCAAGGAAGCGGTCACCTTCCTGGTGCGCGTCAAGGAGAGCCTGGAGGATCCGGCTCGCCTCGTGCTGGACCTGTAACAGCCGTCATCCTGGACGCGGCGCAACATGCAATGTTGTGCCGCAGATCCGGGATCGCGGGCCGCAATATTCCTCATCCTGATGACGGTCCCGGGTCTGCGCAGCACCGCTTCGCGCTGCGGCGCGCCCGGGATGACACCCAGAAGCGAGTCTCCCCATGCCCTCTCATGATCTCGTCGTTATCGGCACTGGCCCCGGCGGCTATGTCTGCGCCATCCGCGCCGCCCAGCTCGGCATGAATGTCGCCGTGGTCGAGAAGCGCGCCACCTATGGCGGCACCTGCCTCAATGTCGGCTGCATCCCGTCCAAGGCGCTGCTGCACGCCTCCGAATTGTTCGATGAGGCCGGGCATGGTTTCAAGGCCTTCGGTATCGAAGTCCCTGCGCCGGTGCTCAATCTGCCCCAGATGCTGAAGCACAAGCAGGAGACCGTGGACGCCAACGTCCAGGGCGTTGCCTTCCTGTTCAAGAAGAACAAGATCACGGCCTATCGCGGCACCGGCAAGATCCTGGCTGCCGGCAAGGTCGAAGTGACGGCCGATGACGGTTCGAAACAGACGCTGGACACCAAGTCGATCGTGATCGCCACGGGCTCGGACGTCGCCCAGCTTCCCGGCGTCACCATCGACGAGAAGATCGTGGTCTCCTCCACGGGCGCGCTCGAACTGGCTGCCGTGCCCAAGAAGCTGGTCGTCATCGGCGCCGGCGTCATCGGCCTCGAGCTCGGCTCGGTCTGGCGCCGCCTCGGCGCCGAGGTCACCGTGGTGGAGTTCCTCGATCGCATCCTGCCGGGCATGGATCTGGAAGTCGCCAAGCAGGCCCAGCGCTTGCTCGGCCGCCAAGGCATCGAATTCAAGCTTGCCACCAAGGTGACCGGCGTCGAGACCAGCGCCTCGGGTGCCGTGGTCTCCGTCGAGCCGGTCGCCGGCGGTGACAAGCAGACCATCGCGGCCGACATCGTCCTAGTCGCCACCGGCCGCCGTCCCTATACGGACGGCCTCGGCCTGGAGGAAGCCGGCGTCGTCACCGAGCGCGGACGCGTGATCATCGACGACCATTTCGCCACCAATGTCCCCGGCATCTACGCCATCGGCGACGTGGTGCGCGGGCCGATGCTGGCGCATAAGGGCGAGGACGAGGGCATCGCCGTCGCCGAGATCCTGGCCGGCCAGCACGGCCATGTGAATTACGATGTCATTCCGGCGGTGGTCTACACCTATCCCGAGATCGCTTCGGTGGGGAAGACCGAGGAAGAGCTCAAATCGGCCGGCATCGCCTACAAGGTCGGCAAGTTCCCCTTCACCGCCAATGGCCGTGCCCGCGCCAACCGCACCACCGAAGGCTTCGTCAAGGTGATTGCGGATGCGACAACCGACCGCGTGCTCGGCGTGCATATCCTCGGCGCCGGCGCCGGCGAGATGATCCATGAGGGCGTGGTGCTGATGGAGTTCACCGGCTCCTCCGAGGATCTCGCCCGTTCCTGCCACGCGCATCCGACCATGTCGGAAGCCGTCAAGGAGGCGGCGCTGGCCGTCGAGGGGCGCGCGATCCATATTTGATCGCGGCTTCTGCACCGCTTTGTTGTCACAAAGCCGCTAAAAGGCCATAGACAGGCTATAGGGCACATTTCCCAAGCAGAAGTCTCCCGGCGAGGTCCACGATGGGGCTCGCCGGGAGACTCTGCAAATGTTTGGTATCCTGCACAGTCCTCTTGATCGTGCCTGCGGCTCGATCAAGAGGACTGTGCTTGGAGCAAAGCGCGTTTGGCGAAAACGCTGCCTTGCTCTAGTCGTTCGCGCTCACGCGTCTTTGCGATTCCTTGGTGACATCGTCGAATCGCAAAACGTTTTGGAATGTGCCCATCTTGTTGCCAGGTGCCGGTTCCGGTCCCGCAGACCGGCCGTCTCGGAGTTTGCAATGCCCTTTGCCCGTACCGTTCTCGTCGCCCTGAGCCTGCCCCTGCTGGCGGGCACCGCCTTTGCGCAGAACGAGTCCGGTGCGCCACCCGCCGCCACGGTGCCGGCTGCCGCCGACGCTGTGCCGGCACCTGATCTTGTCGCCTCCAATCAGCCGCTCGAGATCGACACCCATCGCATCAATCCCAAGGCGCTGAGTGCGGCCGACAAGGCGACGCTCGACCAGATCGACAGCTATTTCAACAATATCAAATTCTTCTCCGGCAATTTCGTGCAGGTCGGTTCGGACGGCAAGCGCATCAACGGCAAGTTCTGGGTCTCCAAGCCCGGCCGCATGCGCTTCGACTACGACCCGCCGTCCTCGCTGCAACTCCTGGCCGACGGCACCTCCGTGGCCGTGCGCAACCGCAAGCTCAACACCCAGGATCTCTATTTCATCAAGCAGACGCCGCTGCGCTTCCTTTTGGCCGACAGGCTCGACCTGATCGAGGATTCCAGGGTGCTGGCTGTCGGCCGTGAGCCGGCCGGAATCAGCGTCATCCTGGAGGAGGGCTCGGCTGCCAGCGGCGGCAAGTCGCGCATCCAGCTGACCTTTCCGGCACCGAATTACGAGCTGAAGCAGTGGACCGTCACCGATCCGCAGGGCTACGACACCACGGTGACGATCTCCGGCATCGACCGCAAGCTGCAGCTGCCGGACAAGATCTTCTATATCGACCAGACCAAGATCCTGAAGTAGTGCGCGGCTGCCCGAGATCCCGGGAGGAGCCGATATCGAGGTGAAATGGCGCAGATTCCCTCATTGCGCTGGCTCGGTAAGTTCCTTTTCGGGCAGAACGGGCTTCGGCAGGGGAATGAGGTCGACATTCTTGGACTGGCCACCCAGGAAGGCGGGATCGAGCACGCCACCACCCGATGGATCGCCACCCGGCGGCGCATTCACGTTGACGGGGCCGGACAGGCCTTGCGTCGACGAATGATCGCCGTAGTAACGGGGCTTGCCGCCGACCAGCATGCCGTCCTTGATCTGGCCCTGTGCCTGGGTGACCTGGTCCGCCAGCTGTCGTGAATAGGGCAGCAGATAGGAACGGGGCTCGCCGCTGGGCAGATTGGCGGCGTCGAGTTCCTCGACCCACAAATGTACGGCACCGGGATTGGCGTGGGCCGGGTCGGGTTCGATCACATAGGTCCACAGCACCTTGAAACGCTCGGGCAGGGCAACCGGCGCCGACCAGCCGAGCAGGCCCTGTGTAGAAAAGAAGACTGCAATGTAGAAGCAGCTGGCCAGCACGATCGCGGCTGCCTTCGCGAGCCGGTTGAAGGCCATCCGGCTCAGGATGGCGAGCAGCAGGGCCGTCGTCGTGACATAGGCCAGCGTGAGCAGAAGCACATGGGTCTGGACCCAGCTCATGGCTTGGCCCCGTTGGCGCGAGGATTGTAGAAGGTCTGGAGGATCGACTTCGGCGTTCGCTCGACCTTCGTCACCGTGCCCTTGTCATCCATGGTAAAACGCAGGGCGGTTTTCTCGGTGCCGCCGTCGACCACCTCCAGCGTTTCCTTGCCCACGATCGTCACCTTCGGATTGAGTTTTTGCAGCGTGACCGTCACCGGCACGGCGCGGCCGGTCAGGGCGGTGAAATGATAGACGTTGATGGTGTACTCCCCAGCGACGAAGCCGCGGATGCTGACGAGTTCCTGCCGGGTCGCCGTCGGAACCTTGCTGCCATTGACCATGACGAAATCGTTCAGTCCGCCCCTGTCGTCGCGATCGAGCAGCATGAAGCCCGCCTCCCGGCGGCGGTACCAGACCACGTTGCCGAGCGGGTCCTGGACGAAGATATCCATGTCGTCGGGGTGATTGTCCGGCCAGTCCATGCTGATCAGGAACTCGGCCTTGCTGTCGACCTTGCCGTTATCGGCCTTGGGCGCCACGATCACCAGGGCGATGAAGAACAGGAAGGCGACGACCTGCAATGCCTTGAACAGCACCACGCTGAACGGATCGAACGCCTCCTCGCGAGGCATCAGGTCGAAATCGTCGATCATGCCGCTTGAGCCCGCCGCTCCAGCGCCGAGACCACATAGACTTCGGTAATATCCACGGCGAAGGCGAAGATGGCGGCGGTGGCGCTCTCCAGGAACTGGTACTGGATCTTCAGGAGGATGGAGCCGGCCAGCCCGACGAGCGTGGTATACATGGCCACGGCCATGCCGTCGCTCATCAGCGACATCGAGGTTCGCATCGCCGCATGGTTCTCGACGTCGAGACCGGCGATCGGCGCCAGCATCATGATGAAGCCGATGATGGTGCCCAGGAGCCCCAGCTTCATCAGGGTATCGCTGGCAAAGGCCCCCAGGCCGTTCGAGCCTCGCAAGCGATTGGCGAGAACGCGCAGGAGCAATGTCTGGTCGAGGCGCATATGCCCCTGCAGGCTGGCCTTCGTCTTGAGGTCCCGGATATGGGACGAGACAAGTCCTGCCGGCAGCTCCTTGACGAGATCGATTTTCGGCTCATCGGAACGACCATTCTCGTGGCGGACGAGAAGTCGCGCCGACCGCAGGGCTGCTTGGCCCTCCTTCGAGATGATCAGGACGCGCCACAGGCAGTGGAGGCTGGCGACGACATACAAGACGACAATGACGACCGAGATGAAGGTGCGGTCACCCTCGACCATCCTGGCGATCAGCCCGAAATACCAAGCCAGCAGGAAAGCGAATATAGTCACGCCAGTAAAGATCAACCAGGCCGGAAGCGGATCGCTGCCTGGCAAGTCTGCCACTTCCTCCGTCCTCACCGCGTCCTCCTTGCTGAATTCCGGCCGCCTTCAGGGCAAGCCCTCACGTTTCAGAAGGATAGGATGAGATATTTTTGGTATTCTGTCTTTATTTCTTCGATGAATGTAAATTAATAAGGGCTTTATTAGAGTAATCGCCAGTTGTTGTGACGGCGCAGTTGCTTCCTGTTCTATGATTGGGCCGTCGGGTATAGGGCCAGAGGCCGGCGCCGTAGGGAAACGCCTGTCCGGGACAGGCAGGATCAGCGCCGAGGTTTCGCCATCAGGGCGATCCGCATCAAGGCGCGCGAGACGATGGCCTGCCCCAGAACGGCGTTGCGGCGGGCATCGAGCACGGCTTCCGACAGATCGGCTACGATGCGGTCGAGCCGAGCCATGGTCAGGGCAGAAAGCTGGGCCGCGACGCCGGCCTTGCGGCGGAAATGCACCTGCATGCCCATCGAATCGACCACCGAGGCCGCAGGGCGGCCCTTCTCGACCTCGCCGCGCAGGCGATGAAGCAGCAGAGCGTGGCGCAGCGCCGTTCCCGCCAGTTGCGAGGTGTTGACGCCCTCGTTCCAGGCTTTGGCCAAGGTGGCGTCGAGCAGATCGGCCCGGCCGGAAAAGGCGGCATCGATGATCTCGTCGGTGGCGAGCGCACTGGCATCGCCCACCACGGCCTCGACGTCGCTCAATTCGATGCGCCCGGCGCCATGGGCGTAGAGCGTGAGTTTCTTCAATTCGCTGCGGGTGGCCAGGCGGTCGCCGCCGAGAAGGCCGATCAGCGTCTCGCGCGCTTCGGGCGCGATGGTCAGGCCTGAAATGGCAACTTCCTCGGCGATGATCTGGCCGATATTGGCATTCTCGTCGCCGAAGCAGGCGATCACCGCGCCAGCGCGGGATTTCTCCACCAGGGAGACCAAGGCGTGGCTCTTCTTGAGGTCGCCCGCCTCGATCACCACCCGGCAGGCTGTCGGCGGGTTGGCGAGCACGGGCTCGACCGCCGGCACGATGTTGCGGCTGCCGGCGCGCAGGCGTACGGCGCGGCGTCCGCCGAAGAGGGGAATGGTGAAGACCTCGTCGGCGAGCCGCGCCGGATCACTGCTGATCTCGTCGCCATCGAGGCGAACGAGCTGGAAGGGATCCTCGACATCGTCGACCGAGGCCGCGACCAGGGCACGCACCCGCTCGCTCACCAGGCCGGTATCCGGCCCATAGACCATGATCACCGCGAAATGGGCGTCCGGCTTCTTGATGAAGGCATCGACGGCGCGCCGTTCGATGGAGGCCATGTCTCAATCAGCCATCAGGGATGGTCGGCGAGCCAGGTCGCCAACCTCAGGCGGATCTGGTCAGCCATCACGTCGGCCGCATCGTTCTCCGCATCGCGTCGGGCACGCACGGTGGCGAAACGCTGCAGGCCGGAATTATAGGACTTGCGCGTGAAGTTCTTCGCCTTGAGCAGGATCTTGTCCGTGGCCGGGTCGAGCAGCGTGTAGTCGGTCGTCAGTGTCACCGTGTCGATTTGCGGCGTGGCGTTCAGCGCGTCGACCAGCGCCGAATCGGAGCTGGAGGAGGTTACCAGCACCAGCCGGTAGCGCGCCGGCGGAGCCTCGGCGCCGCCCGTGAGATTGAACGACAGCCGGTTGCGCACCTGCTGGCCGACACGATCCTCGACCGGATCGATGGCGATGGCGGCAAGCCTCCCCTTCAACCCAGGCGAACCGTTGCCGGGCTCGGCCAGCATCGGACGGAAGCAGCCACCCAGCATCACCGCCGGCAGGAGGGCGAGGGCCAACAGCGCGCCGCGGCGCGAGGTCTGACTAGACGACGACATTCACAATCCTTCCCGGCACCACGATGATCTTCTTGGGAGCGCGCCCTTCCAGCACGCGCTGGACGGTTTCGTTCGCCAATGTGGCAGCTTCGACTTCCTTTGGCGATGCCGATTTCGGCACCGTCAGATCGGCCCGCTTCTTGCCGTTGAACTGCACTGGCAGGGTGACGGTATCGTCCTCCAGCAGCGCAGGATCGGCCACCGGCCAGGAGGCCTGCGCCACCAGGCCCTGACCGCCGAGCACGCTCCAGCATTCCTCGGCCAGATGGGGCATCATCGGCGCGATCAACTGCACCAACATGACACCGGCTTCCTTCAGCGCAGCGGCCAGATTGGCAGGCACGGCCTCGCCGTTCTTGGTGCCGTCCAGCGTGCGGCCGAGGCTGTTCACCAGCGTGTAGATATGCGCCACGCAGCGGTTGAAGCCGAGACGTTCGATATCGCCTTCGACGGCTGCCAGGGCGCGGTGCGCCGCCTTGCGCACGGCGAGGACGTCATCCTCGCTTGCGGCAGGGCTAGCCGGTGAGGCCGAATGGGCGGCGATCTCGTTGACGATGCGCCAGATGCGCTGCACGAAGCGGCCGGCGCCCTGGACGCCGTCCTCGGTCCAGATGACGTCGCGCTCGGGCGGCGAATCCGACAGCATGAACCAGCGCGCAGTATCGGCGCCATAGTCGGCGATGATGTCGTCGGGGTCGACGACATTCTTCTTCGACTTCGACATCTTCTCGATCGAGCCGATCTCGACCGGCTCGCCGGTGCGGTTGTTGAAGGCGCGGCGCTCGGCACCGTCGCCCTCGATGCGCACGTCGGCCGGCACCACCCATTCGCCATTTTCAGCGCGGTAGGTCTCGTGCACCACCATGCCCTGGGTGAACAGGCCCTTGAAGGGCTCGTCCAGGCCGACATGGCCGGTCTTTTTCATGGCGCGCACGAAGAAGCGGCTATAGAGCAGATGCAGGATGGCGTGCTCGATGCCGCCGATATATTGGTCGACCGGCAGCCAGGCATCGGCTTCCTTGCGCACCGTCGGCGCCGTCTCGATCCACGGATCGGTGAACCGGGCGAAATACCAGGAGGAGTCGACGAAGGTGTCCATCGTGTCCGTCTCGCGACGGGCCGGCTTGCCGCATTGCGGGCAGTCGACATGGCGCCAGGTCGGATGATGGTCGAGCGGATTGCCGGGCCGATCGAAGGTGACGTCGTCGGGCAGCTTGACCGGCAGATCCTTCTTGGGCACCGGCACCACGCCGCAGACCTCGCAATGGATCACCGGGATCGGGCAACCCCAGTAGCGCTGGCGCGAAATGCCCCAGTCGCGCAGGCGGAAATTGACCTTGCGCTCGGCCACGGGTGCATTGCCATGCGTCCGGCTTTCCAGGCGACGGGCGACCTCTTCCTTGGCTTGCTCGATGGTCATGCCGTCGAGGAAACGCGAATTGATCATCAACCCGTCGCCGTCATAGGCGACGTCGGTGATCACGAAGCTGGCCGGGTCCTGGTCGGGCGGGCACACCACCGGCGTGTTGCCCAGGCCATAGGCATTGACGAAGTCGAGGTCGCGCTGGTCATGCGCCGGGCAGCCGAAGATGGCGCCCGTGCCGTATTCCATCAGCACGAAATTGGCGACGTAGACCGGCAGCTTCCAGTCCGGATCGAAGGGATGCACGGCGCGGATGCCGGTGTCGAAGCCCTTCTTCTCGGCCGTTTCGATCACGGCTGCCGAGGTGCCCGTGCGCTGGATCTCCTCGATGAACGCAGCCAGTTCCGGATTGTTCGCCGCAGCGGCCTTGGCGAGCGGATGATCGGCCGCGATCGCCATGAACTTGGCGCCGAACAGCGTGTCGGGGCGCGTGGTGTAGATCAGCAGTTCGTTCTCGCCCGCAGGCGCCGTAGCCGCGTCGAGCTCGAAGCGCACCTGCAAGCCTTCCGACTTGCCGATCCAGTTCTTCTGCATCAGCCGGACCTTTTCGGGCCAGCGATCCAGCGTATCCAGGGCCGAGAGCAGGTCCTGCGAGTAATCGGTGATCTTGAAGAACCACTGGGTCAGCTCGCGCTGCTCGACCAGGGCGCCCGAGCGCCAGCCGCGGCCGTCGATCACCTGCTCATTGGCCAGCACGGTGTGGTCGACAGGATCCCAATTGACCTTGGAGATCTTGCGCTCCACCAGGCCTGCCTGCAGGAAATCCAGGAACATCGCCTGCTGGTGACGATAATAGGAAGGATCGCAGGTCGCGATCTCGCGGCTCCAGTCCAGCGACAGGCCCATCGATTTGAGCTGGCCGCGCATGGTGTCGATATTGGCATAGGTCCATTTGGCCGGATGCGTCTTGTTCTGCATCGCAGCATTCTCGGCCGGCATGCCGAAGGCGTCCCAACCCATCGGGTGCAGCACGTTGAAGCCCTTGGCCCGGCGATAGCGCGCCACCACATCGCCCATGGTGTAGTTGCGCACATGACCCATATGGATGCGCCCAGAGGGATAGGGGAACATCTCGAGCACGTAGTAGCGCGGACGCGGATCCTCATTCCTGGTTTCGAAGATCGCCTGGTCGGCCCAGGTCTTCTGCCATCTGGGCTCGGCGTCGCGGGCGTTATAGCGCTCGGTGGTCATGGGGAAGGGAACTCGAAGTTGAGACGTCACCAAATGAGTGACATTGGAAAGGCCGCTTTTAGCGGGCGTATTGGTGCAATGCTAGCCTTGTCTCCTTTCGAAGGCCTGAAGAATCTGCGGGAAATCACCCGATAGGGTCGGCACAGGCACGGTTTTGTCATGCCCGGGCTTGACCCGGGCATCCAGCGCCGACGGATTTCCGCGCTGGAAACGAGAGTTGGATAGCCGGGTCGAGCCCGGCAATGACAAGGGTTGAGCCGACGTCGACGGCCGAACGTCGGACAGACCCTGCCTACTCGGCGAGCCTGACCGGCACCGGGCGCGTCAGGAGGTCGACGTAGAAGTCGAAGAAGCGCTTGTTGTCGAACTGCTTGACCACCTTAACCTTCTGCAGCAGGTCCGTCGGCTGCTTCTGCCAATAGCCGAGCGTGCGGCCATAGCCCGGCCCGAACGCCACATCGACGTCGATATAGAGATCCTCTACCTTGGTCGCGTAGCTCGGATCGACCAGATAGGCGAGGGCGAGCGTATCGAACACGCTGGCCTTGGCCTTGTCGTCCTTGGCGAATTTCTTGGCCATCCAGCTGTCCCGGAAGAGCTTCTGGACCGGGCCTTCGCCGGCGGTGAGGCGGTCGAATTCGGGCTTGCCGATCTGGGTGATGTCGGTGACGTCGAGGGGAATGAGGGCCTGCTCGATCGGCTCGCGCATGACGATGCGGGCGGCTTCCGGATCGATCCAGACATTCATCTCGGCGGCGGGCGTGGTGTTGCCCTTCACGTCGACTGCGCCGGCCATGTAGACGATACGCTTGATCAGCGGCACGATTTCCGGGTTCTTGCGGATCGCCAGGGCGATGTTGGTGGCCGGGCCGATCACCAGGAGCGAGACTTCGTGCGGATTGGCCTTGACCGTGTCGACGATGAAGTCGACGGCATCTTCCTTGCGCAGCTTGGCCTTCTTGGCGAAGCCGTCCGGTGGGGCGATCAGGTCGGCATCCTTGGGCTGCGGGCGATGGAACGAGGTCTTGTAGCTTTCGCCGAAGCCGAAAAGGGCCCGTTCATGCTCGAAGCTCCTGGGATCGTGGACGAGGGGCAGGTTCGCGCCGGCATAGACGCCGATCCTGTTCTCGATGCCGAGGCGCTCGACGGCGCGCAGGGCATCGGCGACTTCCTGTTTCAGCCAGTCATTGCCGGTGACCACGGTGATGCCCAGAAGGTCGATCGCCTTGTCCTTCTGCAACTGGGCCGCCATGATCAGCACTTGGCCGTCATCGCCGATCGTCGAGAAATCCGTGTCGAGAATGATCTTTTCGGGAGCCGCCTGGGCGGGCGAGGCCAGAAATGCACCCGCGGCCAGTACAAGAGCGGCCATTAATCGCTTCATCGAAAATTTCCTCCTGATCCAATTGTCTGGCCGCGCCTGAAGAATGGCGGGCCATGCCGCTCGAGTGGCGGCAACGCCACATTCGAGCCTGTAACAGGGGATGGCAAGCCGGCATGCGCCAAGCCTGGCCGGCGAGGCGTGAAGAGAGCCGATTTCTTTGATTACGGCGCTTTCTTGCCCGTCAGCCCAATCAGGCTCTCGAATGCGGCTGACGTGGCGTGACCGTCGGCCTTGGCCTTGACCAGCAGCTTGTCCTGATCCTGGGCAAAGACCGCCCGCTCGATCTTGACGTCGAGGCCCGGTATCGCCGGCACGGAGGCCCGGGCCTTGTCCTCGTCGAGGGCCTTGGCCACGGCAACGGTGAAGCGCTGGTTGAGATTGCCGAGCACGGCGGTCGCGATTTCGGTGATTTGCGGATCGCCCGTCTTGATCGAGGCTTCTCCCTTCACCCGCAAGGCGACCTGGCGCGGCGTCGGGATGTAGAGCTCGACCGGGATGGTGATGGCAATCCGGTCGGTGGCGATCTTGGTCTTGATCTTCTGTCCCAGCACCTTGGCGCAGCCCCAGGCCGTCACCTTGCCGGCAACGTCGATCACCGCCGTATCGCCCTCGGCCCGAATATGGGCGCTATCGATGCTGTTGACCACGAGATTGGGGCCCTTGCGGGCACAGGCATCCTCGGGAAACGGCAATTTGCGCGCGATCGCCAGGGCATTGTCCTGCAGCGATTTCAGGTCGCCGGTAACGGCGAGATCGAGTTGGACGCCGTCCGCCTCGCTCTTGCTGTCGAGGGAAGCCTGGATCGGAATGTCGAGGGGAATGCCGAAGACCGGCACGGAAATCGTGGTCGGGCCAATGTCGAGGGAGAAGGCTGCCCGTCCAAGTCCGCAGATCAGGAGCGCTGCCAGGGTGCTTCTTGCCAAGATCGATTTGGCCACCTTGAATTGCATCATCGGCCTGCCCTCCGCAAAGCGTTTTGTGATTTGGTCGTTTCACCAAGAATCGCAAAGACGCGTCGAATCAAAGAGCTAGAGCAAAATAGCGTTTTCGTCCAAACGCGCTTTGCTCTAGGCAACCCTTGTCCATGCGGGGCTTTTAGCATGGTCCGGCTAGGTTCCGGTAGCAATAGCCCGTCCGTCCTATTATGTCGGAGGCCTGTTTCGTCCTTTCGCCACTCTCTGGAAATCATGCCATGTCCGACGCTCCGGCCCGCCTTGCGGAGGTTCGCCTTGCCATCGCCCGCGCTGAGGCCGACGCGCTGCGCCCTGCAGGCACGGTGACCCTGATCGCCGTTTCCAAGACGTTCGGGCCGGAAGCGATCGAGCCGGTGCTTGCCGCGGGCCAGCAGGTCTTCGGCGAGAATCGCGTGCAGGAGGCGCAGGGCAAATGGCCTGCTCTCAAGGCTGTCTATCCCGATATCGAGCTTCACCTCATTGGTCCGCTGCAGTCCAACAAGGCCAAGGAGGCGGTGGCCCTGTTCGATGTGATCCACACGGTCGATCGCTCCTCGGTGGCCCAGGCGCTCGCCAAGGAAATCGCCAGGCAAGGCAAGGCGCCGCGCCTGCTGGTGCAGGTCAATACCGGCGAGGAAGCCCAGAAGGCCGGTGTCGCGCCCCAGGAGGCCGATGCCTTCATTGCGGCCTGCCGGGATGACTATGGTCTCGTCATCGACGGGCTGATGTGCATCCCCCCGTTCGAGCAGTCGCCCGGACCGCATTTCGCCCTGCTCGCCAAGATCGCCGCCCGCAACGGGCTTTCGATGCTGTCCATGGGCATGTCGAGCGATTTCGAGACGGCCATCGAGGTTGGTGCCACCCATGTGCGTGTGGGCAGCGCCATCTTCGGGACGCGCTGAGCCCTTTTCCGGGCTTTTCGAGAAATCGCGCATGTCATCCCCGGCGGTGCCTTTGGCTCCGGGAAGGGGATCCAGGGGCCACGCATATATCCCTTTAGCCCCTGGATTCCCTTTCCGCCGCTTGCAGCGGCGCCGGGAATGACAGGCCCGACATAGTCCGTTGATCTTATTGCGATAATGCTCCGTTGGGAGGTGTGGGACCGCTATTTCTTGCTGCCGTCGCTGGCGGGATCGGCGAGAGGATAGCTCTTGTCGGTCAGGCAGGCGCGCAACCAGGGGCTATCCTCATCCTCGCCGAGATCGGCGCTGATCTTGGGCGACGGTGTGTTCGTGCCGTTGGCATTGGCGGTTGCAGCCGGCTGGAGGGTCCAGTGCCGGTCGGCAGAAGGCTGGCCGTCGGGGCAGGGGCTGCTGCCGTTCTCGTCGCCGCAGGTCGCGATCGTCTTGAGCTTGCCATCGGATACCTCGGCCACGGTCTGGGTGATGTAGAGCGCGTTGGTGGCGAAGTCCGTCGTCACGGAGCAGACCCGGTCCTCGTTCTGGTAGGTGCGCGTTCCCAGGCAGGTATAGATCTGATCACTGCCGCTCGGCAGAAAGTCGCAATCCGCGCTGTAGCCCGCGAAGGGGCCTCCGGTGAATTGGGCGTTGAACCGGCGTTGCTTGAGGGCGATCTCGATCAGCCGCGGCAGCTTGGCAGCGGTCTTGGAGAATTCGGCCAAATCCGCGGTGCGCGCCTGGATTGCCTTGAGGAGATTGTTTTTGGGTGCTTCCTCGCCGCTATCTTCGGCACCTTCCGCTCCGTCCTCCTGGTCGAGACGAAGATCCCGCCGTGCCAGCCAGTGTTTCTGGCTTTCGATCAGCATGGCGCGGATCTCGGGATCCTGGCTGGCCTTGAGGATCCTGGCATAGGCCGCGCCCATGGCGGCGTCCGCCTGCCGCAACGATTTGTCGGCGCAGATGCGGCGTTCGATCGAGGTCGAGGCCTTCTTGCAGTCGATGGCGTGGGCGGGCAGGGTGTGGAGCACGGTCAGGGCAGCGATGCTGAAAGCCAGGCGTTTCATTGCGGATGTTCCAAGGAAAGGGCAAAGGAGGAGCGGCAGCGGAGTCGGGGGGCAAGGCGAGCGGGAAAGTTCAGGCGTCAGCGGCTTCTGCGCTGGTAGGTGCCGTCTATCAGGCCGCCCTCGCCGCCGCAGATGGCAGCGGCATCGGCGCCACGAACCGTGATCGCGCCCTTGTCGATGGAGAAGGAGAAGCCGAGACCGGGCTTGGCCGCATCACCCTGTTCATCGAGGCCGGCCACGATGTTGACGCGGGTGACCTTGCCTTCGAAGGCGTGGCCCGTGATCGAGCCTTCGGCAATGAAGCCGCAATCGGCAACCGTTGCCGCGCCGTTCGGAACGCCGCCGATGGCGGCACTTACCCGCCAATGCTCGCCGGTGCGCTTGACGATGAGCGTGGCTTCGCCGTTTTCCCGGCGGACATAGGTGCCGGTGGCGGTATCCTGCATGCTCATGGCCGCCGTCGCATCGGCGAAAGCCAGGGCGGCAATCGCACAGCCGGCTGCTGCGAAAATGATCTGTTTCATCAATAACCCTTGCTATGAAATATCCTGCCGACGTCGCGGAGCGGACGCCTCCGTCAGTCGATGACCATCACGGCACGGCGCGACAGTCTCGGCAGCACCTTGCGGAACACCTCCGGTGCCACGGCGACGCAGCCGGCGGTCGGCGCGTTGTTCTCGCGGGAAACGTGCCAGAAAATGGCGCTGCCCCGCCCCCTGACGATCGGTGCGTCGTTCCAGCCGAGCGGCACGATGACGTCATAGAGGCGATCGCCGCGGGCCAGCCTTTCCTCGGCGTTCTGGTCGAGGGGGCGCTGGATCAGCGTGTTGTAGCGCCGGTCGCAGACATCGTCGCACCAGGCATCCTGCGGGCGAATGGCGCGGAAGGGTAGTTGGCTGGGAATGCGGGGGGCGCGGTCCAGCCGCTGGAACAGGCCGCGGAGCGGCAGCACGGCCCGGGGCGTGACGCCATCTCCCTCCCGTTTGGTGACGGCAATGCCGCTGCGGCCCAGCACGCAGGGATAGGAAACCCCGCCCACCGTCAGGCGGCCACGGCTGCGCGAAAGCGGGGATGCCTGCACGCGAATGAGATCGATCTTGCGCTTCAAGGGCCGACTTCCAAATTTTTCACCGCAAATCCCTGTCGAAAGTGCCGTCATGCGATTCACAAATCATGGCGCACGCCGTCATAATGCGATAGAGCGCTAAAGCGTTTTGCGATTTGTCGGAATCACCAAGAATCGTAAAGACGCGTCAAGACAAGGAGCCGGAGCAAAAGGGCGTTTTCGCTAAAACGCGCTCTGCTTTGGTATTCAAAGCGCGAAAGCATACCGGGTTTCCTGCCGCGCACGCCGAGCGCCCTGGCAGATTCCTCCTGATCGATCGCTTTCGCCTTCTGGGGAATGTCATGTCCGGCAGCCGCAAAATTCTGATCGTCGACGATGATAATGAACTGCGCCAGGCGCTGGCCGAGCAATTGGCGCTTTATGACGAATTCGAGATCGATCAGGCCGAATCCGCCAGCCGCGCGGTCCAGATCGCCAAGACAGACCATCTCGATCTGGTGATCATGGATGTCGGCCTGCCCGATATGGATGGGCGGGAAGCGGTCAAGCTGCTGCGCAAGAACGGCTTCAAGTCACCGATCATCATGCTGACCGGCCATGATTCCGATGCCGATACCATTCTTGGCCTCGAAGCCGGCGCGAACGACTATGTCGTCAAGCCCTTTCGCTTTGCCGTGCTGCTGGCGCGTGTGCGCGCCCATCTGCGCCAGCACGAGACGAGCGAGGATGCCGTGTTCAACATCGGCCCCTTCACCTTCAAGCCGGCCTCCAAGCTCCTGTTGACCGACAAGGGTTCCAAGGTCCGGCTGACCGAGAAGGAAACCTCGATCCTGCGCTATCTCTATCGTTCTGGCCAGAAGGCGGTGCAGCGCGATGTGCTGCTGCAGGAGGTCTGGGGCTATAATTCGGGCGTGACCACCCATACGCTCGAAACCCATATCTACCGCCTGCGGCAGAAGATCGAGAAAGATCCCTCCAACGCGGCCTTGCTGGTGACCGAGGGCGGCGGCTACAAGCTCGTGCCGTGAGATCGTCACTGCACGTGATCGTGTGGCTGGAATCTCGTCATTGCGAACGCAGTGAAGCAATCAAGGGGGCAGGGTCCCAGCCCTTTGCCTGGATTGCTTCGTTACGCTCGCAATGATGGTGTGAATTATTGTTTGCGCGTAGGACGTTTCCTTCCGAACCCAAGGCCGCAGATGGCGCTCGAAGACGATATGGCATTGCTGGAAAGAGTGGCGCTGTTCCGCTCCATGGACCGTGATGCCCTGCGCCTGCTCGCCTTCTCGTCCGAGACCAGACGGCTGCGTGCCGGCGACACGCTGTTTCGCAAGGACGACATCTCCGAATATGGCTTCGTCGTCGCCTCGGGCGCGATCACGCTGATCGACGACGACGTCGCCACTGCCATCGTCGGACCCGGCACCCTGATCGGCGAAATGGCCCTGCTGTCGGAAACCCGCCGTCCCACCACGGCGATCGCGCGGGAGGCCAGCGTGGTGCTGCGCGTGTCGCGCCAGATGTTCAGGCGCACGTTGGAGGAATATCCGGCGACGGCGGCCCGCATCGCCGACGAGGTTCGCCGCCGCGTGCAGGACATGTCGAGCGAGCTGGCCGGGGTGAAGGACCGCCTGCGCCGTATCGGCATCGACCATCATGACGAGGAAAGCTGATTCGCTCGCTTTTCGTTCCAGTGCTGTTCGCTTTCCTAAAGTGTTGGCTGCAATAGGCTCAAGTTGTTCCACTGCGGGACATGCACCTGTGCCGTTCAGCTACGGTTCAGCCGCTGCCTGCTAAATTCGATACCCAGAAACCCTCATTGTTTCGACGCGTCTTTACGGTGCCTGGCGTTATTACCGAGCCGTAAAACGGTCAAGGAGAGTGCAGGATGAGAACGCCTATCGGGTTGATCTTCGCGGCTTGCTTTGCTGCGATTGGTTTCTTCGCGACCGCCCAGAGTTCATCGGCCATGCCCATCGCCCCCGCCGGCCAAACCAGAGCCGACGGTCAGGCGCTGAATAACGGCTTGGTCCAGACTATCCGCCATCGCCGCCATTGGCGTCCCTATTACCGCTACCATTACCGTCCCTATTACAGGCGCCATTACTACCGCCCCTATTATTATCGCCCCTATTATCGCCCCTACTACCGGCGTCATTATTATCGGCCCTATTACCGTCCCTATTATCGCCCCCGCTACTATCACCATCGGGGCTGGGGATGGGGCCATCGCCGTTGGCATCGCTGGTAGGAGCGCGCTTCGTCACCTAAAGACGACGTGGTTCGCGGGCCGGTCTCACGACCGGCCCGTTTTTTTGCCGGACGAAGTCGGTGATTCGGGCGCCCTTTGTTCCATGCCCGTACCAGGCCTTAAGCTGCGCTGCCGAAAACCAGGCCGGGTGGCCCATTCCGGGAATTAATCCATGCCGGCCGGAAGGAAGTGGCTGCAACGCTTTCTCCATGGACGAAGGGAGGCAGGTGCGAAGCTGCATTGCTCGGCGCGAGGCTTTCGGGGATTGCGGAACGCGGCCCGGCGGGACGGTCGGTGATTCGCTCCCGCTTCGTTCAAAGGCCGTTCCCAACATTAACGACCCACCACGAAATGCCGAAAGCTCGAACCAAAATGGGAACGAGTTCCTCGCATTGCCGGCATTGGCCAGGCCCGTCCTTAACCCTGTTCAGACATGGCGCACCAATCGTGCATGCCTGCCGACGACAGACGAGTGAAGCGGGAATTTCGCCCGGGCAGCGATTCGGGCGCCTTCCGTTCCAGTCTCGTTCGGGGGGTTAAATTTCGGCCATTCACGCCCATATTTGCGTTTCATGGCGAGACAGAATGATACGTGTCTGGTACCAGAATGCAGGAAATGCGCACAAAAGCCGTATTTCCTTGACGTCGCGGGGCATTGGGTGTCTGGCGAATCCTGAAACCGGGGTGCTCCGGCTTCCCTCGAGGCGTCTTGAGATTTGACCAAAGCAGGCCAAATCTCAAAGACGCTCTGGCCAATCGATTGGATTGGCTTGGAAACAACGAGTTAGAGCCAGGAAGCGTTGCCGCCGAAACGCGCTTTGCTCTGCGAAATGACGCCCGAAAGACCGCCGACCTTGATGCTGCCTCCCATCCTGCCCCCATCCGTGCGCGCCCGCGGTGTTACAGCGGTGCTGGGGCCGACCAATACCGGCAAGACCTATCTGGCCATCGAGCGCCTGCTCGGCCATGGCGCCGGTATCATCGGCCTGCCGCTGCGGCTGCTGGCGCGCGAGGTCTACAACAAGCTGGTGGAGCGTGTGGGCGCCGAGTTCGTGGCGCTCGTGACCGGCGAGGAGAAGATCAAGCCCGACAAGGCCCGCTATTGGGTGGCGACGGCGGAGGCCATGCCGCGGGACCTCGAAGTGCCGTTCGTGGCGCTCGACGAGATCCAGATCGCCGCCGATCTCGAGCGCGGGCATGTCTTCACCGACCGGCTGCTCAACCGGCGCGGCACGCATGAGACGCTGCTGCTCGGCTCGGCGACGATGAAGCCGATCGTCGAGAAGCTGATCCCGGGCGTGAATGTGGTGACGCGGCCGCGCCTGTCCCATCTCCTGTTCGCCGGCGACCGAAAGCTGACGCGCCTGCCACGGCGCACCGCCATCGTGGCCTTCTCGGCCGACGAGGTCTATGCCATCGCCGAACTGATCCGCCGCCAGCGCGGCGGCGCCGCCGTGGTGCTGGGTGCCCTGTCGCCGCGCACCCGCAATGCCCAGGTGGCGATGTATCAGAACGGCGATGTCGACTTCCTGGTCGCCACCGACGCCATCGGCATGGGCCTCAATCTCGACGTCGACCATGTCGCCTTTGCCGGCGACCGCAAATTCGACGGCTACCAGTTCCGCCGCCTGACGCCCGCCGAGTTCGGCCAGATCGCCGGCCGCGCCGGGCGCCATGTCCGCGACGGCACCTTCGGCTCGACCGGGCGCTGCGATCCGTTCGAGCCTGAACTGGTGGAGGCCATCGAGGGGCATTCCTTCGACAGCGTTAAAGTGCTGCAATGGCGCAATCCCGCCCTCAATTTCTCTTCGCTGGAAGCGCTGCAGGCCTCGCTGTCGGCAACGCCCGAGGAGCAAGGACTGACCCGGGCTCCCGACGCCGACGACATCCGGGCCCTGTCCATCCTCGCCCGTGACGAGGAGGTGAGGCGCCTCGCCAAGGGCGGCCAGGCGGTGGCGCGGCTGTGGGAAGTGGCCGGCTTGCCCGACTATCGCAAGATTTCCCCTCATTCCCATGCCGACATCATCACGAATCTCTATGGATTTTTGATGCGGGAGGGTAAGGTCCCGGACGACTGGTTCGCCCGTCAAGTTGCCATGTCGGATCGGACCGACGGCGACATCGATACGCTTTCAACCCGTATCGCCCATATCCGAACCTGGACTTTTGCGGCAAATCGGCTTGACTGGCTGAAAGACCCCGCTCATTGGCAAGGTGTGACACGCAGTGTGGAGGACAAGCTCTCCGACGCATTGCATGAACGGCTTGCCCAACGCTTTGTCGACCGTCGCACCAGCGTGCTGATGCGGCGCCTTAGAGAAAACGCCATGCTTGAGACTGAAATTACCAAAACCGGCGATGTGATTGTCGAGGGACAACATGTCGGAACGCTGCAGGGTTTCCAGTTCGCGCCCGACCCGAGTGCCGGCGACGGTGAGAGCGGCCGCGCCTTAAGGGCCGCGGCGGCCAAGGCTCTGGCAGGCGAGATCGACGCGCGCAGCCAGAAATTCGCGCAGGCGCCCGATACCGAATTCGCCCTGGCGGCGGATGGCACGGTGCGCTGGATCGGCGAGCCCGTGGCCAAGCTCATCGGCGGGGAGAAGCCGCTGACGCCGCGCATCCGTTTGCTGGCGGATGAGCAGCTGACGGGCCCGGCGCGCGATTCCGTGCAGACGCGGCTCGATATCTGGATCGGCAACCACATCACCCGCTTGCTCGGGCCGCTGCTGCTGCTCGACAAGGCCGAGGACCTGCAAGGCTTGGCCAAGGGCATCGCCTTCCAGCTCGTCGAGGCACTGGGCGTGCTCGATCGCTCCAAGGTGGCCGAGGACCTCAAGCAACTCGATCAGAATCAGCGCGCTTCGCTGCGCAAGCATGGCGTGCGCTTCGGCGCCTATCACATCTATCTGCCGATGCTGATGAAGCCGGCGCCCCGCGCGCTCGCCGCGCAGTTGTGGGCTCTCACCCATGGCGGCCTCGACCAGAAGGGGCTCGACGAGATCCCGCATCTGGCGGCCTCGGGCCGGACCTCCATGCCGGCCGACAAGACCATCGACAAGGGGCTCTATCGCCTGGTCGGCTATCGCGTCTGCGGCGAGCGGGCGGTGCGCGTCGACATTCTCGAGCGCCTCGCCGACCTCATTCGCCCGGCGATCGCCTATCGCCCCGGCACCACGGTGGGCCAGCCGCCGGCCGGTACCGCCGATGGTGATGGTTTCGTCGCCACCGTGCAGATGACCTCGCTGGTCGGCTGCTCGGGCGAGGATTTCGCCTCGATCCTGCGGGGCCTGGGCTATCGCTCCGACAAGCGCAAGGGCCCGGCGATCACCCAGGAAATCCGGCTGCCGGCGCCGACCGAGCCTGCCGCGCCCGTCGAGGCTGCCGCGGCTGAGGCTGCGGACGGTGCTGAGGCTGCCGAATCGAGCCAGGAAGCCGCCCCGACGCCCGCCGAGATCGATGCCATGGAGGCGATCGGCTCGCCGCCGCATGAGCACAGCTTCCAGGAAGTCGCCGAGGCTGCCGGAGAGGCGGTGAGCGACGCGCCGGCCGACGACACGCCCAGCGCCGAGGCTCCGACCGAGGAAGTGCAGATCGCGGAGGCCCTGGCCGAGGAAGCCCAAGGCAAGGAAGCTCAAGCCGAGCAGGTCCAAGCCGAGCAGGTCCAAATCGAGCAAGTTCAAGCCGAGCAGGCTCAGGTCTCCGAAGCCCCGGTCGAGGAAACGGCCGGGGCCGAGACTGCGGCTTTTGAGGAGCCCGCTGAGGCGAGCGAAGGCATCGAAGGTGCAGAGGCTGCGACCACGGCCGAAACCTCCTCCGAGACGCCCGCCGCCGAGGCGGCGGTCGAGGAAGTACCGGAGATCGAGGTCTGGCGACCGGCACGCTTCGAGCGGCACCAGCGTCCGCATCACCATGGCCGTCCCCAGCATGGCAACCGCCAGCCCGGCGCCGAGCGCAAGCCGGAGGCAGGCGGCGGCTTCCGCCGTGGTCGTCCGGCGCCAGCGGAAGGCGCAGCTCCTGCCGAAGGTGCGGAGGCCCGGCAAGGTGACCGGCCCAACCGCTTCGACCGGCCGCGCCGCGATGATCGCGGCAATGGCCGGCCGCGGGAGGACAGGGGCTTCGGCGAGCGCAAGCAGGGTAGCGAAGGCGGGCGGCCCCGGGGGGATGCCCGTCCCGACCGCGGACCGCGTCCCGATCGTGGCCCGCGGCCCGATCGGCAGGAGCGGGGCGGCGACCGCCCGCGCAACTGGTCGAGCGACTCCAAGCCGCAGGGAGGACGCGAATCCAATCGCGCGCCGGATCCCAATTCGCCTTTCGCCAAGCTGCTCGCCCTCAAGGAGCAGATGCAGGGCGGCAAGCCGGACAAGACCTGATCCACAGCGTTTTGCGATTTGACGGAGTCACCCCGAATCGCAAAGACGCGTCTGAACGCGTTTTGCTCTAGGGAACCGACTTATGAGCCAGGCCGGAAGCCAGGATCGTCTTCGGATCGACAAATGGCTCTGGCACGCACGCGTGGTGAAGACACGCTCCTTGGCCGCGAAACTGGTGGCGGACGGTCATGTCCGCCTCAACGGCACGCGCACGGATAGCCCGGCCAAGGCCGTCAAGGTGGGCGATGTGCTCACCATCGCCCTGGAGCGTACCGTCCGGGTCTATCGCGTTCTCGCCTTGGGCGATCGACGCGGCCCGGCGAGCGAGGCCCAGACGCTCTACGAGGACCTGTCACCCGAGCCGCCGGGCCGGCTGGCGGTGACCTGAGGCCATCGGCAATCCCGGTATAGGCGGCCTTTGCGCGGTCGAGGCAGAATTGGTGTGCCGGTCTGGAGATCGACACACCCGTCCGGGCCCTTATCGATTCGGTCCATAATCCCTATATTCGTGATAGACAGGATGGACTTTGTCCTGCGTGGAGCGAATCGGGCAATGCTGACGAACAAGGGCAAATATGGTCTCAAGGCGCTGGCGCACCTCGCCAGCCTGCCGGCCGGCGAGACGGCGCAAAGCCAGGAAATCGCCGAAGCCAACCGCATTCCCAAGAAGTTTCTCGATGCGATCCTGGGCGAGTTGCGCGTGGCCGGCATCGTACGCTCCAAGAAAGGCAAGGGCGGCGGCTACATGCTGGCGCGCGAAGCCAGCCAGATCAGCGTCGGCAATGCCATCCGGGTTCTCGACGGCCCGCTCGCGCCGATCGCCTGCGCCAGCCACACCGCTTATCAGCCTTGCCTCGACTGCCCGGATGTTCCAGGTTGCACCGTACGCCTTTTGATGCGGCGTGTGCGGGACCTCTCTTCCAACCTGCTCGACAACATGTCGGTGGAAGAGATGCGTCAGGCAGGGGGCGGGGAACAAGAGCTGACCTATTCGATTTGAACTCCCTGCGGCCCTTGAGCCCGAACCGGCACGGCCAAGTGCCGGACGGGTCCATTTGTTGTCATGAATATGGAGAGCATTCATGGAAAAACGTGCGATTGGACGGTCGGATCTGTCGGTTGCTCCGCTTGGCCTGGGTGGCAATGTCTTTGGCTGGAGCGCGGATGAGAAAGCCTCCTTCGCCGTCCTCGATGCTTTCGTCGGGGGTGGTTTCAACCTGATCGACACTGCCGATGTCTATTCATCCTGGGTTCCCGGCAATCAGGGCGGCGAATCCGAGGTCATCATCGGCAAGTGGATGAAGGCTCGCGGCAATCGCGCCGACATCGTGCTCACCACCAAGGTCGGCTCGGAAATGGGGCCGGGCAAGAAGGGCCTGTCGCGCGACTACATCGTCCAGGCGGTGGAGGACTCGCTCAAGCGCCTGCAGACCGACTATATCGACCTCTATCTCTCCCATTGGGAGGATCCGGAGGTCGAACTCGAGGAAACGCTGGGCATCTATGCCGAGCTGGTCAAGGACGGCAAGGTGCGGGTGATCGGTAATTCCAATCATAGCGCCAATACCATGTTCAAGGCGCTGGCGATCAGCACCAAGGAGATGTGGCCGCGTTTCGAGAACCTGCAGACGCAATATAATCTCTATGATCGCTCCGGTTATGAGCGCGAGCTCGAGGCTTTCTGTCTCAAGAACGAGATTGGCGTGACCAGCTATTTCTCACTGGCCAAGGGCTTCCTGTCCGGCAAATATCGCAGCGAAGCCGATTTCGCCAAGAGCAATGCGCGTGGCGGCGACATGGGCACCTACCTCAACGAGCGTGGCCTGCGCATCCTCGCCGCCCTGGACGCGGTGGCCGAGGCCAAGAACGCCACGCCCGCCCAAGTCGCCATTGCCTGGCTGATTGCAAGGCCCGGTATCGTCGCTCCGATCGCCAGCGCCACCAGCGTCGAGCAGCTCTCCGACCTGATCAAGGCGACCGAGCTCAATCTTGGTTCGGCCGAGATCGAGCAGCTCACCAAGGCGAGCGCATAATTTTCCTGTCGCTGTCGAAAGCGAACGGGATGGCGCGTCATTGTCATGCCGGCGCATCATGCGCCGGCGGAGACAGGAGGAACCCATGCAGTTCGCAATTCTGATCTACAGCAGCGAAGAAGCCATGCTGAAGGCGGATCCCGCCAACAAGCAGCAGATCCTAGCGGCCTATCAGGCCTATACGCAGGCGCTCCAGTCGGCCGGTGCCCTCGGCCCCTGGAGCCGCCTGCGCCCGACGGCTTCGGCCACCACCGTGCGCATCGCCGACGGCAAGACCCAGGTGCTCAACGGGCCCTTCGCCGACACACGCGAGCAGCTCGGCGGCTTCTATATCATCGACGTGCCGGACCTGGATGCCGCGATCGGCTGGGCGGCGCGCTGCCCGAGCGCCGCCATCGGGACCATCGAGGTCCGGCCGATATGGGACCCGAAGGACTATTGAGCGAACGGCCCGAGCCGGTGTCTTCAGCCCCCGCAGCCGAGCTTGCCGAAATCGTGGCGCGACGCAGCTATGGCCGGCTCGTCGCTCTTCTCGCGGCGCGCTCGGGCGACATTGCGGGGGCCGAGGATGCCCTGGCCGACGCCTTTGCTGCGGCCATGGAACATTGGCCGGCGGGCGGCGTGCCCGTCAATCCCGAAGCCTGGCTGCTGACCGCGGCCCGGCGCCGCCAGATCGATGCGGCCCGCCGCGCCAGGCTGCGCGGCGAAAAGGCGGACGAGGTCAGCCGCCATGTCGAGGCCCTCGCCTCGGGGCAGGGCGAGCGGCATGCCGTGCCCGATGAGCGCCTGCGCCTGATGTTCGCCTGCGCCCATCCCTCCCTCGATGCCACCGTACGTGCTCCCCTGATCCTGCAGGTGATATTGGGGTTCGATGCCGGCGCGATCGCCAGCGCCTTCCTGGTCTCGCCCGTGGCGATGAGCCAGAGGCTGGTGCGGGCCAAGGCTAAGATCAAGCAAGCCGGCATCCCTTTCCGCATCCCGGAGCCCGACGAGTTGCCCGGCCGTCTCGACGCGGTGCTGGAGGCCGTTTATGCCGTCTATGCCGAAGGCTGGGCCGATCCGGAAGGGGCTCATGCCCGCGAGCGCAATCTGTCGACGGAGGGGATCTGGCTCGGCCGGCTGCTGGCCTCGCTCCTGCCCGGCGAGCCCGAAGTGCTCGGACTGCTGGCCCTGATGCTGCACGCCGAAGCGCGGCGGGCGGCGCGCCGCGGCCAGGATGGCGATTATATTCCGCTGGAGCAGCAGGACACCGCGCTCTGGGATGCGGGGCTGATCGAGGAGGCCGAGGCCTTGCTTGCCCGGGCCGGCCAGGTGCGCCAGATCGGCCGCTATCAGCTGGAAGCCGCGCTGCAATCGGCCCATGCCCATCGACGCATCTGCGCGACGACGGACTGGGCCGCGATCGTCACATTGTATGAAGCCTTGGTTCTGCTGACAGCTTCTCCAGTGGCCGCCATCAACCGGGCCGTGGCGCTCGCCCGCCTCATGGGGCCGCAGGCTGGTCTGGCTGCACTTGACGAGGTCGCCGGTGACGGACGCATCGTCGATTACCAGCCCTATTGGGCCGCGCGTGCGGACTTGCTGGTGCGGGCCGCCAGACCGGAGGAGGCCCGCAATGCCTATTTGCGGGCGATCGGCCTGGAGAGCGATCCGGCCATCCGCCGCTATCTGCAGGCACGCCTGGCGGATTTGGCAGCGTGACTGCGCAGCGAGGGAGGAGGGCGGATATCGTCGCCCACTCTTGCTCTCTACGTCGCGCAACCCCTAACCCTCTCCCCGTAGGAGCGTGGTGAGGGCGCAACGCAGCCTTGGCGAAGCGGAGCGAGCGGGCAATGCCCGCGAAACGCGCTCAGGATTGCTTGGCGAAGGTCTCGTCGAAGGAATAGCCGGCACCGCGCACGGTGCGGATCGGATCGATCTCGCGCGTGCGGTTCATCGCCTTGCGCAGGCGGCCGACATGCACGTCGACCGTGCGCTCGTCGATATAGACGTCGCGGCCCCAGACGCTGTCGAGCAACTGCTCGCGCGCGAAGACGCGTCCCGGTGCCTGCATCAGGAATTCGAGCAGGCGGAATTCGGTCGGGCCGAGGCGGATCTCGCGATTGCCGCGATGGACGCGCTTGGTCTCGCGGTCGAGAGAGATGTCGCCGGCCTTGAGCAGGGAGGCGACGTGATCGGGCTTGGCCCGGCGCAGCAGGGCACGCACGCGGGCCGAGAGCTCGGGCACGGAGAAGGGCTTGACGACATAGTCGTCGGCGCCGGTGGCCAGACCCCGCACGCGTTCGGTTTCCTCGCCGCGCGCCGTGAGCATGATCACCGGCAGGCGCTCGGTTTCCGGCCGCATGCGAATGCGCCGGCACAATTCGATGCCGGACAGGCCCGGCAACATCCAGTCGAGCAGAACCAGGTCCGGCACGCTTTCGCGCAAGCGGATCTCGGCGTCGTCTCCGCGTGCGACACTATCCACCTCATAGCCTTCGGCTTCGAGATTGTAGCGCAGCAGCAGGGTCAGCGCTTCTTCGTCCTCGACGATCAGAACCTTGGGAGGCATGGCCTATCCCTTGTTATTTAGCCGGCACAGGAAGGTCGACGAGATCGGTGCTGTTGTCCGCCTTGGGCCGCTCTCCGGCCGGCGATTCACCGGTCACGAGATAGTGGACCGTCTCGGCGATGTTGGTGGCGTGGTCACCGATGCGCTCGATGTTCTTGGCGCAGAACAGCAGATGGGTGCAGAAGCCGATATTGCGCGGATCTTCCATCATGTAGGTCAGCAATTCGCGGAACAGCGAGGTATACATCGCATCGATCTCGCCGTCCGAGCGCCAGACCGAGAGGGCTTCCTCGACATTGCGCTGGGCGAAGGCGTCGAGCACCTGCTTGAGCTGCTCGAGTACCAGGTCGGCCATGTGGTCGAAACCGCCGAAGAGCTGGGCCGGCTGGGCGTGACTGTGGATGGCCACCACGCGCTTGGCGACATTCTTGCCGAGGTCGCCGATCCGCTCGAGGTCATTGGCCACCCGCAGGGCCGAGACGATCTCGCGCAGGTCGAGGGCCAGCGGCTGGCGCTTGGCGATGATCAGGATGGCCCTGTCCTCGACCTGGCGCTGCAGCTTGTCGATCGCGGCGTCGAGATCGATCACCGCCTTGGCGCGCTGGGTGTCGCGCTTGAGCAGGGCTTCGACGCTGTCGGCTACGCTCTTCTCGGCATAGCCACCCATTTCGGCGATCATGTTGCGCAGCTCGCGCAGTTCCTGGTCGAAGGATGTAACGATATGGTCGGACATGCCGCCTCCAAATGAATTCGACGCTGGCCGAGGGATCAGCCGAAGCGGCCGGTGATGTAATCCTGCGTACGGCTGTCGTTCGGGGTGGTGAACATCTTGTTGGTCTGGCCGACTTCGATGAGGTCGCCCAGATAGAAGAAGGCCGTCACATCCGCGCAGCGCGCCGCCTGCTGCATATTGTGCGTGACGATGACGATGGTGAAGTCCCGCTTCAATTCGTCGATCAATTCCTCGATCTTGGCGGTCGAGATCGGATCGAGCGCGGAGGTCGGCTCGTCCAGCAGGACGACTTCGGGCTTCACCGCGATGGTGCGGGCGATGCACAGGCGCTGCTGCTGGCCGCCGGACATGCCTAGGGCTGAAGCGTGCAGGCGGTCCTTGACCTCGTTCCACAAGGCGGCCTTGGTCAGGCACCATTCGACACGCTGGTCCATCTCCGCCTTGGAGATGGATTCATGCAGCCGCACGCCGAAGGCGATGTTGTCGTAGATCGACATCGGGAAGGGCGTGGGCTTCTGGAACACCATGCCGATGCGGGCGCGCAGCACCGCCGGGTCGATCTCCTTGCCGATGACGTTCTGGCCGTCGAGCAGCACGCGGCCCTTGGCGGTCTGCCCCGGATAGAGGTCGTACATGCGGTTGAGCACGCGCAGCAGGGTCGACTTGCCGCAGCCGGAGGGACCGATCATGGCGGTGACCTGCCGGTCGATCATGTCGAGATTGATGGCCTTGAGCGCATGCTTCTCGCCATAATAGAAGTCGAGATTCTCGACCTTGAGCTTCACGGCGGCGGCTGGATCGGCGAGGGGGCGTTCGGCAACCGCGATGGAGGCTTGGGGGGTAGCGGACATGGGAGCACTCATTTCTTGGGAGCGAGCACGAAGCGGGTCAGGATATTGAGCGCCAACACGCCGGCGGTGATGAGGAGGGCGCCGCTCCAGGCCACCGAGACGGCCTTGGGATCGGGGTAGGGCGCGAGCTGGTAGATGGCAGCCGGCAAGCTGGCAAAGGCATTGCCGAGATTGAGCGACCAGTTGGAATTGCCGAAGGCCGTGAGCAGCAGCGGTGCGGTCTCGCCGGCGGCGCGGGCCAGGGCCAGCAGGATGCCGGTAACGATACCGGTGCGAGCCGAGCGCCAGGTCACGAAGGTGATGACCTTCCACATCGGCGATCCCAGGGCAAAGGCGGCTTCACGCAGGCTGATCGGCACCAGCGCCAGCATGTCCTCGGTGGTGCGCACGACCACCGGCAGGATGATGATGGCCAGCGCCACCACACCGGCCCAGCCGGAGAACCCGCCCGTCGCCACCACGATCATCTGGTAGACGAACAGGCCGATCAGGATGGACGGCGCCGAGAGCAGGATGTCGTTGATGAAGCGCACCGCATCGGCGAATTTGCTGCCGCGGCCGGCCTCGGCCAGGAAGGTGCCGGCCATGATGCCGATCGGCGCACCGATCAGGAGGGCGAGCAGTACCATGACGAGAGAGCCGACGATGGCATTGCGCAGGCCGCCATCGGCCATGTCCTTGGTGAAGAGGTCCATGGTCAGCGAGGGCAGACCCTCGCGCAGCAGCGTGAACAGGATCCAGGCCAGCGCCAGCAGGGAGATCGCGGCAAAGCTGATCGAGACGACCTTGTAGGCATAGTCGAGGGCGCGGCGGCGGGCGAGACGGGCGCTGCTTTGGGCGAGATGGGCCATGATGCTCTCCCTTACTTGGCGTTGGTGCGCACGAGCATGCGGGAGATCGCAAGCACGATGAAGGAAATCACGAAGAGCACGAAGCCCAGCTCCAGCAGCGACTGGCTGCGCAGCGAGCCGGCCGGCGCGTCCGGGAATTCGTTGGCGATGGTGGAGGCGATGGTCGCGCCCGAGGAGAACAGCGAGGCCGATATTCGGTTGGCGTTGCCGATCACGAAGGTCACCGCCATCGTCTCGCCCAAAGCGCGGCCGAAGCCGAGCATGACGGCGCCGACCAGCGCCGTGCGGCCATAGGGCACCGAGACGTTGCGGAAGACTTCATAGGTGGTGGCACCGACGCCATAGGCCGATTCCTTCAGCATGGCGGGCACCGATTCGAGGATCTCGACGAACATCGCGGTGATGAAGGGAATGATCATCAGGGCCAGGATGATGCCGGCCGTGAGCATGCCGGCGCCGTTGGTGGGGCCCTTGAACAGATAGCCGAGCACCGGCACGTGCGAGAGGACGGAGATGATCGGCGGGTAGATCGTCTGGGCCAGGATCGGCGCCACGATCAGCGACCCCCACATGCCGAAGATGATCGACGGCACGGCCGCCAGGAGCTGGATGGCGATGCCGATCGGCCGCCGCACGCTCTGGGGCGCGATCTCCGTGAGGAAGAAGGCGATGCCGAAGGACATCGGCAAGGCAATGATCAAAGCGAGAATGCCGGTGAACAGCGTGCCGTAGATCATGACGCCGGCGCCGAATTTCTCGGTGACGGGGTTCCAGGCGGTGGACCAGTAGAAGCTCGGCCCGAAATGGGCCAGCGCCGGCCAGCCGCCATAGAAGAGCAGCACGACGATCGAGCAGAGCAGGATCAGCACGAGGGAGCCGCAGCCATAGAGGGCGGCCTTGAAGATGGGATCCAGATTGGCGCCCGGAACCGTCTTGGCCCCGGGCGAGGGAGAACCCTGCGCGACCTTTGCGGCCGAGTTGGATGCGTCCAGCGAGGAGTCGGCTACGGCGCTCATGGCGATGTTCCAGCCTGTGATTCGATCAGGGACGACGACCCGGCGCAGAACCGCGCCGGGTCGGGGTTTCAGCTTATTCGTAGACGGCCTTGCCGTCGGCAGCCTTCACTTCGCTCTTCCAGGCGGTGCGAACGGTATCGATCACCTCCTTGGGCAGCGGGATGTAGTGCAGCTTCTCGGCCGTCGCGCCGCCATCCTTGTAGGCCCAGTCGAAGAACTTCATGACTTCGGCCGACTGCTTGGCGTCCTTGGGATCCTTCGGCAGCAGGATGAAAGTGGTGGAAACGATCGGCCAGGAGGTTTCTCCGCCGACGTCGATCATCGAGACGGCGAAGTCCTTGGCACCCTTCCAATCGGCCTTGGCGGCTGCGGCCTGGAACGCAGGAACGGTCGGCTTGACGACCTTGCCGTCCTTGTTCTGCAGCTGCGTGGTGGTCAGGCTGTTGTTGGCGGCATAGACATATTCGACATAGCCGATGGCGCCCTGGGTGTTCTTCACGGCGCCGGCGACGCCGTCATTGCCCTTGGCACCCGAACCGGTCGACCACTGCACCGAGGTGGCGGCGCCGATATTGCTCTTCCAGTCGGGGCTCACGGCCGAAAGATAGGACGTGAAGACATAGGTCGTGCCCGAGCCGTCGGCGCGGTAGACCGGGGCGATGTCGAGATCGGGGAGCTTCACATCCTTGTTGAGCTCGGCGATCTTCGGATCGTTCCACTTGGTGATCTTGCCCTGGTAGATGTCGGCGATGATCGCGCCGGTCAGCGTGAGCTGATCGGCGGATACACCCTCGATGTTCACGATCGGCACGATGGCGCCGATGACGGTCGGGAACTGCAGCAGCTTGGCAGCGGTCAGCTTGTCGGTGGCCATCGGAGCATCGGAAGCGCCGAAATCGACGGTGCGGTTGGTGATCTGGGTCTGGCCGCCGCCCGAACCGATCGCCTGGTAGTTCAGCGCGGTGCCGGTCTTGGCTTTGAAATCGCTACCCCAGGCATTGTAGACCGGGGCGGGGAAGGTGCCACCGGCGCCGGTGATGTCGGCTGCGAAGGCGGCGGTCGCGGCGATCGTGCTGGACAGGGCTACCGAAGCGGCGAGCGCGAGGAAGGAAAGCTTCACGGTCTATCTCCGTTGTTCTCTGGACAGGCGCTACGATCGTTTACCGGTCGGCAACCCTGTCTACGGCGCGACTCCTAACAAGCCGGCAGCAACGGTTCTATGACAGTTAGGCTATCGTTTTATGACAAATAAAACCGTTATAATTCAATGGGTTGAATGTATTCTGTCAACCGCGTCGCAACGGTGGTGACGCGATTGTTAAAACCCGTCGAAACCCTATGACGATGGCTGCAGCCTCGATCGTCATGCCGGATTCGGGGATACGGGCCTGTCCTTGTTCGGGTGCCCGGCGATTTTCGAGGCCAAATCAAAGATTTGGCGAAATGGCCGAAAGAACCGGCAGTTCCTGAAAATGCCTCGCCGTCTCAATCGATCTGGTCGATCCGGACCGAGAAAACCGTGCTTTCACCCGGTACGCTCTCGATGCCCAGGCGGCCGCGGTGGCGCGCCACGATGTGCTTGACGATGGCGAGCCCGAGGCCCGTGCCGCCCTTCTCGCGGGATTTCGCGGCATCCACCCGGTAGAAGCGTTCGGTCAGGCGCGGTACATGCTCCGCCTCGATGCCCGGGCCGTAATCGCGCACCGTCACCACCGCCTCGCGGCCCTTGCCCTGCGGCTTGGGTTGCGAATCGAGGGTAACCTCGACCTTGCCGCCGGACGCGCCATATTTGATGGCATTTTCCACCAGATTCTCGAAGACACGGATCAACTCGTCCCGCTCGCCCCGTACTTCCAGCATCGGGACGCGCTTGTCGACGCTGAGCGTGACGCTGCGGTCCTGGGCGAGGGGCCCGAGCGTATCGGCGACATGGCCGACAACGGCACCGAGCTCGACCGGCTTGTCGGGCTGGACATGGGCATTGAGTTCGATGCGCGAGAGCGACAGGAGATCGTCGATCAGCCGGGACATGCGATTGGCCTGGGACCGCATGATGTCGAGAAATTTTTCGCGTGCAGCCGCGTCGTTGCGGGCCGGTCCCTGCAGGGTTTCGACGAAGCCGAGCAGGGAGGCGAGTGGCGTGCGCAGTTCGTGGCTGGCATTGGCGACGAAATCGACCCGCATCTGTTCGACACGGTGGCGCTGGGTGACGTCGCGCAGCACGATCACCACGAAGGCCGTGCGGCCGTTCTCGCCGGCAATGGTGGAGATCTGCGCCTCGATGACGCGATCGATCGGTACGCGTTCGGAATATTCGATCTGCCGGCTGGCCCCGGTGTCGAGGGCCGAGCGGATGGCATCGATCAGTTCCGGCACGCGCAGTGCATAGGTCAGGGCTTCCGAAATGCGCAGATTCGGCACGATGTCGCGGGCGCGGCGGTTGAAATAACGAACGGCAAGCTCCGAATCGAGCACGATGACCGGATCCGGAATGGCCATCACCAGATCGTCGAAGGAAGGCTTGCCGCCACCCTCGGGAAGAGTGGGCTGGATGCTGCCGTCATGCCCGCCGGTTGAGGGAATGGTGCCCGTCGCGGCGACGATCATGGCGAAGATGAGCAATCCATGCCAGGGATTGGCGCTGTCCCACAGCACGAGAGCGGCCAGCAGAACCGCGATCGAGAGCACGAGCCAACGGCGACCCCAGATGCGGTTCAGGATGTTTCGGTTCGAACTCACCGGACCAGCTACACCGCTCCAGGCCAATTTCGTCAAGAGCCAGGAGCGTTCCATCACCATCGACATTGCGGCTTTCCATCCAAAGCGTTTTGCGATTTGACGGATTGGTCTCGAATCGCAAGGACGCGTCCAACCAGAGAGCCAGGGCAAAGGGCGTTTCTACCAGAATGCGCTTTGCTCCAGGCGTTGTGGAAATCGTTCATGCTGGCAATGTAGACAGAGCGATGACAGTTTCACGACGATCGCGCGGATTTGGAGAGGTTCCATGACAAAGAAGGCGGGCAAGCAGACGGATGAAGCGCTCAAGAAGGCGATTGCCGGATTTCGTCTCGATGATCTCGACCTGCCTCCGGAGATCGACGAGGCAGCTTTCCGGTCGGGCAACTACCCGCACAAGGAAAAGCTGAAGTCCAAGACCTATGAACGGGATCTTCGCGCCTTGCAGATCGAGCTCCTCAAGGCGCAGACCTGGGTCAAGGAGCAGGGCGAGCGCGTGGTGGTGGTGTTCGAGGGGCGGGACACGGCCGGCAAGGGCGGTGCCATCCATCGCTTTACCCAGCATCTGAGTCCTCGGGATGCGCGCGTGGTCGCATTGTCGAAACCCACGCCCACCGAGCAGGGACAGTGGTATTTCCAGCGCTATGTCGGCCAATTGCCGACCAAGGGCGAGATCGCGATCTTCGACCGCTCCTGGTACAATCGCGGTGGCGTCGAGCCGGTGATGGGGTTCTGTACGCCGGAACAGACTGACAAGTTCCTGCACGAGGCGCCGCAATTCGAGGCGATGCTGGTGCGTGACGGCATCCGGTTGTTCAAGCTCTTCCTCACCATCGGCCAGGCCATGCAGCTCAAGCGCCTGCATGCGCGCTATGCGGACCCCCTCAAGCAGTGGAAGCTCTCGCCGATCGACCACCAGGCGGTGGGCAAATGGGACGACTATTCCCAGGCCTATGACCGCATGCTGGCGGCGACCGATACCGTCGACACGCCCTGGACCATCATCAAGGCCAATGACAAGCTGCGCACCCGCCTTGCCGCCATCCGCGCCGTGCTGACGGATCTGCCCTATCCCGACAAGGACGAGAAGCTGGTGGGTGGGCAGGACAGCAAGATCGTTCTGAGCGCGGAGCGTTTTCTCGCCAATGGCGGGGAGGTCTGAGACGCCTGCAACGCGGGTCCGCCGATGACCGGCTCTATCCTCGGATGCCGATCATCTCCACCTCGTGAGGGAGTGCAGGAGACCGGCACACCAATCCTGCCCGCCTGGGGAACCAGGCGCCCGCCCGCACGTTTTCATCGTGGCGGCCGGCCGATCGCGGTTTGGGCGAATGTCGTGCCATGACTTTGCCCGGTGCCCGACCCGTGCCGCCCCGTACAACGCGACGAGGGAGCGCAGCAATGCCACACACGACCGAACAGCGTATTCGAATGAAGGCCTACGAGATCTGGCTGCGCGAAGGCTGTCCGGAAGGCAGCGATCTTCGCCACTGGGAGATGGCCAAGAAGTTCATTGTCGGCGAGGAGGCAAAATCGACGCTGACCTCCCGTTTCTATGACGTGCACGAGCTGAATGAGAAGGGGGAGCCGGAGGAAAAGGCTGTCCCTGCTGTTGCCAAGCCCAAGACCCGCAAACATTGAGCCGTGTCGGCGGCTTGCCGGACATTCGCATTGTCCATCGCCTTTGGGCCTTGCTTCTCTAGCGGCTAGAGGAGTTAGGGTCCCTCCTGTGCCGCGGCATTGGGGTTGCGGCAGTGGCGAGGGGTTAGGATGGGACACGGGCACGCGCACGGGGCGGTCTCGCGCGGAGAGACGGCCGCTGGCCGCCACAAGGGCAGTTTGCTGGCTGCCCTTGCCTTGACCGCGGCCTTCATGGTGGCCGAGGTGGTCGGTGGCTTGTGGACCGGCAGCCTCGCTTTGCTGGCGGATGCCGCGCATATGCTGACCGATGCCGGCGGCCTGGCCCTGGCCCTGATCGCCATCCGTTTCGCCGAACGGCCCGCCACGCCGCAGAAGACCTATGGCTATGTCCGGACGGAGGTCTTGTCGGCGCTGACCAATGCCGTCGTGCTGCTGCTGCTGACCGTCTACATTCTCTATGAGGCCTATGAGCGCTTCCGCAATCCGCCCGAGATCCTTGGCGGCCCGATGCTGGCCGTTGCCGCGACAGGGCTGGTGGTCAACCTGATCAGCATGAAGCTCCTGTCCGGCGGTTCCTCGGAGAGCATCAACGTCAAGGGTGCCTATTTCGAGGTGCTGTCGGACATGCTCGGCTCCCTCGGCGTCATCCTGGCCGCCCTCGTGGTGATGCTGACGGGTTGGACGCTGGTCGACCCCATCATCGGCGCGGGGATCGGCCTGTTCATCGTGCCACGCACCTGGATCCTGCTGAAGCAGGCGGTGCACATCCTGATGGAAGGGACGCCGCCCGAGGTGGATCTCGCGCTGCTCGAGAAGAAGCTGGCCGAAATTCCCGGCGTGGTCGCCGTGCATGATTTGCATGTGTGGACGATCACCTCGGGGCTCGATGCCATGAGCGGCCATCTGGTGCTGGCCGACATGGCGAGGGCGCGCGAGGTGCTGGTGGCGGCGCGTGAGCTGGTCGAGCATGAGTTCGGCATCGGCCATGTCACGATCCAGACCGAGGATCAGGCATTGCGTGAGGCCGAAGGCGAAACCAGGCTGTAACGGCTATCCGGATCCGGCAGGCTCAATCGACGGCCGCGCCGATGCAGCGAGAAGCCGGTTTCGCCTAGCGTCTCGAGCCCGGCCCGCAGCTGCATGGTCGGGATCAGATAGTCGCCGGCATTCTGGCGCCGGTAGGGGATGGGCGATGTCGATTGCAGCGTTCGCATCCTGTCGCGCAGGCGTTCGGCCAGGGGCTCGAAACCCGCTTCCTTGAGGCCATCGGCGCGATAGGCCACGAAGGGCGGCAACACGTCATAGCCGGGATAATAGAGAATGCCGTGGTGGATCGGGAACAGGAGGTCGTCGATCGGGCCATTGATGCCGCGCGGCGTGTAATGCTCTTCCCAGCCTCCGGCCGTCACGATCAGCATCGCGCGCTTGCCGGCCAGGCTTCCTTCGCCATACCGGTCCCCCCAGCGCCGCTCGCTGTGCTCACCCACGCCATAGGCGAAACCATAGGCGAAGACGCGGTCGACCCAGCCCTTGAGGATGGCCGGCATGGTGAACCACCAGAGGGGAAATTGCAGGATGAGGACATCGGCCCAGAGCAATTTCTCGATCTCGGCCTTGACGTCGTCGGTCAACGTGCCGGCCTCGAAGGCCTTCTTGGAGGCTTGCACCGGCATCAGCCTGGCTTCGGCTTCCAGTGCCGGAAAATCGGCCTGGTCGACCTCGGATTTCCAGTTGTCGGCATAGAGGTCGGAGAGGCGAACTTCGTGGCCCTGGGCCTCGAGTTCGGCGATGGCGACGTCGCGGAGCCTTCCGTTGAGCGAGCGGGGTTCGGGGTGTGCGAAGACGAGCAGGACTTTCATGGGTGTTTCCAGGAATGAGAAATCATTCCTCAAAGCTAGGGAAGGTTCCTATAATCCGCTACATCGAGAGAATGCATAATATTGTGCCGGATTATGGATAAATCAGACGTCACTCTGGAGCGCATACGCAGCTTTGTCCGTGTCGCCGAGCGTGGAAACTTCTCGGCGGTCGCGCGCGAACTGAATATCGGCCAGTCCAGTGTCACGCGGCACCTGAGCGAGCTCGAGGATGCGCTGGGCGTGGCTCTTCTCAGCCGCACGACCCGGCGTGTCTCTATCACCGAGGAGGGCAGCCGTTACTATGCCCATGCCGTCCAGATCCTGCGTCTCGTCGAGCAGGCCGGCGACGAGGCGCGACAGGGGCATGGCGAGCATGCCGGCACGGTGCGCCTGTCCTGCACGGCGGCTCTCGGGGTTCGGCATATTGCCCGCCTGCTCTTCGCCTTCCAGGATCGTCATCCCGACATCAGGGTTGAATTCAGTCTCACGGACGAGCGAATCGATCTCGTCCGAGAAGGAGTCGACCTGGCGCTGCGGCTCGGACCGCTGAGCGAGAGTTCGATGAAGAGGCGGTCGCTGGGCCGAAGCCGGCGGGTCCTCGTGGCAGCGCCGGACTTTCTGGCCCGGCACGGCCGGCCCGAGACTCCGGAGGACCTGGCAGGCCTCGAGGGCATACGCATGTCGAACATCGCGGGCAGCGAGACGCTCGTTCTCGAGGGGCCGGACGGAAGCCGCCATGCCGTGCCCTTCGGTGGTCGCCTGCAGGTCGACCACGGACTTGCGGCGCGCGAAGCGTTTGCTGCCGGCCGCGGTTTCGGCCCGACCCATGTCTGGCTGGTCGACGATCTCCTGGAGCAAGGGCGGCTGGAGCCGATCCTGCCTGACTATGCGCCGCTGCCGACACCTTTGAACATGCTCATCGTGCCCGAACGCGCCGGCATTGCGCGTGTCAGGCTGTTGATCGAATTTCTCGTCGGCGCGATTGCCCGCCTGCCGGGCATCGACGCCAAGGCCCCCTGAGGGCTGTCGTCCTAACGCTATGGCCGTGCGCCTCAGCCGCGCATCGTTCCGGTTCCTTGCGATGGCGAGATAATGCACCTCTGGGTTGCAGGTAATATCAAACCTGTCAAAAGAGGGATGGAGAGACGTTTGCCCGAGCCAATCGATTCGGGACGCGTCGCTGCATTGCCTTCACGCCGGGTGGGGTGAGTGCAGCCAGACCTCCCAACCCATGAAGCGGCGCCCATGAATCTGGAAGAAAAGCGTCTTGCAGTTACGCGTAGGCTCGTCGGGGAGGTCGCCGACAAGCTTGGGGCGGATCTCAGCCTCGAATTGTGGAACGGCGAAGTTCTGCCGCTCGGACCTCATGCCAGAGACGATATCCGCTTCGTGTTGCGCTCGCCCGAGGCGATACGCCGGATGTTGACGCGCCCGAGGCTGATGACGCTGTTCGAGCTATACGCCGAACAGGAAGTCGATATCGTCGGCGGAAGTCCCCTCCAGGCGGCGGCACGCTGGAATCACAGCAAGGCACTCGCCACGGGGCGGTCATTCCCCAAAATGAAGTTGTTGGGGTTTGCCACGCCCTTCCTGTTCGGCCGCATGGCCAAGGCAGCCCCGCTGCCCAGCTTCGATGGCTCCGTCCCGATGCACTATGCCAAGGGGCGGGACGACAAGGAACTGATCCAGTTCCACTACGACGTCTCGAACGAGTTCTATCAATTGTTCCTCGATCCCGAGATGGTCTATTCGGCGGCCTATTTCCCCAGCCCGGAAGCCTCGCTCGAAGATGCGCAGCGGACCAAGCTCGACCGTATCTGCCAGAAGCTTCAGCTGAAACCCGGTGACCGATTGCTCGACATCGGTTGCGGCTGGGGCGGGCTGGTCTGCCACGCCGCCAGGCACTACGGCGTCACGGCCTATGGCGTGACGCTGGCGCAGCGCCAGCTGGAATTCTGCCAGGCAAAAATCGAACGGGAGGGGCTGGGAGACAAGGTCAAGGTAGAATTGCGCGATTATCGCAACATCGAGCCATCGGGGCAGTTCGATGCGGTCGCGCAGATCGAGATGTTCGAGCATGTGGGGCTGAAGAATCACGACCGCCATTTCATCCACATGCGTGACCTGATGACCCCCGACGGCCGCTATCTCCATCAGGCCAGCGTGCGGCGTGCCTTGTTCGACATGTCCAAGTTCGGCCGGGAAACGGCCTATATGAGGGTCATCCGTCGCTATATTTTCCCGGGGGGCGAGATGGACCATATCGGCATGACCGCGACCAATCTGGAGCGGCATGGCTTCGAAATCCACGACATCGAGCCGATGCGCATGCATTTTTACCTGACCCTCAAGCGCTGGGTCGACAATCTCTGGGCGAACCGGGAGAGGGCCCGCGCCATGGTCGGCTGGGAACGCACGAGGCTATGGCTGCTCTATTTGTCGATGTGCTGCATCAGTTTCCAGCGCGGCGGTATCAATGTGTTCCAGACCGTGGCAACCCGGCGCATTCATGGTCCATCGATCCTGCCCCTGCGAAGAGCGGAGTGGTTTCAGGAAGTCTGAATGTCCGCTGTCTGTCGTAAATGCATCGGCCTGCGAGACATGAAGGCATCGGACTCGGTTCAGGGGCCAGGTCCGATGCCGTAGGGACTGTTGCATCGTCGTCTTTGCCAAAAACCGGTGCCCGCCGTTTGGCACGACGCCCTATAGTCTGAAGATGCGCTTGGGCAGCAATTCGCCGCTATCGAGTTCGGCGAGGGCGACCAGCGTGCCGCCGGACATCACTGCCGCCACGCCTTCAAAGACCGGCGCGTCGCGTCCGCGCAGGATCACGCCCTGGCCGCGGGCGAGGCGGCCGGCGTCGTGCTGGGAAACCACCAGGGTCGGCAAGGCCTCGAGGGCGGTTTCGACCGGCAGCAAGGCTTCCGCCAGTGGCGGCAGATCGGTGGCACCTTCCTTCATGGCGCGCAGTTCGTCCGGCGTCACCGCATCATGCTCGTCGAAGGTGCCGACCACTGCCCGGCGCAGGGCGGTGACGTGGCCGTAGCAGCCGAGATCCCGGCCCATGTCGCGGGCAAGCGCCCGGACATAGGTGCCCTTGCCGCACTCCGCCTCGAAGGTGGTGGCCTCGCGGGAGTATTCCACGATGCGCAGGGCGTGCACCTCGATGTTGCGGGCCTCGAGTTCGACCTCCTCGCCGTCACGCGCCAGGTCATAGGCGCGCTCGCCATCGATCTTGATGGCGGAAAAACGCGGAGGGACCTGGCTGATCACGCCGGTATAGCGCGGCAGCAGAGCCTCGACCTCGGCCCTTTCAGGCCTGGCGTCGGAGGTTGCCACGGGGCCGCCCTCGGTGTCGTCGGTATTGGTCTCCACGCCCCAGGCCACGGTGAAGCGATAGACCTTGCGGCCGTCCATGACATAGGGGACCGTCTTGGTCGCTTCGCCCAGCGCGATGGGCAGGATGCCGGAGGCCAGGGGATCCAGCGTGCCGGCATGGCCCGCCTTCTTGGCGTTGAACACGCGCTTGACCACCGAGACGCCCTGGGTCGAGGTCATGCCGACGGGCTTGTCGAGGATGATCCAGCCATTGACCTCGACACGGGTAGAACGGGGAGCGCTCATTCCTCGTCCTCCTCCTGGCCCGGCAGCTTTTGCTCGAGATCGCGGCTGACGTCCGGCTGGCGCAGGAGCGTATCGACCTTGGAGGCGTAGTCGAAGGTCGTATCGATGAGGAAGCGGAAATTGGGGGCGTATTTCATGGTCACCCGGCGGGCGATCAGGCCGCGCAGATATTTGGCATGGGAGGCCAGCGCCTTGATCACGGCCTCGCCGTCCCCGCCGCCCAGCGGCATCACATAGACGGTGGCGACCTTGAGATCGGGCGACATCCTGACCTCGGGCACGGTGATGACCTTGCCTTCGAGCACGGGATCCATGATTTCGCCGCGCTGCAGGATGTCCGCAATGGCATGGCGGATCAGTTCCGCGACGCGGAGCTGACGCTGCGAAGGGGCCTTGGAGGAGGAGGGGGTAAGACGGGGCATGGTTCGTGGTCCAGATCGCGTCATTGCGAGCGCAGCAAAGCAGTCCAGTCTCGATCAGGCAACAAGACTGGATTGCTGCGCCATGCCAATCGAACCGATTGGCAGAGCGCGCAATGACGAACAGGCGGATTCATTCTTCATAAAACAGCAATGGCCGGGCGAAACCCGGCCATTGCTTGATTTTCTGCCGAGACCGATCAGAGCGTACGCTTGATTTCCTCGACGCGATAGCACTCGATGACGTCGCCCGAGCGCATGTCCTGGTAGTTCTCGAAGGCCATGCCGCATTCCTGGCCGACCTGGACTTCCTTGACCTCGTCCTTGAAGCGCTTGAGCGTGGACAGCTTGCCTTCGTGGATGACGACGTTGTCGCGGATGAGGCGGACATTGGCACCACGCTCGACATGGCCGTCGGTAACGCGGCAGCCGGCGACCTTGCCGACCTTCGAAATGTTGAACACTTCAAGGATCTGGGCGTTGCCGAGGAATTCCTCGCGCAGGGTCGGTGCCAGCAGGCCGGAGAGCACGCCCTTCACGTCATCCACGAGGTTGTAGATGATGTTGTAGTAGCGGATCTCGGTACCGGTACGCTCGGCCGCCTCGCGGGCTTCCTTATGCGCACGCACATTGAAGCCGATGACGGCAGCGCCCGAGGCCTCGGCCAAGGTGATGTCCGACTCGGTGATGCCGCCGACACCCGAATGGATGACACGTGCCTTCACTTCGTCATTGCCCACCTTGTCGAGGGCACCGATGATGGCTTCCACCGAACCCTGCACGTCGGCCTTGACGACCAGCGGCAATTCGCGGGCACCGGTGCCGGCCTTGACGGCCGCCATCATGTCGGCGAGCGAGCCACGGCCGGTCGACAGGCGCACGGCGGCGTTCTCGCGCTTCTGGCGCTCGCGATATTCGGTGATCTCGCGGGCACGAGCCTCGTTCTCGACCACCGCGACGCGGTCACCCGCTTCCGGCGTGCCGTTGAAGCCGAGCACCTCGACCGGCACCGACGGGCCGGCGGCCGGCATGGTGGCGCCGATATCGCTGACCAGGGCGCGCACGCGGCCCCATTCGGCGCCGGCGACGACGATGTCGCCGACCTTGAGCGTGCCGCGCTGAACCAGCACGGTCGCCACCGGACCCCGGCCGCGATCGAGCTTGGCTTCGATCACGGTGCCTTCGGCCGCACGATCGGGATTGGCCTGCAGGTTGAGGATCTCGGCCTGCAGCTGGATGGCTTCCAGCAGCTTGTCGAGATTGGTGCGCTGCTTGGCGGAAACCTCGACTTCGAGGGTCTCGCCGCCCATGCTTTCGACCTGGACGTTGTGCTGGAGAAGCTCGGTGCGCACGCGCTCGGGCTTGGCATCGGGCTTGTCGATCTTGTTGACCGCCACGATCATCGGCACCTTGGCGGCAGCCGCGTGATTGATGGCTTCCACCGTCTGCGGCATGACACCGTCATCGGCTGCCACCACCAGCACCACGATATCCGTCACCTTGGCGCCGCGGGCGCGCATGGCGGTGAAGGCGGCGTGGCCGGGCGTGTCGATGAAGGTCACCTTGCCGCCGAGCGGCGACGTCACCTGATAGGCGCCGATATGCTGGGTGATGCCGCCGGCTTCGCCGGAGACGACATTGGCCGAGCGGATGGCATCCAGCAGCGAGGTCTTGCCGTGGTCGACATGGCCCATGATGGTCACGACCGGTGGGCGCGGCTCCAGATGATCGTCGATGTCGGCCTCGTCGAACAGGCCTTCCTCGACGTCCGCTTCCGAGACGCGCTTGGCGGTGTGGCCAAGCTCTTCAACGATCAGCTGCGCCGTATCCGCGTCGATGACGTCGTTGATCTTCTTCATTTCGCCCTGCTTCATCAGCAGGCGAATGACGTCGACCGCGCGTTCCGACATGCGGTTGGCGAGTTCCTGAATGGTGATCGCTTCCGGAATCACCACCTCGCGCATGATCTTTTCCTTGGCCTCGACATGGCGATGGCCGGTCATGCGCTGGGTGCGGCGGCGGAAGGAGGCGACGGAGCGCGTACGCTCGTCCTCGTCCCCGGTCGCACTGGTGACGGTCAGGCGGCCGCGGCCCTTCTGTTCGGTCGTGCGCGGGGTTGCCTCGCGACGCGGCGCGGCGGCATTGCCACGCCCGGCGCCGCTGGGGCCGCGACGAACGCCACGGTTGCCGTCATCGTCATCCGCAACGGCGCGAGCACGAACCGGTCCACCGACATTGCGGCCGGCGGGCGGCGTGATGGCCGGCTCCGAAGGGGTGAAGGCCGTGGCGCCGCGATTGGCACCGAAGCCGCCGGGACGGCGGTCACCGAAGCCGCCACCGCCTTCGCGCGGCGGACCACGACGTTCACCGAAACCGGCGCCGCCCTCGCGCGGCGGACCACGGCGTTCGCCGAAGCCACCACCCTCACGCGGCGGACCACGGCGCTCGCCAAAGCCCGAACCGCCTTCACGCGGCGGACCGCGGCGTTCACCGGCCGGCCCTGCGCCGCCTTCACGGGGACGCCTGTCACCGAAGCCGGAACCGCCTTCGCGCGGCGGGCGCCGGTCACCGAAACGATCGCCGGAGCCTTCGCGCCGGTCGCCATAGCCGCTCGGCCGGGCCGGTGCGGCCCCTTCGCGGGGCGCAGGTGTGGCTTCGCCAAGATGGCGTCGTGCCTCGGCCTCGCCATGACGGCGGGTTTCTTCCTCGCGGCGATGACGCTCTTCTTCTTCGCGCTTGCGGATTTCGGCGGCCTTGCGCTCTTCCTCACGGCGAGCTTCCTCGGCCGCGCGGCGCACCGCTTCCTCGGCCGCGCGCTTGCGCTCCTCGGCTTCGCGGACACGGGCTTCGGCCAGCACGCGGGTGCGGGCATCCATTTCCTCGCTGGAGAGCGTGCGCAGAACCATGCCGGCACCCGGACGGTTCGGACGCTGCCCCTGGGGGCGGCCTCCCATCGGCTGTCCGGGCCGTCCACCCTGCTGGGGCCCACCGGAACGTCCCGGGGCGGGAGCGGCCGGACGCGGTGCCGGGGGAGCGGCAGCGGCGGGAGCCGCGGGGCGAGGAGCCGCCGGGGGCGCTGCAGCCGGAGCCTGGGCCGCGGGACGCGGGGCCGGTGCTTCTGCCTGCGGGGTCGGAGCCGGAGCGGCAGCCACCGGAGCGGCAGGCTTCTCGACAGCGGCCGGCGCGGGCTGAACCGGCGCGGGCGTCGGGGCCTTGGGCGCTTCCACGGGCGGCGGTGCGGGCGCCGGCTCGGCAGCGCGCGGAGGCGGAGCCGGCTGGGGCACTGCCGCCGCCGGAGGTGCGGCCGGCCGCGGAGGTTGCGCGACGGGGGCGGCCTGGCGCGGGGGCGGCGCGGCAGGCGGCGGCGCGGCAGGCGGTGTAACGGGGCCTGACGGACGGCGCTTCACCGTCTCGACGACGACAGTCTTCGAGCGGCCATGCGAAAAGCTCTGGCGAACCGTATCCGGCGCGCTCGAGGGCCGCTTCAGTGTCAGCGTCTTGGTGGGCGGAACAGTCAGCGTATCGCCCGGGTTTTTCGTATCAGTCATTCCGTGCCAAATCCTGCGGGTCGCCCCGTTTCATTCGAAAGTTCAGCTGACGTCGTCGCCGTCTTGCGACGGGGCGGCATCTTGCGTTGAGGGTTCGTCGTCCGCCTGCAGCGGGGCTTCGGAGGATGGATGTGGTTCAGCCGAAGCCAGTCCGCCATCCTGCCAGAAAGCAAGCGCTGCAACGCGATCCAGGAATCCGGTAACCGCCGGGCCCGCGCAGAGCGCAGCATGTATCACATTTGTCCGCCCTAATGCCAAATCCAAATGGGCAGAATCGAAAATCGTAATGAAGTTTGGTGCATTTTTATCCCAATAGGCCCGTTTGACGGCTTGTGCAAGCTTGCGGCCACCGTCTTCGGCACCGTCACGCGCTTGAATCACGGCCACGAGGCGGCGTGAAACACGTTCGGAGTCGATGGCATCCATCACTTTGGCGAAGCCGGAGAGTACGAGTCCGGCCTTGTTGGCAAAGCTGAGCATGTCGAGGGCCGCCTTGCGCAGGAGCCGCTCGATGACATCGGGTAGATCGGTCGGCACCTCGACCGGGCGTTTGAGCAGGCGGGCGAAGGCCCGCTTGCGCATGGCTTCCTCGACGCTGGCACGGTTGGCGGTGACCCAGACGCCGCGTCCGGGCAGGACGCGCTTGAGATCCGGGGTCAGGGTGCCGTCGGGCGCTGCGACGAGGCGTATCAGCGTATCGACAGGACGCACGAGGCGCGTGGCCGCACACAGGCGCTCGCGCGCCCGGCGGTCATCGTCATCCTCGATGCGTTCTGTCAGCACTATGGGTCATGCTCCATGCTCGGAGAGTGTGGAGGCTTCTTCCTCGGCGGGCTCTTCTTCGGCCGGAGCAGGAGCCTCGACCCAACCTGCCTTGATGCGGGCGGCCATGATGATCGCCTCGGCCTCGTCGCGGCTGAGTTCGAAGGCATCGAGATAGCCGGCATGCTTGGTGGTCTCGCCATCCTTGCGCTCGGTCCAGCCGACGAGATCGTCGGTGGCGCAACCGGCAAGGTCCTCGACCGATTTCACGTCGTTCTCGCCCAGCGCCACCAGCATGGCGGTGGAGACGCCCTCGACCGTCTTCAGTTCGTCTTCCACGCCGAGCGCCTTGCGCTTGGCATCGAATTCTTCCTCGACGGCGGTGAGGTAATCGCGGGCGCGGGTCTGGATCTCCTCGGCCGTCTCCTCGTCGAAGCCTTCGATCGACGATACGTCGGAGGGGTCGACATAGGCGACTTCCTCGACGGTGCGGAAACCTTCGGAGGCAAGCAGCTGGCCGACGACCTCGTCGACGTTCAGGGCGGTCATGAAGGTCTGGGTGCGCTGCACGAATTCCTTCTGGCGGCGCTCGCTTTCCTCGGCCTCGGTGAGGATGTCGATGTCCCAGCCGGTGAGCTGGGAGGCGAGGCGCACGTTCTGGCCGCGGCGGCCGATGGCCAGCGACAGCTGGGCCTCGGGCACGACGACTTCGATCTTCTCGGAATCCTCGTCCAGCACCACCTTCGACACTTCGGCCGGCTGCAGCGCGTTGACGATGAAGGTGGCCACATCAGGCGACCAGGGGATGATGTCGATCTTCTCGCCCTGCAGTTCGCCGACCACCGCCTGCACGCGCGAGCCGCGCATGCCGACGCAGGCGCCGACCGGATCGATGGAGGAATCGCGCGAGATCACGGCGATCTTGGCGCGCGAACCGGGATCACGGGCGACGGCCTTCACCTCGATCACGCCGTCATAGATCTCCGGCACTTCCTGCTCGAAGAGCTTGGACATGAACTGGGGATGGGTGCGCGACAGGAAGACCTGCGGACCGCGCTGCTCGCGGCGCACGTCGAAGAGATAGGCGCGGATACGGTCGCCGGGGCGGAAGACTTCGCGCGGCAGCAACTCGTCGCGGCGCACCACGGCTTCGCCGCGGCCGAGATCGACGACGACATTGCCATATTCCACGCGCTTGACCAGGCCGTTCACCACGGTGCCGACGCGATCCTTGAATTCGTCGAACTGGCGGTCACGCTCGGCCTCGCGCACCTTCTGCACGATGACCTGCTTGGCCGACTGGGCGGCGATGCGGCCAAAATCGAAGGGCGGCAGGGTTTCGGCGATCCAGTCGTCGACCTGCGCGGCCGGGTTCTTCCGGCGGGCGTCTTCGAGCAGGATCTGGACGGCGTCGTTCTCGATCTGGTCGACCACCTGCAGCAGCCGCGACAGGCGGATCTCGCCGGTCTTGGGATTGATCTCGGCCCGGACTTCCGTCTCCTGGCCGTAGCGCGAGCGGGCGGCCTTCTGAATCGCGTCTTCCATCGCGGCGAGCACGATCTGACGATCGATCACCTTCTCGCGGGCGACGGCGTCGGCAATCTGCAACAGTTCCAGGCGGTTCGCGCTGACGGCCATGATTCTTTCCTCTCAGCGGGTTTTTGGTTGTCTATGCGGCTGCTTGGACGGCGATTCCGGATCGGAGCTGTCGTCCGATTCCAGCTCGGCGGCTTCCTGAGCCTCGAGTTGTGCGGCCAGCGCCTTGGAAGCAGCCTTGGCCCGGCGCAGCGATTCCGTCACCAGCGCGTCGGTCAGAATGAGATGGGCTTCGCTCATCTCATCGACCTTCAATTCCACGTCGGTGGCCTCACCGGGGCCGGCATCGATACGGCGGATCCTGGCCTTGTTGCCTTCGGCGCCCAGCAGGATGCCCCGGAACCGGCGGCGGCCGGCCACGATCAGGGTCATCTCGATCTTGGCCTCGTGCCCGGCCCAGCGCTGGAAGTCGCTGACGCGCACCAGCGGGCGGTCGATCCCCGGCGAGGAGACCTCCAGGTGATAGGCCTTGCCGATCGGATCGTCGACGTCGAGGACGGGCGAGAGCGTCTTGGAGATCAGCTCGCAATCCTCCACCGTCATGGTGCCGTCGGGGCGTTCGGCCATGATCTGCACGGTGCCGCCATTATTACCGTTGAGGCGCACCCGCACGAGACGGAAGCCGAGCGGCAGGATGGTGCGCTCGGTGATTTCTGCCACGCGCGCGGCAACGCCCGTCTCGGTGAGACGGCGCGGTTCGTTCAACGCGTCGGCCGACGAATCGGCCTGGCTGACAATGGCTTCGGGTTCGGTCACGCAACCCTCGAAACAAAAAGAGCGGGTCCCGGGTGGGGCCCACTCTCAAAACCAATGATCCAGTGGACCATCTATGAGATGTCTCATCGAGACAGGCGCAATATAGGGATTTTTTGCCGTCATGCAAGGAAGGATTTGTTCACCTTGTTGATGAGCGACGCGCAAAGCCCATTTCAGGGGACAATTCCAGCCGCCTCGGCCGCTTGAGCGACGCTGAACCTGCGCCATTGCCCGGCCTGGACGACATGCATGGTGTCGTGCCGAGCCTGGAAGAGCGAAGGAGCGTTCTCCCGGTCGAAGGCGATGCCGGCGATTTCTTCCGTCAGCACTTCCGCGCCATCGGTTCCCAAGCGCAGCAGGACGAGGTCGGTGGCCTTGCCATATCCCCCCACGAGCATGGCCAGGGAGCCATCCACCGCAACCGCGCCGGCGCCATGGATCGGTGTCTGCCATTGGCGGCATTGCCTGGTTTCGTCGATCCGCATGATTGGAAAGTCGGAGTAGTAGTAAGCCCAAACCTGGTTGCCGCTGACATTGAGGGCGTAGCAGTCGTCGATGACGGAGCCCGTACCCTCCCAGGAATAGGACCAGGACGGACGGCCCTGGCAATCGAAACGCCGCAAGCCGGGGGCGCCGATCGGCTCGGGCCCGCCGGCATTGCCCCATCCCAGATTGCCGTAGACGCCCTCGTCGAAATAGCCGCACCAGATGCCGCCATCCGTGTCGCATTGCAGATGCTGAATGCCGTCGCCGAGGCAGAAGCGGCCGATGAGCGTGCCATCGGCCGCAAGGTGGCGGGCATTGTCATGTCCGACCGGGCATCGCGCACCAGCAACGATCCAGCTGTCATCGGGAAACTGGTCGACAAGGAGAAACCAGTCCTCCAGGGCGAATTCCGCCGTTTTGCCCCGTGCCTTGCCGTCGAAGCTGAACAAGCGTGCCCGCGCCCCGGCCGGCAAGGGCTTGCGGGCTCGAAACAGCGCCGCGACATCGCAATCGGCCTGCAGCATGGCGAGCGCCCCCGCCTGCGTTACGGCCTGGCTGATGTCGAACCAGCCGTTTTCCGGGGAAGGCAGGGGAATCGACAGGCCCTGCATTGTTCTGGATTGGACTGCCATGGCACCGAACGCAGGAATTGGGGAAGGGGATCCGCATATTTGACGGAGCGGCGAGAGGCCTGTGCCTGTTTCAGTAATAGACCCCGGCGGCCAGAGCCACATCCATCACGCTCAGGCGGTGCCATTGCTCGTTCCACACGACATGCAACATGTCGTGGCGGGCCGCAAACAGCCGCGCCGGCTTTTCGCGGCTATAGCCGAGGTCGAGATCGAAGGTGGCGAGAATCGTGATCTCATGGCCGCCACGCCGGAACAGCGCGATGCGGTGGCTGTCTTCTCCATAGCCGCCGATCAGCAGGCCGAGGTGGCGATCGATGGCGACGGCTTTGACACCGCTGATCTCATTCGACCAGAGCTGGCAATAGCCGGACCCGTCGACGCGCAGGAGGGGAAAATCGGTATAGTAGCAGCTCCAGATCTCCCTGCGCCCGACATTGAGCGCATAACAGTCCACCATCGGCAAACCAGCCCGGGCCATGCCCTGCGACCACAACGCAGTTCCGTCGGTGTCGAAGCGCATCAGGCCGCTGGCCGGCATGCCCGGCCCTCCTCGGCCCCAGGCGCGATTGATCAAGGCGCCTTCGTCCCAATAGCCGCACCAGATCCTGCCCTCGTCGTCGCATTGCAGATGTTCGATGGCATCGCCCAGGCACAAATGCCGCAGCACGGTGCCGTCCTCGGCCAGATGGCGGGCATTGTCCTGCCCCTGGCGACAGCGCGCATCGGCGACGATCCAGCCACCGCCCGGCAATTCGTCGAAAGCCGGATAGTCGAATTCCAAGGGAAAATGCGTTTGATTTCCCCGCCACTCGCCGTCGAAGCTCGTGAGCCTGCCTGTCGTCGACATGGGTTTGGGGGATGGCTCGTCCCCCAGGGCCAGCATGTCACGATTCGTATCGAGGCAGGCCAGCCGGCCATCCAAGGTGACTGCGTAGGCAAGTTCGAACCAACCGGACCCGCGCCCCGGCAGAGGAACGGTGCTGGAGGGGGCGATCTTCGATCTTGCCGTTCTATTGCCCTCGCTGCCACTCACTCGATCACCGATCCTGCGCTCTCCCGCTCGTCGAGCGCACCCTTCAGCATGGTCAGGCGGTCGGGGACGGTTTCGCCCCGCATCATCGCCAGGAGCAGAGCTGCGCCGGTGGAACCGAGTTCGAAGCGCGGCTGGCGAATGGTGGTCAGGGTGGGCTCGACGAAATCGCCGAACTCGATGCCGTCGAAGCCGACGATGGACACATCCTGCGGCACCTTGAGGCCGCCGCGGCGGATGGTCGTCATGAAGGCGATCGCCATTTCGTCGCTGGTGGCGACCACGCCGGTCGGCCGGCGGTCGAGGGCCAGGAAGGCCCTGCCCGAGGCGACGCCGGAGGCGAAGTCGTAATTGCCCTCGAAGCGCACGAAATCGTCGGCTCCAAGGCCGGCGGCGGCGATCTCGGCCTGGAAGCCGGCATAACGATGGCGTTCGTTGTAGTTGCCCCTGGGGCCTGCGAGATAGGCCAGATGCCGATGGCCCCTGTCGAGAAGATAGCGGGTTTGGGCCCGGCAGCAGACCTCGTCGTCGACCACCACCGCCGGTATGCCGGGAACGTCCGTCTCGGCGCAGATGCCGACGATAGGAAGGCCGGAATCGGCAATGGTGCGGCCGGCATGCGAGGGCACCGTCGAGGCAAGCACCAGGGCACCGTCGATATGGCCGCCGAAGACGAGGTCGACCAGATATTTCTCCTTGCCATCGATGCTGTCGAGATTGCCCATCAGCACGGCATAGCCGGCTTGGGAGAGGGCGACGTCGATGCCCCGGAGAACCTCGCTGAAAAAAGGCGGATTGCGGCGGGGGCCGACGACCACCAGCACAGTGCGGGAAGAACCGGCGCGCAACTGCCGCGCAGCGCTGTTGGGGATATAGCCGAGTTCGCGCACGGCAGCTAGCACGCGCTCACGCGTCTCGGCCTGGACACGATCAGGAAAGGTGAGGGCGCGGCTGACGGTGGCAGTCGAGACGCCGGCGGCGCGGGCGACGTCGCCGATGCGGGTCTTGGAGACATCGCGCGGTGCGCGTCTCTGGATGCGTCTGGTGCGTTCCTTGGCGGGCGGCATGGGACCACCGTTCTCCAACCTGCTGGCAAAACTTCGAAAAAGCTCTGCCATCTGCCTGTTGCGGGTGCGACCGGAGCCCTGAGTCAATCCCCTTGACACGAACCCCGATCGCAATCAATATCCCGACGCGTGCAATCGATTACATAAACACAGCATGCGATCCTTTAGGGAGGATGTCCATGGAAAAATTGAGGGCGATTCCGCAACGGGCTCCGGTGCGTTCCATGCTTGTCGGTGCACTTGCTGCGCTGGCGCTCGCTGGGCCGGCCGTGGCGCAGGACAAGCCCAAGGCCGAAGTGATGCATTGGTGGACATCGGGCGGCGAGGCGGCGGCCGTGAAGGTCTTCGCCGACCAGTACACCAAGGCCGGCGGTATTTGGGTCGACTCGGCGGTTGCCGGCGGCCAGGCCGCGCGCTCCGCTGCAATCAATCGCATCGTCGGCGGCAATCCGCCCACGGCCTCGCAGTTCAACACCGGCAAGCAGTTCGACGATCTGGTCAGCCAGGGCCTGCTCAACACCGTCGACCAGGTTGCCGAGGAAGGCAAGTGGAAGAGCTTCCTGCCGCCTTCCTTCATCGAAGCCGCGAGCCGGGAGGGGCATATGTATGCCGTTCCGGTGAACGTGCATGGCCAGAACTGGGCTTTCTATTCCAAGGAAGTGCTCGACAAGTCCGGTGTCACCGCAGTGCCCACCAACTGGGACGATTTCTTCGTCGCTCTCGACAAGATCAAGGCGGCCGGCTTTACGCCGCTGGCACAAGGTGGCGAGCCCTGGCAGGAGCGCCTGCTGTTCAATGTCGTGCTGCAATCGGTCAGCAAGGACACGTTCATGCGGCTCTATGCCAAGAACGATGCCACCGCTATCGATACGCCCGAGTTCAAGAAATCGGTCGAGATTTTCGGCAAGTTGCGTGCCTACACCGATGCCGGGTCGCCAGGACGCAACTGGAACGATACCACGGCTCTCCTGATCACCAACAAGGCCGGCGTGCAGTTCATGGGTGATTGGGCCAAAGGTGAATTCAAGGCGGCCAACAAGGAGGCCGGCAAGGATTTCTACTGCCAGATCGGCATCGACGACAAGGAACTGGTGATCGGCGGCGACGTCTTCGTTTTCCCCAAGACGACCGATGCAGCCCAGGTCAAGGCGCAGAACCTCCTCGCTTCGACCATGCTGTCGCCTGAGACCCAGGTGCTGTTCAATATCCAGAAAGGCTCGATGCCGGTGCGCACCGACGTCGACGCCAGCAAGTTCGATCTATGCGCGCAGAAGGGCATGAAGCTGCTCGCCGATCCTGCGCATCAGACACCGGTGATCGACATGCTGGCCAGTGCCGATCTGGTTGGAGCGCTCGAGGATGTCATCACCAATTTCTGGAACAACAAGAGCCAGACGCCGGACGAGTTCACCGCCAAGTTCGCGGATGCGCTGAAGTCGGCGCAGTAAGCTCCTCTGGGGCGGGTCTTCGGGCCCGCCCGGCCTGCGCACCGGCAAGCCGGTCTCGCGATTGCGACTTTTCCGTCAAATCGCCGAGAAGACCGGGCCCCAATTCCCACCGCAAGACGGATCCTGAAGGAGGTCGCAATGGCCGAGCCTGCAAGATTGTCGCGTCCACATCGTCGGCCCCACCGTCTGAGCATGGCGGCGCTGGCCTTGATACCGGCCTGGATCATCGTCGTCGCCGCCTATATCGGCACGGTGATCTGGACGATCGTCATCTCCTTCACCGGTTCCAAGCTGCTGCCGGTCTACAATTTTGTCGGTTTGGATCAGTATGTCCGGTTGTTTGCCTCGGATCGCTGGCAGGTTTCGGTGTGGCATCTGGCCGTCTTTGGCGTGCTCTTCATTGTCTGCTGCCTGATCGTCGGCTTCCTGCTGGCGGTGGCGCTCGACCAGAAGATCCGCTTCGAGAACACGTTCCGTACCATCTTCCTCTATCCCTATGCGATGTCCTTCATCGTCACGGGCCTGGTCTGGCAGTGGCTGATGAACCCCAATCTCGGCATCCAGAACACGGTGCGCAACTGGGGTTGGACGAGCTTTACCTTCGACTGGGCGGTGAATTCGAAGCTCGCCGTGTTTGCGCTGGTGATTGCCGCAATCTGGCAGGCTTCCGGCCTGGTGATGGCGCTGATGCTGGCGGGCCTGCGCGGCGTCGACAGCGAATTGTGGAAGGCGGCGAAGATCGACCGCATCCCGACCTGGCGGGTCTATGTCTCCATCATCCTGCCGATCCTGACCCCCACCATCACCACGGCCACCGTGCTGCTCTCCATCGCTGTGATCAAGGTCTATGACCTCGTGGTCGCCCTCACCAATGGTGGGCCGGGTACGGCCTCGGAAATGCCGGCCAAATTCGTGATGGACAATCTCGGCCAGCGCCAGAATATCGGCCTCGCCACGGCGGCCTCGACGGTGATGCTGATCACGGTGATCTGCGTGGTCTCGCCATGGCTCTACCATACCTATTTCCGCCGGCAGTCGCGGAGGCCGGCATGAGCGCCCTAGAGACACCACGCGGGCGCAAGCCGGCCCGCCTGACCCCCGGCCGCATCGGCCTCTATGTCTTCCTCGTCGTGGCAGCAGCCTTCTTCCTGCTGCCCGCCGTGGTGATGGTGCTGACTTCGCTTAAGACCATGGAGGAGATCCGCCAGGGCCAGATCTTCGCCCTGCCGCTGGCCTTCGATCTCGCCGCCTGGAGCAAGGCCTGGTCGAGTGCGAGTACGGGCCTTGTCCACAGTGGAATTAGTGTCGGTTTCTTCAATTCAGTTAAGATCCTCTTGCCTAGCCTCGTTATCTCCATCGCTGCGGGCGCCGTGAATGGCTATGCTCTGTCGCTATGGAACGTGCGATACGCCAACCTCCTGTTCGGCGTGCTCCTGATCGGCGCCTTCATTCCCTATCAGGTCTTCATTTATCCCTTCATCCGGATATTTGCATGGGCCAACATCTTCGGGACATTGCCCTGCATCGTCATCGTGCACACCATCTTCGGCATGCCGCTGATGACGCTGATATTCCGCAATTACTATGCCAGCCTGCCGGCCGAATTGTTCAAGGCGGCACGCGTGGATGGCGGCGGCTTCTGGCAGATCTTCTTCCACGTCATCCTGCCGATGTCGACGCCGATGCTGATCGTGGCCGCCATCCTGCAGGTCACCGGCATCTGGAACGACTTCATCCTCGGCCTGACTTTTGCTGGGCGAGACAATGTGCCGATGACGGTGCAACTCAACAACATCGTCAATTCAACCACGGGCGAGCGGGCCTACAACGTCAACATGGCGGCGACCCTGCTGACCGCCTCCGTGCCGCTCATCGTCTATTTCGTCTCCGGACGCTGGTTCGTGCGCGGCATCGCAGCCGGCGCGGTGAAGGGATAAAGCGCATGCACACCACGCCTTCCTCCGTCACCGTCAAGGACCTGTCGATCCGCTATGGTGCCGTGTCCGTCATCGACAATCTCCAGCTCGACATCCGCCAGGGCGAGTTCATCGTGCTGCTCGGACCCTCGGGCTGCGGCAAGTCCACCTTGCTGAACGCCATCGCCGGCCTGCTGGAGATCAGCGATGGCGAGATCTGGATCTCCGGCAAGAACGTCACCTGGGCCGAGCCGGCCGACCGCGGCATCGGCATGGTGTTTCAATCCTACGCGCTCTATCCGCGCATGAGCGTGGAGGGCAACATGTCCTTCGGCCTGAAAATGGCCCGCGTGCCCAAGGCGGAGATCGCCGCGCGTGTCGCCAAGGCCTCCAGGCTCCTGCATCTCGATCCGCTGCTGCAGCGCAAGCCCTCCGAATTGTCGGGCGGCCAGCGCCAGCGTGTCGCCATCGGCCGCGCCCTGGTGCGCAATGTCGACGTCTTCCTTTTCGACGAACCGCTGTCCAACCTCGATGCCAAGCTGCGCAACGAGCTGAGGGTCGAGATCAAGAAGCTCCACCAGAGCCTCGGCAACACCATGATCTATGTCACGCATGACCAGATCGAAGCCCTGACCCTGGCCGACCGCATCGCCGTGATGAAGGGCGGCGTCATCCAGCAATTGGCGAGCCCGCTCGAGATCTACCACAAGCCGGCCAACCAGTTCGTGGCGGGCTTCATCGGCTCGCCCGGCATGAACTTCGTCGAAGGCGAGCTTACGGGCGGGCCGGGAGGCTGGCGTTTCCAGGCCGCCGGCGAGAGCATCGACCTTGCAGCCTACGCATTCTCTGCCGATCCCGGCGCACGCAAGGCGGTACTGGGCATTCGGCCCGAGCATATCGATGTCGGTCCTGCATCGGCGGGACGGCATGCGGCTCGCGGCAGGATCGACATCGTCGAGCCGATGGGCGCCGAGACGGTGCTGTGGACCAGCTTTGCCGGCAAGCCCGCCACCATTCGCGTCGACGGCGACAATGAAAGCGGGCCCGGCGACGAGATCGGTTTTCATTTCGATGTCGGGCGCGCCTCGCTGTTCGACGCGGAAAGCGGAGAGCGCCTGTGAAGAAGCTTTGCCGCAATTGCCACCCAACCCGTTGATTTTTCTCATTTCATGAAAGGATCTATCATGGCTCTGCAATATCCCCTGTCGTTCCAGCTCTATTCGGGCCGCAACTTCCCACCGCTCGAGGGGCAGCTCAGGACGATCGCCGAGGCCGGCTTCAGCAATGTCGAGCCCTATGGCGCCTTCTACCAGGACGTGCCCGCCGCGGCCCGGCTGTTCAAGCAGTTCGGCCTGACCGCCAAGAGCGGCCATTTCGGCATCGATGCCCTGGAGGCCGATTTCGATGGAAATCTTCGCATTGCCGAGGCGCTGGGCATCGAAACCATCGTGGCGCCCTATCTGATGCCCGATGCCCGCCCGAGGGATGCGGCGGGATGGAAGGCGTTCGGCGCCCGGCTGGCGGCTGTGGCGCGCAAGGCCAGCCAGGCCGGCTACGCCTTTGCCTGGCACAACCATGATTTCGAGTTCATCGCCCTGCCGGATGGCTCCTATCCGATCGAGCACCTGCTGGTCGAGGGCGTGAAGTGGGAAGCGGACATCGCCTGGATCGTACGGGCCAATGCCGATCCCAAGCCCTGGATCGCGCGCTATGGCGCCATCATGCCGCTCGTCCATGTCAAGGACATCGCGCCGGCCGGCGAGAAGGTCAATGAGGATGGCTGGGCCGATGTCGGCACCGGCGTGGTCGACTGGGCGACGATCTGGCCGCTCTGCGTGGCCGCGGGCGCGGAGATCATGGTTGCCGAGCACGACAATCCCTCGGACCTCAAGCGTTTTGCCACGGTGAGCGGCGAGGCCATGCGCAAGCTGGCCGGCGTGTGACGCAGTGCGCCGGCCTTCTCAGCGACATCGACTGACTGTCGATGTCGTGGGACCGGCACCTGATTTTGAAGAATTATGCCGGGTCCGAAGTCCGGCGCACCAAAGTTCCTGGAGACCACCATGCCCTTACGCGTCGGATTGATCGGCTGCGGCAATATTTCGGACATCTACCTTCTCAACGCCGCCCTGTTTCGCGATTTCGATTTCGTCGCCTGCGCCGACCTCAGGGAGGAAGCAGCCAAGAAACAGGCCCAGAAATACAACCTGCAGCGGCGCAGCATCGAGGCGCTGCTGGCGAGTGACGATGTCGACATCGTGCTCAACCTTACCGTGCCCGAGGCGCATGCCGAGGTCTCGCGCGCCGCGATTGCGGCCGGCAAGCACGTCTATGGTGAAAAGCCGCTCGCCACACGCCTCACCGACGGCGTTGCGCTGATGGAGGCGGCGAAATCGAAGGGGCTGAGGGTCGGCTGCGCGCCCGATACCGTGCTGGGGGCCGCCATCCAGCAGTCGAGGCTGCGGATCGATGCGGGCGAGATCGGCCGGCCGCTGATCGGCACGGCCGCCGTGCTCGGCCATGGCATGGAGCACTGGCACCCCAATCCGGAGTTCTTCTTCAAACCCGGCGCCGGGCCCGTCTTCGACATGGGCCCCTATTATCTCTCCACCCTGGTCAACCTGTTGGGGCCGGTCGCTTCGGTGATGGCCCTCAGCCAGAGCGGTTTTGCGGAGAGGGTGGTGACCACGGAGGGCTCGCCCTTCAAGGGACAGAGCATCGCGGTGGAGACGCCCACCAGCATCCAGGCCCTGCTTGCCTTCAAGTCCGGTGCGCAGATCACCTTCCTGGCAAGCTGGGATGTCTGGGCCCATGGCCAGCAGCCGATCGAGCTGCACGGCACCGACGCGTCGCTGCGCGTGCCCGATCCCAACTGGTTCGGCGGCGAGGTTTCGCTGGCCCGCCCACGCGAAGCCTGGGAAAGCCATGCTTCGTCCGGCGACCGGTTCGGCCAGCCGAACTGGCCGGCCGACCATCCCGTCAATGCCAATTATCGCGGCCTCGGCCTCGCCGACATGGCACGGGGCATCATCGACGGCCGTCCCCATCGTGCCAGCGGCGAGATCGGCTTGCACGTCCTTGCGGTGATGGAAGGCATCCTCACCGCCGCCGAGCAGAAGCGGCCGGTGCTGATCGAACAGGGCTGCGAGCGGCCCGCGCCGCTCGGCGACGAGGAGGCGAGGGGACTGCTGGCCTGAAGCTGGCCGTCGATCAGCGGCTCTAGCTTCCGACCAACGGCTTCTTCGTGAAAAAACGCTGACCTTTGTCATGCCCGGGCTTCGACCCGGGCATCCAGCGGCCCGGCGCTTGAAGCTGGATTGCCGGGTCGAGGCCCGGCAATGACAAAGGTCGAGCCTGTCTGGGAGACGAACGGCATGCGTACTCGTCGCATGCGGCGGGCCGGCCTTACTCGTCCACCGGCTTCCATTCGTCGCGACCGAGGTCGATAACCTTGGGATCGCTGCTCGCGGTGCCGGTGCGCCCCTGAGGGGCAGGAGCCGGCCCTTCGCGCCACTGCCGCAACAGGCTCGGCAGAAGGAGGGCGAAGCCGATGACGTCGGTGACGAAACCGGGAATGATCATCAAGACACCGCCGAGCGCCACCATCAGGCTCTCGCGGGCGGCGCCGTTGTTCGGCTCACCGCCCTGCATTGCCCGCATCAGGCGGGAGAACACGCTCGTGCCCTGCCGGCGCAGCAGCGAGGCGCCGATGAAGGAGGTCGCCACCAGGGCGATCAGCGCAAGCGCGATGCCGATCCGGCTCGCGACCCAGACGAAAGCGGCGATTTCCGCGAAGGGCAGGATCACAAGTCCGGCCAGCCCGAGCCATGCCCAGCCAGCGGGAACATTGAAGCTGCGTGCGATCATCGGTGTCGTTTCTCCTGGAGCAAGGACGCGTTTTGCCAAAAATGCGTCTTTGCGGTTCCCTCTGGGCAAGACCTTGCGCAACGGCATACGCCGCATGCTGGCCATGTTTGCCCTTCATGGTAGCATGAAGCTGGCAAACTGCTCGATGCACACCATATAGGTGAGGATTGTGGCATTGCCACAGGGGGCTTGAGCCGTTATTTCGAGTCGTCACTCGGTCGGTGGGGATGCTGAAGGCACAAATGGGTAGTTTTGATATCATCACGCTGGTGTTTCTGGGGCTCGCGGTGTTCGTGATCTTCAAGCTGCGTTCCGTGCTGGGGGAGCGCACCGGCGCCGAGCCTCCGACATTCGAGGGATTGCGGCGCGATGCCCAGCCTGCGTCCCGCGACGACAGGGCCGCCAATCCGCCGCAGCGCGATGCCGAATCCCCGATCGAAACGCAGGCGCCGACGTCAGCTTTCCGCTGGGAAGGTTTTGCCGAGAAGGACACGCCCCTCGCAGCCGGGTTCGATGCGATCGCGACTGTCGATCCGAGTTTCCAGCCCCAGAGCTTCGTCCCGGGCGCCAAGGCGGCCTATGAAATGATCGTCACCGCCTTCAACAATGGTGATCGCAAGACCCTGAAGAACCTGCTGTCACGCGAGAATTTCGACGCGTTTTCCCAGGACATCACCGAGCGCGAGGCGCGTGGCGAGACCGTGCAGGCCAATTTCGTTTCGATCGACAAGGCCGATATCGTCGCCGCCGGCGTCAAGGGCCGCGTCGCCGAACTGACCGTCAATTTCGTCTCGCAGATGATCAGTGCCACCAAGGACAGGAATGGCGCGGTCGTCGACGGCAGCGTCGATCAGGTGGCTGTTGTCACCGACACCTGGACATTCGCGCGCGATACCAGCACCAAGGATCCGAATTGGCGCCTCGTGGCGACCGGCGGTTGAGCGCGGTCGGAAGAGGCGGGCGGGCCACGGTATCGATGTCATGGGGATCTTGCGCCGAGTCGGGCCCTTCGTCGCTTTCTTCGTCGCGGCCAGTCTAGCCTGGGCGGGCGAACGTCCGTCGCCACCGCCGCTGCCGGCGGGAGCGACGGCTACGCGGGTGCCTTTCGGCAAGCTTGCCGGATGGAAACGGGACGATCACGCCAAGGCCTGGCAGGTCTGGCTCGCCTCCTGCCGCTCCCAGGCCGAGAACAATCCCGCTCTCGATGCCGGTGTACCGGTTCCCGAGGACCTCGCGCGCCTTTGCGGCGAGGCCTTGAAGCGCGGCGCGCTGGATGCGCCCGCCGCCCGCGCCTTCTTCCAGGCCCATTTCAACGCCTGGCGCATCACTACGCGCAAGGGCAGCGGGCCCACCGGCGGAAAGGCCTTCTACACCGGTTATTACGAGCCCGAGATCCGGGGTTCGCTGGTGCGCGAGGGCGAGTTCCAGACCCCGCTCTATGACCGGCCGGCAGATCTGGTCAGCTTCGAGCCCAACGCCATACCGCCAGGCTTCCAGGGCTACAGCGCAGCCCGGCGCAAGCTCGACGGCAGCCTGGAAGTCTATCCGGATCGCAAGGCGATCGAGCAGGGAGCCCTCGACGGGAAGGGCCTGGAGATCGCCTATGTCGCCGATCCCGTCGACCGCTTCTTCATGCAGGTGCAGGGCTCGGGGCGGCTGCGGCTGCCGACCGGCAGCGTTGTGCGCTTTGCCTATGCCGGCAAGAACGGCCAGCCCTATTCCGCCATCGGCAAGGCGGTGGCCGACAGGCTCAACATCCCACCCCGCGACGTCACCATGGCGGGTTTGCGGGATTTCCTGGCGCGCGACCCCAAGCAGGCGCGCGAGGTGATGTGGGTGAACAAATCCTTCGTCTTCTTCAAGGTGGCTCCCTTCCTCGGCGCCGATGCCGGCCCGATCGGCGGCGAGGGCCTGCCGGTCACGCCGCTGCGTTCCATCGCCATCGACCGCAGGATCTGGCCCTATGGCTTGCCCGTCTTCGTCGAGACGGCAATCCCCGATGTCGGTGGCGGGGTGAAGCCCGAGCCCATCCGCAAGCTGATGATCGCCCAGGATACGGGATCGGCCATCATCGGCCCGGCACGCGCCGACATCTTCTTCGGATCGGGCGCCAAGGCGGGAGCGGTTGCCGGCGCTGTCCGCCATGGCGGCGGCTTCTACGCGCTATGGCCCAAATCGCAGCCTGACGCCAAAGATGGCGCCGGGGGGCGACCATGAGCCGCCGTAAGGGACTGACCGCCGAAGACAGTGAGCTCTGGGCCTTCGTCACCCGGGAAATCACCCCGCTGAAACGCCGTCGCCGCAAGCTGGCCGTCGCCAAGGCCGCGACGAAGGCAGCGGAAACGCTGCCCGAGCCGGAGACGACGCCCGTCAAATCGCCCGCGAAGCCGAAATCCGCGGCCAGCCGTCCGGTCAAGCCGCCGCCCGCGCCGCCGATACCGCCGATAGCGCCCATCGACAAGCGCGAGCGGCGCCAGGTCGTGCGCGGCACACGCGCCATCGACGCCAGGATCGACTTGCACGGCATGCGGCAGGCCGAGGCCCACGGCGCCTTGCGCGGCTTCCTCGCCATTGCCCAGATGCGTGGCTATTCCATGGTGCTGGTCATCACCGGCAAGGGCGGCGGCGGCGATATGGCGTTTTCAGGCGATGAGCGCGGAGTGCTGCGCCGCGTCGTGCCGCAATGGCTGCGCATGCCCGATCTCAGGCCGCTGATCCTCGGCTTCGAGGAGGCACATCACGGGCATGGCGGCAGCGGCGCCCTCTATGTCCGGCTGCGCCGCATCCGCAGGCTCGGCGACCGATGACCCCCTTCGGTGCCAGATTGCGCGCCCTGCGCGCGGCCCGTGGCCAGAGCCTCAAGGAGATGGCGGAGGCGCTCGGCGTCTCGGCCGCCTATCTGTCGGCCCTCGAGCATGGCAAGCGCGGGCAGCCGACCTGGATCCTGCTGCAGCGGATCATCACCCATTTCAACATCATCTGGGACGAGGCCGAGGACCTGCAGCGCCTGGCTGCGCTGTCCGATCCGCGCGTCGTGGTCGACACCGCCGGCCTGACGCCGCAGGCCACCGAGCTCGCCAACCGCCTTGCCCAGGACATCGCGAAACTGCCCGAGGCGGAGGTCGAGGCGATGCTGGCAAGGTTGAAGGCGATCGATGGCGCATGAAGGTTGGAACTCCGGGCGTGCCAAATCGCACCACGCCCCTCTTCACAATTCGGTCTTCCTGCGCGCATAAGGCAAGCCGTTCGACAAGAGCCGGTATTTCGGGAGTTGGTGTGTGACGGCGAACAAGGACGAGAACAAGCAGACCGCGAGATTGCTCGTCCTGCCGCCTGAGAATGAGAGGCTCTCCACCGTGCGGCGCCTGCTGCGCCGCGTGCCCTGGCGCTATGTCGGGCCGATCCTGTCGATCGGCCTGTTCGTCGGTGCGCTCGTCGTGCTGGCCTCGATCCTGCGTGGTGTCGAACCGGAAAAGGTGGTGGCCGCCTTCACCGCCACGCCGACCATGGCAATCGCTCTGTCGATCCTGTTCACCGCGCTCTCCTATCTGGCCTTGACCGGCTATGACGGCCTGGCGCTACGCCAGATCGGCGCCAAGGACATTCCCTATTCCACCGCAGCCATCGGCTCCTTCACCTCCTATGCGATCAGCTACACGCTCGGCGTGCCGCTATTGACCGCCGGCGCGGTGCGCTACCGCGTCTATGGTGGAGCCGGGCTGTCGGCGCCGCAGATCGCGGCGCTGACGCTGGTGTGCACCCTGACCTTCTGGCTCGGCATGGGCGCGGTGCTGGCGCTCGGCCTGGTGCTGGTGCCGGGATCGGTGGCGGGCGTCGACCATCTGCCGCTCTCGCTCAACATGTCGATCGGCGTCGCCATCATCGCGGTGATCGTCGGTTATGTCGGCTATGTCTCGACCGGCCGGCGTGTCGTTGCCGTCGAGGGCTGGTCGATGCCGCTGCCGGGCGGCAAGGTCACCGCCGCGCAGATCGTGCTCGGCATCTTCGATGTCTGTGCCGGGGCCGGCGCGCTCTACATCCTGCTGCCGGACCAGGCGGCGAGCGTGCCCTTCTTCACCTTCATGGTGATCTATGTGCTGGCGGCTTTCCTCGGCGTGCTCAGCCACGCGCCCGGCGGCATCGGCGTGTTCGAGACCACCATGCTGATCGCGCTGCCGACCATCGCCAAGGACGATCTGCTCGGCCGTATCATCCTCTACCGCGTCATCTATTATTTCGTGCCTTTCGCCCTCGCTCTGGCGATCCTGGGGGCCTATGAGCTGGCGCGCCGGCGCCATGTCGTCGGCAAGATGGTCGACCAGGTCGCCGGCATCATGAAGCCGCTCGCCCCGATCCTGGTGGCGGGCGCCATGTTCCTTGCCGGTGGTGCCCTGCTGATCACCGGCGCGGTGCCGGCCACCGAAGCCCGCCGCATCCTGCTCACCAGCCTGGTGCCGTTGCCGGTGGTGGAGACGGCCCATGTCATCGCATCGCTCTCGGGCGTGGCGCTGCTGTTCCTGGCGCGTGGCCTGATCCGGCGCATGGAGGCCGCCTGGCGCACGGCGATGATCGTCCTGGTGATCGCCACCGTCGCCACCCTGCTGCGCAGCGCCGATTGGCGCTTCATGCTGACCCTGTGCTGCGCCCTTATGGTGCTCGCCCTCAGCCGGCCGGCCTTTCCGCGCGGTGCCTGGCTGTTCGGCATCGATTATTCGCCGCTCCTGCTCGGCGCGATCGCCGCCATGCTGGCCGTGACGGTGTGGATCGGCTTCTTCGCCTTCCGCTTCGTCGACTACACGCCGGAACTGTGGGTCACCTTCGGCTATGGCGATGAGATGTCGCGCTTCCTACGCTCGACCAGCCTGGCGGTCGCAGCCGCCATCGTCATCGGTATCCTGAGCGCCTATTGGAAGGGTGGCATCGCCCTGGTGCCAGCGGCGTCGATCGACATATCGGGCCTGGTCGCGCGGGTGCCTTCGGCAGAGGCCAGGCTCGCTTTGCTGCCGGGCCAGATGCTGCTTGCCAACGACCAGGGCAACGCCGCCATGGTGGTGGCCCGCGCCGGGGCCTCGTCGATCGCGCTGGGCGATCCGATGGGCGATCCGGCCATGGTGCAGGACCTGCTCTGGGTCTTCGGCGAAAGGGCGGAGCAGCAGAGACTGTGGCCGGTGATCCTGTCCGCCTCGCCACGGATGCGGGCCGACTATCTGGAGGCCGGCCTGACGCTGACGCCGATCGGCGACCATGCCAGCGTCGATCTTGCCAGCCTGGGGGACGAACCCTATGCCGGTGCCAATGCGATCTTCTCCTGGGCCGATATCCACGCCCTCAGCCTGGATCTGGTTCCTGCCGGCGCCACGGCCACGATCATGCCGACTCTGGAAGCGGTGTCCCGCTCCTGGCTCGCCGGTACCGGGCGAAGCGAGGGCCATTTCGTCGTCGGGCGCTTTTCGCCCGGCTGGATCCGGACCAATGACTGCGCCATCCTGCGCCGGGCTGGCGCGGTGGTCGGCTTTGCCGTGGTGATGCGCAGCGCCGACAATGAGGAGTGGGCCGTCGACATCCTGCGCTATCTGCCGGAGCTCGGCATCTCGACGCTCGATTTCATGCTGCTGCGCCTCATCCGCCTGGCCAAGGCGCGCGGTGCCAAGCGCTTCGACCTCGGCCTGACGCCCAACCCGGCGCAGGCGGGCGAGAATCTCGGCCCGGCCTGGCAGCGCGTCACGCCGCTGCTGTTCCGCTTCGGTGACCACATCGCCAATTTCGACGCGCTGCGCGGTTTCAAGGCCCGCTTCAATCCCCGCTTCGAACCGCGCTATCTCGCCTGTACGGCCGGTTTCGCCCTGCCGCACATCCTTCAGGACGTCACCACCCTGATCGAGAAGGGTGGGGATGGCGAGGTGCGCGCCGACAAGGGCTCGTCGGCGCGGAGCTGACGGCGATGCGCTTCAGGCCGCTTTGGCGAAGCGCTGGGCCCGGAAGGGCGCCAGCAGGGGATGAGGGGAGCCCCAGGCGATCTCGCCGGCCAGGAGCTCTCCGGCGATGAGACCAAGCGTCGCGCCGCTATGGCTGAAGGCGACGTGGTAGCCGGGAATGCCCTCGATGGCCCCGAAGACCGGGTCGCCGTCACCCGGAATGGGCTTGGGACCGGCGCCGTAGCCGTCGAGCTCCAGCGTCGGGTTGCCCTCAAGCACCCTTGAGGCTTCTTCCAGCAGACCGTGAATGGTGGATTGCCGGATTTCGAAGCTGCCATCGTCGCGTATCACGATTTCTTCTTCCGACCAGGCGGAGTCGAGTACGAGGGCGCCGCTCGGCGTGGGGCGAACCGCGACGCGCGGTGTGTTCAATACGGCGCGCAGCCTGGTTGCGATCGGCTTGGTGCGGACGAGGAGTGCGATCGGGGTAGCGTCGGCGATAAACCGGCCTTCCCTGGCGACGAGGGCGGGAACGTCGGCGCCGGTCGCGACCAGAACCGCATCGGCCTCGAACAGGCGGCCGTCGGCGATCGAGACACCACTGGCGCGTCCGGCCGTGAGCTGTACGCTGGCCTTGCCCGCATCGGTCACCAGGGCACCGCCTTTTTCGATGAATTCGGCCAGCATCACCTCAATCACCGACGGCAGGTCGACCCAGCCTTCGCCGGGATTGAAGATCGCGCCCTGGGGCGTGATCGCTCGCCGATCGATGCCGGGTGTCACGTCGGCAACCTCTTCCGGGGAAAGGAGGAGGGCGTCATATCCCAGGGCCCGCTCATGGGCGAAGACGGAGCGGATCTCGTTGGTCGCGTCATCGGCATCCCAGGTCAGGCCTCCGTCGAAACGCAGCCAGGCCGCCTCCGGATGGCGTGCCGCCAGCGTGCGGTAGCGATCGATGCCGATCATGCGCAACTGGTGATAGGCCGCCGAGCGTCGCCGTGACGAATTGAGCCAGGCCAGAGACCGCCCCGAGGCACCGCTGGCCGGCCGGCTCTCCGTCACCAGCGTGGTGGCGATGCCGAGGCGGACGAGATGGGTGGCGGCCGAGACGCCGAAGATGCCGCCGCCGACGACGATGGCGCGGGATGGGGACGATGCTGCAGTCATGGCTGGAACTTTCAAGGCAAGATTGGATTTGGATGAGGGCCGGGACCGTCACAGCATTTCCGACAGGAAGCGCCGCAGGCGGGGGCTTTGGGGATTGTCGAAGATGGCATCCGGGGGACCGGCCTCGACGACCTGCCCCTCGTCCATGAACACCACCTGGTCGGCGACCCGGCGCGCGAAGTTCATCTCATGCGTGACCACGACCATGGTCATGCCGCTCTTGCCGAGCCGTGCCATGAGATTGAGCACGCCTTTCACCAGTTCCGGGTCGAGTGCGCTGGTGACTTCGTCGAACAGCATCAGTTCGGGCTTGAGCGCCAGCGCCCTGGCGATCGCAACGCGCTGCTGCTGCCCGCCCGACAGGTCGATCGGCCGATGATTCATCCGGGTTGCGAGGCCTACCTCGGCCAGACGTTCCTCGGCGATACGGCGGGATTCGGCCGTCGAAAGCCCCTGAACCTTGCGCAAGGCGAGTTCGACATTGCCGATCGCCGTATGGTCGGGGAAGAGGTTGAACTGTTGGAATACCATGCCGACACGGCGGCGGAGCAGGTCCGGCTTCATGCCCAGCACGCTCTGCCCGTCCAGACGAATATCGCCCGAGACGGGCTCGGCGAGGCGATTGAGGCAGCGCAGCAACGTCGATTTGCCGGACCCCGAGGGGCCGATCACGCAGGTGATCGTGCCGGCTTCGGCCTTCAGGCTCACGCCTCTCAGGACCTTGAAATCGCCATAGGCCATGTCGAGGCCGATGACATCGAGGCGGGCGCCCCGGATCGCCATCGGCAGGCCGGCTCCTGCTCCGGCGTCCGAAGGATGGCCTGCCGGCGTCTCGTCGAGCTCGCGCACCTCCTCCAGGCCGCTGGTAACCGCGCTGACCTTGCGGCCGGTGCGCAGGCGCCCGTCGATGGCGTTGACGACATGCGTCAGCGGCACGGTGATGACGAGGTAGAAGATACCGGCCAGCATCAGGGGCGATAGATTGCCCGACACCACGGCCTGGTCCTGGCCCACCCGGAACAGCTCCCGCTCGGATGCCAGCAATCCGAGAAAGTAGACCAGGCTCGAATCCTTGATGTTGCCGATGAACTGGTTGACCAGGGCGGGCAGCACGCGGCGCACGCCCTGGGGGATGACGATGAGGCGCATGCCCTTGGGATAGGTCATGCCGAGGGCACGGCAGGCTTCGAGCTGGCCGCGCTCCACGCTCTGGATGCCCGCACGGAAGATTTCGCCGATATAGGCGCCGGCGATCAGGCTCAGCGCCAGGATGCCGAGCGGATAGGGCGACGGCCCGAAGATCTGGCGGCCGATGCCGGCGAAGCCCTGGCCGATCAGCAGGATGGTGACGATGGCCGGCAGGCCGCGAAAGACATCGGTGTAGATGCGGGCGGGCAGGCGGATCCAGGCCGCGCGGGAGATGCCCATCACGGCCAGCACCATGCCGATGACGATGCCCAGCAATGTCGAGGCGACGGCCAGGATCAGGGTGTTCTTCAGGCCCACCATCAGCATGTTGGGCAGCACCTCCGCCATGGAGTCCCAATCGAAGAAACTCCGCTGGAGGATATCGAACCAGCTCATTGGGTGGTCTTTCGTGGCAAGCTAAAGCGCCTTGCGAGTGGGAGGGATCATCGGGAATCGCAAAGACGCTCCAGCCAATCCAGCGGATTGGCTTGGAAACAAGGAAGGGGAGCAAGAGAGGGGTGAGCACGGGCTCGACGCGGTTTCTCCCAGGATTTCTCCCAACAGATGCACCCGCGTCGTGTTCCCCGCCGTGCCTCAGCACCGGCTGTCAAGCGGCCCGCTTGGGAGGGCGTCACTTGGGCGATGTCATTTGGGCAGATATTGCTCGGGCATCGGCGAGCCCGGGAACCATTTGGTGTAGAGGGTTTTCCAGGTGCCATCCTGCATGGCGTCATGCAACGCCTTGTTGAGGGCCTGGCGAAGGGCGTCGTTGCCCTTCTTGACGACGAAACCGGCCGGCGCGTCGAAGGAGGGGATGTTGATCGCCAGCTTCAGGCCCTTGAAGCGCTCTCCATATTGCTTGGCCGCTTCGTAGTCGAGGAAATGGGCATCGACCGTACCGCTGTTGAGGGCGGAGATGGCCGAATTATTGTCCGGAAAGTTGACGATGTCCGACTTGGTGAAGTGGGTCTTGGCGTAGGTCTCCTGCAGCGTACCCTGCACGGCGCCCAGGCGCTTGCCGGCGAGATCGTCGGCGCTCTTGATCCCGGCCTGGGAAGTCAGCACCGTCAGGTAACCCGCCAGGTAGCCATCGGAGAAGTCGACGGTTTTCTTGCGCGCCTCGGTGGTGCCGATGGCGGCGACGGCCACGTCGAAGCGGCCATTGGCGACCGAGGGAAGCAGGGCCGAGAAATCCTGCCCCGTGAATGTCACGTGATCCTTGTCGAAGCCCAGCCTGCGCGCGACGTCCCGGAACAGTTCGATGTCGAAGCCGCTGAATTCGCCGTTGGCGTCGGTGAAGGTGTAGGGCTTGGCGTCTCCCATGCTGCCGACGCTGATCGTTCCGGCATCGATGAGATTGTAGGGATTGCTGCTCGCGGCGGCGCGCCCGCCGCCGGCCGTCATCCATGCCAGTGCGCCGAGCGCGGTGGCGGCCATCACGTCGCGTCGATTGGGATTCTTCATTTATTTCCCCTGGATTTTTTATTGAGACCGGTCTCTTAACATGAGAGACCGGTCTCTTCAATTGAAACTTCGCATTGACGCAGCTCCGGCAAAGGCGATAGTGGCGAGCATGGACAAGCACAATCCGACCCGACGACCCGTGACCGTCGCCGATGTGGCGCGAGCCGCCCAGGTGTCGAAGGCGACGGCAGCCAGGGCGTTAGGTGGCTATGGCGCCGTGCGTGCGGATCTGAAGGAACGGATCCTGGAAGCTGCGCGGCGACTCGACTATCGGCCCAACGAACTCGCGCGCACCATGGCGACGGGGCGTTCCGGCACGATCGGGGTGATCGTCGGCGATATCGAGAACCCCTTTTTCGGGCTGGCCGTGCGCGGGATCAGCGACGTTGCGGCCCAGGCGGGCTTCGATGTCATCCTGTCCAATTCCGGTGAGACGCTCGCCACGGAAAAGGCCTCCACCGAAGTCTTCCTCGCCAAGCGCGTCGACGGGCTGATCGTTGCGCCGGCCACGCGCCATGATGGCAGCCATCTTCAGGATGCCCTGGGCCGCGCTTGTCCCCTGGTGCTGCTCGACCGTGACGTACCGGGGCTGTCGGTGGATGTGGCGCTCGTCGACGACCACAAGGCGGCGCGGGAGGCCACGCAATTGCTCCTCGCCGCGGGGCACCGCCGGCTCGCCTACATTACCGCCACGGCCGCCGCCGATGTGCACTATCGCGGCCCCGAACAGATTCCCCTCACGACCGTGCTCAACCGCATTGCCGGTTTCCTGGAAGCCTCGGATATTGCGGGCCTAGCCGAGGCAGAGCGGCAGATACGCCTGGATGCGGCCAAGACGGCTCGCTCGCAGACGATACTTCTGGATCTGTTGCGGGCCTCTGGCCGACCGACCGCCTTGCTGGCATCCGACAGCAAGATCGCGCTCGAAGTGTTCCGGGCCGCCCGGGCCCTGGGGCTTCACATCCCCGGCGACCTGTCGCTGGTGAGTTTCGACGATGCCGATTGGACGAGCGCGGTCTCTCCGCTGGTGAGCGTGGTGTCCCAGCCCTCCTACGAACTTGGAGCGGCCGCGGCCCAGATGCTGGTGGCGCGCATCATGGGCGACAAGGCGCCACCACGCAGGCACATCCTCGACACGATCCTGATCCGGCGTGAATCGGTGGCGCCGCCCCGGTCTTGACAAAAGGGGATACCGGGTCGAGTATCGTTAGTATACAAACGAATTTGACCCGCCTTCGGGAGCTCGCTCCATGCCTTCTTATAGTGAGTTTTCCGCGCATAGCGAGTTTGAGGCGCCGGTTCCGGTGGCCTCGCCGGACGGCAAGATCCGCTGCGATGCCTGCCCGGTGATGTGCTACATCAAGCCGGGCATGGCCGGGGCCTGCGACCGCTACGCCAACGACAATGGCACGCTGGTCAGGGTCGATCCGCATATTCTCCTGGAACGCACCGTTTCCGAAGGTGGCGACCTCGTGCCCTTCGGCGGCAGCAAGGGATGGGACGGTTCCCTGGTGCCGAATCCGGAGAAATTCGTCACCGCCATCGGCGCGGGCACCACTTATCCCGACTATAAGCCGGCCCCCTTCATCGTCTCGTCCAAGGTCGAAGGCGTCGACATGGTCACGGTGGTGACCGAGGGCATCTTCTCCTATTGCGGCGTCAAAGTGAAGATCGACACGGATCGCTTCGTCGGCCCCGAGCAGAGCACGGTGCGGGTGAACGGGGAGGCGATCGGCCATGTCACCACCGGCGAATATGGCTCGCAGATGCTGTCGCTGGGCGGCGTGCATCACCTCACCGGCGGCTCGAAGAAGGAGGGGCGCGTCACCTGCGATGCCCTGCTCGATCTGTGCAACTGCAAGCCGGTCGAGATGACCGTCGATGGCGGCGCCACGCTGGTGATCGAGGCCGGCAAGGCGCCCGTTGTCAACGGGCAGCTCGAACAGCGCATGCGCGTCGGCTGCGGCTCGGCCACCATCGGCATCTTTGCCCGGCAATGGCTCGGCAAGGCTGACGAGGTGGTGGTGGTCGACGACCACATCACCGGCGTTCTGTCCGAGCACCAGGCCGGCAAGCTGCTCGACATTCCCGATACCGGCATCAAGCTCAAGGGGCGACGCTCCACGCCCGGACGCTATTTCCAGGTGGCGGAACCCGGTACCGGCTGGGGCGGTACCAATATCGACGACCCTCTTGCCATTCTCGGCCCGTTCGATGCCAAGATCGCCTGGCCGGGCCTGCGCCTCTTGATGGTGAGCACGACCGGGGAGCATCACGGCTATTACGAACTCGACGAGGCGCTCCAGCCGGTGCCGCGGGACCTACCGGCATCGCTGGTGGAGTCGGTGGAGCGCATTGCCGAAAATTGCGAGCCGGCCCTCGCCACGGTGCTGTTCATCGGCGGTGCCGGCGGATCCCTGAGGGCCGGGGTCACCGAAAACCCGGTGCGGCTGACCCGCTCGGTCAAGGACGCCCTGACTTATGTCACCTGCGGCGGCGCGCCCGTCTATGTCTGGCCGGGCGGCGGCATCACCTTCATGGTCGACGTCACCCGCCTGCCCGACAACGCCTTCGGCTATGTACCGACCCCGGCTCTGGTCGCCCCGATCGAGTTCACCCTGCGGCTCGACGACTACGAGGCGATGGGCGGCCATATGGGCCATGTCAGGCCGCTATCGAGCCTGCGCGAGGGGGTCGATCTCGCCCAGCGTGCCGACAATCCCTGGCCTTTCGCGCCGCATGCGGCCCGGAGGTCGCACGGATGAGGGCCGGGCCGCAGGCGGCGTTCCTGAACGATCACAGGCGCCTGCATTTGCAGCATGGCCCGATCGATCTCATCATCGAGGCGCAGGCCGAGCCCGAGGCTGTGCGGGCCGCTTACGCAGCGGCGGCGCAGCGTTTCGAGGGCCTGCTGGAAACGCTCTGCGAGGAACTGCCGCTGCTGCGGGCGCCACACACGGCAGGCAGCCTGCTCGCCCGAGGCGTGGTCGCGCGGCGCATGCAGGCCGCGGTCGCGCCCCATGCCGGCAGCCATTTCATCACCCCGATGGCCGCGGTCGCCGGCGCCGTGGCGGACGAGATCCTGGCGGCGATGCGCGCGGTGGCGCCGCTCGACCGCGCCTTCGTCAACAATGGCGGCGACATCGCCCTCTATCTGGCCGAGGGCGAGGATTTCGCCATCGGCCTGGTCGACCGCCCCGACAGGCCGAGCCTGTTCGCCCGCAGCCATGTGCGGGCAGGCGAGGGCATCGGCGGCATCGCCACCTCCGGCTGGCGCGGACGCAGCTTTTCGCTCGGCATCGCCGATGCCGTCACCGTGCTGGCCGGTGATGCTGCGGCGGCGGATGCGGCGGCCACCATCATCGCCAATGCCGTCGATATTCCCGGCCATCCCGCCATACGGCGCGTGCCGGCGTCCTCGCTGCAGCCCGACGGCGATCTCGGTGAGCGCCTGGTGACGCGTGCCGTCGGACCTCTTATGCGCGAGGACATCGCCCTGGCCCTGCGGGCAGGCGAAGAGAAGGCTCGCGGCCTCATCGGCGGCGGGCTGATCCGTGCCGCCGCCCTCCACCTTGCCGGCGTCACCACACTGGTGTCGACTGCCAACACCTTGCTGCAACCGAAAGCCGCCTGACATGCCCGAAATCGTCCTGCGCAAGCGCGCCGTCATCGTCGAAGAGATTTTCCATGAGGGCGGCCCCATCAGCGCCGTGCCGCTGAAGCGCGGCGCCATTCTGAGCGTGATCCACAACCCCTTTGCGGGGCGCTATGTCGAGGAGATTGCGCCCTTCATGGAGGAGTTGAAGCCACTCGGCGTCGAGATGGCCGCCGCCTTGCTGGCGGCGCTTGGCGGCAAGGCCGGGGATGTCCAGGGATACGGCAAGGGCGCCATCGTTGGCGCCGCCGGCGAACTTGAGCATGGCGCGCTCTGGCATGTGCCCGGCGGCTATGCCATGCGCGAGATTCTCGGGGACGCCAAGGCGATCGTGCCGTCGGCCAAGAAGCTCGGCGGCCCCGGCACGCGGCTCGACGTGCCCGTCACCCATATCAACGCCTCCTATGTGCGCAGCCATTTCGACGCCATGGAGGTGGGGCTCGCCGATGGACCGAAGGCCGACGAACTCCTGCTCGTCCTGGTGATGACCACGGGCGCACGCATCCACGCCCGCGTCGGCGGCCTCGCGGCCAAGGACGTCAAGGGCGTGGACGGTCTGCGCTGAGGCATCGTCCGGAAATAACTGAAGCGCCACCTTTGTCATGCCCGGGCTTGACCCGGGCGTCCAGAAGTCCCGCCTTCGATGTCTGGAAAGGGGCCCTGGATTGCCGGGTCAAGCCCGGCAATGACAAAGGTCGAATGAATTCGATTCACCTGTTGACCGGCGAGACCTAACTCTGCTCCGGAAAGGACCATCATCATGCCAGCCAGCATCCGCAAGCTCGTCACCTTCGTCGAGGAAGTGCGCCGCGAGATGGATCGTCCCATCGAGCCGCCGACGAGGCGCGCGGCTGCGATTGCCGTGATCGCCAATCCCTTCGCCGGCCGCTATGTCGAGGATCTCACGCCGCTGATGGAGATCGGCGAGGAGCTCGGCGCCCTGCTCACCCAGCGTGCGGTCGACGCCCTCGGCATCGAGGGGACAGCCGCCGAGAGCTATGGCAAGGCTGCGGCCGTGGGCGAGAATGGCGAACTCGAACATGCCGCCGCCATCCTGCATCCGAAAATGGGCACGCCGGTGCGCAAGGTGCTCGGCAAGGGCGCGGCCCTGATCCCGTCCGCCAAGAAGCGCTGCGGCCTCGGCGGCGTGCTCGACGTGCCGCTCGGCCACAAGGACGCGGCCTATGTGCGCAGCCATTTCGATGCCATGGAGGTGCGGGTGCCCGACGCACCGCGCCCCGACGAGATCCTGGTCGCCATCGTCGTCACCGACAGCGGGCGTCCCTTGCCGCGTGTCGGCGGCCTGACCAAGGCCGAGATCAAGGGCGAGGACGGTTTGCGGTAGAGGGACCGACAAGCGAGACGTTTGCAGTCTGGATGCTCATATTGAATTCAGCCTCAATCAAGGGCAAATACTTACCACTTGATCTGCTTGAGCTTTGTATTCTTCCCTATGGGAATTTCAAACATTGAAGGCGCTGCAACCAGTTTAGTGAACTGCTCAAGCTCAGGCCACTTCAAAACAATGGTGGAGGCGATCAAATGGCTTGGCGACTTCTGATATGCTGGTGCCAGCACGAAGCCATGCAGGCCCGCGGATCGAAGTGCCGCCCTCTCCGCAGGGTTCTTTAGCACTCGGCTATCCCCGGTCACGAAAATCCACACTTCAGGGGAGCTACGAAGATGATTGATCCAATCGACATCTTTCGCATTCCGTCCACCTGGCAGCCCAGGAACATCCTTAATATGAAATGCCCGATGGCCGAGGTGCGTGATATATCCGTCTAACGTCGACGCGAGCACAGGCGAAGTGCAATTGTCGAACATGACATTCAAGCAGCAAGGCCTTTCTCAAGCTGCATTTCAAATTTCATTGCTCGTTTTACCGACGTAAGGGGCACGTCAAATGCCCGCGCAGCAGGTCCAGCCCCTTCGGCACGCCCGGCAGCAGCAAGAACGCTGGTCGGGACGCCGGAAACCTCGTCGATAGGTTGTCCGAACGACCGAGCTGGATCGACAATGATCCGCTCCCTATGACCGACGGGCCACCAGAGCGATGGCGCACCGGTTTCATCGAACTCCACGCCCTTCAGCGAGCGCTCGATAATATGTGCAAAAGTATACTGCCGATGAAACGTATTCAGAAGCTTCTCCTGCTCTGAACCATCGGCGATATCGTCAATAACTCGCAGGAATATATCTTTGCCATCGGTTTTGAACCGATCGGTCGAAAGTGGATGGTCGTATCCATACACATCCCGGGCGACTTCAATAGCTGCTCGAACGCGTATGGCGGAGACGCCGTGCTTGATGAATTCCGCTGCCACCTTCAATTCCATGAGGTCACGAAAACCGAGATAGGTGTGGCCGTCTTCCAGATCAATCTGCGATTGCCACAACGGCTTGTAGGGCTGGCCCTTGATCATATGGCCGTTCAACCAGCGAACGATCTTCGCCGCCGGCACCCGCGTCAAACGCGCTGCCTCTGCCGGCGTGTAAAGACCGATCCCGATAAGCTCGCTCATAACGTCTCCAATCATTGGCATATGGTCAGCGCTGCTGTGGTCATGTCAATATCGATTTGAAGCAACAGCTTGCGGTCGCAGCACAAGGTCTCTCGCACCTGTTCTTTCCTGCAAATACAGCGGTTCCAAGGGATGGATGGGACGTCTGCAGTCCCAGGTGTGGTGTTTCTTAAACCTCGCATGACAGCCTTGACGCCGCCTCGCCCGATCTGTTCCCTGGGGCATTGCCGACGGCTCTGCTTCGGCCGACGGTCCGGCGCAGGCAGCGACAGGGAGCTTCGAGGATGCGGTTTTCACTCCGGCCGATGCTTGCCGGTCTTGCCTTTGTGCTGGTCGGGTGCACGGCTCTCTCCGCTCCCGCTTGGGCGGACAAGCGCATCGCCCTGGTGATCGGCAATTCGGCCTATCGCAACACCGTGCCGCTGCCCAATCCCCGCAACGATGCCACCGACGTCGCCAAGGCCCTGAAGGCGGTCGGCTTTACGGTGGTCGAAGGCTATGACCTCGACAAGCGCGGCATGGACGATGCCTTCAGGCGTTTCGCCAATGAGGCCGACGGCGCCGACGCGGCGCTGTTCTATTATGGCGGCCACGGTTTCCAGTTCCAGGGCTCGAACTATCTGATGCCCGTCGATGCCAAGCTGACCGGCGTCGGCGATGTCAATTACGAGATGGCGCGGGTCGACGACATCCTCAACGACCTGCAGCGCGCCAACGGCGTGCGCATCGTCATGCTCGATGCCTGCCGCGACAATCCCCTGGCCCAGCAGCTCTTGTCCAAGGCGAGTCCGACGCGTTCGATCGGCATCAGCCGCGGCCTCGCGCGCATCCAGCAGACGGCCGGCAGCGTGATCGCCTATTCCACCCAGCCCGGCGCCGTCGCCGCCGATGGCGGCGGCCGCAACAGCCCCTTTGCCGCGGCCTTTCTGGGGGAGGTCGGCAAGCCTGGGGTCGAGATCGGTGCCTTGTTCCGCCGTGTCGCCGCCAATGTCTACAAGGCTACCAATGAACGGCAACTGCCCGAGGTGACCTTCTCGCTGCTCGGCGATTTCTATTTCGCGGGCGGGGCTGCGGCGCCCACCCCGGTGCCGCCTGTATTGCCCACGCCTGCACCACAGACGCCCGCACCCGCGCCACTCGACGCTGCTGCCCAGGCTGCGGTGGAAGGATGCGACAAGATGGCGGCTTCGCCACAGGACATAGATCGCCCCTCCGGCGTGCCCGGTGTCGAGTTCAACCGCATCCAGCCCCGCCTGGCCGTCGAAGCCTGCCGGGCGGCCCTGGCCGCCGCTCCCGAGGATCGGCGCGTGCAGTTCCAGCTGGCGCGGGCGCTCGATGTCGCCGGCAGCGATGCCGAGGCGCGGGACCTGCTGACCAAGGCCGCCGCCGCGGGCTCGGTCTCGGCCATGTCGGACCTGGCCCTGATGCTGGAGACGGGCGAGGGCGGCCCCATGGATCTGCCGCGTGCCGTGGCCCTGTTCGACCAGGCCGCGGCGGCCGGCAATATCTCGGCCATGCGCAATATCGCCATCGAGTTCGAGAATGGCACCGGCCGCCCGCGCGATGCCGTGCAGGCGGCGCAATGGTACCGGAAGGCCGCCGACACCGGCGATCCGCAGGCGATGGGCTTCCTGGCCGTGCTCTATCTGCAGGGCACGGGCGTGCCCAAGAATGCCGGAGAGGCGCGCCAATGGATCGACAAGCTCGTCGAGACCGAGCACACCCAGACCATGCTGCGGGTCGGCTATGTGCTGCTCGGCCAGACCGGTGCGGTGAAGGATTTCGCCACGGCCCGCAAGCTGTTCCAGCGTGCGGCCGAACTGGGCGATGGCGACGGCAACGTCATGCTCGGGAACATGGCGGCCAACGGCATTGGCGGGCCGCGCGATTTCGGCAGGGCCACGGATTTCTTCGAGAGGGCCGCGGCGATCGGCAACCTCAATGCCAAGGCCAGCCTGATACCGTTCTTGATGGCGGGGGCTGGTGGCATCAAGCGCGATCCCGGCAAGGCGGCCGATTACGGCCTGGAAGCCTTGAGGGGCGGCTCGCCGGTGGCCCGCGGTCTCCTGATCGACAAGGCCTCGACCTCGCTTACGCCGCAGCTGCGCAAGGCCGTCGAGCAGCGGCTGGCCAAGGCCGGCCTGCTCAATCGCGCCCCGGACGGCAGCTACGGGGCGGACACGTTGGCAGCCCTGCAGGCCTTCGTGCTGGCGAAATAGGCCTCGTCGATGGCAGATAGGGCCTGTTTCTGACGATACAGGCAGGAATCGCAGGTCATGTCATCAACAGGACAGCAATCCCCAACAGGAACTGTCCCATGCGTCTGCGTCTTGCCCTAGCCGCCCTCATCGCGAGCGCCACCCCGGTCCTGGCCGCCGACCTCGGCTACACCACCGCCGAGCCGATCGCCCCGGTGGTGCCCTATAGCTGGACCGGCTTCTATGTTGGTGCCCATGCCGGGGCCGTGTTCGGCAATGCCAGGATCAGTGCCGACACCGGCGGCTATCGTCAGAATTTCAACGACGTCGGTTTCATCGGCGGCCTGCATGCCGGCTACAATTACCAGTTCGAGAACAATGTGGTGGTCGGGCTGGAAGGCGACATCGACTACACCTCCCTGTCGAAGACGCGCCACAGCGTCGCCGGTGCCGTCCCTTATAGCGTCCGCTTCAAGAGCGACTGGCAGGGCTCGATCCGCGGGCGGGTCGGCTATGCCTTCGACCGCTTCCTGCCTTATCTGACCGCCGGCGTCGCCTTCGCCAACCAGAAATACAACGTCAACGCCCCCGGCCTCGGGGCTTTTTCGGCCAGTACCACCCGGGCCGGCTGGACCGTCGGCGCCGGCCTCGAATATGCGCTCAACGACAATTGGTCGGTGCGCGGCGAGGTGCGCTACAGCGATTTCGGCAAATGGCGGATCCGGGCGGCCAATCCAGGCAAGGTCCGTTTCCACGAGACTACGGCCCTGCTCGGCGTGAGCTACAAATTCTGAAGGCGAGAAGCCGGGCGGGTGACGATCGTGGCGTGGTCCCACCAGGGATTGCGGTGGATACGGTGATCCACGATGTCGAATCCGGCCTCACCCAATTCGGCCAGGAGTGCCGGCAGCGGCCTGAGAGTACGGCTTGGAACGCCGCCGTCGACAAGGCATTGGTGTTCCACGTCATAGCGGGCACACGCTTCGGGCGAACGCGGCGGGCCGCACATGGTACTGGCGATGAAGATGCCGCCTGGCTGCAGAATGCGGCGAATTTCCGCCAGGCAAAGGCTGCGATCCGCGCCGATCAGGCAGTGCAGGCAGGCGCCGTCGAAGACCAAAGCGAAAGATGCCGCCTCGAAATCGGGCATGGTGCGCACATCGCCCCGGATGAAATGGCCAGCAAGCCCGGCGGCCTCAAAGGTTTCATGGGCCCAGTCGATGGCCGTTGGCGAGATATCGATGCCGTGCACCCGATAGCCGCGTTCGGCCAGCAGCAGGGCTGCCATGGCGGCATTGCCGCAGCCGAGTTCGAGGGCAGGGCACGGGGCAGGCGGCAGGAGATCGGATCGATGGAGGTCGTCCAACATCGCAGCGAGCTTCAGCCGGTTGCCGGCATGACAATCTCCGGCCCAACCCGGCAGGCCGGCTGCGCGCAGGTCCCGGTATCGTTTCTCGTAGTCCTGCATGCTTACCCGGAGGCTCGACCTTCCGCCGTGTTTACGTCAAACTTCGCGCTGACCTCAGGGAAGCAAGCGTGAGTCTGGGGGAATCATGAAGAGCATTCGTGGCCTGATTGCCATCACATTCATCGCGACCCTTGGGTTTTTTGCAACCGGTCCGGGTGGTTCCGCGTACGCCGCCGGCACTTGCGAGCATCGGGCCGCACCGGCCGGGGTGAGCGGCAAACGGGTGGCGCTGATCGTCGGCAATGGCAGTTATGGCAATGGCATTCCGGCCCTGCCCAATCCGGCTCGGGATGCGCAGGCCGTGGCCAAGGCGATGGGGGCGCTCGGCTTCGAGGTCTTCCTCGCCGGCGATGCCGACAGCGCGAGCCTGCAGAACTGCCTTGCCACCGCCTATGCCGGGGCGGCCGGGGCCGATGTGGCGATGTTCTACTATTCCGGCCACGGTATCCAGATCAAAGATGAGAACTACCTGGTGGCCGTCGATGCCACCTCGAAGGATCTCCAGCATGGCTTCGTGCCGGTGCAGCCGATCGTCGACACGCTGCAGAAAGGCGCGAAGGCGACCCTGGTCTTCCTCGATGCCTGCCGCAACAACCCGATGGCCGAGGGCGGTCAGGCCGGGCTTTCGGTCTCGACCGGGCGCGGCCTCGCCCGGGTCGAGGGGGCGGGAGCCACGGCAGCGCCGGGCGCCGTGCAGGCGCGCGGGCTGATGGTGGCCTATGCCACCTCGCCCAATGCGGTGGCGCTGGACGGCAAGGGCGAGCTCAGCCCCTTCACCGGTGCCTTCGTCAAGGCGGTCGGCACCTCCGGCTATTCGATCCAGCGCATCATGAGCGACGTCACCAAGGCGGTGGGGGAAGAGACCGATTGGGCCCAGACGCCCTGGATGAAATCCTCCCTGACCGACGAGCTCAAGCTCGGCGGCGGCCAGACCCTGGCCGAGGCCCAGTCCGTCTCCAACAATCATGCCACCCGTTCGCTGGAACTGCTCTACCAGGACAGTGACAAGCAGGCGGCGATCATCGAGGCGCTGAAGGGACTACCCTCCCAGTCGGACGATACTGCGCTGAAGCGCTTTCCCAAGGCCTATCTGGCGCTCTACACCGCCGTTCAGAGCCGCCAGATCAAGCTGCCCGTCGACACGGGCAAGACCATCCTCTGGACTGCTGTCTCGCCGCTGAACCGCGTTGGCCTCCTGGCGTCCAGTGCCGACTACCAGTCCGGCGAACTCGATTTGTGGTCGACGGACAAGGGCAAGATCGTGGCGAGGCTGGCTCTTGAGACGGGCGCCCGCAATCTGCTGTTCAGCCCACACGGCAAGTTCCTCGCCGTGAGCTCCTCCGGCAAGGTCTCGGTCTTGAACGGGCTTGATGGCACCAAGCTGTTCGACCTGCCGCGCGAAGGCGCGGTCTCCATGATGGATTTCAGTCCGGATGAGAGCCGTCTGCTGCTGGCGGGCGACAATTCCGGGTTCCTGACGGTCATTGACGTCGCCACGGGCGAGCCCATGATCCGGATCAAGGAAAGTGCGCTTGGCCTTGGCAAGGTCAACGCCTCGAAAGTGGCTTCCGCCGTCTTCGGCGGCAATGATGCGATCTGCCTCAGGCTTCAGGCCGACCTGATCCGTGCGCAGAAGGCACCCGGCGGGAATGCGGTGGCGATCTTCGATCTGCGCGAGAGCCGCACCACCCATCTGCGCTCGATCGATGCGTCCATTGAGCGCGTGTTGTGCGATCCCACACGCAAATATCTGATCGGCGCTTCTTCCATCGGCTTGGGCGATGGGCTCCTGGAAATCTGGGATCTCGCCCGCGATGAGATGACCGAAGTCAAGACGACGAACGAGAAGGTCGACGGGCTCGATCCAAGCGGGCGCTATGTCCGGACGACTGATCTGAGCGGGCGCAAGGGCGGCTTTGTGTATGAACTCGCCACCGGCAGGAAGGTGAGCCTTGCCGCCATTCCTGACGGGTTCCAGAATTCCGGGCCCCTCGTCTACAATATGTCGGGCGGGGTCGTCGGCCTGGACATGACCTCGAATCCCTGGCGCGACTGGCCGGATGAGAGCCTGTTCGGACCAAGCCTGGTGCAGAAGGCCGAGGCGGGATTGACCCCGCCGCAACGCCAGGAAGTCGCACGCGACCGGATCACCTTTGCCGAGGTTGCCACGGCACCGTGAAGCGACGCCGGCCTGGACCTTGAGCCGATTTCGGCTAGGGTTCTTCCGCAGACGGCCATTTGTTTTCGGGGTGACACCAGGAGGCAGCATGGAAAACGACATTTACACCACGGCCCTGCTCGCTCTGGGTGGCCTGTTCATAGGCCTGGGGTTGGTGATTGCCATTCTGTGGGGTTCGGCGGCCTGGGAGAGGCGGCGCCTTTCCAGACGGCGCCACTTGCGCCCGCTCTCTTTCGCTTTTGCGGCATCGGAGTGGGACGCCAGCGACACCGATGCTCCGGTCGGTAGCGGGGATGGCCATGGCGGCTGCGGGCATGGCGACGGAGGGCATTGAGGCAATTGTGCTGGGATCCGCGTTTGCGACGGCCAGGCCGGTCCTGCGCCTGCCTGGGGTGGTGGGTTTCGAGCCATGGCCACGGAGGCTGCGACGCGCTGCGTCATCGGGGTCTAAGAGGAACTGGGGTGGCAGGAGATCGTCCATGTCATCCACCCCGCAACCAGGCCTCCATCGCTGAGACCAGAAGGCTCGGTTCGGAGCGGTGGGGCTCGACCGAGTTGCCCCCGCCCTACAGCGGTACCCTCTGCGAACTCTACGGGCAGCGGCGCGGATAGGGGTTCTGGCGCGCGGGGGGCAGGAACAAACTTCGCGCTCAAAGGTTTCATTTTTTTACGATCATATCTTGACGTTAACGTAAACTGAATATATCTCCCGGTCATCTGCAAAGCAGGGGTCTCCGATGTCACTGAGCGAGATGGCATTCGCCGAAGAAGCAACCGACCCGCGCAAGGGTGGACAGCGCAAGGAGCAGTTCACCATCCACGAATTGGTCACCGAATTCGAGGTGACCTCGCGTACCCTGCGTTTCTATGAAGAGAAGGGCCTGCTGATCCCCACCAGGCGGGGGCAGGAGCGCATCTATTCCCGTCGCGATCGCGCACGCCTCAAGCTCGTCCTGATGGGCAAGAGCGTCGGATTCTCGCTCGAGGAGGTCAAGTCGATGCTCGACCTCTACGATCTCGGCGATGGCCAGGCCACGCAGCTGCGCGTCGCCCTCGAGCGGTTCGAGGAGAAGCTCGCCGAGCTCGACCGCCGCCGCCGCGACATCGACCACGCCTATGCCGAACTCAGCCATGCGCGCGACATCGTGCGCGGTCGTCTCGGCCGCCAGCAGAAATAATTCAACAGGAGCAGACCGATGCCCAGCTACAAGGCTCCCGTGGAGGATGTGATGTTCCTCCTCAACGACGTGCTCGACATCAACAAATACAACAATCTCCCCGGCTTCGAGGACGTCTCGCCCGAGACCGTGGGCGCTATTCTCGGCGAAGGCGCCAAGATGTGCGAGGAGTTGCTGCAGCCTCTCAATGCCAGCGGCGACCGTGAAGGCTGCATCCGTTCCGACGACGGCACGGTGACGACGCCGGATGGTTTCAAGCCGGCCTACCAGGCCTACCGCGAAGGCGGCTGGGTCGGCTTGCCGGCCCCGGCGGAATATGGCGGCGCCGGACTGCCGGCGGTGCTCAACTCGGTCATGCAGGAATTCGTCTCGGGCGCCAATCTGGCTTTCGGCATGTATCCGGGCCTGACCCAGGGCGCCATCGCGGCTTTGCTCGAGCATGGCAGCGACGCGCAGAAGCAGACCTATCTGCCCAAGATGATAGCCGGCGAATGGACCGGCACCATGAACCTCACCGAGCCGCATTGCGGCACTGATCTCGGCCTGATCCGCACCAAGGCCGTGCCCGCCGGCGATGGCTCCTACAAGATCTCCGGTACCAAGATCTTCATCTCCGCCGGCGAGCATGACCTCGCCGACAATATCGTGCATCTGGTGCTCGCCCGCATCGAGGGCGCGCCAGCGGGTACCAAGGGCATCTCGCTGTTCGTCTGCCCGAAACGTCTCGTCAATGCCGACGGCTCCCTCGGCGCCGGCAACAAGGTCTCCTGCGGCAAGATCGAGGAGAAGATGGGCATTCACGCCAATGCGACCTGCGTGATGAACTACGAAGAGGCGACCGGCTATCTCGTCGGTGTCGAGAACAAGGGCCTCGCCGCCATGTTCGTGATGATGAACGAGGCGCGGCTGGCCGTCGGCATGCAGGGCCTGGCGCTCGGCGAGGTCGCCACCCAGAATGCCGCGGTCTATGCCCGCGAGCGTCTGCAGGGCCGGGCGCTCACCGGTGCCAAGGAGGCCGACAAGGCGGCCGATCCGATCATCGTGCATCCCGATGTCCGCCGCACCCTGATGACGGCCCGCGCCCTCAACGAAGGCGGCCGCGCTCTGGCGCTCGCCACCGCGCTGCAGGCCGATATCCATCGCCGTTCGCCCGATGCGGCCGCCCGCCAGGCCGCCGACGATCGTCTCGGCCTGCTGACCCCGATCGTCAAGGCCATCCTCACCGAAAACGGCCTGCAGAATGCGATCAATAGCCAGCAAATGTTCGGCGGCCACGGTTATATCGCCGAGGTTGGTGTCGAACAGTTCGTGCGCGACGCCCGCATCACCCTGATCTATGAAGGCGCCAACGGCATCCAGGCCCTCGACCTCGTCGGCCGCAAACTGCCGCGTGACGGCGGCCGTGCCATGATGGCCTATCTCGGGGAATTGAACGGTTTCCTCAAGGCCTATGAGGCGGACGAGGCCCTCAAGCCCTATATTGCGCCCCTGAAGGCTTCGGCCGGCCATCTGCAGCAGGCAACGATGTGGCTGATGCAGAATGCCCTGGCCAAGCCCGACAATGCCGGCGCGGCTTCGACCGATTACCTGCATCTCTTCGGCCTGGTGGCGCTCGGCTATATGTGGGCGCAGATGGCCAAGGCAGCGTTGGCAATGGGAGAGAGCGATTTTGCGAGGAACAAGCTGATTACGGCGAAATTCTTTGCCGATCGGTTGCTGCCGGAAACCGGACTGCGCCTGGCCCGCGTCACCGTCGGTGCCGGCGACGTGATGGCCCTGTCGGCCGAGGCGTTTTGATCGGAGCGCGGACATCTTGTCCGCCCTTGCAGGCCAGATAATCTGATGGGGAAGAGCGGACAGGATGTCCGCGCTCCCAGGGAGAGACCCAATGAGCGAAGCCTTCATCTACGACGCCGTGCGCACACCGCGCGGCAAGGGCAAGGCCGACGGCGCCCTGCATGAGGTCACCAGCCTGTCGCTGGCGAGCCAGACGCTGCGGGCCGTGGCCAAGCGCAACGAACTCCCCGAGAATGCGGTTGAGGACGTCATCCTCGGCTGCGTCGATCCGATCGGCGAGGCCGGTGGCGACATCGCCCGCATCGCCGCGCTGCATGCCGGTCTCGGCGAGAAGGTGCCGGGCGTGCAGATCAACCGTTTCTGCGCCTCGGGCCTGGATGCGGTGAACCTGGCGGCCGGCCAGATCGCCGGGGGCCAGAAGGATCTCGTCGTCGCCGGCGGCGTCGAGAGCATGTCGCGCATCGGCATGATGGCCTCGGGCGGCGCCTGGGCGCTCGATCCCTCCAGCGCGGTGCCGACCTGGTTCATGCCCCAGGGTATTTCAGCCGACCTGATCGCCACCAAATATGGCTTCTCGCGGGACGACGTCGACGGCTATGCGGTTGAGTCGCAGCGCCGCACCGCCCAGTCCTGGAGCGAGGGGCGCTTCGCCAAGTCCGTCATCGCCGTCAAGGACATCAACGGCCTGACTATCCTGGACAAGGACGAGCATATGCGCCCTGCTACCACCATGCAGTCCCTGGCCGCCCTCAACGCCTCTTTCGTGCAGATGGGCGAGATGGGCGGCTTTGACGCCGTCGCGGTGCAGTCGCATCCGGAGGTCGAGAAGGTCAGCCACGTCCACCACGCCGGCAATTCCTCCGGCATCGTCGACGGCGCTTCCGCCGTGCTGATCGGTTCGGCCGAGGCCGGCAAGCGCTTCGGCCTCAAGCCGCGGGCCCGCCTTCGGGCGGCGGCCTCGATCGGTTCGGATACCGCCCTGATGCTGACCGGCCCCGTCGACGTCACCGAGCTTCTGCTGCGCAAGGCCGGCATGAGCAAGGCGGACATCGATCTGTTCGAGATCAACGAGGCCTTTTCCTCGGTCGTGCTGCGCTACATGCAGGCCTTCGACCTCGATCCGGCCAAGGTCAATCCCTGCGGCGGTGCCATCGCCATGGGCCATCCGCTCGGCGCCACCGGTGCGATGATCCTGGGCACCGCCCTCGACGAACTCGAGCGCACCGGCAAGTCGACAGCCCTGATCACGCTGTGCGTTGCCGCCGGCATGGGTGCCGCCACCATCATCGAGAGGATCTGAGATGAACAATTTCCGCTTCGATGTCGACAGCGACGGCATCGCCCTCGCCACCTGGGACATGCCAGGTCGCTCGATGAACGTCATCACCGTGGAGGTGATGGAAGAACTCGGCCAGGTTCTCGAGCGCGTGACTTCCGATGCCGCCATCAAGGGCTGCGTCATCGCCTCGGGCAAGGACGCCTTTTCCGGCGGCGCCGATCTCACCATGCTCGAGGGCATGGGCCAGCGTTACGCCAAGGCGCGGGCCGAGCTCGGCGAAGACAAGGCGATGGAGACCTTCTTTGCCGAGAGCCGCTTCCTGTCGCAGCTCTATCGCCGCATCGAAACCGCAGGCAAGCCCTTCGCCGCCGCCATCAACGGCGTCTGCCTGGGCGGTGCTTTCGAACTCACCCTGGCCTGCCACTATCGCGTCGGCGCCTCCGACAATGACAAGGCCCGCGTCGGCTTGCCTGAAGTCAAGGTCGGCCTGTTCCCCGGTGCCGGCGGCACCACCCGCGTGTCCCGCCTGATGAAGCCGGACCAGGCCCTGCAGATGCTGCTCAAGGGCGACCAGCTGCGCATCGGCCAGGCTCAGAAGATGGGCCTGCTGCACGCTGTCGCCCCGCGCGAGGAGCTGGTTGCCAAGGCCAAGGATTGGATCAGGGACGGCGGCTCGCCCGTGGCGCCCTGGGATGTCGAAGGCTTCCGCCTGCCCGCAGGCCCGGTCTATTCGAAGGCCGGCATGATGGTATTCCCGCCGGCCAACGCGCTCTATCGCCGCGAGACCTACGACAATTATCCCGCGGCCCGCGCCATCCTGCAGACGGTGTATGAGGGCCTCCAGCTGCCCTTCGACCGCGCGCTGACGGTGGAATCGCGCTATTTCGCCCATGTGCTGCGCTCGACCGAGGCGCGCTCGATGATCCGTACCCTGTTCGTCTCCATGCAGGAGCTCAACAAGGGCGCGCGCCGTCCGGCCCTGCCGCCGTCGAACCTCAAGCGCGTCGGCGTGGTCGGCGCCGGTTTCATGGGCGCGGGCATCGCCTATGTCTCGGCTTTGGCCGGGCTCGACGTGGTGCTGGTCGATCGCGACCAGGAAGCCGCCGACAAGGGCAAGGCCCATTCCGACGGTTTGATCACCGGCCAGATCAAGAAGGGCCGCGCCTCGATGGCGGACAAGGAAGCCCTACTCGGCCGCATCACCGCCACGGCCGATTTCGGTGCGCTGGCCGGCGTCGACCTCATCGTCGAGGCCGTGTTCGAGGATCGCACCGTCAAGGCCGAGGTGATCAAGAAGATCGAGGCGGTGATCGGCAAGGACACCATCTTCGCTTCGAACACGTCGACGCTGCCGATCTCCTCGCTGGCCGAGAACTCGGCCCGACCCGAGCAGTTCATCGGCGTGCATTTCTTCTCGCCTGTTGACAAGATGCTGCTGGTCGAGGTGATCAAGGGTGCCAAGACCGGCGACAAGGCCATTGCCGTCGCGCTCGACTTCGTGCGCGCCATCCGGAAGACGCCGATCCTGGTCAATGACGGCCGCGGCTTCTTCGCCAATCGCTGCGTGCTCAACTATATCCGCGAAGGCCATCTGATGCTGGGCGAGGGCGTGCCGCCGGCGATGATCGAGAATGTCGCCCGGGCCGCCGGCATGCCGGTCGGGCCGCTCTCGCTCAATGACGAGGTCGCGATCGACCTGGCCTGGAAGATCCTGCAGGCCACCAAGAAGGACCTTGGCGAGGCCGCCGTCGATCCGGCGCAGGAGAAGCTGCTCGACGCCCTGCTCAACCAGCATGGCCGCCTCGGCCGCAAGAACGGCAAGGGCTTCTACGACTATCCGGCCGGCGCCTCCAAGCGGCTATGGCCGGGCCTGTCGGACCTCCAGGCGGTGAAGCTCGATCCCGATACCATCGACCAGAAGACGCTGAAGCACCGTTTCCTGGTGGTCCAGGCGCTGGAAGCAGCCCGCACGGTGGAGGACGGCATCATCACCGACATGCGCGAAGCGGATGTCGGCTCCATCCTCGGCTTCGGCTTTGCGCCCTTCACGGGGGGAGCCCTGTCCTATATCGACGGCGTGGGCAGCAAGGCCTTCGTGGCTCTGTGCGACAAGCTCGCAGCCGCCTATGGCCCGCGCTTTGCGCCCAATAAGCTGCTGCGCGACATGGCCGTCAAGGACGAGCGTTTCTATCAGCGCTTCAAGCCTGAAAAGAAGGCGGCGTAAGGTTGTGGGGAGTGTCGACCAGGAGTCCGTGCTTCGGAGCGCGGACTTCTCAGCGACATGTCTTCATGTCGCGATGTCCGCATCTTTGAACCACAGAGCTAGCAGAAAGAGGCGGACAGGATGTCCGCGCTCCAAACTTACCGCAGTCCCTTCTTGATCTGCCGGATCAGGCCGGGGCCTTTGTAGACCAGGCTCGAATAGAGCTGCACCAAGGTGGCGCCGGCCGCGAGCTTGGCTTTGGCGGTCTCGGCCGAATGGATGCCGCCAACCCCGATCAGGGGGAAGCGGCCGCCGACGCGCCGGGCCGTCTCGGCCAGGACCTGGGTGGAAAGCTCGAACAGTGGGGCCCCCGACAGGCCGCCGGCTTCCTTGGCCGTCTCGCTCTCCCTCAGCGTCTCCGGCCGCGATATCGTGGTGTTGGAGACGATCATGCCGTCGAGCTTGTGGGCGAGCGCCCGGTCGACGATGTCGTCGAGCTCGAACATGGTGATGTCGGGCGCGATCTTGAGAAGCAGCGGTCGGCGCGGCCCGATGAGCGCAGCCGTATCGCGCGCCTCCACCGCACGGGCCAGCAACTCGTCGAGCGCCTCGCGCTTTTGCAGATTGCGCAGGCCCGGCGTGTTGGGCGAGGAAATGTTGAGGGTGAAATAGGAGGCGACGGGGGCGAAGACGATGATGCCGGCGGCATAGTCGGCAGCCTTGTCCTCGCTGTCCTTGTTGGCGCCGACGTTGACGCCGAGAATGCCGCGGCCCTTGCGGGCCTTGAGCCGGGCCAGCACGGCGGCATGGCCCTGATTGTTGAAGCCGAAGCGATTGATGACGCCCTCGTCCGCCGGCAGGCGGAACAGGCGGGGGCGGGGATTGCCCTCCTGGGGCCGCGGGGTGACGCTGCCGATCTCCACGAAGCCGAAGCCGAGCCTGAACAGGGGATCGACCACCTCGGCATTCTTGTCGAAGCCCGCCGCCACGCCGACCGGATTGGGGAAATCGAGCCCGAAGGCCTTCACCTGGAGCGAGGCCGGATCGGGCAGGGACGGAGGGATCGGCAGGCTGCGCAGGGCGGAGAGGGTGGCCTCATGCGCCTCTTCGGGATCCATGCGAAACAGGCGGGGGCGGATGAGGGCGAAGGCGGCGCCGATCATGGCTGCTGGCTCGAGAGAAATTCGAGCGGGAAGACATGGCGGCCATCCGCTCCGAGCGGCAGTGGCGCCGTCCATTCGATCAAATCGAGGGGCAGGGCGGCATAAAGGTGGGGGAACAAGGCGCCGCCGCGCGAGACTTCCCATTTGAGGGCTTCGCCGAGCCTGTCGGCTTCGACGGCGGCGAGGACGAGATCGTCCTGGCCGGCGAAATGCCGCGCCGCCGTCTCCTGCGCCGTCTCGGCGGAGGAGAAATGGATATAGCCGTCCTGGACGTCGATGGGGGCGCCGTCGAAACGCCCGGCAGCCTCGGCGTTGCGCCATTGCTGCGCCGTCAGGATCTTGAAAATGAGCGCCATATGTCCTCCAGCCTTTCGCCGCACGTCCTCTACAGGGCCTGAAGACTTTACGAAAGGGCCTGCCGCAGGGCGCCTGCACGGATTTTCCATCGGATACAGGGCTTCGAGGCTTGAATACGCCACGACAATGACGGATTGACGCCTTGTTCATGCCTTTCCCTGAGTGGAAAGCAAATGTCGCAAGCTGCGGTAGCCCTTGCTTAACCCGGCGCTGATATGACTGATCTGATTGTAATGATTTTGGAAGGCTGGGATGGCGCAGGGCCAACGGCGCATGGTTGAGCGGGTCGAACCCCGTTTCGAGCCCGAAAAGGGCGAGGAAGCCGATCAGGGCGATAGTTTCCGCCTGACCCGGGAAGACCGCCCCGCGCCGGTACCGCTGGAGTTGCGCGAGCGCTCGCCCTCCCGCGCCAAGACCGCGCGCTCGAGCAAGGGCTGGAGCCTGTTCGGCGGATCCTCCTCGCGGGGCGGCGGCTCCAACCGTCGTGGCGGCGGGGGCGGCGGCGGCAGTTCGGGAAGCGGGCGCAAGCCCAAGCGCCGGCGCTCCATGCTCTATCGCCTGACCTACTGGTCCTTCCTGCTGTGCATGTGGGGCCTGCTCGGCGTCGGTGGCGTCGTGGCCTGGTATGCCGCCAATTTGCCGCCGATCCAGAATCTGGAAGTGCCTCCGCGCCCGCCCAATGTGAAGATCGTCTCGGCCGACGGCACCGTCATCGCCAATCAGGGCGAAATGGGCGGCGCCGCCATCTCGATCAAGGACCTGCCGAAATATGTGCCGCAGGCCTTCATCGCCATCGAGGACCGGCGCTTCTATTCCCATTACGGCGTCGATCCGCAGGGCCTGGCCCGCGCCGGCTATGTCTATCTCACCACCCACCGCCTGACCCAGGGCGGCTCGACGCTGACGCAGCAGCTCGCCAAGAACGTCTTCCTCACGCCCGAGCGCAGTCTGCGCCGCAAGATCCAGGAAGCCATCCTCGCCGTCTATCTCGAGCGTAAATTCTCCAAGAACCAGATCCTGGAGATGTATATCAACCGCGTCTATTTCGGCGCGGGCTCCTACGGCATCGAGGCCGCGGCGCAGCGCTATTTCCGCAAGCCCGCCAAGGAACTCACCATTGCCGAGGCCGCGACCCTGGCCGGCCTGGTCAAGGCGCCGTCTTCGCTGGATCCAACCAAGAACCCCAAGGGCGCGCATGACCGGGCCCAGCTCGTGCTCGACGCCATGGTCGATACCGGCGCGATCAGCGCGCAGGACGAGAAGACGGCCCTGGCCACGCCCGTCAAGGTTTCCAAATTCGCCGCTCGCTCTTCCGGCAACTATCCGGCCGACTGGATTTCCAACCAGCTCAGCGACCTCACCGGCCCGCTCGACACGGACGTGGTGGTGGAGACCACCATCGATGCCAAGCTACAGAATCTTGCCGAACAGTCCCTGCGCCAGGGCCTCGACAAGTCGGGCGGCAAGCTGCGCGTGAGCCAGGGCGCCCTGGTGGCGATGGATCCCGATGGTGCCGTCAGGGCCATGGTGGGCGGGCGGTCCTATGCGGAGAGCCAGTTCAACCGGGCGATTTCGGCCTATCGCCAGCCTGGCTCCACCTTCAAGCCTTTCGTCTATCTCGCCGCGCTGATGAACGGCGCGACGCCCGATACCGTCCGTGATGACGCCCCGATCACCCTGGCGGGTTGGAGCCCGAAGGACTTCTCGCGCGAATATCGCGGCCCGGTGTCGCTGACCACGGCGCTCGCCCTCTCGCTCAACACGGTAGCGGTGCGCCTGTGCGCCGAAGTGGGGCCGAAGGCAGTGGTCGCCGTCGCCCACAGCCTCGGCATCAATTCCAATCTCGATCCCAATCCCTCCATCGCCCTCGGCACGTCGGAAGTCACGCCGCTGGAGATCACCTCGGCCTATGCCACCTTCGCCAATGGCGGGCGCATGGTGATCCCCTATGTGGTCAAGCGTATCAGGACCGAGAAGGGCAAGGTGCTGTTCCAGCGCCAGGCGCCCGGCAATCAACGCGTCATCGAGGACGACAAGGTCGGCATGATGAATGCGATGATGAGCCAGACCCTGACGGTCGGCACCGCGCGCAAATATGGCCTGCCGGGCTGGCAATCGGCCGGCAAGAGCGGCACCAGCCAGAACTATCGCGATGCCTGGTTCATCGGCTACACCAGCCACATGGTAACAGCCGTCTGGCTCGGCAATGACGATGGCACCTCCACCTCGCGCATGACCGGCGGCAGCCTGCCGGCCCAGATCTGGAACGAGTTCATGCGCGGTGCCCATAAGGGCGTGCCGCCGGCGCCGCTGCCGGGCCGTCCGTGGGTGCGCGAGGCGCCGCCGCCGGAGGACGTCATCGCGCAGCAGCCGCAATTCGACGGCGCACCGGAGGACCAGCCGGTGGCTGTCGAGCCGGTAATGACGGCGAATGCGCCGCGCAACACCGGCCGGCCGATCGCGGACTGGCTGAACCGGGTGCTGGGACGGTAAGTTTTGGGGGGCGGGTCTTCGGACCCGCCTTCTTTGCCTTCAGGCGCTGTGTTTCAGGCGGGTCCGAAGACCCGCCCCCCAAATCACCCCAGATCCATCTCGAACCAGTTGGCCTGATGGCGCGGCCAGCGCCGCGGCATCACGAAAACCGCATCGAAACGCTGGATCAGCTGGGTCTGATCGGGATGGCGCGCCAGCCAGGCCCGGGCGGCGGTGGCGATGCGCCGCTGCTGGGTGGGCGTGATCGCCTCCAGCGCTACGGCGAGGTCCGCACGCGCCTTCACCTCCACGAAGATCAGCGTACCCCCGCGCCGAGCGATCAGGTCGATCTCGCCGCCCGGCACCTTGAAGCGGCGGGCGAGCAGGCGATAGCCCTTGAGGCGCAGCACCCAGCCCGCTTTTGTCTCGGCATTGAGGCCGACGCGGAAGGCAGCCTGGCGTTCGAGCCTGCTCAAGAGGCCCTGCTGCGGCGCTCCGAGGCCATCTCGACGGCGCGAGCATAGACGTCGCGCTTGGGCAGGCCGAGGCGGGCCGAAACGGCGGCGGCGGCATCCTTGACCGAAAGCGTTTCGAGGGCTGCGGCCAGCGAGGCTTCGATGTCGTCGGCGCTGGCCTTTTCCTCGACCGGCGGTCCCACCACCACCACGATCTCGCCCCGCGGTTCGTCGGCAATGGCAAAATCGGTGGCCAGCGACACGAGCGTGCCGCGATAGACCGTCTCATAGGTCTTGGTGAGCTCCCGTGCCACGCTCGCCGCGCGGTCGCCGAGCGCCGTCGCCATGGCAGCCAGGCTGTCGGCGAGGCGCGGGCCGCTTTCATAGAAGATCAGCGTGGCCGGGATGGTCTTGAGCTCGGCGAGGCGATTGGAGCGCGCGCCGTCCTTGTTGGGCAGGAAGCCCTCGAAGAAAAAGCGGTCGGTCGGCAGGCCGGCAACTGCCAGGGCCGCGAGCGCGGCGGAGGGGCCGGGCGCCGCGAAGACGGGAATTTCCTCTTCGATCGCCTCGCGCACCAGCTTGAAGCCGGGATCCGAGACCATGGGCGTGCCGGCGTCCGAGACCAGGGCGACGCCCTGGCCGCTGGTCAGCCGCTCCAGGATCTGGGGCCGCACGCGGGGGGCGTTGTGGTCGTTATAGGCCAGGAGCTGGGCGCTGATACCATAATGGTTGGTGAGGCGGCTGGTGACGCGCGTATCCTCGCAGACGATGAGATCGGCGGCGGCCAGCGTGGTCAGCGCCCGCAGCGTGATGTCCTGGAGATTGCCGATGGGCGTCGCCACCACATGGAGGCCCGGCAGCAGGGAGGGAGCGGTCAGCCGCTGGCCATGCAGCAAATAGCTGTGTTCGGCGCCGACGATGGAGGGGGAGAAATCTGGACGCATGGGGTCCTGCCTTTGCCGGCCGCGAGTCGCAATCCGCAGCCTGTTCTCCTGTGTAGCTCCTTGAGAATCAAAGGCAAGTTGATCTTCCGGCCGGGGTGATCAAGATAGAGGCATTACGCCATCAAGAGAGAGATTTCATGAAGCCCGGCCCGAACGACGTCCTGTTGGTGATCGACGTGCAGAATGATTTCTGCCCGGGTGGGGCGCTGGCCGTGCCCGACGGCGATTCGGTGGTGCCGGATATCAACCGGATGGCCGTGGATTTCGCCCATTGCGTGCTGACGCAGGACTGGCACCCGCCCGGCCACTCCTCCTTCGCCTCCAGCCATCCGGGCAAGGCGCCGTTCACCACGACGACCATGCCCTATGGCGAGCAGACGCTCTGGCCTGATCACTGCATCCAGGGCAGCCCGGGAGCCGAGTTCCATCCCGGCCTGGCCCTGCCCAGGGCGGAGATGATCATCCGCAAGGGCTACAATCCCGCCATCGACAGCTATTCGGCCTTCTTCGAGAACGACCGCACGACGCCGACCGGGCTCTCGGGCTATCTCAGGGAACGCGGTCTCGGCCGGTTGTTCTGCGTCGGCCTCGCCACCGATTTTTGCGTGCGCTTCTCGGCCGAGGATGCCAGGCGCCTGGGCTTCGAGACCATCGTCGTGCTCGATGCCTGCCGCGGCATCGACCTCGGCGGATCCGTCGCGGCGGGGATTGCCGCGATGCGGGAGGCTGGCGCCACCCTGGTCGACCGGATCTAGGGCGTGCCCGGCTTGAAGACCAGTACGCCGGCTGGACTCAATGCGCCTGCGCGGTCGCCGCCGTTTGCGGCATGGCGCGGTACAGATGTCGGGTCAGCCGCTTCTCCAGCAGGTTCCAAACATGGGCGATGGCGAAGACCATGATCAGATAGAGGATCGCCGTCCACATATAGGCCTGGAAATCGAAGGTGCGCGAGAAGGCAAGGCGGGTCACGCCCATCAGTTCGGGGACTGCCACCAGGGCGGCGACCGAACTCGCCTTGAGCATCAGGATCAGCTCGTTGCCATAGGGGCGCAGGCTCACCATCAGGGCCTGGGGCAGGATGATCTTGCGGAAGATCTGGCCCGAATGCAGGCCGAGGGCGAGGCCTCCCTCGGTCTGGCCCCGCGGCAGCGACTCGATGCCGCCGCGCAGGATTTCGGCCTGGTAGGCGGCGGTGTTCAGGGTGAAGGCGATCACCGCGTAGTAGAAGCCGTCGCGCAGCAGCCACCACAGGCCGAGATCCTCGAACAGGGATTTGTGGGCGCCGAGAAAGATGCCGAGGCCGTTATAGATCAGATAGACCTGGGCCAGCAGCGGCGTGCCGCGAAAGAAATAGATATAGCCGAAGGCCAGCCCCCGCAGGATCGCATTGTGCGACATGCGCGCCAGCGCGATCGGGAAGGACAGCAGGGCGCCGAGTACCATGGCCAGGGCGACCAGCAGCAGCGTCAGGCGCAGGCCGGCCAGGAGACGCGGGCCGTAGGTCGCCAGCAGGTCGCTGTTGAGGCCGGCATCGCCGACGAGAGTGAGAAAGCCGGTCCAGAGCGTCTCCATGCTCAGGCCCTCGCCAGGTTCTGGCCGCGATTATAGTGCTTTTCCAGCATCGTCTGGGCGATGCCTGATAGAATGGCCATCACCAGATAGAGCAGGCAGCAGGCCGCGTAGAACATCAGGGGTTGCTTGGTCGCGAAGACGGCCCTGTTGGTCATGTACATCAATTCGCTGACCGCGATGGCTGAGACGAGCGAAGTATCCTTGAGGAGCGCCATCCAATTGTTGCCGAGGCCGGGCAGGGCCGTCCGAATCAGCTGGGGCAGAATGATCTTGCGGAATGTCTGGCCGCGGCTGAGGCCCAGTGCCGCCGCGCCCTCGCTTTGTCCCCTGGAAAGGCTGCGCAGGGCGCCGAGCCAGACCTCGCTGGAAAAAGCGCCGAGCACCAGGCCGAGGGCCACGAAACCGGCGGCGAAACCACTGACCTCGATCTGGATGCCCAGCCCGAGCGCCGCCAGAAGCGTATTGATGGCGGACTGGCCCAGGAAATAGACGATCAGGATGGTGAGCAGTTCGGGCAAGGCGCGGAACAGCGAGGTGTAGATACCGCAGACGACGCCGAGCCAGATGGGGCCGCCATGCTTGGCCATCGCCACGCCGAGCCCGAGCAGCAGGCCGAAAGGCAGGGTACACAAGGCCAGGCCCAGGGTCATCATGGCGCCCTGCAGCAGCGGGGTGCCCCATCCCGTTGCGCCAAATCCCAGAAGTTCCATTCCATGCCCCCGCCGCTGAGCCCTCGGGATATGGCTCTGGCACCGGATTCGGTGTCAGGCCGATCAAAGCGCTGCCAGGTCAGGCCGACGGCTGCATTCGATGCAGCCGGCCAAAAGCGTTTTGTGATTTGGCACAATCGCCAAGAATCGCAAAAACGCGTCTGACCAGAGAGTTAGAGCAAGGCAGCGTTTCCTTCTAAACGCGCTTTGCTCCAGGCCTGACGCGTCTCAGGCGGTGGCGTCAGGGCACCCAGAGGTCGAACGGAAAATATTTCTCGTTCAGCTTCTTGTAGGTGCCGTCGGCGTGAATTTCCTCGATCGCCTTGCTGATGGCGTCGCGAAGATCGGTGTCCTCCTTGCGCACGGCCGCACCGACACCGAGGCCGAAATATTTGACGTATTTCTTGATGTCGATCTCGGCCTTGATCTCGCAGCATTTGCCGGCATCGGATTTGAGCCATTCCATCATGGCGCTCTTGTCGGCTTCCACGGCGTCGATACGTCCGGCGGCGAGGTCGGCATTGGCCTCGTCCTGGGCGGGATAGAGCTTCACCTGGGCGCCGCCCGGGCCGATCTCACCCTCAAGGAAGTTGGAATGGATGGTGGAGGACTGGGTGCCGACGATGGAACTCTTCAGGCCGTCGGCGTCGAAGGATTTGACCTTGCTGTCCTTGGGGGCGACCCAGACGGCCGGCGTCTGGTAGTAGGACCTGGAAAAATCGACCTGTTTCTTGCGCTCGTCCGTGATCGACATCGAAGCGAAGATGGCATCGTATTTGCCGGCCTTCAGGCCGGGAATGATGCCGTCCCAATCCTGGGCGACGACGGTGCATTTGGCTTTCAGCTTCTCGCAGACGGCCTTGGCGATGTCGACGTCGAAGCCGACGATCTCGCCTGATGGCGTCAGGCTGTTGAAGGGAGGATAGGCCCCCTCGGTGCCGATCTTGATGGTCGACCAGTCCTTGGCGTGGGCCATGCCCATGCTGGCCATCAGCGCCAGTGCACCGGCGGCGAATGTTACGAAACGCATAAAACCTCCCTGGGTAGTATCGGAATGCTTCTTGGCTGGTGTCGTGCAAATGTCATCCCGTCGGGCGAATGAAACACCGCCCCCAGGCAAAAGCAATAGGGCTGGGATGGCGCCCGATGGTCGCTTTCGCTTCGTCGCTCTTGCTAAGGCTGGGCGTTTGTGATCACAATTCCAGGATGAGTCACTGGGATCCGTCCGATGAAATCCGTCTATTCCGAGCGTCACAAGGGCCATGCCGGCAATGTTGAACTGGTGGCCGGTGCCATCGTCCCGGCTTTCGAGATGCCCTCGCGCGCCGAGTTCATCCGCGCCCGCATCGACGAGGTCGGGCTCGGCCCGGTGCTGGCACCGCAGACCCATTCGCTCGATGCCGCCCGGCGCGTGCACAAGCCCGATTTCATCGATTTCCTCGAGCGGGCCTATCCGATGTGGAAGGCCGCCGGACGTGAGGGCACCGCGATGCCCTTCACCTGGCCGACGCGCGGCCTCAGGGGTGACAGGCCGCCGGAATCGATCGAGGCGTTGCTCGGCTATTATTCCTTCGACGCCGGCGCGACCTTCGTGGAGGGGACCTGGGATGCGATCAAATCCTCCTACGAGGTGGCGCTGACCGCCGCCGGACTGATCAAGGGCGGCGAAAAGTCCGCCTTCGCCCTCTGCCGCCCGCCTGGCCATCATGCCGGTTCCGGCTTCATGGGCGGCTATTGCTTCATCAACAATGCGGCCGTGGCGGCGCAATGGTTCCTCGACAATGGCGCCCGCAAGGTCGCGATCCTCGATATCGACTACCACCACGGCAACGGCACGCAGGAGATCTTCTACGAGCGTGACGACGTGCTGGTGCTCAATCTGCACGGCGACCCCGCCAATGAATATCCCTTCTTCCTCGGCTTTGCCGACGAGAAGGGCGCCGGCAAGGGGGAGGGCTTCAACGTCAACTATCCGATGCCGGCGGGCACGACCTTCGAGGTCTGGGGCGCGGCGCTGGACGATGCCTGCGCCAAGGCGGCGGCCTACAAGCCCGACGTGCTCCTGGTCTCGCTCGGGGTCGACACTTTCGAGAAGGATCCGATCAGCGCCTTCAAGCTGAAGACCGAGCATTATCCGCTCATCGGCGCCCGCATCGCCAGGCTCGGCCTGCCGACGCTCTTCGTGATGGAAGGCGGCTATGCCGTGGCCGAGATCGCGGTGAATGCCGTCGGCGTCCTCACCGGCTTCGAGGGCGCGTGATGGCAAAGACGACATTCGGCGTGGTGCAGTTCGCCTGCACCGACAGTGTTGATCAGAACGTAGCCACGGCGACGCGCCTGGTGCGCGAGGCGGCCGGGGCCGGTGCCCAAATCGTGCTGGTGCAGGAACTGTTCGAGGATCTCTATTTCTGCCAGGAAGAGAAGGCCGAGCACTTTGCCAAGGCCCGCACGCTCGACCAGGATCATCCGACCCTCAAGGCCATGCGCGCCCTGGCCGCCGAACTCGGCGTGGTCCTGCCCGTCAGCCTGTTCGAGCGTGCCAACCAAGCCTATTACAACAGCCTGGTCATGGTCGACGCCGATGGCGGCGTCCTCGGCCTCTACCGCAAATCCCATATCCCGGACGGGCCCGGCTATGAGGAGAAGTTCTATTTCCGGCCCGGCGATACCGGCTTCAAGGTCTGGCCGACCCGCTTCGGCACCATCGGCGTCGGTATCTGCTGGGATCAGTGGTTCCCCGAGGCGGCGCGGTCCATGGCGCTGATGGGTGCGGATGCGCTGCTCTATCCCACCGCGATCGGCTCCGAGCCCGCCACCGGCTTCGATTCGATGGAGCACTGGCGCACGGTGATGCGGGGCCATGCCGGCGCCAACATCATGCCGGTGATGGCCGCCAATCGCATCGGCGTCGAGCGTTTCGGCGAACAGGAACTGACCTTCTACGGCTCCTCCTTCATTGCCGGCCAGCATGGGGAATTGCTGGCGGAAGCGGGGCGCTCCAGCGAAGCGGTGCTGACGGCAAGCTTCGATCTCGAGGCGATTCGCGCCGAACGCGCCGCCTGGGGCCTGTTCCGCGACCGCAGGCCCGAGCTTTACGGCCGTATTGCTACTGGAGACGGCAGTCTTCCCCTGCGATGACTGGTTCGTGAGGCGATAAAACTTGAACGCGACGCGGATCGGCGCAATCATGACAGTGTGACGACAGGCCGTTTACACAGGAGGCGTCATGACGGAGGCTGATCCGCCTGGATCGCTGTTTTCGCGAAGCGAAAGCGCAGATGTCGCGCACCTTCCCGCTTCGCGCCGCCCCGATCCACCCGCCATCGCCTTCGACCGGCACGAACTGCGCCAGATTATGAATCTTTACGGCCGCATGGTCTCCTATGGCGAATGGCGCGACTACGCCATCGATTTCCTGCGCGACAAGGCCGTGTTTTCCATCTTCCGGCGTGCCTCGGAGATGCCGCTCTACCGTATCGTCAAGGATCCCTCCCTCGCCCAGCGCCAGGGCGCCTATAGCGTGCTGGCCCCGACCGGCATGATCCTCAAGCGTGGCCATGACCTGGCGCGCGTGCTGCAGGCCATCGACAAGCCGCTGCGGCTGGTGGTGTGAGCGCGCTCTTGATTCGCGTGGGGTGAACGGTAATCAGCCAAGCCGCAATGCCTGGGCCTCCTCGCCCCGTTCTTACGGGGAGAGGTAAGGTGAGGGGTGGCGCTGTGGCTGGCCAAGGCTGTGTAGCCCTCACCCTTACCCTCTCCCCGCTTTGCAGGGCGAGGGGGGCTTCGATGTGGCTGCTCGTCCTTGAGGACTTCAACTCGCCCGTCCGTTATACCCCGCCATCACGCAGAGCAGTTCGAACATCAGCGTCGCGCCGGTCAAAGCGGTGAGGCCGGACGGATCGAGCGGCGGGGAGACTTCCACCAGGTCCGCGCCGACCAGATGGGCGCCTTCCATCAGGCGGATCATCGCCTGGGCCTCACGCGTCGACATGCCGCCGATCTCCGGCGTGCCGGTGCCGGGTGCGAAGGAAGGGTCGAGCGCGTCGATGTCGAAGCTGAGATAGGCGGGCTGGTCGCCGATGATGGCGCGCGCTTCGGCCATGACATCGGCCACGCCGCGAGCCATGAACTCCTCGATGAAGACGATGCGGACCCCGGCGGCCCGGGCGAAGTCGTAATTGGCGGCATCGGAGATCGCGCCGCGAATGCCGATCTGGATCATGCGCCTGGGATCGACCAGCCCCTCCTCGATGGCGCGGCGGAACGGCGTGCCATGGTTGTAGCGGCTGCCGAAGAAGCTGTCATAGGTGTCGGAATGGGCATCGAACTGGACGAGGCCGACCGGCGCCTGTTTCGCCAGGGCACGCAGGATGGGCAGGGTGGTGAGATGGTCGCCGCCCGCCGTCAATGGGCGGGCGCCGGCGGCCTGGATCTGCGCATAAAAGGCCTCGATGCTTTCCAGGCTCGCCATCAGGTCGAGCGGATTGATCGGTGCGTCGCCGCAATCGCCGGCCCGGATCCGGTCAAAGGGCGAGATGCCGGTGACGTGGTGCACCCGCCGTACCAGGCTCGACTGGTTGCGGATCTCGCGAGGGCCATGCCGTGCGCCGGTTCGGTTGGTCGCGCCGCCATCGAAGGGAATGCCGACGAGGGCGATATCGATCTCGTCCGGTCGGGCCATGGGTAGGCGCATGAAGGTCGAGGGGCCGGCAAAGCGCGGCACAAGCCCCGAATCGAGCGGCTGGAAGGGATGGTTGCTGCTCACTTTTGGTTTCCTGTCCGGGAGCCTGAGACGATCAGTCGATGGTGTAATGCGCATCCCGGGGCATGCAGTCGGCGCCGTTCACCGGCACCAGGTCCTGGGGACAGGCCGAGAAGACGACGATCAGGTCCATCTCGGCCTTGAGGCGGACATGGGAGCCCGGCGTCGACACCGGCGGCTGGAAGGAGACGCTGCCATCGGCGCCGACCGGGATGTTCATGAACAGGTTGAGCGGGCTGGGTGTCTCCGCGCCGGTGACGCCGAGCGAAGCCAGGGCATGCGCCAGATTGTCGGTGCAGCTGTCGTGATGGCCGACATGGCCGAGCTGTTCGTAGCGATAGCGATCGCAGGCGGCGATCAGCGTGTCGTGGATTCCGCCGGAATTGTCTTCGACCAGGGTGAGCATGGGGCGTCGGCGATTGCTGCGCAGCGTGTTGCCGAGCTGGGGATTGACGCGCAGCATGGCGCCGCGGCTGTGCTCCATCGACATGAACTCGCCGGGATCCTCGGCATTGAAGGCCCAGCTGTCGACGACCTGGCTGCCATGGGTGTTGATGACGGTCACCGTCTGCCCGGCCCTGACCCGCTCCGCCACGCCCTTGCGTGCCGGGATGAGGCGCAATTCGCCCTTCGCTCGCCCCTCGATGCCCATTCGTGCTGCCTCCCTTGAATTTGCGTCGGCGCCTGACGCGCTCAACCTTTGGTGCGCAGCCTTATCGCAATTTCTTTACGAACTCCGCTACCACCGGTGCCAGCCTGGTGATGATCGCGTCGACGCCGGCAGCGGTCGGATGCATGCCGTCGGCCTGGTTGAGGCCCGGTGTGCCGGCGACCCCATCCAGGAAGAAGGGATAGAGTTCCGCCCCATACTGGTTGGCGAGATCGGGATAGATGCCATCGAACGCCTTCTGGTAATCGGCGCCGAGATTGGGCGCGGCGCGCATGCCCATGAGCAGGACCGGGATCTTGCGCTCCTTGAGCCGCTCCAGCATGGCCGCGAGATTGGCTCGGGCGAGCTTGGGATCGATACCGCGCAGCATGTCGTTGGCGCCGAGTTCGAGCAGCACAGCCTTGGTGCCGTCGGGGACCGACCAGTCGAGCCTGGCAAGGCCGCCGTCGGTGGTGTCGCCGGAAACGCCGGCATTGTCGATCGTCACTTCGATACCGAGCTTGGCAAGCGCCGCCTGCAGTTTGGCGGGATAGGCATCCCCAGCTTCCAGGCCGAGCCCGGCGGTGAGGCTGTCGCCCAGGGCCACCAGCCGCAGCGGTTCGGCGGCTGCCGACACGGTCGTGAGCGGGGTCATGACAAGCAATGTGAGAATTGCCACAATCGATGCATAAATACGATACACGATCACGAAAACCTTTCAGGCAGGATGCGAATGAGCGAAGCGATCGATCTGGCTGATGTCCATCTCAGCCTCGGCACCGGCGCGGCACGCGTTCACATTCTCAAGGGCGTTACGCTGAAAATAAGGCAGGGGGAAGCGGTCGGCCTCGTCGGCCCCTCCGGTTCGGGCAAATCCACGCTTTTGATGACGCTGGGCGGCCTGGAGCGGCCCGATAGTGGCAGCATCCGTATTGCCGGGCAGGATCTCGGCGTCCTCGACGAGGATGGCCTTGCCAAGTTTCGCGGCCGGCATATCGGCGTGGTTTTCCAGTCCTTCCATCTCATCCCCACCATGACGGCCCTCGAAAACGTCGCCGTGCCACTGGAACTGGCCGGCAGGCGCGATGCCTTCGCCCGCGCGGAAGCGGAATTGGAAGCCGTGGGGCTCGGTGCGCGCAAAGCCCATTATCCGGCCCAGCTCTCGGGCGGCGAACAGCAGCGCGTGGCGCTGGCCCGCGCCTTGGCGCCCGAGCCCGCCATCCTGATCGCCGACGAGCCGACAGGCAATCTCGACGAGGGGACGGGCGCCGGCATCGTCGAATTGATGTTCCGCCTGAAGCGCGAGCGCGGCGCCACCCTCGTGCTGGTGACGCATGACCTCGGCCTTGCCGCCCGCTGCGATCGCATGATTCGCATTCGTTCCGGCCATATCGAGGCGGACGAGGCCATGAAGGTGGAAGCGGCGGAATAGATCTCCCCGGCTCCATCAGGCCGATCGAGCGTGGCCGGCACGCCGGATGCAGCGCTTTTCGATAAGGCCGAGATCCCGAACTCGCCGTGCCATGGCCATGGAATGCGCCAGATTGCCGATTAGGCAGGTCCGTTTCGGGTCTCGCGCCCTGCGCGAGGGGCATTGGGGAAAAGTATGGTTGATTCGCAGCAGGGCAGGCGTGCCCTCTTCATCGTCAATCCCAACGCGCGCAATGGCGGCAAGGGCACCGATGCGATCCGCAAGGTGCTGGAAACGGGCGGCATTCATCTCATCGAGGCGAACCCGCAAGGGGACGAGAAGATTGCCGATGTGATCTTGCGACGCCAGGAAGAGTGCGACCTCGTCATCGTCGGCGGTGGTGACGGCAGCCTCAACGCCGCCGCCCGGGGGCTGATGGAGACGGGCCGGCCGCTCGGCGTGCTGCCGCTCGGCACTGCTAACGACTTCGCCCGCACCGTCGAGATCCCGGCCGATCCCCTGAAGGCCGCCGAACTCATCGTAACCGGACAGCCCAGGCCCATGGATCTCGGCGAGGTCAATGGTCAGCTCTATTTCAACGTGGCGAGCATCGGCTTCAGCGCCGACCTTGCCGCCGAACTCTCCGAGAAGGCCAAGAAGACGTTCGGCAAACTCGGCTACGGCATCGTGGCCGCCCGGCTGCTGGCGCGCTCGCAGCTCTTTACCGCCTATCTCGACCATGACGGCACCACCGAGAAGCTCAAGACCCTGCAGGTCTCGGTCGGCAACGGCAAATATTACGGCGGCGGCATGAGCGTGGAGCAGACCGCCACGGCCGATGACGGCAAGCTCGATTTCTACAGCCTGGAGGTCGACCATTGGTGGCGTCTGCTCAAGCTGCTGCCGAGCCTGCGCAAGGGAACCCATGGCCAGTGGGACGACGTGCGGGCTTTCGGCACCACCGAGCTGGTGATCCGCACCAACCGGCCGCGCCCTGTGAACACCGATGGCGAACTCACCACCTGGACGCCGGCGCATTTCAAACTCCGGCGCCACGCCATCGAAGTCTATGCCCCGCCGGCGAAATCCGGCTGATCAATGCCCCGACAGGCGCTGCGCCAGGAGTGAGCAGAACAGCGCCCATCCGGCGCCGATCACCCATCCGGCAATCACGTCGGTGGGCCAGTGCACGCCGAGATAGACGCGGCTGACGCCGACCACGAAGGTCAGCAGCGTGCACACCACCATGATGTAGATCGACAGGGCCCGCGTGGGAAAGCGGCGGGCCAGCATGATGCCGAGCGTGAAATAGACGGTCGCCGACATGAAGGAATGGCCGCTGGGAAAGCTCGACGTGTAGACCCTGGAGCCGTGCGCCACCAGGTCGGGCCTCGGCCGGTCGAAGCCATATTTCAGGAGCGAGCTCATCAGGATGCCGCTGCCGATGGCGAGGATGACGAAGACGGCGCTGCGCGGCGATCCTGATAAAGCGAGAAAACCTGCCACGGCCAGCGTTGTCAGGGTCAGCACGCCGACGCCGCCGAGACCAGTGAAGTCTCGCATCATCTCCTCGAGCCAGCCCGGCCCGAGCGGATCGGTGAGATCGGCGGGATCGCGCATCATCAGGAGGATGGCGCGATCGAAGGCTTCCGTGCCGCCTCGCATGACCAGGCCGGCCAGCACGGCGAAGATCAGAGCGGCGCCGGCGACGCACAGGATGGCGACCAGCGCCGAGCGCTCGGGATGTTGCTGGATCATGAGGATTGCTGGGCCTTAGAACTCGATGCCTTGCTGGGCCTTCACGTCGGCGGCGAAATGATGCTTCACCAGCGTCATCTCGGTCACCAGGTCGGCCGCCTCGATCATCTCGGGCTTGGCGTTGCGGCCGGTGACGACGACATGCAGGTCCGGTCGGCGCGCCTTCAAGGTCTCCACCACCTCGGCGAGGTCGAGATAGTCGTAGCGCAGGGCGATGTTGATCTCGTCGAGCACGAGGAGGCGGATGCCGGGATCCGCCAGCATCGCCTTGGCTGCGTCCCAGGCCCGGCCGGCGGCGGCGACGTCGCGCTCGCGGTCCTGGGTCTCCCAGGTGAAGCCCTCGCCCATGCTCTTCCAGGTCACCAGGTCGTCGAAGCGCTCCAGCGCCGTGCGCTCGCCGGTCGACCAGGCGCCCTTGATGAACTGCACCACGCCGATGCGCCAACCATGGCCGAGCGCGCGCATGATCAGCCCGAAGGCCGCGGTGGACTTGCCCTTGCCGGGACCGGTGTTGACGATCAGCAGGCCCTTTTCGGTGATGGTCTTGGAAGCGACCTCGGCGTCCTGCACGGCCTTGCGCTTTTCCATCTTCGCCTTGTGGCGTGCGGCATCGTCGGTCATTTCAGCATCCACTCACTTCACCACCAGAGGCAGGCCTGCCATCATGAAGATCACCCGGTCGGCGAGGGCGGCGATCCGTTGATTGAGCCGGCCCTGCTCGTCGCGAAAGGCCCGGCCGAGAGCGTTGTCCGGCACGATGGACAGGCCGACCTCGTTGCTAACCATCACCACCGGGCCGGAGACCGCCGCCAGGGCTTCCTGCAGCCGGAGAAAGGCGGATTTGAGGTCATGTCCGCCCAGCATGAGATTGCTGAGCCAGAGCGTCAGGCAGTCGACCAGCACCGGACCCCGTGTAGCGGCAAGCGCTTCCGGCAGGGCGAGCGGCGCATCGACCGTATGCCAATTGGCGTCGCGCCGGGCCTGGTGCTCGCCGATGCGCTCGCGCATCTCGTCGTCGAAGGCTTGCGCGGTGGCGATATAGGTCCAGGGCGCGGGATGGGTCGAAATCAGGCTCTCCGCATGCCGGCTCTTGCCGGAACGCGCACCGCCGAGCACGAGGGTGAGTCGAGAAGGAGACATGCCACCTTCCTGCCGGGTCTTGGGCAGGAAGGCAAGGGGAGCGATTTCACCCTTCCCTGGAGGGGAGGGTGAAGACTCACACCGGTCCCCATTTCAGGTCGGTGTTCTTGACCGGCAGGCTGCGGATGCGCTTGCCGGTGGCGGCGAAGATCGCATTGCACACCGCCGGTGCGATCGGCGGCGTACCGGGCTCGCCGATGCCGCCCCATTTCTTGCCGCCGCTGAGCACCAGATGGGTCTCGATCGGAGGCGTATCGGCGAGGCGGGCGACCTGGTAGTCGTCGAAATTGCCCTGCACCACCGCGCCCTTCTCGATGGTGATCTCCCCAAACAGGGCGGCCGACAGGCCATAGACGACCGCGCTCTCGATCTGCATCTCCACGGTGAGCGGATTGACGACATGGCCGCAATCGACGGCCGCCACCACGCGCTGGACCTTCACTTCACCCTGGGGACTGACGGCGAGTTCCACCACCTCGCCGACGATGGTGCCGAAGGATTCGTGGATGGCGATGCCGCGTCCCTGGCCCTTGGGCAGCGGCTTGCCCCAGTCGCTCTTCTCAGCCAGCGTATCGAGCACGGCGAGAAAGTCAGGCTTGCCTTCGAGCAGCTGGCGCCTGAAGCGGTAGGGATCCTGGCCGGCTGCCACCGCCATTTCGTCGATGAAGCTCTCCAGGGCGAAGGCATTCTGTGACGAGCCGACCGAACGCCAGAACATCACCGGCACATGGGTGTTCTTGAGGATGCAGTCGATCTGGGCCGCGCCGGAGCGGTAGGGCATGTTGGCGAGGCCCTCGACGGCGGAGGGCTCGACGCCGTTCTCCACCTTGCCCCAGCCGAGCGAGCGCTGGATGGAGCCGACGGCCGTGCGGACATGGATGGCCGCCGGCAGGCCGTCCTCGCCAAGGGCGGCCTGGAAGCGGATGGCCGCCTGGGGGCGATAGCGGTCGTGGCGCATGTCCTCCTCGCGCGTCCACACCAGCTTGACCGGCTTGCCCACCGCTTTCGACACGGTCACGGCCTGCACGAGCTCGTCGTTGACGGCGCGCCGGCCGAAGCCGCCGCCGAGGAAGCAATTGTGGATCTCGACCTGGGAGGGGGCCACGCCGGCTGCCTTGGCGGCAAGCTGGAGCGCCATGTCGGGGTTCTGCGTGCCCATCCAGACCTCGACCTTGCCGTCATGGACATGGGCGGTGCAGTTGAGCGGTTCCATCGGCGCGTGGGCGAGATGCGGGGCCTGGTAGAGAGCGTCGACCCGTTTGCCGCGGGCGAGGGCGGTGTCGACGTCGCCTTCCTTGTGCGCCGTGACGGCAGGGCCGTCGAGCGCGGCGACATAGTCGGCGTCGAAGCGCTTGCTGTCCGTTTCGGCAGCCGGACCCTCCTCCCAGATCACCGGCAAGGCGAGCGCCGCTTCCTTGGCGCGCCAGAACCGGTCGGCCACCACGGCGAGGCCGCCTTCGATCGGCACCACGGCCAGGATGCCGCGGCGGCCCTTGACGGCGCTTTCGTCATGGGATTTCACGCGGCCGCCGAAGACGGGACAGGTCACCACGGCGGCATAGACCATGTCGGGCAGGCGGATGTCGATGCCGAATTTTGCCGTTCCCGTCAGCTTGGGGGGCGTATCCAGGCGTGCCAGCGGCTTGCCGATCAGCGTGAACTGTTCCGGCGTCTTGATTGCCGGCTCCTTGGCGAGCGTGACCTTGGCGGCTTCGCCGGCAAGCTCGCCGAAGCGCAGGCTGCGATTGCTGGCCCGGTGTAGCACCTTGCCGGCATCGACGCTGCAGCTTTCGGCCGGCACCTGCCAGCGCGCGGCAGCTGCCTGCACCAGCCTCTCGCGGGCATTGGCGCCGGCCGCCTGCAGGAATTCGCGCGAGCGGCGCACGGCGCCGGAACCGCCGGTGCCCATGCGCTTGTAGACGGTGTTCTCGCGCAGGTTCCGGCTGGCCGAGGCGTATTCGGGCCTCACCCTGGCCCAATCGCAGCCGAGCTCCTCGGCGACGATCATCGGCAGGGCCGTGAAGATGCCTTCGCCCATTTCCGATTGCGCCACGCGGATGATCACGGTGTCGTCGGGTTCGATCAGGATCCAGGCGTTGATCTCGCTGTCAGTGGCCGTGCCGGTCCACGGCTCGTCGGCAATGGTCAGAGCGTGGGCGGCATCGGGGATGAACCCGCCGATCATCAGGCCGCCGGCGGCCGAGAGGCCGATGGCGAGAAAGCTGCGCCGGCTCAGCGCGGCGGAGGTGCGGTCGATCGCGTTCATGGCCTCACCCCTTCATCAGTTCGGCGGCGCGGTGGATGGCGGCGCGGATGCGCGGATAGGTGCCGCAGCGACAGATATTGGTGATGCCGTTGTCGATATCCGCGTCGGTGGGCGCTGGCGTGTCCTTCAGGAAGGCGACGGCGGCCATGATCTGGCCCGACTGGCAATAGCCGCATTGCGGCACGTCCTCGGCCAGCCAGGCCTGCTGCACCGGATGCTTGCCGTCCGCCGACAGGCCCTCGATCGTGGTGATGGTGGCGCCGTCGACGTCACCGATCTGGGTCTGGCAGGAACGGATGGCGGCGCCGTTCACATGGACGGTGCAGGCGCCGCATTGGGCGATGCCGCAGCCGAACTTGGTGCCGGTGAGGCCGAGTTCATCGCGCAGGACCCAGAGCAAAGGGGTCTCGGGCTCGATGTCGAGCTGGTGGGTGGTCGAATTGACGGTGATGGCAACCATGGGCAGGCCTTCCAGCGGCTGATGCCGGGCAGAAGAACCGGGCCCATCGGCGTCGGCCTTCTGGTGGGCGATTGCGGGAAGGCCAAATTGTGGCGGCAATCATGGCGCCGGGGTGACGGGTAACGCAGACGTGAGAGTTTGTGCAGTCTGGAAACGATCGAGAAACGTCGCCGCCCGTTCGGAAGGCCTGACTATTGCTTGAACCAGATCCGGCTGTAGCCGAGCGCGTCGCCGGCGATGGCGACAAGGACGCCGACCGAGACGAGGATAAGGCCGATCATGAAGGTGCGCACGATGCGGCGATAGACTGCTCCCTCCAGTGAAGTGGGCGAGAGCATGCCCGCCAGCGCCCAGACCTGGAAGACGATGCCGCCCCCGATGAGAAAGACGGCTGCCAGGTCTTCCGGGATCCAGGTTCCCGGCTGCGAGGCCCAGTTGTTGAGGAAGCCGAGCGAGAAGGCGAGCACGACGCCGATAGCCGTCACCGAACCGCCGCGGAAGATGACGTCGATCTTTTGCGGCTCGGGCGGCGGTGCCGGCGGCTTCTCTTCGGGCATGGCAATCTCGTTGGTGCGGCGACGTTGCTGCCCTTTATGCCGGATTTTGCGCCTCCTTTGGAAGCGGGAACATTGACAAGCCTGTCCGCGCACCCCTTATGTCAGCCACGATCGGTCTCTCGTTAAGAGAGAAGAGGGAATGCGGTGCGGATAAGAGGAGGCCGGTCGACGGCTGCCTTGGATGCCAAAGCCGCGGCTGCCCCCGCAACTGTAAGCGGCGAGCGTCCCGCCTTGAGGCCACTGGGTGACCGGGAAGGCGGCGGGAGGCGATGAGCTGCGAGCCAGGAGACCTGCCGGTCGCACTGCTGTCACCGGTCCGGGCGGGGCGCCTCGGAGGCCGGTTCCGTCTACCCGGACGATCGCCGGCCCTGCCGTCGGTCCCGCGCCCTCCATCCGCTTCGGCGGCGATGAACAGGGCCGATGCCAGAAACACCTCTTCCAGTCCGGCTGCTCGTCTGCGTGACCTGCAGGCGCGAGGGCGATGACCCCGAGGCGCCGCGCCAGGGCGCCCGGTTGCGCGATGCGCTCGCCGGCATGCTGCCGGATGACGTCGAGCTGCAACCTGTCGAGTGCCTGGGCAACTGCAAGCGCTCCTGCACGGTGGCGCTGTCGGCGCCCGGTACCTGGACCTATGTCTTCGGCGACCTCACCGCCGAGAGCGGCCCCGACATTCTCACCGGCATCGGGCTGCTGGCCCATTCCAGCGACGGCCTGATGCCCTGGCGCGGCCGTCCCGAAGTCTTCAAGCGCAGCATGATCGCGCGCATCCCACCCCTATCAACTCTCAAGGACGCCGCCGAATGAACGCGCATACCAAGGTTCCCTGCACCATCGTCACCGGCTTTCTCGGGGCCGGCAAGACGACGCTGATCCGCAACCTGCTCGCCACCGCCAATGGCCGCAGGCTGGCGCTGATCGTCAATGAATTCGGCGATGTCGGCGTCGATGGCGACATCCTGAAGTCCTGCGGCATCGAGAGCTGCCCGGAAGACGCCATAGTCGAACTCGCCAATGGCTGCATCTGCTGCACGGTGGCCGACGATTTCGTGCCGGCTTTGGAGACGCTGCTGGCGCGTCCGAACGCACCCGAGCACATCGTGATCGAGACCTCCGGCCTCGCTCTGCCCAAGCCGCTGGTCAAGGCCTTCAACTGGCCGGCGATCCGCTCGCGCGTCACCGTCGACGGCGTCATCGCCGTGGTCGACGGTGCCGCGGTTGCAGCCGGCCGCTTCGCCGATGATCCGGAGGAATTGAAGCGCCAGGCCGAGGGCGATGCCTCCCTCGACCACGACAATCCGCTCGAGGAGGTCTATGAGGACCAGCTCCTCTGTGCCGACCTCGTCGTGCTCAACAAGGCTGATCTCCTCTCAGCCGGCGAGGCCGACAGCGTGGAGAAGGACATCGAGAAGACCGTGCCGCGCGCCGTCAAGGTGGTGCGCACCTCCGAGGGCCGCATTGATGCCGCCGTGCTGCTCGGGCTCGGGGCAGCGGCCGAGAACGATCTGGAGGCGCGTCCCTCCCACCACGATCACGAAGCCGAGCACGACCACGACGATTTCGACACCTTCATCGTCGACCTGCCGGCCATCCTCGATGCCGATGCCCTGGTGGGCAAGCTGAAGGCGGCGGCCGAGGAACATGATATCCTGCGCATCAAGGGTTTCGTTGCCGTCGACGGCAAGCCGATGCGCATGCTGGTCCAAGGCGTCGGCGCCCGCTTCTCTCAGCATTTCGACCGCGCCTGGGCGCCGGAGGAAACCCGTTCGAGCCGCCTCGTCATCATCGGCGAGAAGGGCATCGACCAGGCCGGCATCCGCAAGACGCTGGAGGGATGATGCATCTGCTGCCGGCCGATACGCGTTCGCTCGATGCCAGCGAGGCCGCCATCGATCTGGGTCAGGCACCCGGCGCTATCGTGTTTGCCTCGCTGACCGACAGCGACCTCGCCCTGGCAGCCGCTTCCGGCCTCGACGATTTGCGCCTGGCGCCGCTGCAGAAGCTGCGCCATCCGATGTCCGTCGACCTCTACATCGATCAGACGGCCCGCCATGCCAAGGCGATCGTGGTGCGCCTGCTCGGCGGCCTCGACTATTGGCGCTATGGCGTGGAGGAACTGGCGGCGGCGGCGCGAACCCATGGCATCGCGCTCGCCCTCATTCCCGGTGACGACAGGCCCGACGGGCGCCTGTCTCAGCTCTCCACCGTGCCGCAGGAAGCCTTGGACCGGCTCGCGCAGTACTGGCGCGAAGGTGGCCCCCGGAATGCCCAGGCCTCGCTGCTCTATGCCGCCAGGCTGGGCGGTCTCGATTTCGGCGAGCCGGAAGCGCCGGTGGCCGTGCCGAAATACGGGGTGTTCCTCGGAGCGCGGACATCTTGTCCGCCTTTGACGGGGTGCATTGGTGAGAAAGATGCGGACAGGATGTCCGCGCTCCAAGTCGTCATCCTCTTCTACCGCTCCATCCTGCTCTCCGCTGACACTGCCCCCATCGAAGCCCTGGTGCGGGCGCTTGATGCCGAAGGCTTGGCCGCTACCGCCCTCTATGTCGGTTCGCTCAAGGATGGCGAAACGGCGGAATGGGTGCGCCGGCAGCTTAGGGAACTCAAGCCGGCGGTGATCCTCAACGCCACCGCCTTTTCGGCCCTGGACGACGATGGCGCCTCGCCGCTCGACGTAGCCGGTTGTCCGGTCCTACAGGTGATCACCTCTTCCTCGGCGCAGGAGGCCTGGGAGGCCTCGACCCGCGGGATGTCGGCCAGCGACCTTGCCATGCATGTCGCACTGCCAGAGCTCGACGGCCGCCTTTCGGCCGGCGTGATCTCCTTCAAGGCCGAACGCGAGGAGGGCGCCTTCACCCGCCTCGCCCATGCCCCCCATGACGAGCGCATCGCCGCAGTGGCCGCCAAGGCCGCTGCCTGGGCTCGGCTCGGCGCCAAGGCGCGGACGGAGCGCAGGCTTGGTCTGATCCTCTCCAACTATCCGGGCGCGGATGGCCGTCTCGCCCACGCCGTCGGCCTCGATGCGCCCGCCTCGGCCCTGGCGATCCTGGAGCGGCTCCGCGACGAGGGCTATGCGGTGGGGGACCTGCCGGAAAGCGGTGCCGATCTGCTGGAGTTGTTGGGCCGGTCATACCCTCCCCTGGAGGGGGAGGGTCGACGCATAGCGTCGGGGTGGGGTGACTGCCTCGACCGTTGTGATTCCCACCCCACCCCGAACCTGCGGTCCGACCCTCCCCCTCCAGGGGAGGGTAAGGCGCTTTCCCTCCCGCTCTCAGCCTATTCCGCCTGGCTCGACACCCTACCTGCCGCCCTCCGCGACAGGCTCGCGGCCCAATGGGGCGATCCCTCGGCCGACCCCCTTTGCCTCGACGGCGCCTTCCGCTTTGCCGGCCATCTCTGCGGCCATGTCGCGGTGGCGGTGCAGCCGGACCGCGGCTCGGCCCTTGACCGCAAGGGCGACCACCACTCGCCCGATCTGCCGCCGCGCCATGCCTATCTCGCCTTCTATCTGTGGCTGCGCCAGGCTTTCGGCATCGATGCGATGATCCATCTCGGCACCCATGGCACGCTCGAATGGCTGCCCGGTAAGGCGGCCGCGCTCTCCGCCCAGTGTTTTCCGGAGCTGGCCGCCGGAGCCGTGCCGGTGCTCTATCCCTTCATCGTCAACAATCCCGGCGAGGCGGCGCAGGCCAAGCGCCGGCTCGGGGCTGTCACCATCGGCCATCTCACCCCACCCCTGCGAGAGGCGGGCCTTTCCGGCGGCGCCATTGAGGTCGAGCGCCTGATCGACGAATATGCCAGCGCCGACGGCCTCGATCAGCGCCGCATGACCTATCTCAGGCGTGAGATCATCGAGCGGGCCATGGAGACCGGCCTCACCGCCGAATGTGGCATCGCACCCGGCCTCGATGAGGACGAGACGCTGGCGCGCCTCGATGCCTTCCTGTGCGACGTCAAGGAATTGCAGATCCGCGATGGCCTGCATGTGTTCGGACGTCGGCCGGAGGAGAGCGACCACCTCCTCGATGTCCTCGCCGCCACCAGCGGCGCGGAGGAGCGCCCGGCTTTGGCCGCGCGTCTCGACAGTTGCGGCGACAGCGAAATGGCCAGCCTTCTTGCCGGCCTCGACGGACGCTTCGTGCGGCCCGGCCCCGCCGGGGCGCCGACGCGCGGGCGTGCCGACGTGCTGCCGACCGGGCGCAACCTCACCACGCTCGATCCAAGGGCGGTTCCGACCCGTGCCGCCTACGCGATTGGATCGCGTGCGGCAGATGCCTTGATCCAGCGTTATCTGCAGGATCACGGCGACTATCCCCGGAACATCGTGTTCGACCTGTGGGGCTCGGCGACCATGCGCACCGGCGGCGACGATCTTGCCCAGGCCCTGGCCCTGCTGGGCGTCAAGCCGGTATGGGACAACGGCTCCAATCGCGTCTCTGGCTTCGAGATCCTGCCGCAGGCCCGGCTCGACCGGCCGCGCGTCGACGTGACGCTGCGCATATCCGGCTTGTTCCGTGACGTATTCGCCCAGCAGATCACACTGTTCGACGAAGTCGTCAGGGCCGTCGCCGCCCTCGACGAAAGCGCCGAATGGAACCCGCTGGCCGCCGCGGCGAAGGCAAGCGGCGAACGGCCGCTGCGCATTTTCGGCGCTGCGCCCTCGGCCTATGGCGCGGGGATCACCGATCGCATCGCACGCGGAGCCTGGGATAACAGGGCCGATCTCGGCCGCGACTATCTCGCCGCCAGCAGCCATGCCTATGGCGCCGGTATCGAAGGTGACGCCGTGCCTTCCGTCTTTGCCGAGCGGGTCGCTGCCGCCGATGCCCATGTGCATGGCCAGGACCATCGCGAGATCGACATCCTTGATGACGTCACCTTCGCCGCCCATCAGGGTGGCTTTGCGGCGGCGCTGGAGGCGCTGGGGGCCAAGGCCGCCCTTTATCACGCCGACCTTTCCAATCCTGACAAGCCCCGCCTGCGCAGCCTCGGCGAGGAGGTCGGCCGCCTCGTGCATGGCCGCGCCGCCAGCCGGCGCTGGATCGACGGCATGATGGCGCATGGCTATGCCGGCGCCGCCGAAATGGCCAATGCCATGGATTCGCTGTTCGCCTTCTCGGCGACGGCCGGCATCGTCACCAATGCCGCTTTCGACCGCATGCACGAAGCCTATGTCGAGGACGAGGAGGTCGCGGCCTTCCTCGCTTCAGCCAATCCCGCCGCGGGCCGGGCGATCCGGGCGCGGCTGGCCGAGGCGATCCGCCGGGGGCTGTGGCAGCCGCGCCGTAATTCGGCCAGCCGCCTGCTGGACGAGGCTGGGAGAGCGGCGTGAGCGAACCGTCCAATCAGGTCAAGGGCTGGTGTCCCGGGGCGCTCAGGCCGATGCGCTCGGGGGACGGATTGATCGTGCGCGTGCGCCTGACGGGCGGGGAACTTGCTCCGGAGCGTGCTGCCGCCCTGGCCGAGGCGGCCCGGCGCTTCGGCAATAGCCTGATCGATTTGACCTCCCGTGCCAATCTGCAGATGCGCGGGGTCCGCGACGAGACCCTCCAACCCCTGCTCGACCGGCTCGCGGAACTCGGCCTGCTCGATGCCAGTGCCGCCGCCGAACAGGTCCGCAACGTGATTGCGAGCCCGCTCGCCGGGCTCGATCCGAGCGCGCCCGTCGATGTGCAGCCTTTGATCCGGGCGCTGGAGCTGCGCTTGATAGGAAACGATCGTTTCCATTCCCTGCCGGCCAAGTTCGGTTTCCTGCTCGACGGTGGCGGCGTGCTGTCGCTTGACGGTGTCGAGGCCGACATCGCGTTGAGGGCCGAGGATGACGCGCATTTCCGGCTGGAAGCCGGTGGTGAAGCATTGGGACGGGTGAGGGTAGAGGAAGCTCTGGAAGCCGCACTCAGCGTCGCCGAACGCTTCCTCGCTCTGCGCCAACCCGACGAACGCCGCATGCGCGATGTGGTGGGGCGGATCCCATTACCCTCCCCTGGAGGTATCGGCACTTCCAAGAGGAAGTGCCTGGGGTCGACGCGTAGCGTCGGGGTGGGGTGGGAGGCGGAGGGCGTAGAGGTTCCCACCCCACCCCGGCCTTCGGCCGACCCTCCCCCTCCAGGAGAGGGTAAAGACCAGAGTCGCCTTGCCGGCCCCCACGCCGCCGGCTTCTTCACCGCGGCTGCTCCCTTCGGACGGCTCGATGCCCACCAGCTCGAGGGCCTCGCCGGCGTCGCCGCCCGGCATGGCGCGACGTTGCGCTTGACGCCCTGGCGCTCCATCCTGCTGGCGCCGCTTGCCGTCGACGTCACTCCGGAAGTGTCGTCCCTCGGCCTCGTCGTCGATCCCGGCGACCCGCGGCTTGCCATTGCCGCTTGCCCCGGCAGCCCTTCTTGTCTATCCGGCGAAGCGCCGGCGCAGGCCGATGCCGGCAGGCTGGCGCCGGTGCTGGCCGGTTTCGTCGAAAGGGGGGCGAGCGTACATGTCTCGGGCTGCGCCAAGGGTTGCGCGCGGCGCACGCCGGCTTCCATCACGCTGGTGGGGCAGGGAGGGCGCTATGGTATCGCCTTCGACGCCGACAGCAAGGCGCCGAGCGAGACGGAACCGATGTCCTTGGGCGAATTGACGGCGTTTTTGGCCAAGCGCCTGGCTGAGAAGAGTTTCAAGAGCAGTGAGCAGCGATGAACAGGGCGTTGTCATTCCGCACGTGCTGCATCATGAAATGATGCGGCGCAGATGCGGAACCGCCGTGAAAGTATGCCTTGTTCTGCCAGCGATCCCGGATCTGCATCGCATCACTGCGTGCTGCGCCGCGTCCGGGACGACCAAGTGAGTGACCATGTCTGAACGCGACTATATCCGTGACGGTGCCGAGATCTATCGCCGCTCCTTCGCGATGATCCGTGCCGAAAGTGACCTGTCGCGCTTTTCGGCCCTCGAGGCCCCCGTCGTCGTCCGCATCATCCATGCCTGCGGCATGGTCGAGGTCGCTGCCGATGTCGAGATGTCCGGCGATCTGGTAGCGAGCGCGCGCGCTGCGCTCAGGGCCGGCGCACCTTTGCTGTGCGATTCGAAGATGGTGGCCAATGGGGTGACCCGCGCCCGCCTGCCGGCCGACAATGACGTGATCTGCACGCTCGACGATCCGCGCACGCCCGAGCTTTCCCGGCAGATCGGCAATACCCGCACCGCTGCCGCCATGGAGCTCTGGCGCGACCGCCTTGGCGGCGCCGTGGTTGCCATTGGCAATGCGCCGACCGCGCTCTTTCATCTGATGGACATGATCGACCGGGGAGCGCCCAGGCCCGCCGCCATTCTCGGCATTCCCGTCGGTTTCGTCGGCGCTGCCGAATCCAAGGACGACCTCAAGGCCTGGGGCAAGGTGCCCTGGCTGATCGTGCGCGGCCGCAAGGGCGGCAGTGCCATGACTGCGGCGGCCATCAACGCCCTGGCGAGCGAAATCGAATGAGTGCCGGTCGTCTCTATGGCGTTGGCGTCGGCCCGGGCGATCCCGAGCTGATGACCCTGAAGGCGGCCCGGCTGATCCGCGCGGCACCGGTCGTCGCCTATTTCTGCAAGCAGGGACAGCGCGGCCATGGTCGCACCATCATCGAGGGCTTCCTGGCCGATGATGTCATCGAGGAGAAGCTGGCCTATCCGATGACGACCGAAGTGCCGGCTGGCGATCCGGTCTACCATTCGGCGCTCGGTGGCTTCTATGACGAATCGGCTCGCCGGCTCGCCGCTCATCTCGATGCCGGCCGCGATGTCGTGGTGGTGTCGGAAGGCGATCCCTTCTTCTACGGCTCCTTCATGCCGATCTTCCATCGCCTGGCCTCCTCCTACGAGACCGAGGTGGTTGCCGGCGTCTCGGGCATGGCGGGCTGCTGGACGCGGGCCCGCACGCCGATCACCTATGGTGACGACATCCTTACCGTGCTGCCGGCAACGCTGGACGCGGCGGCGCTCAAGCGTCATCTCGAACTGGCAGACGCGGCGGTGATCATGAAACTCGGCCGGCATTTTCCGAAAGTCCGCGCCGTGCTGGAGGAATTGGACCTTGCCGCCCGCACTGTTTATGTCGAGCGCGGCACTATGGCCGGCGAAAAGATCATGAAGCTGCCGCCGGCCGATTTCACCGGCGCGCCTTATTTCGCCATGCTGCTGGTGCCCGGCCAGGGGCGGCTGCTGTGACCGGCCGCGTCATGATCATCGGCCTCGGGCCGGGGCCGGCGAAATGGATCACGCCGGAGGCCAGCGCGCTGCTGGCCGAGGCGACCGATATCATCGGCTACGGCCCCTATGTCGACCGGGTGCCGCCGAGCCCGGCAAAACGCCATGCCAGCGACAACCGCGTCGAGGTCGATCGCGCCCGTCACGCGCTCGAGCTCGCGATGGCCGGCGCGCGCGTCGCCGTGGTCTCGGGCGGGGATCCCGGTGTCTTTGCCATGGCCGCGGCGGTCTTCGAGGCGGTCGAGGCGGGGGATCCCGCCTGGCGTGACCTCGATATCGTGGTCGTTCCCGGGGTCACCGCCGTGCTCGCCGCTGCCGCGCGGCTCGGCGCGCCGCTCGGGCATGATTTCTGCGTGGTCTCGCTGTCCGACAATCTCAAGCCCTGGTCCGTGATCGAGAAGCGGCTGGTTGCGGCGGTGGAGGGCGATTTCGTGCTCGCCTTCTACAACCCGGCCTCGAAGGCCCGGCCCGACCAGATCGGCAGGGCCTTCGAAGTGCTGCGTCGCCAGGCGGGCGAGCGTATCGTCGTGCTCGCCAAGGCCGTGGGCCGGCCGGACGAGGAGATCATCCTGACCAGCCTGTCCGCGGTGAAGCCTGAAGAGGTCGACATGCGCACGCTCGTGCTGATCGGCTCCTCGCAGACGAGGTTGATCGAGCGCGGGGAGGCCGAGCCCTGGATCTATTCGCCCCGGAGATGGGACGCGTGACCTCCTGGGACCGCAGGCTTCCAGCCTGCTCTGCCTCTCCGGCGTGTTCGACGTTTCCAAGAATGCAAGCTGGAAGCCTGCTATCCCAGGGGCAAGCAGTTCCGGGGGGCGGGTCTTCAGACCCGGCTTTGTCTTTCCGGCGGGCGCGACGTCTCCGGGCTGGTCTGAAGACCAGCCCCCCGGTGCTCGATCCAGGCCAAAGCCTCCTGCGCCGTTGCCACCGTCTCCACTTCGGCCGTCCCAGGCCGGCGCAGCAGGATGACCGGCAGGCCGAGGCGGCGCGCGGCGGCGATCTTGCCATAGGTGGCGCTGCCGCCGGAATTCTTGGTGACCAGGATGTCGACGGCCTCTTCCTGCATCAGGCTGTAATCATCGGCCTCCGCGAAGGGACCGCGGGCAAGGATCAGCCTGGCGCGCGGCGGCAGCTCTTCGGGCGGATCGACCGAACGGACCAGATAGAAATGCTGGGGTGCGGCGAGGAAGGCCGGCAGTTCGAGCCGGCCGGTGGTCAGGAAGACGCGACGTGGCGCGGTGCCGAGCGCCTCAACCGCGGCCTCGGCGTCAGGTACTTCGCGCCAGCGATCACCGTCCACCGCCAGCCAGGCCGGACGCCGCAGGGCCAGCAGCGGCACGCCCATGCGCCGGGCGGCCTCGACCGCATTGGCCGACATCCGCTCGGCGAAGGGATGCGTGGCATCGATGAGCGCGGTGACCGCATTTTCCTCGAGGAAGGCGCAAAGTCCTTCGACGCCGCCGAAGCCGCCGATCCGATGGGCGATCGGGGGCGGGGCGGGATTGATCGTCCGCCCGGCAAGGGACACCATGGCCGGAATGTCGGAGCGCGCGGCCAGGAGCCTCGCCAGGGCCGAAGCCTCGCTGGTGCCGCCGAGCAGCAGGACATGGGGACGGGAACGGGTCACTCAAGCGTCATTCAAGTTGGTTCGATCTTTGTCATTGCCGGGCTTGACCGGCAATCCAGCCTATTGCCCGATTGCGTGTGGCTTCTGGATAGCCGGGTCAAGCCCGGCTATGACAAACCGGATCGTTTCTTCTTAAGTGAATTGCGTTGGAACTGAAATGCGCTGTCGTCTCTTGAGGGTCGGATGAGCCCTGTCAACCATTCGGATCGCTGGCTGTCCATCGTCGGCATCGGCGAGGACGGCATGGCCGGCCTGTCGCCGCTGGCCGCCGCCGTGGTCGCCGGGGCCGAACTGCTGGTCGGTGGCGCCAGGCACCTGGCCATGGTGCCGGACAGAGCCGCCGAAAGGCCGGCGGAAAGGCTGGCCTGGCCGAGCCCGCTGACCGACGCCATCGGCCCGATCAGGGCGGCGCGTGGGCGGCGCGTCGTCGTGCTGGCCTCCGGAGATCCGTTCCTGTGGGGTGTGGGTGCCACGCTGGCGCGCTTCATCCCGCCCGAGGAGATCGCCTGCCATCCCGCGCCTTCGTCCTTTTCCCTGGCGGCGGCGCGGCTCGGCTGGGCGCAGCAGGATTGCGCCCTGATCTCGCTGCATGGCCGGCCCTTCGAGACACTGGTGCCGCATGTCCAGCCCCAGGCCCGCATCCTGGCCCTGACCTGGGACGGCCGCACGGCGGCCAAGGCGGCGGCCCGCCTCACCGAGCTCGGCTTCGGCGCGTCCCGCCTGACCGTGCTGGAGCGCATCGGCGCAAGCGCGGAGAGGATCCGCTCCGCCCGGGCCGAAGCCTTCGATCTCGACGGCATCGATCCGCTCAACGTCCTGGCCATCGAGGTGGTCGCCGGCCCCGACGCCCGGCCGCTACCGCTCGCCAGCGGCCTGCCCGACGATTTCTTCGAGCATGACGGCCAGCTCACCAAGCGGGAGATCCGCGCCGTCACGCTGTCGGCGCTGGCCCCGCTCAAGGGCCAACTGCTCTGGGACATCGGCCTGGGGGCGGGGTCGGTCGCCATCGAATGGCTGCTGCGCCATCCGTCCAACCGCGCCATCGGCATCGAGGAGAATGCCGACAGGGCGACGCGCGCGCTGGTCAACGCCGTCAATCTCGGCGTGCCGCATCTGCGCCTCGTCACCGGAGCGGCACCAGCCGCCCTTGCGGGACTGGAGCGCCCTGATGCCGTCTTCATCGGTGGCGGCACGGGTGATGAGGGTGTGTTCGAGGCTGCCTGGGCCGCCCTGTGCCCGGGCGGGCGCCTCGTCGCCAATGCCGTTACGCTGGAGAGCGAGCAGGCCCTGGCCCGGCGTTTCACCCAATATGGCGGCGATCTGATCCGTCTGGGCGTGGAGCGGCTGGTGCCCGTCGGCAGCATGCATGGCTGGCGCCCGGCGATGCCGGTGACGCAATGGAGCGTGGTCAAGCCAAGCCATGTCGCACCTGGAAATCCTGGGCAATGAAGCCGTTCGTCGCCGCCGGCCTCGGCTGCCGCAAAGGCTGCCCGGCCGAGGAAATCACCGCTCTCGTCCGGCTGGCCCTGCAGGAGGCCGGCTTGGAGCTTGCCGCGCTTTCGGGCCTGTTCGCGCCCGCCTTCAAGCAGGGCGAGGCGGGGCTGGCGGAGGCCGCCACCAGCCTGGGCGTCCCACTCGTGCTGATCCCCCAGGCTGCGCTGGAGGCCGCCGAGCCGCGCGTGCTGACCCGTTCGGAGCGCGTGGTCGCCCTGACGGGGCTGGGCAGCGTGGCCGAAACCGCGGCGCTCGCTGGCGCCGGCCCGCAATCCACCCTCAAGCGGGCGCGCATCGCCAGTGCGAACGCCACCTGCGCCATCGCCGTCAACGAGGCCTGACATGACCGTTCACTTCATCGGCGCCGGCCCCGGCGCGCCCGACCTCATCACCGTCAGGGGCCGCGATCTCGTGGCGCGTTGTCCGGTCTGCCTCTATGCCGGCTCGCTGGTGCCGCCTGAGATCATTGCGCTGGCGCCTGCGGATGCACGCGTGGTCGATACCGCGCCGCTGACGCTGGACCTGATCATGGCTGAGATCGAACAAGCGCATGAAGCGGGCCTCGATGTCGCGCGGCTGCATTCGGGGGATCTGTCGATCTGGAGCGCGCTGGGCGAGCAGACGCGGCGCCTGCGCGCCCTCGGCATTCCCTACACCATCACCCCGGGCGTGCCGTCCTTCGCCGCCGCCGCGGCGGTGCTCGGCAAGGAGCTCACGCTGCCGGAAGTGGCGCAATCGGTGGTGCTGACGCGCACGTCGGGCCGGGCCTCGGCCATGCCGGAGAACGAGACGCTTGAGGCTTTCTCCCAGACCGGTGCGACGCTGGCGGTGCATCTTTCCATCCACGCACTGGCGCGCGTGGTAGCCGAGACGACGCCGTATTACGGCAGCGCCTGCCCGGTCGCGGTGGTCTTTCGGGCAAGCTGGCCGGATGAGCGTGTCGTCACCGGTACGCTCGGCGATATCGAAGACAAGATCGCGGCCGAGCCGATGGAGCGCACCGCTTTGATCCTGATCGGGCGCACGCTGGCCACCGATGATTTCCGCGAAAGCGCGCTCTACGACACCGACTACAAGCGGCGCTATCGCGGCTTCGAGGGGTGACGAGCCGGTCCTCACGCCCCCTCCCAGGGTGTTGGCGTTTGAAAGCCCCGAGAGGGTGGCGCAGCCCCTCGTCCGCCTGCCGGCACCTCCAGTCAACGCAAGAGAGTTGACGACACCGCCAAGGGGAGAAAGCTGCCCATCGTTCTCAGCGACGCGCTGGTGCAATCGTCCGTCAATTCCGGCTCGGATCAGCCAGAAATGTCGCGCCTGGACTATTCGATGTTCGCTTTCCCGGCATTGTGGAAGTTCTTCCTCCTGGTCGCGTCCCCGTCATGTCTTCCCGTGGCTCCCACCTTTTTGGTGCGTTCCTCGCCCTCGCGGCGGGAACGGTGTTTTCGTTCGGCAGCATCACCATTCGTGAGTCGCCGCATCTCGACGCCGTGCAATATCTGATCTGGCGCAGCTTCGGCCTGCTGCCGCTGGTTCTCGGTGTGGCGCTGCTACAGGGCAAGTCGCCGCTGCAGCAGTTGATTTCGGGCGGCTGGCTGGGACTTGGTGGCGCGCTGTGCATGACGGTGATGGCTGATTTGTTCATCTTCGCCATGAAGACGACCACCATCGCCAATGCCCTGCTGTTTTCGAGCGCGGCGCCGCTGATCGGTGCCATATTGGCCCGCCTGATCCTGAAGGAGCGCATCTTCGTCTCCACCTGGTGCGGCATCGCCATCGGCATCGCCGGATTGCTGATCATGACCTGGGGGGAACTGGGCAGCGGCAATGCCATCGGCAATCTGGCTGCCTTCGGCGTGGGCTTTGCCTATGGCCTCTATTCCATCATTGCCCGGCTCGGCCGCGACAGGGACATGTCGGGTGTGGTGACGGGTTGGGCGGTGCTGACCATCCTCACCTGCGGTGCTTTCATGGCGCTGAGAGGGATCACCATCGCCACGCCGATGCTGGAAAACACCTATGCCATGATCCATGGCGCCGTTTTCATCGGTGGCGGCATGTATCTGCTCAATGCGGCCGCCCGGCATGTCGGCGCCGGGCAACTCACCTTGCTGGCCCAGACCGAGATGATCCTCGGGCCGGTCTGGGTCTATCTCTTCTTCGACGAGACACCGCGCCTGACCACCGTCCTGGGTGGCGGGGTGCTGCTCGCGGGCGTGCTCGTCGCCGCTCTCGGGCGCAGCTTCGCCCGCGATGAGGAAGCGCAAGTGGCGGCGCGTGCCTCGGTGTGATCCCGGGGCTATACGGCCTCAGGACGACTTCAGGCGCCAGCCACCGAGAATGTGCCAGATCACAGCCAGGAGCACGATGGCGCCGCCGATGATCGCGGCCATACCCGGATCCTCGGCGAAGATCAGATAGACCCACAGCGGGGCCAGCACCACGTCGAGCGTGGAGATCAGGCCGGATTCGGCGGCGGGGATCCGGCGTGCACCGGCCAGGAACATGAAGAAGGCCAGGGGGATCGAGGTGAAGGCGAACAGCGCCAGCACCACCCAGTCCTGCGCCGTCGCTGCGGCGGGCGAGGCGAAGGGCAGGCCCACCAGCGCGGTGAACAGGCAGCAGAACAGGTTGACCGGCAGCATTTCCAGCCCTGGACGGGCCCGCGCGACCACCGCCACGATGGCGAAGGAGGCGGCCATGCCGAGCGCCATGGCGTCGCCGAAGAGATGGCCGGATCCGAAGGAGCCACCCACCATCACGACCACGCCGACGAGCGCGCCGCCGGAAGCGATCAGCGTGCGCCGGGAGACCCTCTCGCGCATGATCAGCCAGGCAAGGCCGGCGGCCAGGAAGGGCGTGGTGGCATAGATCACCGATACGTTGGCGATGGTGGTGTGATAGAGCGCCCCGACGAAGAACAGCATCGACAGCGAGGCGCAGGCCGCGATGATGAGGCCGAACCAGCCGATCGAGCGGATCGCGGCCAGGCTGTCGGCGCGATGCACATAGACGAGACCGACCCCCATATAGATCGCGCCGATCGCCGCGCGCAGCGACACGGTCGTCCAGGCGTCCACCGTGAGCATGCGGGCGAAGATGCCGCTGATGCTCCAGGCGATGGCGGAGGCGACGACGAGAAAGACACCGAGCCGATGAACGGAACGGGCGTCGGGCGAGGCGGTGATGGCGGACATCGGAAAACCGGGGGTGGGAGGACGCAACTCACATGATTTTCAGCGGCACTCCCAACGGGCCGATGAAGCTGTGATCAGCCGCAATCTCCTTGTTTCCGATGCTTCGTTCAAGGGAGGAAAGCTATCTTGAACGACAAGAAAAGCTTGATGACGGAGACGGCGCTTGCGCTGTTCCTCCACTGTCTCTGCGTTCCTCGATCGCTTTCCGCTCAGTCGTGACATTGACAACTTACGCTATCCGATAGAGCGGCCGGGTCCGCCATCGTCGCCGGGCAGTGCCGCGTCTGTCGCAAGGGCAGCCGGACGGCGATCGTCGTCAGCCTGCGCTCATCTTGCTCTCGTAGTCGGCTTCGAGCCGCGTATGCAGGCCCCAGAAGCTCGGCGGTGCGTGTCCTCCGAGGCGGGCCGCGAGGATGTCGAGATGGGTGTGCCAGCCGGCAGCGACGCTGATCAGTTCGTCGCGGGTGAGCAGGCGGCTATGGGTGATGGTGATATGGGTCCGCCCGAGCTCCGGCTTGAGGTCGATGCGCACCTGGGAGCCGTCCCCCCAGGCATATTCGATCAAGGTGGGCGGCTCGCAGGCGATCACCCGCCCATGCATTTCCACCGTGCCGTTCAGATGCACATATTTGGGCGGCGGCGGGTCGTCGGGCGACGACAGGTCGCCATTGCGGAAGACATGGTTGACCCGTCCGCCCGGCTGCAAGTCCATCTCGCCGCCGGCCAGCCATTGCTGGCGCTTCTCGGCTTCGGTCAGGAAGGCCCAGACGCGTTCGATCTGTCCGGAAAGAACGCGTTCGATGCGTACGGTCTCGGTGTCGATGATCACGCCGTAGTCGGACATGGTTCAACTCCCTAGAGTAAAGCGCTTTCATGAGCGCTTGTTTTCTCTGATGCTTTATTTCCCAGCCAATCCGACGGATTGGCCAGGGCACCTTTGCGATTCCTGCAGATACCGGCAAATCGCGAGACGCTTCAGGCTCAACTCCCTTGAGGGTTGGCAATCGCATCCGCGATCAGCAAGGCGTCAAGCGTGTCGAGCCGCTGATTCCAGAGTTTTTCATAAAAACGCATCCATTCCAGGCCGGCATGCAGAGGCCGCGGATTCAGCCGGCAGGTATGGGTGCGTCCTTCGACACGGCGTTCCACCAGGCCGGCCTTCTCCAGCACCTTGATATGCTTGGAGGCGGCGGCCAGAGAGATAGCGAAGGGGTGGGCGAGTTCGCCCACCTTGCGGGGCTCGGCGGCGAGGCTGCGCAGCATGGCCCGCCTGGTCGGATCGGCCAGGGCATGAAAGACGGCGTCGAGAGGATCTTGATATTCAACCATACGGTTGAATATCTTCCTTTGCCCCTCAACTGTCAACCAAATGGTTGACGACAGCATCGGACCGATCTCGAAATCGGGGCCGATACTGTCGATTTGGTCGTCGCATGGTTTTTCCGAAAACCGGTGTCCACTTTGCCGACGATGCTGACTGTTTCCGTCGCGTTCGGCACCTGGGATGTCGCGCCATGCAAAGGCGTTTCCGGCAAGGCCCTGTCTAGTCGCCACGAGCAAGAGGGAGAATTCCATGGCCGCAGCAGCCAAGACATTTGCAGCTAAGACATTTGCAATCGTTGGAACCGGGGTCATCGGTGCCGGCTGGGCGGCACGGGCGCTCGCGCACGGCCTGGACGTCGTCGCCTACGATCCGGCTCCGGGCGCCGAGGAAAAGCTGCGCGCGGCCATCGACAATGCCTGGCCGGCCCTGGAGAAGCAGGGGCTCGCCGCCGGTGCCGACCGCAAGCGCCTCAGCTATGCCGGTTCGATCGCCGAGGCGGTCGCCGAGGCGGACTTCATCCAGGAGAACGCACCGGAGCGCGAGGAGCTCAAGCAGGACCTGCTGGCGCAGATCGACGCTGCCGCCAAGCCCGGCGCCATCATCGGCTCCTCCACCTCGGGCCTGTTGCCGAGCCGGCTGCAGGCCAAGATGGCCGATCCGACCCGGCTGGTGGTGGGCCATCCCTTCAACCCCGTCTACCTGCTGCCCCTGGTGGAAGTGCTCGGCGGCGAGAAGACCTCCCCCGAGACGGTCGAGGCCGCCAAGGCGTTCTACACCTCGATCGGCATGCGCCCGCTGCATGTCAAGGTGGAGATCGAAGGCTTCATCGCGGACCGGCTGATGGAAGCGCTCTGGCGCGAGGCTCTCTGGCTGGTCAATGACGGGGTTGCCACCACCGAGGAAGTCGACGCGGCCGTGGTCTATGGCTGCGGCCTGCGCTGGTCGCTGATGGGCACCTTCCTGACTTTCCATCTCGCCGGCGGCGAGGGCGGCATGCGTCACATGCTGCACCAGTTCGGCCCGGCCCTGAAGCTGCCCTGGACCAAGCTGGTGGCTCCGGAACTGACGGATGAACTGATCGACCGCGTCGCCGATGGTTGCGAGCAGCAGGCCGCCGGGCGCTCGATCAAGGCGCTGGAACGCCGCCGCGACGACTTCCTCATCGAGGTGATGGCGCTGGCCAAGAAATATTGGCCGGAGGCCGAGGGGCTGGAGGGGCGGATCTAGCTCTCAGGGGACCGCAGGCTTTCAGCCGGCTCTTGGAACCGTCACACTTGCACGATGGGCGATGCAGGCGGGACGCCTGCAATCCTAGAGCAAAGCGCGTTCACACGTGAACGTTTGTTTGCTCTATCTCTTTGTTTCGACGCGTCTTTGCGATTCTTGATGATTCCAAGAAATCACAAAACGCTTTGGGGGCCTCCCATGCACCTTCTCGACGAAACCGTCCGCTCGGAATGGATCGACTATAACGGCCATCTCTATGACGGCTATTACGCGGTGATCTTCGCCAAGGCCGTGGACGAGTTCCTTCCCCGCGTCGGCCTCACGCCGGCGGTGCGCGAGACGACGCGCCATACCATCTATACCATGGAGACCCATGTCCGCTTCCTGTGGGAGGTCAAGCTCGGCACGCCCGTTTCGGTGACCTGCCAGGTGCTGGACCTCGATGCCAAGCGCGTCCGCATCTTCCTGAGCATGTATGACAAGGTGCGCAACCTCGTGGTGGCGACCTCAGAACAGCTCCTGATGTCGATCGACCAGACCGAGCAGCCGCACGCCGCGCCTTGGCTGCCGCAGAGCGCGGCAGTGCTGGAGGGGCTGCTGAAGGAGCACGCCACCCTGCCGATGCCGAAGGATGCCGGCCGCAGCATCGGCATCAAGCGGTAGAAAAACCCGCGATAAGGTATCGCGACTTATTTGTATGTCGCGATGTCCTTCCTTCTCGTTTTCCAGGTGTGGTGTTTCCAAGAGCGGACGGGACGTCCGCGCACCCGGAAAGATGTCATCTCCCGGGTGCACGGGCATCTTGCCCGTACTTCCTATCCTACAAGCACGACGCCTCAATCCGGCCAGCCGCCGGGGCTGGTCTCGGCGCCGTCGTCATATTTCGACAGCCACTCCACCGCGGTGTCGCGGAAGCGGGTGAGGCCCTTGTAGTCGACCAGTTCGGGCGGCAGGGTCTGCAGCACGCGATGCAGGCGCCGGCCCCATTTGGGCACCGTCACCAGTTCCTCCAGCTTGATCAGGTAGCAGCGGATCGGGAAGACGATGGCGTTGGAGCGCGGCAGGCGGAAGAAGCTCTGCAGCTCAACGCGCAGATGCAGCTTGTTGCCGATATTGTCCAGCGTCAGCGTGGTGCGATCCTTACCCCATTTGTGATAGTTCTCGGGCGAGGTATCCAGGCGCGGATTGACCGTCATCGTCCAGTTGAGCCGCCGCGTCGGCGAGCCCTGGCGCAGGTTCAGCATGAATTTGAGCGCCCGTTCGAACACGCCGAGCTGGTGGGCCAGCGGCACCGGACCGTGCCATTCCATGAAGTTCATGCCGATATCGAAATCGAGCGACCAGTCGGCCTGGGTGGTCACGATGCCCGCATCCATCCACAGATTGCCGTCGCGCTGGTCGAGCAGGCAGAAATCGCCCTGGGACTGGCGGGTGATGTATTCCATCGGCCCATAGGGCAGGGTGGCGACATCACCGAAGGTGAAGCGATCGTCGATGCCCAGGGGACGGTTGATCCAGTGCCATTGGTCGCCGTTCCGCTCGAGCGTGAAATGCTCGGGATAGGAGGTCGACATGCTCTCCATCAGGAGTTCGAGCAGATCCCAGCCCGCCAGCGTCATGTGGGGCAAGGACTGGCAGCGCAGCGGATCTTCCTTGAGGACCTGTGCCCGATCGGCCATCTCCGAGACATAGTGCTCGTCGACGTCGATGGGATGCTCGAAGACCGAGCCGTTCGGGCCTGCGGTATGCGGTTCGATATTGACCGCATACATGTAGTTGTCCTTGTCGAAGGGGAACGGGAAGCGGCGGATCCCCGTTTCCGAATTGCGGAAGGTGAAGTCGTCGCGGAAGGTTTCCTGGCGGAATTGGATGCCCATGGTGCGTATCCTCTGTGAGAGCTTCCTGGGCCGGCAGGCGTCTCGCCTGCTCTTGGACACACGGCGATTCAAGAGCAGGCGAGACGCCTGCGGTCCCAGGAATTAAGTTACAAATCCAGCACCAGTTCCCGGCCCTCGAAGCGCGAGACGCAGGGCATGACCTTGGTGCCGGAGGCCTTGTCGGCTTCCGAGAGGTAGTGGTCGTTGTGCATGAGCGTGCCGTCGCAGGAGAGCACTCGCGTCTCGCACTGGCCGCAGGCGCCGCCGCGGCACAGATAGGGCGCGTCGACCCCGGCCGCCTCGATCGCCTCCAGCATGCTCTGATGCGGCCCGACCTGGGCCTTCTTGCCTGATTGGGCCAGGGTAATCTCGTAGGGCTTGCCGGAAGCCGGCGCGAGGAACTGCTCATTGTGCAGGTTCTGCTCGGGCCAGCCTTCGTTGCGGGCGGTGTTGAGCACCCATTTGATCATGCCGCCGGGCCCGCAGACATAGAGATGCGTGCCGAGGGGCTGGCGGGCGAGCAGGTCGACCAGGGGGATCGCTTCGCTCTTGGCGTCGCGATAGATGTGGATCCGGCGGCCATAACGCTCGGCCAGATGGGCGAGATAGGCGCCGTGCTCGTCCGAGCGCACGGCGTAATGCAGCTCGAAGGGGCGGTCCTCGTCGGAAAGCTGGGCCATCATCGCCATGAAGGGGGTGATGCCGATGCCGCCGGCAAAGAGCAGGTGCTTCTTGGCGCGCTGGTCCGGCGGGAACAAATTGACGGGATGGCTGATGCGGATGATGTCGCCGGGGCGGACCCTGCCATGCAGGAACAGCGAGCCGCCACGGCCGTTGTCGTCGCGCCTGACGCTGATGGTGTAGCAGGCCGTGTCGCCCGGGCGGCTCATCAGCGAATAGGGGTTGCGCCGGAGGGTGGCGCCGTCTTCCATCTCCACCACCACATGGGCGCCGCCCGAGAAATTGGGCAGGGGTGAGCCGTCTACGGGCTTGAAATGGAAGCGCTTGATCTCGGGCGTGACCTGGTGGATCTCGCTGACGCGCACCTCGATCTTGGGTGTCTTGTCACTCATGGAAAGGCCTCCTCGGTCGGCGGAACGACACCGGGCTCTTCGGCGTCGATGCACACGCCCTGGAATGCGGCGATGCGGCGCGAATAATGGTCTCGCACCAGCAGAGTCAGGCCGCAATGGGCACATTTGACCGGCTGCGTGCGCACATGCTCGGTGATGCCCTTGCAATGCACGCATTGCACCCGGCGCTCTTCCGAGCCGCGATGCTCGGTCTGGATGGAAAGATGGTCGACGCCGGCCTCGATCGCAAGCTTCATGGCCTGGCCGATCAGGCCTTCCGTGCCGGCCAGATAGATCTGGGTGCCCATATGGGCCGTCGCCAATGTCTGGGCCAGGCGCGGCAGGGCGGCGGCGATGCTCGGGCCCTCATAGAACATGTCGGGACCCAGTGCCCTGAGCGCCTCTCCCAGATTCTTGGCAGCGGCTCCGCCGGGCACATAAATGATGTGAGCCCTGTCGAGAAAGGCGGCGTCGGCCGTCTTGGCCGCGTCGAGGATCGCCTGACCGCCCTCGGCATCCGCCACGAACAGGTGCCGCTTGGCGCCGGGGCGGATGGCAAGCGTGCCATAGACAGGACGGCTCTTGATGCCGGATACGAGCATGGTTCTATCGAAACTCCAGCGCGAACGGAAACAGACGCAGCCAGGATCTGGCTATCACGTATGAGGGGCCCTCTCCCGTGGGAGAGGGCCAGGCACCTTACAGCGCCGTACGCTTCTTCTTCTCCGGATCATCGAAGGTGATGGTGTGGGCGATGGCCGAGCACTGCACATTCTTGCCCTTGACCTCGAGCTTGGTGCCCTGCTTGGCGACGTCGACGGCCATGCGGGCGATCGCCATCGAGCGGTTGGTCAGGCGCGAATACATGCCGCAGGTGACCACGCCCACCTTCTTGCCGCCGGCCCAGAGCTCGTCGCCGGCATCGAGGATCTTGTCGGTGTCGGCGAGGACGCCGAAGATCTTGAAGCGCTCCTTGCCCTTGAGGCGGTAGTGCTCCTCGGCGCCGCGGAAGCCGGTCTTGCCGGGCGAGACGGTGAAGGTGAGGCCGAGTTCCCAGAGCGTGTCGCCCGGGCCCTCGTTCTCGAAGGGATACATCTGCGAATTGTCATAGGGATAGAACAGCAGATAGCTCTCCACCCGGAGCCAGTCGAGCGCGGTGAAGGAGGCGGGCACGATGCCCATGCGCTTGCCTTCCTTGAGGATGGTGTCCCAGATCTCCACCGCGTCCTCGGACTTGCAGAAGATCTCGTAGCCGCGCTCGCCGGTATAGCCGGTGCGCGAGATCATCACAGGCTTGCCGAACAGCGTGGTCTGCATGTGGTGGAAATATTTGAGGTCCTTGATGCCGGGCACATGCTTGGTGAGGTATTTCACCGCCAGCGGGCCCTGCAGCGACAGGTCCTGCAGATCGTCGTCGAAGATGACGGCAACATTCTTGCCGGCGGCATCGCGAGCCATGTCCTCGAAGCCGGTGCCCGAGCCATAGACCGTCATCCAGCTGTTGGGGCCGGTGCGATAGAGGATGCAGTCGTCGGTGAACTTGCCGGCATCGTTGAGCACGCAGGCATAGGCCGACTTGCCGGGCACGATCTTGCGCACGTCGCGCGTGGTCAGGCGCTGCAGCACCTGGTGCGAATGCGGGCCGACCAGATGGGACTTGCGCAGGCCGGACACGTCCATCAGCGCCGCCTTTGTGCGGATCGCCTCATGCTCGTCGGCGAGGTCGGACTTGGTATAGGTCCAGGCCGTCTCCATCCCGTTCCAGTCTTCCAGGGTGGAGCCGAGGGCTCGGTGGCGGGCTGCGAGCGGCGAACGCCGCCAGGACATGACACTCATGGATGTTCCCTTCTGTGATTGGTGGCCGGTCTTCGGCCCGGTGTGGTTGGGCTGGCAAGGCCGGAGAGCGAGGCCGTGTTACATCCTCACCCTCGTCTTGTCCGGGTCGTAATGGGCAAAGCGCACGACCTTGGCCTTGAGGCGCTTCTGGTGGCCGTCGAGCTTGCCGATCTCGAGTTCGGTGCCGATCTCGGCCGAGCCGATATCGACGCGGGCGAGGGCGATGTTCTTGTCGAGAATGGGCGAACGCATGCCGGAGGTAACCACGCCGATGCGGGCGCGCCCGGCATAGACATGATCGCCGTGATGGGCGGTCTCGCGTCCCTCGATTTCCAGGCCGACGAGCTTGCGCTGCGGCTCGGCCTTGCGCTTGACCAGGGCCTCCTTGCCGACGAAGTCACCCTTCTTGGAGACCAGCGGCACGGTGAAGGTGATGCCGGCCTCGAACGGGTCGGTCTCGTCGGAGAATTCGTAATGGGCGAAGATCAGCCCGGCCTCGATGCGCAGCATGTCGAGCGCTTCCAGCCCCATGGGCACCACGCCGAGCGGCTTGCCGGCCTTGAAGACGGCATCCCACACGGCCTCGCCATCGCGGGGATGGCAGAAGATCTCGTAGCCGAGCTCGCCGGTATAGCCGGTGCGAGAGACCACAACGGCCGGGCCCTGGGCATGGCCGAGCCGGCCGACGGTCGAGCGGAATACGCCGATCTCGTTGGCAGCCGGCTGGGCCGGCGGCGTCCAGATGATCTTGGCGATGAGGTCACGGCTCTTGGGGCCCTGCACGGCGAGATTGTGGAGCTGGTCGGTCGAGGAGCGGATCCAGACCTTGAAGCCCTTTTCCTCGGCGAGCTGGCGCAGATGCACGCCGACATAGGGATCGCCGCAGACGAGGCGGAACTGCTGCGGCCCGAGGCGGAACACGGTGCCGTCGTCCAGCATGCCGCCATGTGGGTAGCAGATGGCGGTGTAGACCACCTGGCCGACCGAAAGCTTGGTGATGTCGCGCGTCACGGCATAGTCGAGCAGCGCCTCGGCATCGGGGCCGAGTACCTCGAACTTGCGCAGGGCGGAAAGGTCGATCACCGCCACCTTTTCGCGGCAGGCCCAATATTCGGCCACCGCGCCATCGGCGAGGAAGGAATTGGCGAGCCAATAGCCGCGATACTCGACCATGCGGCGCGAAAGGGGAGCGACCTTCGAATGGAACGCCGTCTCCTTGGTGAAGACCGGAGGGGAATCGGGTGTCATGCGCGTAGCGATCGCCTTGGGGAATTCGTGATCGGAGTCATAGACGCGGACCTGGATGTCGGTGGGGTTCCAGCCATTGGCTGGATCGATGTCGTCGGCACAGGAGGAGGCGGCGCAGGTGAGGTCGATCAGCGCGCGCATCAGCACATAGTCGCCGGGGCGCGACCAGGGCTCGTCGGCACTGATGGTGCCGTCATGGTTGACCTGCGTGTTGAAGAAGAAATTGATCGCCGGCCAGCCGGGGCGGGGGGCGATGCCGTCCTGCGCCAGCACCCTGTTGAAGTTCTCCGAGCAGGAATCATGGCCCGGATAACCCATGTCGTCGTAATATTTCATGGTGCAGGCGAGGCCGAAGGTGTCGTGCCGTCCGCAGGTGTCCTGCACCACTTCCACCGTGGCCCGCATGCGCTGGTCGAAGAATTTCGAGAACAGGCCGGGGCCGGGATAGGCGCGGCCCATCAGGGTGCGGGTCGCGGTGGCGTCGAGGCCGCATTCGATGCCCTGCTTGAGCAGCTCAGTGTCGAAAGCCAGGAAATCCGAGCATTGGCGCCCGTCAATGTCCATGATCTGGATATATTGGCCGGCCTTGACCTCGAAACGCTCCGCGGTCGCGGCCTTCACCCGAAAATCCTGGACCGGCGTGGCGAGAGGGGCGGCGGGCTGGCTCTGCGGCGCGCGCTTGGCGGTTTCATCGCTGCGCGCGATCTCCAGATGGAAGTCGGTGGCCGGAACCACGGCATCCGCCGTCGAATCGCCGGCCGGCACGATCAGCACGCAGGTCATGTCGCGCTCGGCCGCCAGCGAGAGGGCCTCTCCCGCCGGGGCGTCGGGTCCGGAGATCAGGATGCCGCTGGCACTGGCAAGATCGCGGCCGGCGAGTTGGTGATGGGTGGCGGCGGCATTCTCATTGGCGGCGATCAGGCCCGCCAGTGCATCGCGCGGGGCAGCGGGATGGCCCGAAGGCAGGCTCTCCTGCGCCGCAAAGGCATAGAGCAGGGCGTTCTGGCCGCCCTCCAGATCGGTCAGACGCAAGCGATCGCCCTTGCCGAGGGCGAAGACCTGGCTCGATCCGCCGGCGACACGAAGCATTTCGGCTTCAGGCATGGCAAACCACTCCTACAGGCAAGCGAACGGGCAGGACGCGCCCGGATGATTGACGATATGCAGCGCTACTCGGCTTCCTCTCCCAGCACCCGGTAGCGGCCGCCGAAGAAGAGCAGCGGCTCGCCCTCGACATTGTGCTCCATGTCGACCACCCGGCCGACGATGATGCGGTGGTCGCCGCCCTCGTACTGGGCATGGTGCAGGCAGTCGAAGGCCGCCATCGTGTCCGGCAGGATCGGCGCCCCGAAGCGCCCGGCCGTGTAGGCCACATCCGCCCATTTGTCCTGGCTCTGCCGCGCAAAGCGGGCCGAAAGGGCGCGTTGTTCCTTGCGCAAGACGTTCACGCAGAAGCCCGGCGCTTCCAGGAAGGCCGACAGGCTGCGGGCCTTGTTGGCGATGGAGAACAATACCAGCGGCGGATCGAGCGAGACCGAGGAAAAGGAATTGGCGGTGATGCCGATCAGCCCCGCGGTCGGATGGGCGGCGGTCACCACGGTGACGCCGGTGGCAAACAGGCCGAGCGCCCCGCGAAAGCGCAGGGGATCGATGGTTTCTGGAACGGTATCGGCCTTCGCTGGCTTTGTTGCAGAACCCTGGACCATCTTGCCTCATACCCTTACCGACGTCGGCGCTTACGCTCCGACACCGGTATACCCCGGATTCGCTCGAATCCGGGAGGCGGCCGCAAACCATTGCCGCCTCGTCGGGGCGGAAACCGAAACGGACCGCATTTCCTGCCGGGGATTGCGTTTCCAGCCGCATCTTACGCCGTCTTCCGAATGGCAGGGGGATTGATTTCCGCCAGAAGCCGCTCGGCCAGAGCGCGCTTGGCGTCCACATCCATCTTCTTGATCTCGTTGTTGAGAACGCGCTCGTTGATTGAGGTGTTCCAATAGTCGACCGCCTCGAAACCCAGCAGCGAGGTCTTGCCCACGAACTGGCGCAGCACTTCGTTGGTGGGCCCCATCACCCAGCCGGCCTTGGCGTCGCGCAGATAGCGCTCGATCTGCAGCTCGGGCTTGTAGCCAGTGCCGCCGCAGGCATGCAGCATCTTGTCGGAGACGGCGGCGACGTTCTTGGCGGCAGCGAATTTCAGCTGCCAGAGCCAGTGCAGCAGGCCGGCGCGCGGCAGGAAGGAGACATCGTTCTTGTGGATCGACCAGTCATTGTTGCCGGTGGCGTCGTCCAGCGCCTTGGCGATGAGGAAATCCATCGAGCGCACCACATTGGTGTCGATGATCGCTTCGCCGACGTAATCCTGGATGGTGGCGTAGTCGGCCACCCGCATGCCGACATCCTTGTGGGTCTTCTTGGTGGTGTGCGCCTTGGCGATGTCGATCATGCCCATGGCGATGCCGCTCCAGCAGGCGGAGGAGCACAGCAGGAAGAAGGGGTCGACGATCTCGTCATTGGAGCGGGCGCCGTCCCCGACCGGGCCGACCAGGCGGTTGCGCGGCACCACCTTGTTGACTTCCAGCGGGCCGGACTGGTTGCCGCGCAGGCCAAGGCCGTTCCAGCTGCCGGGATCGCTGGTGATCTCGTCGCCGAGGATGAGGAAGCAGGAGAGGTCGGCATAATTGCCGTTGAAGTTGGGGGAGGTCGTCTGGACGATATACCAGTCGGCAAAGCCGCCGGAGGTGGTCCAGGACGCCTTCTTGCGAACGTGCCAGCCTTCCTTGGTCTCCTCGACGCCCGAGGAGATCGGATACCAGAAATGCGATCCGGTCTCCGGATCGGAATAGGACAGGGTGCCGATCAGGCAGTCCTTGTCGAGACGGCGCAGGATGTCCTTCAGGGCTGCATTGTCGTGATGGCGCAGCAGGGCGGCGGCGACGGCACCGGTATGCATGGTGTAGCACATGGCCGTGGAGGCACAGCCATAGCGGGCGATGGTCTCCACCACCATGGCGACGCAGATGTGATTCTCGCCCTGGCCGCCGAGCTCCTTGGGCACGATCAGGCCCAGGAAGCCATGCTCGGCCAGGATCTGGAAATTCTTGCGCGGATAGGCGCGGTTGCGGTCGCTCTCGACAGCGTTGGCGCGCATCTCCGTCTGGCACAGCTCGATGAGCTTGGCCTGCAAGGCCTTCTGGCGGTCGGTCAGCATCCATTGCGGATCCCACTCGAAACCGAGGCCCCAGAATGGCTCATTCCCCCACATCTTGCGTGACGACATACGGGCATCCTTCGAATGGTTCGTCCCGCGCATTTTGCTTGCCCGGTGACGCCTGAAGTTTCCAGAGAAGAAACAAGTTTGTCCAGCAGGAAATTTTATCAGCCCGAATTCTTTTTGGTCCGTGACGGTTGGAGCCCTCCAATCGGATTGCTGTTGTGCTCAAAAAATAGGCAGAAATTCGGTTATTTCCCAGGGAATCGCAGAAAACTAAGGGTTGACGCTTCCTCAGAGTGTGTCAATCTTCACTCGCAGTAAAAAAGAGAGACGGTGGGTGAAGACGAGAGCCGTCGTGGAACTCTCGCAGCCAGCACCGCCCCAGCATCCAGTGCAGTCGATCAGATCCGGGGAACACAATGACGGCGACAACTGACGCAAATACGAGCGCAGGGGGCGAGAGCCAACTGCTGCGCCATATCGATTGGCGAGGAGCCTTCTGGGTAGCAAGCGGCGTACCGCCGCTCGTGCTGTTCTCGATCGGCGGCATTGCCGGCACCACCGGTACGCCGGCCTTCCTGATCTGGACGGCCTCCATGATCATGGGCTTCATCCAGTCCTTCACCTATGCGGAGATCGCCGGCCTGTTTCCCAACAAATCGGGTGGCTCCTCCGTCTATGGCGCCACGGCCTGGCTGCGTTACTCCAAGTTCATCGCGCCGCTCTCGGTCTGGTGCAACTGGTTCGCCTGGTCACCCGTGCTGTCGCTCGGCTGCTCCATTGCCGCCGGCTACATTCTCAATGCCCTCTTTCCAATCCCCGTCTTCACGGACAGTTCACCCGAAGTCCTGGCCTATATCGCTGCCCATGCCGGCACGGCGCCAGCTGACGCCATCACGGCGCTGACGGCGGCGGCGACCCCGGCGATCCGGACCTGGACGCTATTCAGCCATACCTTCCCGCTCTTCGGCTTCTCGCTCAATTCGGTCTTCTTCATCGGCGCCGCGCTGATGCTCCTGACCTTCGCGATCCAGCATCGCGGTATTCTCGGCACCGCCAACACCCAGAAGATCATCGGCCTGATCGTCATCATCCCGATGCTGATCGTCGGCATCGTGCCGATCATCACCGGCCAGATCAACTGGGCCAACTATTCGCCACTGGTCCCCCTCGCTACGGCCTATGCGCCGGCGCCCGGCAGCTGGAACGTCGCGGGCTGGACCCTGGTGCTCGGCGGCATGTTCATCGCGGCCTGGTCGACCTACGGCTTCGAGACCGCGGTCTGCTACACCAGCGAGTTCAAGGATCCGGGCCGCGATACCTTCAAGGCCATCTTCTATTCCGGCCTTCTGTGCATGCTGCTCTTCATCCTGGTGCCCTTCACCTTCCAGGGCGTACTCGGATTGAACGGCATGCTGGCGACCCCCATCGTGGACGGTTCGGGCGTGGCAGCGGCGATGGCCGACATGGTGCATGGCGGCGCCATCATCAGCCAATTGCTGGTCATGCTGATGATCCTGGCGCTGATCCTGGCCATCATGACCGCGATGGCCGGCTCCTCCCGTACCCTCTATCAGGGCTCGGTGGATGGCTGGCTGCCCAAATATCTGAGCCATGTGAACTCGCATGGCGCCCCGACCCGGGCGATGTGGACCGACCTCATCTTCAATCTGATGCTGCTCGCCATCGCTGCGGCCGATGCCACCAGCTTCTTCTTCATCCTGGCCGTGTCGAATTGCGGCTACATCATTTTCAACTTCCTCAACCTCAATGCCGGCTGGATCCACCGGATGGACAATGGCCACATCAACAGGCCTTGGAAGGCGCCGACCTTCGTCATCGCCATCGGCGCCATCTTCGCCTATGTGAATGCCATGTTCATGGGGGCGGGCGCCAAGGTCTGGAACCCCCTGGCGCTGTGGGCGGGCCTGTGCACCGCCGCCCTCATCATCCCGGTGTTCTGCTACCGGCATTACATTCAGGATGGCGGCAAGTTCCCCGAGCACATGCTCGACGATCTCGGCCTCAGATCCGTCGACCTCCAGCAGAAGAAGGCGGGCATCCTGCCCTACCTTACCCTCGTGGCCGGCTTGGCCGTGGTGCTGCTGGCGAACTGGTACTTCGTCCTCTGACAAGGCCATACGGCCTTGACGACGAACGGGGCGCTTCGGCGCCCCGTTTTGCGTGAATAGGTTGAGACAATCCAGGGACCGGGCTTCGTCCCGCCGGGCCGATCAGGTCCGATAGCGTTCGAGCTGCGCGATGCCGAGCCGCGCGATGCCTGCGAGCTCCTCGCTGCTGGCGCCGTCCTGCGCCTGCACGGACATGCCCTGCACCAGGGCGCCGAGGAAGCGGGCGAGAGCAGCCGTATCGGTATCCGGCTTGAGGTTGCCCTCCCTGACGGCGCGCTCCAGGCGTTCGCGAAACATGGCAAGGGCGCCCAGGCGCAATGAAGAGACATGTTCGGCCACCGGCCGGTTCTCGCTGGCGCAGCGCAGCACGGCGGTGGAGATCATGCAGCCTCGAGGGTGTTCCTTGCGGGCATATTGGTCGGCCCAGGCGAGCAGGATGCGCTCGAAGGCTCGGACCACATCCGCTTCCTGCGCCAGTATTTGCGGCCCGAAAGCACCCACATGGCCGCGATACCAGATCAGGGCCTCCCTATGCAGTTCGGCCTTGGAGCCGAAGGCGGCATAGAGGCTCTGCGGCGTGATGCCCATCGCCTCGGTGAGATCGGTGATCGACGCGCCCTCATAGCCGAGGGCCCAGAAGGTATGAGCGGCGGCGGCGAGCGCCTCTTCACGATCAAAGCTGCGGGGACGCCCGCGGGGGCGTCTTTCGGCCCCGTTATTTTTCACAGTGTTCACTCTAGAAATATCCGAAGACCTGCTGTATTCAGGAATGACCATTGTGATAATAGTGGATGCCCGCTCATGAGTCTTCAGCCAAATGTCGCAGCCCTTTCCGCCGATCCGTTCCTCGACCGCCTGGATGGCGTGATCGACCGGGCGCTGGCCGAAAAGCGCATTGTCGGTACGGTCGTTCTCGTCGCCAGAGACGGCGATCGTGTCTATGAGCGCGCGGCCGGCCTGGCGGATCGCGAGGCCAGGCGGGCGATGGCGCCCGATACCATTTTCCTGCTCGCCTCGATCACCAAGCCCTTCGTCACGGTGGCGGCCATGCGCCTGGTCGAGCAGGGCGTGATCGGCCTCGACGATCCCGTGTCCAGCTGGCTGCCCGACTTCCGCCCGCGCATGGCCGACGGGACCGAGCCGGTGATTCGCCTGCGGCATCTCATGAGCCACAGTGCCGGCCTCAGTTATGGCTTCCTCGAGCCGCAGGGCACGCCCTATCACCAGCTCGGCGTCTCCGATGGGCTCGACCACCATCCCGGCCTGACGCTGCCCGAGAATTTGCGGCGTCTGGCTTTGGCGCCGCTCGCCTTCGAGCCCGGTGCCGCCTGGCGTTATTCGCTGGGCATGGACGTGATCGGCGCCGTGCTGGAACAGGCGAGCGGGGAGAGCCTGCCATCCGTGGTGCGCCGCCTGGTCACCCGGCCGCTCGGCCTGGCCGATACCGGCTTCGTGGTGACGGACAGGTCCCGCCTGGCGACCGCCTATGCCGACGGCAACCCCGAGCCGGGATTGATCGAGGACGGGATGGACGTGCCGCTCTGGGATCAGGCGGTGCGTTTCGCGCCGAGCCGGATCTTCGATCCTGAGGCCTATCCGTCAGGGGGCGCCGGCATGGCCGGGACGGCCGGCGAGGTTCTCGCCCTCCTGGAGGCGATCCGGCGGGACGGTGCTCCGCTGCTTCGGGCCGAGACGGTGCGCATGATGATGACGGACCAGATCGGCAGCGAAGCGCAGGGGCCGGGCTGGCGCTTCGGGCTCGGCTGGGCGGTACTCGACGATCCCGGCCTGGCGCTGTCGCCCCAGACCAAGGGCACGATCCGCTGGGGTGGTGCCTATGGCCACAACTGGTTCATCGACAAGGAAAGCGGGCTCAGCGTCGTCGTCCTGACCAACACGGCTTTCGAAGGCATGTCCGGCGCGTTCTCGCTGGATGTCCGCGACGCGATCTATGGCGCTGCGCCCTGAACTAGGAGGGCGGCTGCGGTCGCCTTGGCTTCCGCCAGCAGCCAATTGCGGAAGCGGCCCACATCGGGCCGTCCGGCGACAGTGCGGGGGTAGACCAACCAGTAGCTGTAGTCGTTGGGCAGGATCGGATCGACCGGGCGCACCAGGCGGCCTTCCCGCAGGGCGCGTTCGGCCAGGAACAGTTTGCCGAGCGCTATGCCCTGTCCCTCGGCGGCCGCCTGCAGCAGATGGCCGTGGTCGTCGAAGGCATGGCCCGCCGCAGGGGCGGCTTCGGGCAGGCCGGCATGGCGGAACCACCGCGACCAGGCATCCCTGGGCGTGTCATGCAGCAGATGGCTGGCGAGCAGGTCCGAAGGCGAGCAAGGCGAGGGCAACCCTGCTGCGACCGCCGGACTGCAGACCGGGCCGAGCATCTCCTGGGCGATCAGGTCGGCTTTGAGCCCGGGCCAGCGGCCGAGGCCCGAGCGGATGGCGAGATCGAAGCGGTCCTCGGTGAAGGCCCAGCTATCGGGTGAACTCGTCAGTTTTAGCTCGATATCGGGATGGCTTTCGCGAAAACGCCCGAGCCGGGGCACCAGCCAGCAACTGGCGAAGGAGGGCAGCACCGTGATGCGCAGGGGACCGTCGCGCCGGCCGCGCACGGTCTCGGTCACCGCCGCCAGGCGATCGAGCACCTCGCCGACTTCGGCAAGATAGGCACCTCCGGCCTCGGTCAACCGCAGGGCATGGCCCGCGCGTTCGAACAGCCGGACACCCAGCCAGGTTTCGAGCTGCCGCACCTGATGGCTGATCGCGGTCTGGGTCACGCATAATTCGTCGGCGGCCCGGGTGAAGCTGAGGTGCCGGGCGCCGGCCTCGAAGGCTCGGACGGCCACCAGCGGCGGTAGGCGACGCATGCTCGATGAATCCAGTTCATGGAGGGCGTGAAAATAGATCGTTTTGTCCGGCCCGAATAGTGGTGTTTCCATCCTTCCAGCGTACCGGCCTGTGCCCGGTGCGGCGTGTTGAAATGAGATCGCCATGCTCGTCTGGAATGTCTGGATTCTCTTCGCCGGCTATGCGGTGCCTCTGGTCATCAGTCCGGGACCGGGCAATACCGTGCTCACCGCCATGGGCGCCCAATATGGGGTGCGCGGTTCCGTGCGCTTCTGGGTGGGCTTCGAGATCGGCAATCTGGCGCTTTGCCTGATCTATGGCTTCGGCCTGGGGGAGGTCGTTCGCGCCCACCCCGGTTTCGCCTTCGGGCTGAAACTGGCGGGCATAGCCTACCTGCTCTATCTGGCCTGGAGCTTCTTCCGGTCGGCGGGCCACGACGCCGCTTCTGCGCAAAAGCGCCAGCCGCATCTCGGCCTGGTCGACGGCATCCTCTCCGTCGCCGTCAATCCCAAGATCCATTCGATAGTGCTGGCGATGTTCACGCAGTTCCTCGATCCCGCCGCCGGTGTCACCAGCACCGTCATCCAGCTCACGGCCGGTTTCGTGCTGATCTCGGTGCTCTGCCATTTTCTCTGGATCTATGCCGGAGCCAGTCTGCTTGGGCGTTTCCGCTCCGAGCGTGCCCAGCGGGCCCAGGGCTGGACCTTCGGCACCTGCATGCTGCTGGTCGCCGCCTTTACGGCGATCAATTGAGGATCGGTGCGGCGGCGTGACTTTCCGCCCGCGAGAGGACACCTCGCAACTGGTCCTGGCTTGGCCGGCTCAACCGGTCTATGAGCGCAGCTGGAAGCGTGCCCATGTTCGGCGGGCAGCGGAAAGCGGAGAAAATTATGCCCCACCTCATTGTGAAAATGCTGCCCGGCAGGTCCGAGGAGCAGAAGCGCAAGCTCGCCGATGCCCTGACCCAGGCCGTGATCGACAGCCTGAACAGCCAGGACAAGTCGATCTCGGTCTCGATCGAGGACGTGCCGGAAGAAGAGTGGACCCGGAAGGTCTACATTCCCGACATCCAGGACAAGCCGGATCTCGTCTACAAGAAGCCCGGTTACGACCCGTTCGCCTGATGGCGGATAGGCCGGCGCTCAGCGCGCCTCGGCGGCTTCCTCGATCACGCCGGCGATGGCATCGAGCATGGCGGTGTCGTCGCCGGCCATGCCGTCCATGTCGGCCATGCGGCCGATCACGGTGGCCGCGATCTTTTCCTCCACCGTATTCTCGGCATAGGCGTAGTAGATCACGGCGCGCTGGCCGTCACGATGGCAGCGCCCCTCGATCTGCTGGAGCTGGATGGCGCTGTGGCGCATGTCGTGCACCACCAGCGAACGCTCGCGTTCTCCGCCCGGCATTTCGCCGCGATGGAGGGAGATCGCTTCGGTGACGGTGAACACCACGGCATCGAGCTCGCCGCGCTGGAAGGCCTGCCTGACGGCTTCGTTGCGCTCGCCGCTCTGGGTGCCGTTGATGGCGTCGACGCGCCAGCCATGGCCCCGCAATTTCTCGACCAGCAGTGCGCTCGTTTCCAGGAAGGCGACGGAAATCGCCACTTGCTGGCCATTGTCCATCAGGTCGTCGGCAAAATCGGCGGTGCCGGCGACGCGCAGGAGGCTGCCTTTCTGGCGAAAGCGCAGATCGGCGGCCCAACCCGCCGCCCGCCGCGTCGAGCCGCCGGCCAGGCCGAGTTCCCGGCGGAATTCGCGCCAGGTCGCCTCATAGAGGCGCCGGTTCTCGGCATCGAGCGCGGTCGGCGTTACCTCGCGCTGCACTTCGGGCCAGCCGGCGATCTCCTCGGGCCGACGACGCAGGCCGATGGCATCGCGCCCCTTGTAGAGTAGAGAGGACATGGTGCGGCGGTCGTCCTCGTTCGGCTCCCAGGACCAGTTTTTCCAGCGCCCCTTGGCGCGCCCGATCCCGAGCCGCTTCATCAGGGCCCGGAAGCCATCGAGATCGGCGGCCAGGCCCTCGCCCTTCCGCTTGTCGCCTTCCCGCGCGAGCAGGCAGGCGAGATAGGAAAGTTCGTGCGGCGCCTGCCCGGCGGTGGCGCTCATATAGAGGGTGAAGTCGGCGGCCGCCGCCATCTGGCGGCAGACCAGTCCCTGCTGCGAATTGGGATTGCGGATGCGGTGGGCTTCGTCGATCACCACCAGCGGCCAGCTACGCTTGGGCGTGCCGAGCTTGGCGAGCTCGTTGTTCTTGGCCCGGGTCGAACGCTTGGTGCTGGTGGCGGGCGGCGCCATCAGCATCTTCGTGCGCTCGAAATTCATCACGGTGACCGCCTTGGCCGGCAGGCCGGCCTGCGCCATTGTCAGGCGCCATTGCGGAATGGCCCCCTTGGGGCAGATCACCAGGATTTCCTGTTCCGGCATGGCGCTCAGCGCCAGCCAGGCCGACAGCGTCTTGCCGAGGCCGGTCAGGTCGCCCAGCAGGAAGCCCGGCCGCCCGGCGCGGCGGGCGGCGAGGATGGCCTCGCTCGCCTCGACCTGATGCGGGCGGGGGATGAGCTGGGGTGCGGTGCTCACGCCTCGTCGCGGAAATAAGGCTCGACCTTGCCCTTGAGCTTGATGGTCAGGGGATTGCCGCGCCGGTCCTTGGCATTGCCGGCGGCGACCCGGATCCAGCCCTCGCTGACGCAATATTCCTCGACATTGGTCTTCTCGGCGCCGTTGAAGCGGATGCCGACGCCACGCTCCATCAGGGCCTGGTCGAAAAAGGGGCTGTCGGGATTGGCGGCGAGGCGGTCGGGTGGGCTATCGGTCATCACGTCTCTCTCATGAAGATGTCAGACGCCGGATTAGCGCCCCAGGGCCGGAATGCCAACGCCTGATGTGAATTTTATGCCATCGGGCGTGCCTTTCGCCGCAAGGCCGTCTAAGGAAAGCTCTGATGTAACGAACAAGGAGTGGCGCGATGGATGATCGGCCCATGAAGAAGGCCCGTATGCTCGCCGAGATCGCCAGCATCCAGAAGCAGGCCAAGGTCCTGGCGGTGCAGAAGAACCGCGGCGCCCATTACGAGCGGCTGGCCCGCGAGGCGGAAGAGCGCGTTGCCAAGCTGCGGGAATCGATCGCGGCCATCGAGGCCGAGCTCGCTGCCGCCAAGCAGTGAGGCGCAGCGCTATTGGAGTGGCAGGTTGCTGCAAGGTGCGGCACCGCCTGCCTGCGAAGGTGTCAATTGCATTGCGGATTTATGTCAGGAATGCAATATTGCATACGTGTTGAGCGAATTGGTTAAGAACTCGCCATATTCGACCCTTTAGCCATGCGAGCTATGCAATTCGGCATTGCGACGATGTATGTTGCAGCGCAACATGAGAAGGTGGATACTCCCTGGCAACAAAGGAGTAGTCATCATGATCTTCGCAAGCATCATTGCTTATTTTAAGGACCGCATGGCCAAGCAGGCCGAGTTCCTGCGCCTGCTCGATGAGATCAACAGCCTGTCCGACCGCGATCTGCGTGATCTGCGTGCCGACCGCATGGAAATGATCCGTCATGCTCGCCAGCAGGTCTACGGTGCCCAGGCTGTCTGAGCACCGCCTTCCGTCGACGGACGAGTTTCGAACGCGCCGCCTTCTTCCCTGAAGGTGGCGCGTTCTGCTTTTGGGGGCAATGAACCCTCGGCAGCATCAGGCATAGGCAGGCATCTGGCCGTGCAGGGAGTGATCGAGAGCCTTGCGCAAATAGCGCCTGGCCTGTTCGAAGGCTGCGCTGTCGCGATCGCGCGGGCGAGGCAAGTCGACGCTGACCGTCTCTTCGATACGTCCGGGCTTCGGCGCGAGGACGACGACGCGATCGGCGAGCAGCAGCGCCTCCTCGATGTCATGCGTGACGAGAAGAAGGGTCTGCCGGTCCTCCAGCCAGAGCCGGGCGACATGATCCTGCAGGCTCGCGCGGGTCAGCGCATCGAGGGCGGAAAACGGCTCGTCGAGAAGAAGGATGCCCGGCCGCGCCGCCAGGGTGCGGGCGATGGCGACGCGCTGGGCCATGCCACCGGACAATTCCTTGGGCCATCTTCTACCCTGTCCCTCCAGACCGACGCGTGCGAGGACTTCGGCGACCCGCCTGTCTCGCTCCTGCCGGGGCAGGCTGGCGAGGCCGAAGGCGACATTCCCCGCGACGGTCAGCCAGGGCAGCAGGCGCGGCTCCTGGAAGACGAAGCCGACGGTCTCCGCCGGGCCGCTGACGGGCACGCCATCGATCTCCACCCGCCCACGGGTCGCGGTTTCCAGGCCACCGATCAGGCGCAGCAGCGTGCTCTTGCCGCTTCCCGAGCCGCCGATGATGGCAACGGCCTCGCCGGGCGCGACGGACAGGTCGATGCCGCGCAGCGCCTGCGTGCCATTGGCATAGGTCTTGTCGAGATTGCGCAGCGACAGCATCAGCGGTCCCCGCCGGCGAAACTGTCTTCGTGACGCAGGAAGGGGTGGCTGAGCGCGACCAGGATCATGTCGCTCGCCTTGCCGATCAGCGCGAACAGGATGATGGTGGCGACGATCTCGTCGGGTTTGCCCAGTTGCTGGCCATCGACGAGCAGATAGCCGAGCCCTTCGGAGGCTCCCATGATCTCGGCAGCCACCACGAACATCCAGCCGAGGCCGAGGCCGACCCTGAGCGCCGTGACGACCTGTGGCAGGATCGCCGGCAGGAGGATGCGCCGTACCAGCTGCAGCCCTTTCAGCCGGAAGACCTGGCCGACCTCGACGATCTTGCGATCGACCGAACGGATCGCGCTGGAAACGCCGAGATAGACCGGAAAGAACACGCCGACGGCGATGAGGATGATCTTGGATTGCTCGAAAATGCCGAACCACAGGATGAAGAGCGGTACCCAGGCGAGGGAGGGAATGGCGCGCAGCCCCTGCAGCGTCGGGTCGACCAGGGTCCGGAACAGGGACGAATAGCCGGAGGCAGCGCCGAGTGCGATGCCGGCGAGAGCGCCGAAGAAGAAGCCGGCCCCGACCCGGGCCAGCGTTGCGAGGATGTGGGTGGTGAGGTCGCCATTGCGCGCCAACTCCAGCAGCGTCGCGGCGATGCGGCTCGGTGGCGGCAAGAGCCGTCCGTCACTCCAGCCGGCATGGACGGCATATTCCCATGCCAAGGCGAGGGTGAGGGGCAGAAGCAGCCCGGCATAAGGCCGGACATGGCGAAGAGAAGGCCTGGTCGCCGGACGCCGCTCTTTCAACGCCTCCGGCGCGGCAGGGCTTTCGAGTGCCGTCATCGCCCGGCCTATTGCGTCTGTGCGCCGAAACGCGGGTCGATCAGCCCGTTCACTGCCGCGGACACGTCGATCTCGGCCTTGATCACGCCGGCGCCCTGCAGGGCTTGCCCGGCGGCCACCAGGGTCTGTCGCTGGGCGTCCCCGATCGTGCCGGTCGACAGGTCGGTGCGGGTGAGCTGGCGTTCGATCACCGCATCGGGCAGCTTGGCGGCCGCGATCAGGCTCTGCTTGAGATCGGCGGGATTGGCGAGGGCGTGCTGGCGGCCCTTTTCATAGACGGCCAGCACGCGGCGCACGAGCTCGGGATGGGCAGCGGCAAAGGCCTCGCGTACATTCAAGACTCCCCAGCTGTTGAGCGCGGCATCGCGGAAGAAGAGTTTGGCGCCATTTTCAACCTCCGCGCCGGCCATGATCGGGTCGAGCCCCGCCCAGGCGTCGACATCGCCGCGGATCAGGGCAGCCTTGCCGTCGCCATGCTGAAGCGGCACGAGCGCAATGTCTTTTTCCTTCAGCCCGGCCGAAGCCAGCGCGCGGATGAGGAAGATGTGAGGATCGGTGCCGCGCGTCGCCGCCACGCGCCGGCCCTTGAGATCGGCGACGGCGGCGATGCCGGTGTCGGGGCGCGTCACCAGCGCCGTCCATTCCGGGCGCGAATAGACATAGACGGCTTTGATCGGGTTGCCGTTGACGCGGCCGACCAGGGCGGCCGCTCCTGCCGTCGAGCCGAAATCGATGCTGCCGGCATTGAGGAATTCGAGGGCCTTGTTGGAGCCGAGGGACTGGATCCAGCGCACCGCGATGCCGTCGGCCTTGAGCTCCTCCTCCAGCCAGCCCTTGTCGCGGATCAGCAGGCCGACGGGATTGTAGGTGGCATAGTCGATCCGCAGTTCGGACGGATTGTCGGCGGCCCTGGCGAGCCGAGGCGCTGCAAGGCCACCGGCGACGAGGGAGGCTAGGCCGGCAATGAAGCGGCGTCGGGTCGGCAGAGCGGGGCGGGACACGGCATATCTCCGAAACAGATCCTCGTTCTATTAATACATAAAGATTGTAGACAAAATAGATAAAAACATCTCGCGCGGCCGCCCGAAGGGGGATTGTTCTCGCTGGGCATGGCTGCTAGCATCCGGCCATGCGCATTTCGTCTTTCTCAGCAAGCTGGTGGTGGCCCGTCTAAGCACGGACGGCCACGCATGATCATTGCTCATCTGGCCGTCCCGGGAGGGGCGGCTTTTGATTTTTTGAAGATCAGCGCAGGAGCACCCAACCCGAGACGGCCGCAACTCGGAGTTGGCTCCATGACGGACCATATCTACCATTCGGCCGGCGGCATCCGGATCCATCGCACTTGCCGCGACCTCGACTATCCTCATGACCTGTCCGCCCTCGTCGATCGCCTGGACCGGCAGCGCGGCGCGTTGTTCTCCTCGGGCTGCGAGGTGCCGGGGCGCTATCGGCGCGGCGAGATCGGCTTCGTCGATCCGCCATTGGTCATCACCGGCAAGGACCGACGTTTTCGGATCGAGGCCCTCAACCCGCGCGGCACCTGCCTCCTCCCGGCGATCGAGGCCCGCCTGCGCCCGCTCGACCTCTTCGAGGCCTTCACTACGGGTGAGGACCATCTCGCAGGTGAGGTGCGCGAGGTGGAAGGCGGCTTTGCCGAAGAGGAGCGCAGCCGCCAGCCCAGCCTGTTCTCGCTGCTGCGGGCGGTGGTCGAACTCTTCGCCGCGCCCGACGACCCCCATCTCGGCCTCTACGGTGCCTTCGGCTACGACCTCGTCTTCCAGTTCGAGCCGATGGACCTCAGGCTGCCGCGCGGCGAGGACCAGCGCGATCTCGTGCTCTATCTGCCCGACGAACTGGTGGTGGTCGATCATGCCCGCCAGCGGGCGCAACGGCTGAGCTACGATTTCGGCGTCGAGGGACGCTCGACCCGAAACCTGTCCCGCGCCACTGAACCCCATCCCTATCGCATGCTGGCCGGCCCGGACCTGCCGCCCGAGAGCGACCACGCGCCTGGCGAATATGCTGCCATGGTCGAACGGGCCAGGGCCGCCTTCGCCCGCGGCGATCTGTTCGAGGTGGTGCTGGGGCAATTGCTGTCCAAACCCTGCGCGCAAGCGCCGAGCACCGTCTTTCGCCGGCTCAACAGCGCCAATCCCTCGCCCTTCGGTGCCCTGATCAATCTCGGCGAGGGCGAGTTCCTGGTGGCGGCCTCGCCGGAAATGTTCGTGCGGGTCGACGGCCAGCGCGTCGAAACCTGCCCGATCTCTGGCACCATCCGTCGTGGCGCCGACGCCCTTGAGGATGCCGAGCGCATCCGCGAGCTCCTGAATTCCGCCAAGGACGAGGCGGAACTGACCATGTGCACCGATGTCGACCGCAACGACAAGTCGCGCATCTGCGAGCCCGGCAGCGTCAGGGTGATCGGCCGGCGCCAGATCGAGCTCTATTCACGCCTGATCCATACCGTCGACCATGTCGAGGGCCTGTTGCGGCCGGGCTACGACGCCCTCGATGCCTTTCTCAGCCATGCCTGGGCGGTGACGGTGACCGGGGCACCCAAGCGTGGTGCGATCCGCCATATCGAAGCCGAAGAGAAGAGCGCCCGGCGCTGGTATGGCGGGGCCTTCGGCTCGATCGGCTTCGATGGCGCCTTGAATACCGGCCTGACGCTACGCACCATCCGCCTGCAGGATGGGGTGGCGGAAGTCCGTGTCGGTGCCACCCTGCTGCATGACAGCGATCCCCTGGAGGAAGAGGCGGAAACCCGGTTGAAAGCCTCCGCCATGCTGGCCGTGCTCGAGGAGGAAACCCCCACGGTTGGCCGGCTGGTGGTACCGGTCCGCAGGGCTGGCCCCGGGCCGCGCCTGCTGCTCGTCGATCACGAGGATAGTTTCGTGCACACGCTGGCCGGCTATTTCCGGGCCGCCGGTGCCGAAGTCGTGACCCTGCGCCCGGCTTTGGCGCGGCAAAAGCTCGCGGACGGGGAGCCGGCAGATCTCCTGGTGCTCTCGCCGGGGCCGGGACGGCCGGCGGATTTCGCCATGCAGCGGACCCTGGCGCTTGCCTTGCAGCGCGGGCTGCCGGTCTTCGGCGTCTGCCTCGGCCTGCAGGGCATGGTCGAATATTTCGGTGGCCGGCTCGACCTGCTCGCGAGGCCTATGCATGGCAAGGCCTCGCGGGTGGAGGTCGAGGACGGCAGGCTCTTCGCCGGCCTGCCCGGCAGCTTCCCGGTGGGGCGCTACCACTCCATCCATGCCGATGCGCAGGTTCTGCCGGCGGAGCTGCGGGTCACCGCGCGCGACGGCAACGGCGTCATCATGGCGGTGGAGCATGCCAGCCTGCCGCTGGCCGCCGTGCAGTTCCACCCGGAATCGGTAATGACCAGGCCCGAGATCGGCCGACGGATGATCGAGAACGTGCTGGCGATGATCGGAGGTGAGGCCGTGGCGGTCGCGGCGGAGTAACAGTCGGCAAGGACGACCTTATCGCTGCCGGAAGAGGCGGGTGAATCCCTCCCCGGTTTTGGCTGCCGGATTCACACATCTCAATACTGCCTCGTCGAGATGTGTGGATTCAATGGCCGTCGTCGAGGAAGGATTACTGCGCTTGGTTCTGCGGAAATAAGCGCATGTCTTGACGGTTTCCTGTGAGCTTTAGGTCACCTTGCTTCCTATTTCGCTTTGGTTCTCCGTTCCGAACCCGCGTCCTCAGCTCCCTCCACCCATGCGCAGGTTCCAGGTCTCGTAGGGGCGGCGGAAGGTCGGCAGGCGATCCTTCATGGCGGGCAGCGGCGCGAAGGGCTTGTGCGGCTCGGCCTGATACCAGAATGCCACCGAGGAGAGGTCGTCCGAGCGCCGGTTGGCGTGGCCGTGCTCGATGCTGACCCGGATCGATCTATGGAAGATCACCGGGTCCTCGATGTGCCAGCGATAGAGCGTCACCGGTTCGGTCCAGTTCGGGCCGCCGGCGGCGATGATGCCGTGATACGGCGCGCTGTAGTCCTGCGTCGGGCACCAGGCCGTGTTGAAGTAATCCTCCGTGCCGGTGCCGTGCAGGGTCGGCGGCCACGCATCGTTGGCGCCGGGGCTGCTCTCGCTGCGCGGCGCGATCGGCTCGGCCTTGGGCCCGATGCGCGGATCGGGCTTGCGCACCGTGTCGGGCACCGACAGGCCCGGCTCGCCATCGACGAAGATCATGTCGTCGCCCTCGCCATACCAGTCCCATAGGTCCGAGCGCCGCCGCGAATAGACGCTGTAGAGCACGCCGACATAATGGCCGTGCCCCTCCGCCTCCAGGATGGTGTAGTTGTCCTTGCCGTCGACGGTCTCGCCGCCGAACAGGAATTGCTCGTTGGCCAGGCCCGTTTCGTCCACGCCTTTGGGCCGGTCCTGGCGATATTGGGCGTGGAAGCGGCCGAGTCCCGGCTCGAGCTCTTCGTGCAGTTCAAGGTCGACATAATAGTAGAACAGCAGGTCGTCCTCGGCCTCGTTGGTAATGGTCAGCCTCATGTGGCTGGCGAACGGCATCGGGAAATAGCAGTTGAAGGCTTTGCCGTCCTCGGGGCTGGCCTGCACCGGCAGGCTGGCGAAGTTGCGCGTGGCCGCATGGCCCATGCCGAAGAAATCGCCGATCGGCGTCTCGACGCTCGGATGCTCCTCGCCGTCCCAATAGGCCCGGAGCACGATCTTGCGCAGGAACAATTCGCTCTTGCAGGCGAGGGTGGCCCAGATATGGGTGACGATGCCGGCGCCGGCATATTCGGCGATAACAACCGTCTGTCCCGGCTCGATATGCAGCCTGTCGTCATTGCCGCCGGTGCGGTCATAGCTCGAGAAGCGGCGGGAGCGGCCCTCGCGCAATTTGGCGAGGCCGCGCAGGGGCGAAAGTCCGGACTGGGTCATGCTCACTTCCTCGAAAGGCTTTTTTGGAAACAAGGGGGCGGCTCATTTCAGGCCGCTGGTCTTGATGGATTCGGTGATCTGGCGCTGGAACACGGCAAACAGGATCAGCATCGGCAGCGCGACGATGGTCGAGGCCGCCATCACATAGTTCCAGGCCCCGGCATATTGGCTGCGGAAATTGGCGATCGCGACCTGGACCACCCATAGGCTGGAATCGGAGGCGACGGTGAGCGGCCAGAGGAAGGCGTTCCAGTTGGCGAGGAAGAACAGGATGGCCAGCGCCGCCAGGATCGGCCGGCTCAGCGGCAGCACGATGCTCCAATAGATGCGCCAGCGCCCGGCGCCGTCGATCAGGGCGGCTTCCTCCAATTCGCGCGGCAGCGACAGGTAATATTGCCGGAGGAGGAAGATGCCGAAGGCGTTGAAGATCGAAGGCACGATCAGCCCGGCATAGGAATTGAGCATGCCCATCGCCCGCACCAGGATGAAGAGCGGCACGATGATCACCGGCAGCGACACCAGGAAGGTGGAGAACATGGCGAGGAAGATCGCGTCCCGCCCCGGGAAATGCAGCCGGGCCAGCGCATAACCTGCCATGGAATGGAAGAACAGCGCGACGAGGGTGACGATCGCCGAGACCAGGAAGGAATTGAGCAGGTAGCGCAGGAAGGGGATCTCGGTCAGCACATAGAGGAAGTTGCCGATCGTCGGCCGCTGCGGCACCAGATCGGGCAGGAACACCTCGGCCGGCGGCTTGAAGGCGACGACCAGCATCCAGACCAGCGGGAACACCGTCATCAGCGCCAGGACGAGGCTGACCAGCATCCACAGGAAGCGCACGAGCTGGCCCGATGGGGGCAGGGCAGGGGCGTTGCGCTCAGGCATGATGGAAGCGCCCGCCCCGCGTCAGCCTGAACAGGATGAGGGTCACGGCCATCAAGAGCGCCACCAGCAGCGAGGCCATGGCCGAGGCATAGCCGAAGGCGCCGAACTGAAAGGCCTGGCGATAGATGTAGACGATCAGGGCGGAGGTGGCGTTGGCCGGGCCGCCCTTGGTCATGACATAGATGAGATCGAAGACTTGGCCACCGGCCGCCGCCATCACCACCGAGACCAGCACCACGAAGAAGCTGGTGGGACGCAGCAAAGGCAAGGTGATGTAGCGAAAGCGGGCGATCGGGCCGGCACCGTCGAGCTCGGCCGCCTCGTAATATTCGGCCGGAATGTCCTGCAGGCCGCCGAGGAAGATCAGCATGTAGAAGCCCATCATGAACCAGACGCTGACAGCCACCAGGGTGAACAACGCCAGGTTCGGGTCGCCCAGCAGGGAAAGCCCGGGCAGGCCGAGTGAGGCGAAGAGGCGGGAGAGGATGCCGACCTTCTCCACCAGCAGGATCTGCCAGACCATGGCGACCACCACCAGGCTGACCATTTGCGGGGCGAAGAACATCGAGCGGATCACGGTTTCGAACCGCCCGCCGCGCTGTACCAGCAAGGCGAGGCCAAGCCCGCCGACATAGAGGGCGGGCACCAACAGGGCGGCATAGATGAGCGTCACCCTCAGCGAGGTCCAGAACAGCGGATCGCGCCACATCCGCCCGTAATTGGCCAGGCCGACGAAGCGATAGCCGCCGAAGCCGTCGACCTCATAGAAGCCGATGGCCAGCGCCAGCAGCATCGGCAGGCCGACGAAGAGGGCCAGGCCGAGGGCGTCGGGCAGCACGAAGAGATAGCCGGCGAGGGCATCGCGGCGGGCGCTGCGAGCGGATGTCATGGCGCGGCTCCCGCAAATCCATCAAGCGAGCAGTACAAGCCGCGACCACCCTTCTCCCCTTGCGGGAGAAGGTGCCCCGTAGGGGCGGATGAGGGGAGAAACGCAACCTTGCAAGGCGTCCGCCAACACCCCTCATCCGGCGCTTCGCGCCACCTTCTCCCGCAAGGGGAGAAGGGTGGCAGCGGCTTTTTCTGAGGCCGCGCACCTGCATCCCATATCGACGACAACACCACCCTACCCCTCACAGGATCGGTGCGCCGCTATAGCCGGCGAGGAAGGCGTCGAGCTGCTGGCTGGCTGCCGTTGCCGCTTCACGCGGATCGGTGCCGCCGAGCTGGGTGGCTTGGATCGCGTCGGAGATGATCTTGTAGACCTCGGGCGGTACGCGCGGTTCGGCCCGCGTGCCCGGATAGATCTCCTTGGAGAAGACGCCCATCCGGCCGGCCTGGAAGGCGGCGGAACCGGCGGCGAGGGCGCTGGAGCGCGGCGGCATGTCGCTCTTGGCGGTCGTGCACCAGTCGACCACCCGCTGGATCGAACCCTTGTCCATCGAGGCCAGGGCCCAAGCGCAGAATTTGGCCGCCGCGTCGGGGTTTTGGCCCTTGGCATTGGCGACGAAGGCCCAGCCGCCGCCGACGGTGACATACTTCCCGCCGGCCGGAACCGGCAGCTTGAACACGCCATAGGGCATGTCCTTGGCGTTGTTCTCCATGGCGGCGATGCCCCAGATGCCGACATTCTGCATGGCGGTGAGGCCGGCGCCGAGATTGGAGACGATGTCGAAGCCGCCGCTGACCACCTGCCGGGGCGCCGCGCCGGACTGGATGGCGTCCTGCCAGAGCTTGAGGGCCTGCACGGTGGCGGCGGAGTCGAAGGCGCTCTTGCCGTCCTTGCCCTGGATCTCGCCGCCGCCCTGCCAGAGGAAGGGATACCAGGTGAAGTTCTGATAGTAGCCCGGCGTGGTCTCGAACAGCACGCCATAGCGGTTCGAGGTGGTCAGCTTCTTGGCAAGCTCGAGGAGGTCGTCCCAGGTCTTGGGTATGTCGTTCTCGTTGAGCTTGGCTTCCTCGAAGGCCTTGACCGAATAATAGAAGGCCATCGGCTCGACCTCCATGGGCACGCCATAGATCTTGCCGTCGACCTTGCGGTTGGCGATCACGCTGTCGGGAAAGTCGGTGCGGGCTGCTTCCTCGATATGGGGCGTGAGATCGGCCAGCACGCCGCCATTGTAGTAGCGCAGGAAATCGCCGGGGCTGATCAGGAAAATGTCCGGACCCTGGCCCGAGGCGAATGCGGTGGCGAGCTTGGAGCCGGAGATGTATTCGCTGTTGACGATATATTCGAGCTCGACCTTGGGGGAGTGGTCGGCATTCCAGGCCGCCACCAGATCCTGGAACCATTTGACCTGCGGCTTCACGTCCCCGCCCGGCGCATAGAACTGCCAGAATTTCAGGGTGGCGTCCTGGGCCTGGGCCCCGGAGCGGCTCAGATAGGGGGCGTTCAGGAAGCCGCCCGCCAGGCCGGCGCCGGCGACGATGAGGTTGCGCCGGCTGATACGAGCACCACGGTTCTCGGGACCTATGGCCTTCACAGTCATGATTTCCTCCCTGTTGCCGGTTGTCGTGCCACCGGCTTGTCGTTCTCGACGGATGCGGCGTCTGCCGCCTTCCCGTCAGGCTGAATCGAAGGGGTGCAGGATGGATGGCACGGTTGCCGTGCGCGGCGCGCCGGTGAAGCTGCCGTTCAGGCGTTCCAGCAGCATGGTTGTGGCCTGCCGGGCGAGGGTGGCCGGGCTGTTGCCCACCCGCGTCAGGCGCGGGCGGACATATTCGAGCTGGGGCAGGTCGTCGAAGACGGATACGGCGATCTGCCCGGGCACCGAAATGCCGCTGTCGTAGAATTCGGTCAGGGCGCCGGAGGCCATCAGGTAGTTGGCGAAGAATACGGCCGTCGGCAGGGCGTGGCCGTGCTCGTGCCTGAGCCAGGCTGCGGCCTCGCGGCCCGATGGCGCCAGATAGCTGCCGGTGAAGCGCAAGGCGGGGTCGATCGCGACGCCATTGTCGCTCAACGCCTTCTCGAAGCCGTCCGCGCGCGCCATCGCCTCTGAGAAGAAGTCCGGGCCGGTGACATGGGCGATGCGCCGATGGCCCTGGCGGGCCAGATATTCGCCCATCAGATAGCCGCCGCCGAAATCGTCCAGCCGGATGCTGTCGACCGCCTGATTGGGCAGATGACCGATGAAGACGGTGGGAATGTCGATGTCTTCGAGCACGTCATGCATGCCGTGCAGGGCGAAATCGCCGACGATGAGGCCATCGACCCGGCGGTTGCGGATCTGCCTGAGATATTCGCGGCCATGGTCCTGGGAGTGGCCACCGGGCACGTCCGTGTTGAAGATCAGCATGTCCAGGCCGACATTCTCGAGCTCCGACTGCGCCGTCTTCACCAGCTCGGGATAGAAGGGGTTGCGGATGTCGGGGATCAGCATGGCGACCGTATCGGTGCGCCCCGTGCGCAGGCTGCGTGCCTGGGGGTTGGGCTGGTAGCCCAATTCGCGGATCGCCTGTTCGACGCGCTCGCGCAATTCCCTGGACACGCGATCGGCATGATTGATCGCATGCGATACGGTCGTGCGTGAAACGCCAGCTCTCTCGGCGACTTTCGATATCGTGCTCACTGGGGCATGATAGCCAAGATGAATGCATTTGCAAATCGATTTGCATGAATGTTTCGAGCGAAATATTCCCGCGTGCGCGAACGTCTCATCCGCTCTTGGAACCATGACAGCTTGGGAAACGAAGATGCGGACGTCGCGGCATGCGAGCATGTCGCTGTGACGTCCGCGCACCCGCAGGGTCAGGGCGTGGCCTGCACCAGGGTACCGGAATAGAGGATGGGGCCGGTGGGCTGGCCTGAGGGGGAGCCGCCCTCCGGCTCCAGGGTCACCGCCAGGACGGCCTGCTGCACCACCTGCTCGGGTACGCTGGACAGGCGTGCCTTCTCCACCGTGAAGGGCCGGTCGCCGATCACGCCGAGCGATCGCGGGCCGGGCAGCTTGTCGTTCACCAGCCACAATTCATAGGACTTGTTCGGCTGGGGCCGGGCGGCCACCGGCCGGATGGTGAGGGAGCGTGTTTCGACATTCACCGAGACGATGAAGGCGGGGGAGGCGGCGTCCTTCTGCAGCACGGCGACGAAATTGCCCGGTTGCGCCGGATTGCGGAGTGAGGGCGTGAGGGCGAAGAGGGCCAGCCCCGCGGCCAGCGCGCCCGCACCCAGGGCGGCCATGCGCCAGCGCCGCAGGCGCCTTTCGAGCAGGGGAACCAGACTGTCTGTCCCGCCGTCGAGGCGGCCGAGGATGCTCGGGAACAAGGAAGCAGGCGCCTCCACCGGTGCGATGGTTTCGGCCAATGGGGCCAGACGACGCTCCCAGGCCGTGATGGCGGCATCGAGATCGGGCTCGCGCTGGCGCCGGGCCGCGACGGCGGCACGTTCGGCCGTGTCGAGCGTGCCGAGCACATACTCGCCTGCCAGGAGATCGAGATCATCGCGCTCAGTCATGGCCGAGGCACTCCCTCAGCTGGGCGAGGCCGCGATGCAGCAGGGTCTTGACCGTGGGCACCGGCCGCTCGAAGCGCCGGGACAGGGCCTCGCGCGTGGCGCCGCGATAGTAAGCGAGCAGGATCATCTGGCGCCGCTCCTCGTCGAGGCCGGCGAGGCAGGAGAGCAGTCGCCGCAATTCCTCGCTGCGTTGGCGAGCCTCGAGCGGTTCGCTTGCTTCGGCCGGCAAATCCTCGATCTCCTGGACGTCGGCACCGGCTGAGGGGCGCGCGCTGCGCAGCAGGTCGATGGCGCGGTTGCGGGCGATCGTCGCCATCCAGGTCATGGCGGAGGCCTTGCCGGGGTCGAAATCCGCCGCCTTGTCCCAGATTCTCACGTAGATCTCCTGCACTGCATCGTCGGCCGCAGCCCTGTCACGCAGGATACGGAGCACCACCCCGTAAAGTTTCGCCTGTGTCGCATCATAGAGGCGCCGAAACGCGGCCCTGTCGCCGGAGGCGACGGCGTGCAGCAGGCCCTCCAGCGACGACCCTTCCTTCTCGTTGACGCCTCTGCTGCTGCTCAAGCCGATTGCCCCGGTTTCCGCCTGGCCTGGACTGGTCGCCCGCTTCAATCAAACAATAATTCGCTGCCCGGCGAAACAGAATTCCATCCTGAAATCCGGCGGGTTGGTGCGTACGTTGCAGCTGCGCAAAGGTTTCATCGAAATATGGAAATAATTTTATTCACAGAAATGAAACCTTATCACCGTTGTATCGTATCTGTATATTTCATTGTTATTTCGAAGTAGAAGATAAAATTCAAGAATATTTTTTGAATTCTGAAACCCCGGCGAAATCGAGGCGTAGATCTTCACGAGACGCGGACATCCCCGTGCTCCACCGCTCGGAACGAGCGGTGCAATCTTCCGGAGATCTATCATGACCCGTCGCACCTCCTCTTACGCAGCCGTTATCGGTGTGGTTCTCGCCGCCTCGGTGTTCTACACGGGCGCGGCCTTTGCCGAGACCACCGTCAATGTCGGCGGCGCTCCGATGTATCCCTCCAAGAATATCATCCAGAACGCCGTCAATTCGAAGGACCACACCACGCTGGTCGCTGCGGTCAAGGCGGCCGGCCTGGTGGATACCTTGATGACCCCCGGCCCCTTCACCGTGTTCGCCCCGATCAACAAGGCCTTCAACAAGCTGCCCAAGGGCACGGTCGACACGCTGCTCAAGCCCGAGAACAAGGCGACCCTGACCGCCGTGCTGACCTATCACGTCGTGGCCGGCAAGCATTCGGCCGCCGAGCTGATGTCCGAAGTCAAGGCGGGGGGTGGCAAGGCCACGCTCAAGACCGTGCAGGGCGGCACGCTCACCGTCGTGCAGGACGGCCGCAAGCTCGACATCATCGACGCCAAGGGTGACCGCTCCACCGTGACCATCCCCGACGTCAACCAGAGCAACGGCGTCATCCACGTCGTCGACACCGTGCTGCTGCCGCAATGATGGCTTGCGCCGGACCGCGGACGCCTCCGCGGTCCGGTGCCTCCTTGATCCCTTTCGGGAGTCCGTCGCCATGACGCAATCTCACCCCCTGCCGGTTCCGGCCGTCGCGCCGATCCACCCGATGATCGTGCGGATCAGCCATTGGACCAATGCGGTCGCGATGCTGATGATGATTTCCTCAGGCTGGGCCATCCACAATGCCTATCCCACGCTGCCGTTCCCGTTTCCTTCGGCCCTCACGCTCGGCGGCTCCTTGATCGGCGGTCTGCAATGGCATTTCGCCGCCATGTGGCTGGTGCTGGCCAATGGCCTGGTCTATCTCGCCTATGGCCTGGTTTCCGGCCGGTTCCGGCACAAATTGCTGCCGGTCACGCCGGCCGCCGTGCTCACCGATCTCAGGGCGGCGTTGGCCGGCCGGCTCGGCCATGAGGATCTCAGCCACTACAACGCCGTGCAGCGCCTGCTCTATCTCGGCGTGATTGGCGCCGGCGTGCTGGTGGTACTGTCGGGCCTGGCGATCTGGAAGCCGGTGCAATTGCGCCCGCTCGTCATGCTGCTCGGCGATTTCGACACGGCCCGCCTGATCCATTTCGGCGCAATGTCGGTGATCGTCGGCTTCCTGGTCGTGCATGTCGCGATGGCCCTGCTGGTGCCGCGCAGCCTCGTCGCCATGATCCGCGGGCATTGAGGGAGGGTGTCATGCTGCGTGAACCCAAAAAGGCCCATTCCGATACTGGCGCGATCCTCAAAGAGGCCGCCGGTCGGCTCGATCGCGCCACGCGGCGCCAGTTCCTGCGCCGGGCGCTCGGTCTGGGAAGCCTGACCCTGCTCGCCGGCTGCGATGTCACCGACGGCTATAGCGCCGAGGCGATGCTGGGGCGGATCTCCGATTTCAACGACCGCGTGCAGGCCTGGCTGTTCTCCCCGGAGCGCTTGGCGAAGGAATATCCCGAAAGCATGATCACCCGGCCCTTCCCGTTCAACTCCTTCTACGAGCCCAACATTCCGGACAAGGCACCGGTGATCGATGCCGGCTTCTATCGCCTGAACGTCACGGGCCTGGTCGAGCAGCGGGCGGACTGGACACTGCCGCAGTTGCACGCCTTGCCGCGCGTCACCCAGATCACTCGCCATATCTGCATCGAGGGCTGGAGCGCCATCGGCAGCTGGTCCGGCGTACCCTTCTCGCATTTTCTGCGCCGGATCGGCGCCGACCTTACGGCGCGTTATGTCAATTTCCGCTGCGACGACAATTACGTCACCAGTATCGACATGCCGACCGCCCTGCATCCGCAGACGCAGCTCACCTTCTGGTTCGACGGGCAGGTGCTGCCGCGTGCCTATGGCTTCCCGATGAAACTGCGCGTGCCGACCAAGCTCGGTTTCAAGAACCCCAAATTCATCGGCGAGATCGAGGTGAGCAACGACTATCTCGGCGGCACCTGGGAGAGCCAGGGCTATAATTGGTTCAGTGGGCTGTAGCTGCCTGTTTGCTCGTGGAAAAGAAAATGCGGGCGACGATGCCCGCACTTCCATGGATACTTCGCTTCCAGCGCTTCCGCGACGGGGACAGGCTGGCCTATTCGGCGGCGGCCTTCGTCGTCACGCTCGCCTCGGCGGCTTCCTGGGCCTTGAGGGCTTCGGGATGCGGCATCGAGATGATGTTGTAGCCGGAATCGACGAAATGCACTTCGCCGGTGACGCCGGTGGACAGATCGGAAAGCAGATAAAGCGCCGAACCGCCGACCTCTTCGATGCTCACCGTGCGGCGCAGCGGCGCATGGGCGCGCTGGTAGTTGAACATCAGGCGGGCATCGGAAATGCCGGCACCGGCGAGGGTGCGGATCGGCCCGGCCGAGATGGCGTTGACCCTGACGGCCTGCGGGCCGAAATCGGAGGCAAGGTAGCGCACCGAAGCTTCCAGCGCGGCCTTGGCGACACCCATGACGTTGTAGTTCGGCATCACTCGGGTGGAGCCGCCATAGGTCAAGGTGAGGATCGAGCCGCCATCATGCATCAGGTCGGCGGCGCGCTTGGCGATCTCCGTGAAGGAGAAGCAGGAGATCACCATGGTCTTGGCGAAATTGTCGCGCGTGGTGTCGGCGTAGCGGCCCTTGAGCTCGCTCTTGTCCGAATAGGCGATGGCGTGGACGAGGAAGTCGATCTTGCCCCATTCCCGCGCCAGCGTGGCGAAGACGCCGTCGACGGAAGCGACATCCTCGACGTCGCACGGCACCAGCAGGCTGGAGCCGACGCTGTTGGCCAGCGGCTCCACGCGCTTGCGCAGGGCATCGCCCTGATAGGTGAATGCCAATTGGGCGCCTTGGGCGGCAAGGCTCTTGGCGATACCCCAGGCGATCGAATGATCATTGGCCACGCCCATGATCAGACCGCGCTTACCTTGCATGAGCCCTGTCATGGCCTGCAACTCCAAATCCTGGTCATCAGTCACCAAAGCAAAGCGCGTTTTCGTGTGAACGTTACTTTGCTTTGACTCCTTGGTTGGACGCGCTTTGCGATTCGACGCGATCCCGTCAAATCGCAAAGCGCTTTGGGGCGCAATCAGACCAGAATCGGCCGATCAGCCCGCATTTCCGCCTCTTTACCACGTTTTGACAAAGCAGCCGGGGATTTGCTGGCTTCCCGGATCACTTTATCTGTCTCTTTGTTACCGGGCATGCTCATCCACGGTCTTCAAACTATGGATGAGCGCCTACCCTGGATAGTCCGGGCGGAACAGGCGGTGACCGATCTCAGGCGTCGAGGCGCTTGAAGACCAGGGCCGCGTTGGTGCCGCCGAATCCGAAAGAGTTGGACAGGACATGGCTGAGCTTGGCATTGTCGATACGCTTGCGGACGATCGGCATGTCAGCAAAGGCCGGATCCAACTCCTCGATATGCGCGCTCTCGCAGATGAAGCCATTATTCATCATGAGGAGTGAATAAATTGCTTCCTGCACGCCCGTCGCGCCCTGCGAATGGCCTGTCAGAGCCTTGGTCGCGGCGATCGGGGGGCATTTGTCACCCGAGCCGAACACTTTGCGGATGGCCTCGATTTCCGGCGGATCGCCGGCCGGCGTCGAGGTGGCGTGCGGATTGATGTAGTCGATCGGTGCCTTGATATTGGCCAGCGCCATGCGCATGCAACGCTCGGCGCCTTCGCCCGAGGGGGCAACCATGTCATGGCCGTCGGAGGTTGCGCCATAGCCGGCGATCTCGCCATAGATGCGCGCGCCGCGGGCCTTGGCGTGCTCCAGTTCTTCCAGCACCAGCACACCGGCACCGGCGGAGATCACGAAGCCGTCGCGATTCTTGTCATAGGGGCGGGAGGCCGTAGACGGGGTGTCGTTATATTTGGACGACATCGCACCCATGCCGTCGAACAACACGGCGAGCGTCCAGTCGAGTTCCTCGCAGCCGCCGGCGAACATCACGTCCTGCTTGCCATATTGGATCTGCTCATAGGCATTGCCGATGCAATGGTTCGAGGTCGCGCAGGCCGAGGAGATCGAGTAGTTCGTGCCCTTGATCTTGAACCAGGTCGAGAGCGTGGCCGAAGCGGTGGACGACATCGCCTTGGGCACGGCGAAGGGGCCGACCTTCTTGGAGCTGCCCGACTCGCGCGCCTTGTCGGCAGCCTCGACGATGGTGCGGGTAGAGGGGCCGCCGGACCCCATGATGATACCGGTGCGCTCGTTGGAAACTTCGTTGGCTTCGAGGCCGGAATCGAGGATGGCCTGCTCCATCGCCACATGGTTCCAGGCGGTACCGCCACCGTGGAAGCGCATGGCGCGGCGATCGACCACCGAGGCAGGGTCGAGCGTCGGCGCGCCATAGACCTGCGAGCGGAAGCCGTATTGGGCGAACTGCTCGGCGCGCGTGATACCGGATCTGGCCTCGTGCAAGCTGGAGAGAACCTCCTGCGTCGAGTTGCCGATCGAAGACACGATACCCATGCCGGTAACGACGACACGTCTCATGGCGATCCCTTCCAGTTTCGTGACCGCCCCACGATCCTCTCCGAGGAGATCGCTAGGCCGGCACTGCGTTCCCTAGAGAAAAGCGCGTTCAATGTGAACGCTCGCTTGCCCTAGCTCCTTGTTTCCAAGCCAATCCGGCGGATTGGCGGGAGCGTCCTTGCGATTTGAGGCAATTGCGTCTCATCGCAAAACGCTTGAGCAGAATTTCGCAAGCGGCCCGGTTCTGGGCAAGCTCGGAAATTATGCTCGCTGCCCGCGGACGGGCAGGACCCGGACACGGACAGCCTAACAAAGCATCGACCCCGTCGGCGCGTCGAGCGTCGTCGGGGCCGCACCCTGCATGTTTCAAAGCGCATTGCAACAGGCAGGCCGATGCCAGGCCCGACCGGAAACGCGCTCGATCCGCGCCGCGCTCAGGCCAGAAATCAGGCTTGGAACAAGCCGACGCGCAGATCCTTGGCTTCATAGATGGTGCGGCCATCGGCCTTTAGCCAGCCATCCGCAATGCCGAGAATCAATTTACCCTTGAAAACCCGCTTGAGGTCGACGCCATACTCGACCTGTTTGACGCTGGGCAGCACCTGGTCGGTGAATTTGACTTCGCCGACGCCGAGAGCACGGCCGCGTCCGGACTGGCCGAGCCAGCCCAGGAAGAAGCCGGTCATCTGCCAGAGGGCGTCGAGGCCAAGGCAGCCCGGCATCACCGGATCGCCCTGGAAGTGGCAGGAAAAGAACCACAGGTCCGGTTTGACATCGAGCGTGGCGCGTACGCAGCCCTTGCCATTTGGCCCGCCGGTCTCGGAGATCTCCGGGATGCGATCGAACATCAGCATGGGGGGGAGGGGCAATTGCGCATTGCCGGGGCCGAACATCTCGCCGCGCCCGCAGGCCAGGAGATCTTCATATTCAAAGCTCGAACGGCGTTCCGCCATTGCGTCTCAGTCCTCATCGACCAGTCAAAACCGCGTGGCCGGACAGGCGAGCCTGCCCGCTCCACGGCCTCCCCTTAACATAGCAATCCCGCAGCCGAAAGCGGGGGAAGGGTCGCGGGGGCGATGTTGCCCCCTTAAAAAGGACTCAAGCGGCTTTGTCGGACCATGGACCGGCTGGTCGGCAGGGGCATGCGTGCTATCGCGCCGCCGAATCGTAGCGGAATACCAGCGTGTCGTCGCGCCAGCCGGTTTGCGCACAATCCTTGGCACGTCGGGGAGCCTTGCCACGCAGGGTGATGATCGGCGGCTTTCCGGCCGCCGAGCCCTCGACGCGATAGGAGATCGGCCCGCATTCGCGCGAGAAGACATAGGCCTGGCCGCGATAGACGCCGCCGCTGGCGCTCCCCTTGAACAGCAGTGCCCCCTTGCGGACCCCGACCTCGGCCAGGCCCGGGCGCGGCGCCTCATAATAGAACAGGCGGTTGCCCTCGCTCGCCGAAAGCGCCACACGCGAGCCGTTATGGTTCCAATAGCTCGAGATCGTGTAGGGTGGCGGATCGGGTCGAGCGGGCGCGGGCGCAGGTGAAGCGGAGATCGGCGCCGGCCCGGCCGCAGGCTTGGCCAGGGCTTCCAGCCGCCGGCGCACCGAGGCGGCGCAATAGCCCTTCGGAAAATTGTCGAGATAGGCTTCGAGCTTGATCGGGGTGGGTTCGGTACCGAGATCGGTGCAGGCCGCCATGTCCGCCTTGTCGGGGACCGGGCTTCCCGGCGCTGGCGATGGCTGCTGCGTGGCGATGGGGACCGAACCGGATATGGCGCTTCCCGACAGATAGAGATCACCGAGCAGGGCTTCATCCACCCACGGCGTCTGGCGCTGGTTCGTGGCGGCATGGACGTCCTGGCGTACCAGCGCCAGCATGCGACGGATCTCGATGCCGGCCTCCGGCAGTCGCTTCAGCAAGGCGGCCGCGAAGGGAGAATGGCCGTTGTCCCCATCGTCGGCGACGGCATTGGGGCCGGTGGCGAAGGCGACCAGCGTGCCGGTGCTGGCGGCGTCGAGCCGCGCGAGGCCGCGTGAGGCGCCGCGGCTTGCGCTTGCCGGCAGGGGATTGTTGCGGCAGGCATCCACCAGCAGGATCTTGGCCTTGGCGCCGGAAGCGCTCAGGATGTCGCTGATGTCGTCGAGTTTGATGGTCTGCGTGGCGAGATCGACGCGACTCTTGATGTCGGCGCCGACGGGAATGAGGAAATTGCGCTGGTCGACCTGCATGCCGTGGCCGGCATAGTACACCAGGGCGATATCGGCATCGGTGGCCTCGTTGCCGAATTCGGACATCGCCCTGAGCATGGCGGCATGATCGGCGTCGGTGGCGCGGATCACCTTGAAGCCGAGTGGGCCACCTGCGAGCAGCGTGGCCATGGCGTCGGCATCGGCGACGGGGTTGGCGAGGCGGCCGAGCGTGCGATAGTCGCCGTTGCCGATGACGAGGGCGACACGCTTGTCGGCGAGCGCGGCGGTGGCGCCGGCCAGCCAGAACAGACACAACAGCATTACGCAACGCCGGATCATCGCCCCACCCCGGATTCACGGCAGCACCACATCGATTGTGGCACGCGCGCCAGGCGCTGGCCAGTTCGGGGGGAACAGGCCGTAGGGCAGCTTTGCCAGGGCACCAGGACGTCGCCTCTTCGTGATAGATTTGTAAACGCTCGCACACTTTCCTCCGCATGGCTTTCCTTCGAGGATCGTGGAGGCTATCGTCGCGGCCCGAAATCGAAAGGCCACGCAGGGCCAAGGCGTCTTGCGATCTGGCCGTCGGCCGGGAATCGCAAAGACGCGTTCCGCTTGACTGCGTTCTGCTCCAGGGAGCCCCATTCGTGACCCTTCTTCCCCAGGAAATCATCCGCAAGAAGCGCGATGGCGCCGCTCTATCCGCGGCTGACATCGAGAGTTTCGTGCAAGGGCTGGTCGCCGGCAGCGTCACCCATGCCCAGGTCGCGGCCTTTGCCATGGCGGTGTTCTTCCGCGGCATGGCGATGGAGGAGCGCATTGCCCTGACGCGGGCGATGACCCAATCGGGCACCGTGCTCGACTGGCGCGGGCTCGACCTGCCGGGGCCGGTGGTGGACAAGCACTCGACCGGCGGCGTCGGCGACAATGTCAGCCTGATGCTCGGGCCGCTGGTGGCGGCCTGTGGCGGCTTCGTGCCGATGATCTCGGGCCGGGGCCTGGGGCATACCGGCGGCACGCTCGACAAGCTCGATTCGGTGCCCGGCTACGCCACCCAGCCCGATCTCGACCTGTTCCGCCGCGCCGTGCGCGAGGCAGGCACCGCCATCATCGGCCAGACCGCCGATCTCGCCCCGGCCGACAAGACCGTCTATTCGATCCGCGACGTCACGGCCACGGTCGAATCGATCCCGCTGATCACGGCCTCGATCCTGTCGAAAAAGCTCGCAGCCGGACTTCAGGCCCTGGTGATGGACGTGAAGACGGGCTCTGGCGCCTTCATGCCCACCCTGGAGGGCTCGCGCGAACTGGCCGAATCGATTGCGACCGTCGCCACGGGAGCCGGGCTGCCGACCACTGCACTGATCACGGCGATGGACCAGCCCCTTGCCAGCGCCGCCGGCAACGCCCTGGAGGTCCGCAATGCCGTGGACTTCCTCACTGGAGGGCAGCGGGACCTGCGCCTCCTGGAGGTCACCGTCGATCTTTGCGCCGAAATGCTGGTGCTCGGCGGGCTTGCCCGCGATACCGCCGAAGGCCAGGCGCGCATCGAGCAGGCTCTGGCGAGCGGGCGGGCGGCCGAACATTTCGCCCGCATGATCGCGGTGCTCGGCGGGCCGGCGGACTTCGTCGAACGGCCCGAGGATTATCTGCCCGTTGCACCAGTGATTAAACCCGTCTTCGCCGAGCAGACAGGGCGGGTCGGCGGTATCGATACGCGGGCCGTCGGTCTCGCGGTGGTGGCGCTGGGCGGCGGGCGCACCCGCCCGCAGGATGCGATCGACCATGCCGTGGGCCTGACCGGCCTCGCCGAACTCGGCACCGAGGTCGGGCCTGACAGTCCCCTCGGCTTCGTGCATGCGCGCAGCGACGCGGCAGCCGAAGCGGCGGCCGCCAGCCTGCGCACCGCCTACCGCATCGGAGAAGGCGAAGCAGCCTTGCCGCCGGTACTCGAACGCATTGGAGGAAAGTGACATGGGCCGCGCTCTCCTTCTGGTGATGGATTCCTTCGGCATCGGCTCGGCTGACGATGCCGAGCGCTATGGCGATGCGGGAGCGGATACGCTCGGCCATATCGCCGCGGCCTGCGCGGCGGGCCGGGCGGGGGAGAACGAGCATCGCACGGGGCCCCTGCGCCTGCCCGTGCTCACCAGCCTGGGCCTCGGCGCGGCTGCGCAGGCTGCGACAGGCACACTCCCGCCTGGCCTGGAAGGCGGCGTGGCCGAGGGGCTGTGGGGCTATGCGGCGGAGGTTTCCAAAGGCAAGGACACGCCATCCGGCCATTGGGAGATTGCCGGCTATCCCGTGCCGTTCGACTGGGGCTATTTCCCCAGGGAGGTGCCCTGTTTTCCTCCCAAGCTGATCGCCGCCATCGTCAAGGAGGCCGGGCTTGCCGGGGTGCTCGGCCAGCGTCATGCCTCGGGAACGCAGATCATCGCCGAACTCGGTGCCGAGAGCATAGAGACGGGCAAGCCGATCTTCTACACCTCCACCGACAGCGTGCTGCAGATCGCCGCCCATGAGGAGGCGTTCGGGCTGGAAAGGCTGTTGTCCCTGTGCGAGATCGCCCGGCGCCACGTCGACCACCTCAATATCGGCCGGGTGATCGCGCGGCCTTTCGTCGGCGATGCCGTCGGCGGTTTCACACGCACCGCCAACCGGCGCGACTATGCGGTGCCGCCGCCGTCCGACACGTTGCTCGACGTGGCAGAGCGCGCGGGACGGGGCATCGTCACCATCGGCAAGATCGGCGATATCTTCGCCCATCGCGGCACTGGCGAGATCGTCAAGGGCCCGAGCAACGACGCCCTGATCGATCGCACGCTCGAAGCTATGGGGCGCCTGCCCGATGGCGGCCTGCTCTTTGCCAACTATGTCGATTTCGACACGCTCTATGGCCATCGCCGCGATATTCCCGGCTATGCCGGCGCCCTGGAGCAGTTCGACATGCGCCTGCCGCAGATCCTGACGCGGCTGGGCGAGGAAGACCTTCTGATCATCACGGCCGACCATGGCTGCGACCCGTCCTGGACGGGAACGGACCATACGCGCGAATTCGTGCCGGTGCTGGCGCGTCTGGGCAAGCGCACGGGGCCGATCGGCCGGCGCGACAGCTTCGCCGACATGGCCGCCAGCGTGGCGGAGCACCTCAGGCTGGACTGGCAGGGGGCGGGCAAGTCGTTCCTGTAGTCCGGAGGGCGTCGCCGAGGGAGAAGCGGGCAAGTGCCCGCGCACCCGCAGGTCCACTCACATCTTCTCAACCATGATTCCAGACGGTGCGGCGAATTCGTGCCGCGTTAACGCCCGAGCATCCGCGACGCTTCCATCATGACCCCCGTTTCGAGGTGGGTCGGTTATGATCGAGCGTATGCATATGGTGTTGAAGGGCGGCATTTCCGCCGAGGACAGGGCGCAGTTCTGGGTGGGGCTGACGCTGGCCGTCGCCACCGTCGTGCTGCTGTGCGCCAGCTTCCTCGACCTGGTCTCGATCTGAGGTTCTATCCGAGATTTTCCGGGCCGAAGCTCTCGGGCAGCAGCTCGTCGAGCGTGAAGCTGCGGCGGATGCCCTCGGGCCCTGCGACATGGATGGGTGTCGACGGCCTCGCGAATTCACGGATGCGCTGGCGGCAGCCGCCGCAGGGCGTGGTCAGGCCGGGCGCATCGGGATGGGCGTCGGTCCAGCCCAGTACCAGGATTTCAGCGATTCCCGTTTCGCCATCCGCCACCATGGCCGAGATGGCGCCGCCTTCGGCGCAGGCCCCGACCGGATAGGCGGCATTCTCGACATTGCAGCCGGCATAGATCCGGCCCGAACGGCCGCGGATGGCCGCTCCCACCTTGAAGCGCGAATAGGGGGCGTGCGCCTTCTCGCGCACGGCCCTGGCGGCTTCGAACAGATCGGCGAGCGCGTCCATCAGCGTTCCTTGAGATAGGGAATGCCCGCGGCCTTGGGCGGCGTCGCCGCGCCGACGAAGCCGGCCAGCATCAGCACGGTGAGGATGAAAGGCAGCGCCGAGATCAGCTCGGAGGGCACCAGCATGCCAGCGACGACGAAGCCCGACCCCATGCGGATCGAGATGGCGTCGAGCAGGCCGAAGAGCAGGCAGGCGCCGAGCGCGGGCCAGGGCCGCCATTTGGCGAAGATCAGGGCCGCCAGGCCCATATAGCCGCGCCCGCCGGTCATGTTGGAGACGAAGGCGGCCGAATCGGCGGTGGAGAGATAGGCACCGGCGATGCCGGTCAGCAGGCCGCAGATCAGCACGGCCCGGTAGCGCAGCCAGGCGACCGAGATGCCGGCGGTGTCGACCGCCTGCGGGTTCTCGCCGACGGCGCGCAGGCGCAGGCCGAAACGGGTCTTGTAGAGGACCCAGGCCGTTACCGGCACGCAGATGAAGGCGAAATAGACCAGGATCGAATGGCCGGAGAGCACGTCGGCATAGAGCTCACCGATCACCGGCACGCCCTTGATCGCCTCCGCACCCGGCAGCTCGATCGGTTGGAAACGGGCGGCGCCGCTGAGGCTCGGCGTGCGGCCGCCCTCGCCATACCAGGCATTGCCGATGAAGGCGGTACTGCCGAGCGCCAGGATGTTGATGGCGACGCCGGAAACGATCTGGTTGCCGCGATAGCGGATGGAGGCGATGCCGTGCAGCAGCGCAAAGCCGATGGAAACGATGATGGCGGCGATGAGGCCGAGCCAGGCCGAGCCATAGGTCGCGGCGGTGACCGCGGCGGCGAAGGCCCCCACCAGCATCTTGCCTTCGAGGCCGATGTCGACGATGCCCGAACGTTCCGAATAGAGGCCGGCGAGGGCGCAGAGCAGATAGGGCGTGGAGATGCGGATGGCGGCGGCCGCCACGCTGGCCAGCATGATCACGGTATCCATGGCGTCATGCTCCCTTGCCGGCGGGGGTGAACAGTTGGAACAGGGCAGCGAGCTGGGGTCGGAACATGGTCTCCAGGGCGCCGACGAAGAGAATGATGATGCCCTGGATCATCACGATCATGTTCTTGTCGAACACGGGGTTTTCGAAGGACAATTCCTGACCGCCCTGGATGAGCGCTCCGAACAGGATGGAAGCAAGCACGATGCCGGCCGGATGGGAGCGGCCCATCAGGGAAACGGCGATGCCGATGAAGCCGGCGCCGGCCGTGTAGTCGATGATCATGCGGTGCTGCTCGCCCATCAGCACATTGGCGCCCATCAGGCCGGCCAGGCCCCCCGAGATCAGCATGGCGATGATAATGATTTTCGCAGGCGAGATGCCGGCATAGACGGCGGCCGTCTGGTTGTGGCCGACCGTGCGCATCGCATAGCCGAGCCGCGTGCGCCAGATCAGGGCCCAGACCAGTAGGGCTGCGATCAGGGCGATCGGAAAGGCGAGATTGACGAGGGTGAGGTCGAGCTGGATGCCGATGCCGGCCAGGATGTCGCTGAGCAAGGGCATGCCCGTCGAATCCGGAAAAAGCTCGGACTTCGGCTCGCCCGAGCCCGGCTTCATCATCACGTTCACCAGAAGATACTGCACCAGAGCGGTGGCGATGTAGTTGAACATGATGGTGGTGATGACGACATGGCTGCCGCGCTTGGCCTGGAGGTAGCCCGGAATGAAGGCCCAGGCGGCGCCGAAGAGCATGCCGGCGGCCATGCCGAGCGGGATGGCGAGGAGCCAGGGCAGGCCGCCCAGATGCAGGCAGGCCCAGGCGATGCCGATGCCGGCGATCTGGCCCTGGCCGTCCACACCGATATTGAACAGTCCGGCATGAAAGGCGACGGCGACGGCAAGGCCGGCAAAAATGAAGGTGGTGGCATAATAAAGCGTGGTGCCCACGGCGTTGGCATCGCCGAACGCCCCGCCGATCATGGTGACGCCGACGGTCAAGGGGTCGGCGCCGACGATGATCCACACCGCGATGCCGGAGACGATGAAGGCCACCAAGACGTTGAGCAGCGGCAGGATGATGGTGTCGGCCCACCAGGGCAGGGTGATCAGGCTGGCGCCGCTGCGCCCCGAAAAGATCGCCCCCAGAAAGGCCCCGGGCGTGGTGGTCTGCCCGCTCATGCCGCTTCTCCCGAAACGCCGGCCATCAGGAGGCCAAGGCCGTTCTCGGTGGCGTCCTTGGCCAGGCACTCGCCGGTGATGCGCCCGCCGCACATCACCAGGATGCGATCAGAGAGGCCCATGATCTCGTCGAGCTCGACCGAAACCACCAGGATGCCCTTGCCGGCGTCGCGCATGCCGATCAGGCGGCGGTGAATGAACTCGATGGCGCCGATGTCGACGCCGCGCGTCGGCTGCCCCACGATCAGCAAAGCCGGGTCGCGCTCCATCTCGCGGGCTAGCACGATCTTCTGGGCATTGCCGCCCGAGAAATTGGCCGTCTTCAGTTTCGGATCGCGCGGGCGCACGTCGAAACGTTCCATCTTGTCGGTGAGGTCGGCGATGATGCGGCGATAATTGAGGAAGGGGCCGCTGCCGAGCTTGCGATCCTTCTGATAGCCCAGGATCGCACTTTCATAGGCGGCGAACGGCTTGACCAGACCCATCTTCATGCGGTCTTCGGGCACGTGGGCCAGGCCGAGCTTGCGCAACTCCGCCGGGTCCGCGGCTGCGGCATTGCTGCCCCGCAGCCGGATCTCGCCGGAAAAGACCGGCCGGATGCCGGCAATGGCTTCCAGCAGCTCCGATTGGCCGTTGCCGGCGACGCCGGCGACGCCGACGATCTCCCCGGCCCGCACGGTGAAGGAGACGTCATCGACGCGGGTGATGCCCTTCTCGTCCTTGACGGTGAGGTTTTTCACTTCGAGGATGACGTCGCCCGGCTTGGCCTCGGCCTTGTCGACACGCAGCAGCACCCGGCGCCCGACCATCAGCTCGGCGAGCTCGGTGGGATTGGTCTTGGCGGTATCGACGGTGGCTACCATCTCGCCGCGCCGCATCACCGAGACGCGGTCGGTGATCGCCATGATCTCGCGCAGCTTGTGGGTGATCAAGAGGATGGTCTTGCCCTGCTCGCGCAGGACCTTGAGGATTTCGAAGAGCTGGTCGGCCTCGGACGGGGTCAGCACGCCGGTGGGCTCGTCCAGGATGAGGATGTCGGCACCGCGATAGAGCGCCTTGAGGATCTCGACGCGCTGCTGGGCGCCGACAGGCAGTTCGCCCACCACGGCATCCGGATCGACTTCCAGATGATAGCTCTTTTCCAGCCGTGCCAGTTCGGTGCGGGCATGCTCGCGCCCCTTCGCCAGCAGGCCGCCGCCCTCGGCGCCGAGCATGACGTTTTCCAATACCGTGAAGGGATCAACCAGCATGAAGTGCTGATGGACCATGCCGATGCCGGCATCGATGGCATCCTGGGAGGAGCGGATCGCCTTCACGGCGCCGTTGACGTGGATCTCGCCGCTGTCGGCCTCGTAGAAGCCGTAGATGATCGACATCAGCGTGGATTTGCCGGCGCCGTTCTCGCCGATGATGCCGTGGATGGTGCCTCTCTCGACCACGAGGTCGATCGCCTTGTTGGCGTGGACGGGGCCGAAACGTTTGTCGATTTGCTTCAGTTCGAGGGCAGTTGCCAAAGGGAGCCTCGCGGGAGCAATAGGGGCCGATCCCGGATCGGCGAAGGCGGCGGTTCATAGCTGAAAGGCGAGCCCGGGCCCAATGCGGTTCACTTAGGGAGGAAACGCTCCGATTTGTCATAGCCGGGCTTGACCCGGCTATCCAGGAACCCCACGCGCAACCGGTCGGGAGGTGGATTGCCGGGTCAAGCCCGGCAATGACAAAGGTCGTGCAGTCTCGAAGACGCTTGAGTGAACGGCACTAAATCCGGGGACCCGCCTTTCAGCTTACGAAAAATGGTCTGTCCGCCCTCTCAGTTTACCGGGCAAACATTGTCCTTCTCGTAATTATGCACCACCACCTTGCCGTCGGCGATGTCCTTGGTCACTGCCTCGATGGCGGCCTTGTTGGCGTCGGTGACCAGGGGCTTGTTGTTGTCGTCCATGGCCAGGGCCACGCCGCTATCCTTGATGCCGAGCACATGGGTGCCGGCCTTGAACTTGCCTTCCTCGCCGTCCTTGAAGCCCTGATAGATCGCCTCGTCCACCCGCTTGAGCACTGAGGTCAGCACCTTGCCGGGATGCAGGCCGTTCTGGTTGGAATCGACGCCGATGCCGAGCTTGTCGCCGTCGGCGGCGGCCTGCAGCACGCCCAGGCCCGTCTGGCCGGCGGCGGCATAGACGATGTCGGCGCCTTGCGAGATCTGCGCCTTGGTGAGTTCGGCGCCGCGGCCGGGGTCGTTCCAGGCCGCCGGCGTGGTGCCGGTCATGTTCTGGATGACCTTGATCTGCGGATTGGCGGCCTTGGCGCCCTGGACATAGCCGCAGCCGAAATTACGGATGAGCGGCACGTCCATGCCGCCGATGAAGCCGATCGTGCCTGTCTTGGTGGTCTTGGCGGCGAGATAGCCGGCGAGATAGGAGCCTTCGTCGGCGCGATAGACGTAGGAGGCGACGTTGGGCAGGTCGACGACGCTGTCGACGATGCCGAAATGCACCTTCGGATAAGCCTTGGCCACCTTCGCCAGCACGTCCTCATAGGCAAAGCCCATCACGATGATGGGATCGTTGCCGTCCTTGGCGAAGCGGCGCAGTGCCTGTTCGCGCTGGGAAGCATTGGTGATTTCGAAGTCGCGATAGGTCTTGCCGCTTTCCTTCTTCCAGCGCTCGGCGCCGTTATAGGCTCCCTCGTTGAAGGACTTGTCGAATTTGCCGCCGAGGTCATAGATGACCGCCGGGCCCGGCTTGTCGGCTGCCTGTGCCGCGCCAAATCCCGCAGTGCCGGCTGCCAGCAGGGCAGCCAGGCCAAGAAGGGTCGATTTCATCACGCTCTCCCGCGCTCGTTCTCGCTCTTGGATGGGGGCCGCGCGGGAAAGGCTTCCCGTGCAGACCTTATGGTCAACATGGCATGCCGATTGCGCTATTGAGAAGAGGCGTTGTGCGGTTGCCCCTGATTTTCACATGGAATCAGGTGGGAAACGCCGGTTGGAAACGAGGATATGAGATGGCAAAGCTGGTCCGGCGCACTCTGGCGCTCGTCGCGCATGATCTGAAGAAGGACGAAATGGTCGAGTTCGCGCGCACCCACCGGGCCATTCTGGCGCGCTTCAATCTCGTCGCCACCGGTACCACCGGCAGCCGCATATTGGCCGCCTGCCCGGAACTGTCGCTGACACCGCTGAAGAGCGGTCCGCTCGGCGGCGACCAGCAGATCGGCGCCCTGATCGCCGAGGGGCAGGTGCATGGCCTGTTCTTCTTCGTCGATCCGCTTTCGCCCCTGCCGCATGATGTCGACGTCAAGGCGTTGACCCGGCTCGCGCTCGTCTACGATATTCCCATGGCCCTCAATGCCTCGACGGCGCACATGATCGTGGGCCAGCTGGTGGATTGAGGAGGGAGAGGCAAAGGCCCGGTGGGCGAAGAACGCGACACCAGCCGCCCCTTCGCCCCGTTCTTACGGGGAGAAGGTGAGGATGAGGGGCAGCGGGTCGCGCGCAAATAATAAGGCATTGCGTAGCCCCTCACCCGTACCCTCTCCCCGCAGGCGGGGCGAGGGGGACGCGAACGTCGCACTTTCGTATCGAAGCCTTCATCTCGCCCGACCATGAAGGTCAGTATGGATCCTCACAAAATACCCTCCAGCCGGACATAGCTGGCTTCCATGCCGTGCTCCATGCCGGTCGCCAGCATCTGCTCGCGCACTTCGGCGCTCGGGAGGGTCATGCGCAGGGTCATCAGCGTGCCCGCGCCGTCTGCCTCGAAGCGGGTCTCGACATGGTTGTCCGGCGTGGGGTCGGGCAGATGCATGCGCTCGACATGCACGATGCGGCTATGGGGCTCGAGCTCGACATATTCGCCCGTCAGGGAGAAGCCGCCGCTCCCCGAGGCGTCCTGCCATTCGAAGCGGATCTTGCCGCCGGGCCTGGCCTCGCTGATGCAGACGGGCATGGTGTAGCCGTCCGGTCCGAGCATCCATTGCTGGATGAGCCTGGGCTCGGTGTGGGCGCGGTAGACCGCCTCGGGCGGGGCGGCGAAGCGCCTGGTCACCACGACATGGGTTTCGCCTTCGGTTCGGATCGTGAGCTTGGTCATGGGCTTTCCTCTGTTTTCTCGGGCAGGCCAGGTTTCTCGGGCAGTCCTTGGGCCAGGAGCGCGTCCAGCCGGTCGTAATTGCTGGTGAGGGCTTCGCGCAGCAGGCCCAGCCATTGGTCGATGGCGGCGATGCCCTCCGGGGCGAGCCGGCAGGGTCGTCTCGTTCCCTCGGCGCGGCGGACGATCAGCCCGGCGCCTTCGAGGACCTTGAGATGGCGCGAGATGGCGGGCTGCGTCATCGCGAAGGGTTCCGCCAGCTGCATCACCGTCGCTTCGCCGCGTGCCAGGCGGCTGAGGATGGCCCGGCGGGTCGGATCGGACAGGGCGGCAAAGGTGTGGTCGAGATCGGGCATGGCGATTGTGCTTCATAAATAACAATTTTGTTATATAACAAGATTGTTATAGTCAAGGTGATTTTCGCCTGCCTTCGTCGTGAGGGCAGGCCGGCGAAATCGAGTGACCGGGGATGCTGGCTGATGTATCGCTATACCGCCTGTTGGCTTGCCTTGGCCGGAGACGGCCGACGCTTCGTCCAAGAATTGTGACGAAGACGCAAATTCCTTAGCGGACAGGCAGCTTTCGCGCCTTGCGGCCTGTGAAAGCCCCCCTTATATACCCGCCGAACCCGTGATTAATCCAACGTCAGTCACGGGGTTTCCGATAGGGACCGGCCGGGTTCCTGAGGGCTTTCCCGGCCTAGGCGCTGCTGCTTCGGGGCGCGCCGGTCTGCTGAATAGGAAGGATGAGAACTATGGCTAAAGTTATTGGTATCGACCTCGGCACCACCAATTCGTGCGTGGCCGTCATGGAAGGCACGAGCGCCCGGGTCATCGAAAATTCCGAGGGCATGCGCACCACGCCCTCCATCGTCGCCTTCACCGACGATGGCGAGCGCCTCGTGGGCCAGCCGGCCAAGCGCCAGGCTGTGACCAATCCCGAGCGCACCTTCTTCGCGATCAAGCGCCTGATCGGCCGCACCTACGACGATCCCATGACCAAGAAGGACATGGGCCTGGTGCCCTACAAGATCGTCAAGGGCGGCAATGGCGACGCCTGGGTCGAGGCGGACGGCAAGTCCTACTCCCCGTCGCAGATTTCGGCCTTCACCCTGCAAAAGATGAAGGAAACGGCCGAGGCTCATCTGGGCCAGCCGGTGACGCAGGCCGTCATCACCGTTCCCGCCTACTTCAACGATGCCCAGCGCCAGGCCACCAAGGACGCCGGCAAGATCGCCGGCCTGGAAGTGCTGCGCATCATCAACGAGCCGACGGCGGCTGCGCTCGCCTACGGCCTCGACAAGAAGAAGGCCGGCACCATCGCGGTCTATGACCTCGGCGGCGGCACTTTCGACGTCTCGATCTTGGAGATCGGCGACGGCGTGTTCGAGGTGAAGTCCACCAACGGCGACACCTTCCTCGGCGGCGAGGACTTCGACATGCGCCTGGTCGAGTATCTGGCGGATGAGTTCAAGCGCGAGCAGGGCATCGACCTCAAGAAGGACAAGCTCGCGCTCCAGCGCCTGAAGGAAGCGGCCGAAAAGGCCAAGATCGAGCTGTCCTCGACGGCCCAGACCGAGATCAACCTGCCCTACATCACGGCCGACGCTTCGGGTCCGAAGCATCTGGCTCTCAAGCTCTCGCGCTCCAAGTTCGAAAGCCTGGTCGACGATCTCGTCCAGCGCACGGTCGAGCCCTGCCGCAAGGCCTTGAAGGATGCCGGCCTGGCTGCTGGCCAGATCGACGAAGTGGTGCTGGTCGGCGGCATGACCCGCATGCCCAAGATCCAGGAAGTCGTGAAGCAGTTCTTCGGCAAGGAGCCCCACAAGGGCGTCAACCCGGACGAAGTCGTGGCCATCGGTGCCGCGGTCCAGGCCGGCGTGCTGCAGGGCGACGTCAAGGACGTGCTGCTGCTCGACGTGACCCCGCTGTCGCTGGGCATCGAGACGCTGGGTGGCATCTTTACCCGTCTGATCGAGCGCAACACCACGATCCCGACCAAGAAGAGCCAGACCTTCTCGACCGCCGAGGACGGCCAGACGGCCGTAACCATCCGGGTCTTCCAGGGTGAGCGCGAAATGGCGGCCGACAACAAGGCCCTCGGCCAGTTCGATCTCGTCGGCATTCCGCCGGCGCCCCGCGGCATGCCGCAGATCGAGGTGACCTTCGACATCGATGCCAACGGCATCGTCAATGTCTCGGCCAAGGACAAGGCGACAGCTAAGGAGCAGCAGATCCGCATCCAGGCTTCCGGCGGTCTTTCCGATGCCGACATCGAGAAGATGGTCAAGGACGCCCAGGCCAACGCCGAGGAAGACAAGAAGCGGCGTGAGCTCGTCGAGGTCCGCAACCATGCGGATGCGGCGGTGCACCAGGCCGAGAAGTCGATCAAGGAGCTTGGCGACAAGATCTCCGAGGCCGACAAGTCGACCGTCGAGTCCGCGATCACCGCCCTGAAGTCCGCGCTGGAAGGCGAGGATGCCGAGCTGATCAAGACCCGCACCAACGACTTGCAGCAGGCTGCCATGAAGCTGGGCGAGGCCCTGTATCAGCAGCAGCAGGCGGCTGGCGCGACGGAAGGCGAGGCCGGCACGAAGAATGACGATGTTGTTGATGCCGACTTCGAAGAAGTCGACGACGACAAGAAGCGTGCGTAATCTCTGACGATCGTGTGCGAGCCCTCGCCAAACGGTGCAAGCCAAAGCTTGCACCGGACATGGCGGGGGCTTTCGCGCACCTTCGGGAGCAAGGCGCGTTCTAGCGGAGGCGCCCTTCGCTCGAATTGGTTGTTTCACACGTCTTTGCGAGCGCCGGTGGTTTGCCGCCCTTCGCAAAGACGCTTTCGCTGGGATGCTTTGAGCGATTCCTATGGCCAAGCGTGACTATTACGAAGTGCTCGAGGTTACTCGCGAAGTAACCGAAATCGAACTCAAGGCTGCTTTCCGCAAGCAGGCCATGAAGCATCATCCCGACCGCAATGCCGGCAACAAGGATGCCGAGGCCAAGTTCAAGGAAGTGAACGAGGCCTATGAAGCCCTGAAGGACCCGCAAAAGCGTGCGGCCTACGATCGCTTCGGCCACGCCGCCTTCGAACAGGGCGGCGGTGGAGGCGGCTTCGGTGGAGGCGGGGGCTTCGGTTCCTTCTCCGACATCTTCAACGACATCTTCGAGGATCTGGCCGGCCGCGGCCGCGGGCGCAGCAATTCGGGCGGGCGCGAGCGCGGCGCCGATCTGCGCTACAACATGGAGATCACGCTGGAGGAGGCCTTCAACGGCAAGACCGCCACCATCAAGATCCCGACCTCCGTCACCTGCGATGCCTGTTCCGGTTCCGGTGCCAAGGCCGGTTCCAAGCCGAAGACCTGCGGAACCTGCGCCGGCCATGGCCGCGTGCGCGCCACCCAGGGCTTCTTCTCGATCGAGCGCACCTGCCCGACCTGCCAGGGCCGCGGCGAGGTCATCGACAATCCCTGTCCGTCCTGCGGCGGTGCTGGACGCACCACGCGCGAGCGCACCCTCTCGGTCAACATCCCGGCCGGCGTGGAGGACGGAACGCGCATCCGCCTCGCCAATGAAGGAGAGGCCGGCTCGCGCGGCGGGCCGTCGGGCGACCTCTATATCTTCCTGTCGCTGGCGCCCCACGAATTCTTCCAGCGCGACGGCGCGGACCTGCATTGCCGCGTGCCGATCTCGATGGTGACGGCCGCCATCGGCGGCGAATTCCAGGTGCCGACCGTCGACGGCGGCAAGGCCAAGGTGGCGGTACCCGAGGGTACGCAGACCGGCCGGCAGGTGCGCCTGCGCGGCAAGGGCATGCCGGTGCTGCGCTCGCGCGAGCATGGCGACATGTATGTCCAGCTCTTCGTCGAGACGCCCAAGAACCTCACGCGCCGCCAGCGCGAGTTGCTGGCCGAGTTCGACGCGCAATCGTCGAAGGAGACCCAGCCCGAAAGCGCAGGCTTCTTCGCCAAGGTCCGTGATTTCTTCGACGGGCTCGGACAGTAATGGGGGGCGGGTCTTCAGACCCGCCTTTGTCGTGAGGCCGGAAGGGGGACTGGCGAGTCTGACGATCCGTCCCCTGAAACGGCGGGAATGTGTTGCATGAATCTCCTGATCTTCGGCCTCGGCTACACCGCCTCGCATTTCGCGGCCCGCTATGGCGAGCGCTTCGCCGCGGTCACTGGCACTTTCCGCTCGACGGCGCCGCACGAGAAACTGCCGGACCTGCCTGGCGTGGCGCGCCTGGCCTATGACGGCCTTGCCGGTTCGCCGGCCGCCGAGGCGGCGATTGCCGAAGCGACGCATATCCTCACTTCCATCGCCCCCGACGATGGCGGCGATCCTGTCCTGCGGCATTTCGACCGGGCCCTGAGGCAGGCGCCGAAGCTGCAATGGATCGGCTATCTCTCCACCGTCGGGGTCTATGGCGACGCCGGCGGCGCCTGGATCGACGAGACCGCGCCGCTGCGCCCGACCATGGCCCGCAATGCCATGCGGGTCGATGTCGAGAAGGAATGGCTCGAACTTGGCCGCGGCAAGGATGTGCCTGTGCAGCTTTTCCGGCTCGCCGGCATTTACGGCCCGGGGCGCAATGCCGTCGTCAATCTCAAGCGCGGCACCGCCCGTCGTATCGTCAAGCCGGGCCAGGTCTTCAACCGCATCCATGTCGAGGACATCGCCGGCGCCGTCGCTGCCGGCATCGAGAAGCCCGGGGCGGGGCCGGCCTTCAACGTCACCGACAACGAGCCGGCGCCACCTCAGGACGTGGTTACCTATGCGGCCGAATTGCTTGGTGTGACGCCTCCGGCCGAGATCGCCTATGACGAGGCCCAGATGACGCCGATGGCCCGGTCCTTCTATGGCGAGAACAAGCGCGTCTCGAACCGGCGGGTTCGTGAGGATCTCGGCTACATGCTGCGCTATCCGACCTATCGCGAGGGCATCCGCGCCTGTTTCGACGCGGATGCGTAACGGTCTTTTGCGGCCGCGACGATACAAGGCTGCTCAGGCAGTCCTCGATCGGCTCATTGCGGAATGATCGGCCGTCCCGGCCGGCCGGGACGGAAGACAGGCTTCGGACGCGGGCCGCCATGATGGGGAGGCCTCACGCCGGGCGGGCGAACGCCAGGAGGGCGGCCTCCAGGTGGACGGACCACTGGTGGGCGCGTCCCGGGCGGGCCAATGACGGGCGGCCGTGGACGCCAGCCAGGCCCGTGATGCGGCGGCCGTGGCCGGCCATGGCCCCACCAGGTGTTGTACCAGGGACGCCGCACATAATAGCGATCCCAATAGGCATAGCTGAACACGATGGCGGGGATCGCCAGCGCGCCGATACCGACATTGCGGTTCGCGGCGGCGGACAGATATTTGTTCGCCGACCAGCCCCGCTCGCCGCGAACGGAAATATCGCACCAGGAGCGGTCGGAGAGGCAGCCATGGATGAGCACGGCTTCGCCCGGCCGCAACGTGGTGACAGCCGGATATTGGGTGCCGGGACCGGCACGCAGATTGACATTGGCGGTGGCATAGCCGCGGACGGCCGCCTGCGCACCGCCAGCCAACAGGAGAACGCCGCTACTGGCCAGGACGGCGATGAGCAAAGCCCGGACCAGGAGTGGGATCCGGATGAGGAGGCCCGTCTGATCGGGCTGAGGTGAGGGCATCATGCAACCCCATGCAGTGGAAGCCGCTCCGCAGGAGAGCCGGAGCGGCCTGACGCGGCCGACAATGCAACGTGCAGGCCTCTTCGCCAAGCAGGCAAGCCGACTATTTCGGTATTATTCGGTAGATTGGCAGCCGTGATGCTTCAGAGCGAAGCCGACAGATCGGTCAGGAAGCCGGCAATGTCGTCCGTGACATAGTCGACATGCTCGGCCTGGACGCGCTCGATTTCCCAGGCGTCGCGCACGATCTCGGCATCGAGCTTCGGCACCACCAGCACGGTGCGCATGCCCCGGTCATGCGGCACGATCAGATTGCGTGAGAGATCTTCGAACATGGCGGCACGAGCCGGATCGACGTCATGGCGGGCGAAGAAACTGGCATAGGTATCGGCGGCGGGCTTGGGCAGGTAGTCGGCCGAGACGATGTCGAAGACATCGGCAAAATGCTCCTCCACCCCCAGGCGCTTGACGATGTTCAAGGCGTGCCGGGTGGTGCCCGAGGTGAAGATCAGCTTGCGGCCGGGCAGCAGGCTGAGCGCGGTGCCGAGCAGTGGGTTGGGCTCCAGCGGGGAATGGTCGATGTCATGGGCAAATTCGAGGAAATACGCGGGATCCACGCCCTCGTCGATCATCAGGCCGCGCAGCGAAGTCCCATAGCGCTGATAGTAATATTTCTGCAGCCCGCGCGCGGTGAGGCCGTCGACACCGTAGTAATTCGCCATCCAGGTGGTGATGCGGTTGTCGACCTGCTCCCACAGATTGGCGTGGTGAGGGTAGAGCGTATTGTCGAGATCGAAGACCCATGTGTCGACATGGGCGAAATCCGCCGACAGCTTCTCCGTGATTGTGGCTACGCTTTGATCCATGCTCGTCTCTATCATCCTTATGCCAGCATCGGGTGGCAAAGTTAAGGATGGATTGCGTGCGAACAGGGCGGCATTTCGCCCTTGTCCTGTCATCGGCTGCCTTGGGGATGCTATCAAATGCGGCGCTCCCCTGATTCCGTGGGGAGCCGAAATGTATGGAAGGGCAGCGATGACAGGGCGCGGTGAAGTCAAGCCGATCGACAGCTGGTATGTCGACCTGGAGGCCGAGAACGCCATGGGCGAGGGCCACGCCCCGATCTGGCGCCACCTCATCGGCCTGGTGATGGAGCGCGACCTCAGCGACTGCACCGTCCTGGACTTCGGCTGCAACCAGGGCGGCTTTCTGCGCCACCTCCATGCCATGCTGCCCTTCAAGCGGGGGCTCGGGGTCGATATCGCCGAGAAGTCGATCGAGAAGGCCAACCAGCTCAGGGCCGGCCTGCCCATCCGCTACGAGGTGCGCTCGACGATGCAGGGCGAGGATGCTCGGTTCGACCTCGCCTTCAGCCATGAGGTGATCTATCTCATTCCCGATATTGCCGCCCATGCCGCCGATATCCTCTCGGCCCTCAAGCCGGGCGGCGTCTACTACGCCGTGACGGGCTGCCATACCGACAATCCGCTCTGGCCGCGCTGGCGCAAGCTGGTGGCAGAGCGGACGAACACCGTCGTCCAGGACCGTTCGATCACCGATTACGCCCGCGTCTTCAGCGAGGCCGGTTTCGAAGTCTTCGGGCGCAGGCTGCGCTTCGAGGGCTTCCTGCCCTATTCGGGCGCCAGCGGCTGGATGCCCGACTTCGCCGACGAACTCGATTATTACGGGCAGACCAAGATCCTGTTCCGCCTGGTCAAGCCGCGCTGAGCGGATCCTATCCGCTCACGCTTGGCGGCGGCCGTGCCCCGATCTCGACATCGAAATGCGGAGCGCTGCCGGGGCCAAGGCTGACGAAGCGCCCGCGCACGTTGAACACGCGCTCGATCAGGCCGCTCGCCGCCAGGGCCTCTGCCGTGCCGTCGAACACCAGCCGGCCCTTTTCGAGCAGGGATATGCGGTCGCAGACCGTCATGGCCTGGTTGAGGTCGTGCAGGGCCATCACCACGGTGACGGCGCGCTCGCGGGCGAGGCGCGTGAGCAACTCCAGCACCTCCACCTGATGGCCGATGTCGAGGAAGGAGGTCGGCTCGTCGAGCATGATGATGTCGGCCTGCTGGGCGAGGGCCGCCGAGATCCAGGCCCTCTGTCGCTCGCCGCCCGATAATTGGCGCAGGCTGCGCTGGGCCAGGGCGGTCAACCCGGTGCTTTCCAGCGCCCAGTCAATGGCGTCGAAGTCGGCGGGGCCGTAGCTGCGCAACAGGCCGACATGGGCAAAGCGCCCCTGCCGGACCAATTGTTCCACCGTCATCTCGTCCGGAGCCTGGGGCTGCTGGGGCATGAAGGACAGGCGCCGGGCAAGCTCTCGGCGCGACATCGTCGACAGGGTCCGGCCGTCGAGAGTGACCCCTCCCGCGCTGGGCTGGATCAGCCCGGCGGTGGCCTGCAGCGCGGTGCTCTTGCCCGAGCCGTTGGGACCGATCAGGGCGCGGATCTCGCCGCGCTCCAGCCTGAAGTCGAACCCCTGCAGTGCCTTGTGGCTGCCATAGGAGACGGAAAGGGCGGAGCAGGAAAGGATCATGGCGGCACTCATGGCAGGCGGCGCAGCAGGATGACGAGGATGGGGGCGCCGCCGATGGCCGTGACGACACCGATCGGTATCTCATCGGCCTGCCCGATCAGGCGGCCGACGAGATCGGCGGTCGTGACCAGCATGGCGCCGAGGAGGATGGTGAGCGGTATCACGGCGCCGCCATGCCGGCCCGCCAGCATGCGGGCGAGATGCGGCACCACCAGGCCGACGAAGACCAGCGGCCCGACCGCGCCCACTGCACTGGCGGCGAGGCCGCAGGCCAGCATCAGCACCAGGGTGAAGTGGCGCCTGTAGTCGAGGCCGAAGGAACGCGCCACCGGCGCCTCGAACCGTAGCATGCCGATCGAGCGCTGCAGGAAGGGCAGGGCGGCCAGGCCGACGATGGTGAAGGGCAACAGGAACAGCACATGCTCCCAGCTGCGGGCGTAGAGGCTGCCCGTGAGCCATTCCAGCAGGATCTCGATACGGGCGGAGCCCCAGCCGGTGATCAGGCCGATGGCCATGGCATGCAGCACGGCCCCGACGGCAATGCCGCAGAGCGTGATGCGCAGGGGTCCGAGATCGTGGCGCAGTGCCAGCAGATAGATGATGCCGCCGGCGACGAGGCCGCCGATCAGGCCGGCGGCGGGAAGCCAGGCGATGGGGAGCTGGTAGAGCATGTTGCTGCCGCCGGCGGAGCCATAGACGGTGGCGAACAGGAAGAGGGTGACGGCGAGTGTGGCGCCCTGCGAGACGCCCATCAGCGTCGGATCGGCGAGGGGATTGCGGGTGATGGTCTGCAGGAGCAGGCCCGCCAGCGCGAAATGAATCCCTGCCAGGATTCCTGTGATCACCCGCGGCACGCGGAAATCGCCGATGATGAGATTCGCCTGCCGGGATCCCTGTCCCGTCAGGGCGGCCAGCACATCGGCAGGTGCGACATGGCTGACGCCGAGAAAGATGGCGGCGATGGCAACCAGCACGGGGGCACCGAAAAGCAGGATGGTGAGCCGGCTTCGCGAGGCAGCGGTTCTCGAGGGCAATGGCCTTGCCATCTCAGCGCTCCCTGCCTGCGCCGAAGTTCGGCCTTTGCGTCAGATAGACGAAATAGGGGCCGCCGATCAGCGCGGTGATGATGCCGACCGGAATCTCGCGCGGAGCGGCGAGGCTGCGGGCCAGCACGTCGGCGGCCACCAGCAGCATGCCGCCGGCCGCCACGTTGAGCATGATGGCTGTCGCCGGGCCGGAAGGGCGCAACAGGCGGACGATATGCGGGACGGCGAGGCCGATGAAGGCGATCGGCCCCGCGACCGGCGTGATGCCGGCCACCGGCAGCGTCGCCAACACGAGCAGGACCGGCTTCCACAAAGCGAGATTGAGACCCATGCCGGCGGCGGCCTGGTCGCTGAGGGACAGCAGGGCGACGATGCGGTGGCCAAGCAGCGCCCCGATCAGGCTCGCCCCGATCCAGGGCAGCATGAAGACGACATGGCTCCAGGATCTTCCCTGCAGGCCGCCGGAGAGCCAGAACAGCACGGCCGGCGATTGCGGGCCGCCGAGCAGCAGCATGTAGGTGGTGAGGCCGCCCAGGAAGAGTGCGACGGTCACGCCGCCGAGAGCCAGGTGCAGCGGCGAGGTGCGGCCGCCGCGGGCGATCCAGAAGGTGGTTGCCGCCGCCCCGAGTCCGCCGACAAGGCCGATCGGCGCGTAATAGATCGAGGAGAGCCAGGGCAGGAAGACGAAGCAGCCGACGATCGACGCGACCGCGCCGGCAGTGACGCCGGTGAGATCGGGGGAGGCCAGGGGATTGCGGCTGAACGACTGCAGCAGATAGCCCGACAGGCCGAGGCCGCCGCCCGCCAGGAAGGCGGCGATGCTGCGCGGCAGGCGCAAGGTCCAGACGATGGTGCTGTCGATGTTCGCGGTAGGCGCAAAGATCGCGTTGAGCGCAGTGTCGAGGCGCATGGGCTTGGCACCAACCAGCAGCCCGCCGAAGCCGACCAGGATGGCGATCAGCAGGAACAGGCCGGCCAGGGCGACTGCGGACAGGTGCCCGCCGGCCGTCCCTGCTGCTTGCCTTGCCGCTATTCCTCTCATTTCGAGGCGGCGGGGATCAGTTTGGTTGCCTCCGCCGCGACGTCCGGCTTGGGGAAAACATCCGGATAGAGGTAATGCGCGGCCTCGCGCAGGACGATCTCGCGCGCGATCGGGCCATGCGCCTCCACCCATTGGTCGCCGACATAGTAGACCCGACCGTTCTTCACGGCGGACAGGCTGTTCCAGATCGGATTGTTCTCATTGGGACGATCGGGACCATAGTCATAGACGAAGATGACTTCGGGATCCTTCTCCAGCATGGTTTCGAGGCTCATCTCCACCCCGAAATTGTCGACCTTGTAGGTCGCGGGATTGTTGCCGGCAATGTTCTCGCCCCCCAGGGCCGTGAGGATCGCCGCGGTCATGTTCTCGTTGTAGAAGGTCCAGGGCGCATCGCCGGCCCACATCACCTGGAAGCGTGGATGCATGCCCTTGGGTGCCTTGGCGGCGAAGGCGGCCAGGTCCTGCTTGAACTGGGCATTGAGCTGTTCCGCCCGCTCCTTCTTTCCCAGAAGGGTGGCAAGCTGCGTGATGGTGCGGTCGCTATCGTCGTAGAGTTCGAGATTATAGGCAAGATAGGGGGCGATCTTCTGGTACTGCGCCGCATTGCCCTCGGTGTAGCGGCGCATGGCGACGATCAGGTCGGGCTTGGCCTCGGCAAGCAACTCCAGATTGGGCTTGGCGCGTTGGCCGATCTGGGGAATGTCCCTGGTCCGTCCGAGCAGGAAGTCGGGCTCCCGGCCCTTGACCATATAGGTGGTGGCTATCGGCTCGAGGCCGAGAGCGAGCATCAGGTCCACGCCGAAATAGGAGATCGCTGCCACGCGCTTCGGCGTGGCCGGCACATCGACCTTGATGCCGCGATCATCGGTGATTGCCGTGGGCTTGGCTTCCTCGGCCAGGACTGCGCTGCCAAAAAGCAGGGACAGGAGACTTGCTTTCAGTAGTGTCGTGATCGCTCTGAACAAGATATGCCCCGATTTTAATTATTCTAATTAAAACTATGTCGTCTCGACGCCTCGTCGGGCCGATTTACAAGGCAATATCTTTGCCTTCAAGAAAATTTACTTGAGAGCAGTGGGCGAAATCGGGAGGAGCGGATCAAACAAAAGCCCGCACCGGCGAATGCCGGCGCGGGCTGAAAGCGGAACGGGGAAACTGTGGACTGTGCGTTATGGCGCTCAGCGCCGGATCAGCGTACCCGCGCCGTGATTGGTGAGGAGTTCCAGCAGCACGGCATGCGGCACCTTGCCGTCCATGATCACCACGGCCTCGACGCCCTTTTCGAGGGCATAGATGCAGGTTTCCACCTTGGGGATCATGCCGCCGGTGATGGTGCCGTCGGCGATCAGGCGGCGGATGCCTTCCACGTCGATTTCCTCGATCAGGTTCTTGTCCTTGTCGAGGATGCCCGGCACGTCCGTCATCAGCAGGAGACGGGTGGCGCCGAGCGCCCCGGCGATGGCGCCTGCGAAAGTATCGGCATTGACGTTGAAGGTGCCGCCGTCATCCGATGCCGCCACCGGCGCCAGCACCGGGATGATCTGCGAATGGATGATCTGGTCGAGCACGGTGGTGTCGACCTTGTCGGGCTCGCCCACGAAGCCGAGATCGACCACCTTCTCGATGGCGGAATCCGGATCGTAGATCGTCCGCGTCGCTTTCTTGGCGGTGAGCATGCGGCCATCCTTGCCGGAGAGCCCGACCGCGCGGCCGCCGGCGGCGTTGATGAAGCCGACGAGCTGCTTGTTGATCGAGCCGGCCAGCACCATTTCCACCACCTCGACGCTGGCAGCGTCGGTGATACGGTGTCCGGCGGCAAATTCGGACTGGATGCCGAGGCGCTTCAGCATTTCCGAGATCTGCGGGCCGCCCCCATGCACCACCACCGGATTGAGGCCGGCCTGTTCGAGCAGCACGATGTCGCGCGCGAAATCGCGGGCGACCTGCTCGCTGCCCATGGCATGGCCGCCATATTTGACGACGATGGTGGCATCGTCATGCTGCTGCATGTAGGGAAGGGCTTCGGAGAGGATTTCAGCCTTGTCGTGGACGCTCAAATTAGGGCTCATGGCTACGGGATCCGAAAGAGACTGGAAGCGCTTTTACAGCATGTTGCGGGCATGAAAAGAGGCGATTGCGCCAAATCGCAAGATGCCCGGGCGGTCACTCCATCGCTACCGAGGCCGGCTCGACCTTGGTCCTGAGCGGCCGCTCTTCCATGCGCAACAGGGCGCAAAGCGTGGCGAGCGATCCGAAGGCAGCGGCCAGGAACACCCAGCGGAACACCGAACCGATGTCGCTGCCGGCGGCAGCGATCGATTTCGCCAAGGTCTCGATGGTGACGTTGGCAGCGAGGTCGGCCGGCAGGCCGCCCATCACGATGGCGCCGAACACCGCAACGATCAGGGCGCCGCCGAGCGAGCGAAAGAAATTCATGGCGCCGGTGGCCGTGCCCATCTGGTGCTGCAGGACGGCGTTCTGGATCGCCACCGTGGTGACCGGCAGCATGGTGCCGATGCCCAGGGATGCGGCCGTCAGCAGGACTTCGAGCACCACCAGAGGCAGGGCCTGCGGGTTGATCGAGATCAGGGCGAAGGCGAGGGTCGAGACGGCAAGGCCGATCAGGGGTGGGCGCTTATAGTGCGTGATGCGCGCCATCAGGCGGCCCGACAGTGTCGCCCCCGTGACGGTGCCGACCATCATCGGGATCAAGGCGAGGCCCGATTGGCTTGCCGTCAGGCCATAGACGCCTTCCAGCAGGATCGGCATGTAGATCGTCATGCCGATGAAGACGCCCATGCCGAAACAGGCGGCGATGGTGCCCGCCGCCACCACCGGATTGGCCAGGATCTCGGTGGGGATCAGCGGTTCGGGCGCGGTGCGCAGGCGGACGACGAAGCCGATCCAGAACAGGACGGACAGGCCGAACAGGCCGAGGATCGGTGCCGAGGTCCAGGCATAATGCGGCCCGCCCAGGCTGAGGGCGAGCAGCAGGGCGATGGTAGCCACGGCCATCAGCGCCGAGCCGAGAAAATCGAGCTTGTGCGGCCTTTCGTGGCGCGGCAGCTTCTTGAGCACCGAATTCGTCATCCAGAAGGCGAGCAGGCCGAGCGGCAGGTTGATCCAGAAGATCACCGACCAGTGGAGCTTCTCGGCCATGAAGCCGCCGAGTACCGGGCCGGCGATGCTGGAGGAGACGAAGACGGTGGCGAAATAGGCCTGATAGCGAGCACGTTCGCGTGGCGGAATGATATCGGCGATGATGGTCTGCGCCAGCGAGATCAACCCGCCGCCGCCGAGGCCCTGCAGAGCCCGCGCCAGGATCAGGGTCAGCATGGTCGGCGCGAGGGCGCACAGGATCGAGCCGGCCACGAAAGTGCCGATCGCCACCAGCAGCGTCACGCGCCGGCCGGCGATATCCGCCATCTTGCCATAGAGCGGCGTCACCGCCGTCGAGGTCAGCAGGTAGATGGTGACGACCCAGGGCAGATTCTCGAAATCGCCAAGCACGCGGCCGATCGTCGGCATTGCCGTGGCCACGATGGTCTGGTCGAGCGCCGCAAGGAACATCGCCACCAGCACGCCGATGATGATCGAGCGTATCTCCTGAGGGCTCAGCGCGGAACTGGCCGGTTCGGACTGGGTCATAACTGCTTTCCGGAAGCTCGGTCGCGGCTTCCTATTCTATGCAAAATATCTTGCACATTCCTCCGGATCGCGGCCTTGGACGACAAAGAGGGATGTGCCTGGAGCGGAAAGAAGAGGCGGGCCCGAAGACCCGCCTCTTCTTGGAAATGGCCGGAATGGCGTCCTTCAATGACCCGCCATCGATAATCGGCAAGCGCCTATTCGGCTGCCTCGCGGTTTGGCGCGGGGACCGGCTGCAGGTCGAGAGGCAGGCGCCGCTCGGCCTCGCCGATATAGTCGCGGGTCAGCGGTACGGCGTTGACCGACTTTGCCACCTGGATCTGGAAGACCATGTGGCCGCCCCAGCGGAAAGTGGCCTCGGAAGCGGCCAGATACATATCCCACATCCGGCAGAAGCGCTCGTCATAGAAGGAACGGATCTGGTCGCGATGATGATTGAAGCGCTCGCGCCAGTGCTTGAGTGTCTCCGCATAATGGATCCGGAGGATCTCGATGTCGGTGACGACCAACCCGGCCCGTTCGATCGCCGGCAGCACTTCCGAAAGCGCCGGCGAATAGCCACCGGGGAAGATATATTTCTGGATCCATGGATTGGTGGCGCCGGGCCCGTCGGAACGGCCAATGGCATGCACGAGGCCCACGCCGTCCTCGTTCAAAAGGGTGGCGATCTTGCGGAAATAGGCATCGTAGTGGTTGACGCCGACATGTTCGAACATGCCGACGGAGACGATGCGATCGAATTTCCGATCGAGGGCGCGGTAGTCGACCAGCTCGAAGCGCACGCGGTCGGCGATGCCGGCGGCCTGGGCCCGGGCATTGGAAACCCGGTGCTGCTCTTCCGACAGGGTGATGCCGGTGACATCCGCCTTGGTCACGTCGGAAATGTAGAGACCCATGCCGCCCCAGCCCGAGCCGATGTCGAGGACCTTCACGCCCGGCTTCAGCAGCAGTTTGGCGGCGATATGCCGCTTCTTATAGGCCTGCGCTTCTTCCAGCGTGACGTCGAGGCTGGGAAAATAGGCGCAGCTATACTGCCGGTCCGCATCCAGGAAGAGGTCGAACAATTCGTCCTTCAGGTCATAGTGATGGGCGACGTTGTTCTTCGACTTTCTGGCCGGATTGTACTGGGCGATGCGCCGGCTGATCTTGCGAGCCGTGGAAGCGATGTTGCTCAGCGGGCCGATCGAGGTAGACCAGCCGATATTCTGCATGAACACGGCGAGCATGTCGTAGACATCACCCTTTTCGATGACGAGGCGCCCGTCCATGAAGGCTTCGCCCACTTCCAGTTCCGGATTGGTGAGAAGCTTCCAGGCTGTTGCCTTGTCTACAATTCGAATGGTGCTCGAAAAACCCTGGCCGGATCCGTAGGTATGAACGTGGCCTTCGGGATCAATAACCGTAAGTGCACCCTTTTTAATCAGGCGCTTCAACATAGTATCGAGAATAAACATCTGCAAAAACCCCAGCGGTTTCGCATCGCGGGAGCCCTTTCGGTCGCCTGCCGCTCTCATCACGCAGGGAGGACCGCCACTTGCCGGCTGGCAGATTCGACACGAACCGTTCCCAAATTGAACGCAATTTGAGCAGGGATGCAATTGTTTTTCTGCCCACTCTAAACAAAATCAAAAAGCGCGACACGATGCCGCCTTCGAATATTTTCCCGGAATCAGAATTCGGCCTGTCGCCGCGGGCCGGCAATTGATGGCGGAGCGCATTTTACCGTTGCGCTCTGTCGAATGCTTTCTATGATGCGCGTCTGCTAATTTGTCTGAGGAATGCGCCGCGTGTCTCCTACTCCCCTCCGCCTAGCCCAATTGCGCCATCAGGGTCGGCGCGCCGTCGTCGCCACCAGCGAGGGCGTCTCGCGCCTCATTCGCGACACCGCGACGGTGCTGGACCTCGCCAATGCCGCGATCGTTTCAGGTCACAGCCTGAGGGCCGAGATCGAGAAGCGGGGCCTGGGTGAGACCGTCGACCTTGCGGCCGCGCTTGCCGCCGGCGAGGTGCTGGCGCCGATCGACCATCCGGACCCAAGCCATGTCATGGTTGCCGGCACCGGGCTGACCCATCTCGGCAGCGCCGAAGGGCGCGACAAGATGCATCAGGACCTTGCCGATCTGTCGAAGGCCACCGATTCCATGAAGATGTTCCGCATGGGGCTCGATGGCGGCCGGCCGGCGCCGGGCCGGGAGGGCGTGCAGCCCGAATGGTTCTACAAGGGCGATGGCTCGACGCTGATTGCTCCGCAGGGCGCCTTGCCGTCGCCATCCTTCGCCCTCGACGCCGGTGAGGAGCCGGAACTGGCCGGCATCTATGTCAACGGGCCCGACGGCACGCCCTGGCGTATTGGTTTTGCGCTCGGCAACGAGTTTTCCGATCACGTCACCGAACGGCAGAACTATCTCTATCTCGCCCATTCCAAGCTGCGCGTCTCAGCCATCGGGCCGGAGCTCCTGGTCGGCGAGGCGCCCGCCGATATCCGCGGCACCTCGCGCATCCTGCGCCAGGGCAAGGTAATCTGGGAAAAGCCCTTCCTCACTGGCGAGGCGAACATGTCGCACACCATCGCCAATCTCGAAGGCCATCACTTCAAGTACCAGCTGTTCCGCCAGCCGGGGCAGGTGAATGTGCACTATTACGGCACGGCGACGCTGAGCGTCTCCGACGGCGTGGTGACCGAGCCCGGCGACGTCTTCGAGATCTCGGCCGAGCCTTTCGGGCTGCCGCTCGCCAATCCGATCGGGCGCGTGGACGCGCCATGGCCGACGGTGAAGGCGCTGTGATCCTAGGACCGCCGGCCTCCTGGCCGGCTCTTGGGAACTTCTGTCGTGCGAAAGACAGGATGCCGGCCAGGAGGCCGGCGGTCCCAGGATCATCCGAAATACTGCCCGAGAATGCGCTGGTAGATCCGGGTCAGGCTTTCCAGGTCGAGGATGTCGACGCGCTCGTCGATCTGGTGCATCGTCTTGCCGACTAGGCCGAACTCCACCACCGGACAGACATTCTTGATGAAGCGGGCGTCCGAGGTGCCGCCCGAAGTCGACAGCACCGGGCGGCGGCCGGTTTCCGCCTCGATCGAGGAGACGATCGCATCGACGAAAGCGCCGGGCGGCGTGAAGAAGGATTCGGAAGCCGAGCGCTCGAAGACGAGGTCGTAGGCGACCTCGTTGCCGGCGGCGCCGTCGAGCTTGCCGCGCACCCATTCTTCCAGGCTTTGCCGGGTCCAGCGGTCGTTGAAGCGGATGTTGAAGGTCGCGCTGATGTCGGCGGGAATGACGTTGAAGGCCGGGTTGCCGACATCCACCGACACCACTTCGAGATTGGAAGCATCGAAGTGATCGCTGCCCTGGTCGAGTTCGCTCTGGGTGAGGGCGGCGAGCAGGCGCACCATCTGCGGCACGGGGTTCATGGCCAGGTGCGGATAGGCGACATGTCCCTGCTTGCCATGCACGGTGATGATGCCTGACAGCGAACCGCGCCGGCCGATCTTGACCATGTCGCCGAGGGCGTCGGGGTTGGTCGGCTCGCCGAGGATGCAATGGCCGATGCGGTCGCCCTTGGCCACGGCCCAGTCCAGCAGTTTCACGGTGCCATTGATGGCCGGGCCTTCCTCGTCGCCGGTGATCAGGAAGGCGATCGGCGCCTCGGGATTGGCATCGAGATGACGCAGGCTCGCCGCGACACTGGCGGCGACGCCGCCCTTCATGTCCACCGCGCCGCGTCCGTAGAGCTGTCCGTTGACGATGTCGCCGGAGAAGGGCTGATGGCGCCAGCGCGCCTCGTCGCCCGGCGGCACAACGTCGGTATGGCCGGCGAACATCAGGGCCGGCTTGTCCGGCGGCCCGATGCGCGCATAGAGATTGACGATATCCGGCGTGTCCTCGTCGCTGAACGGCACCAGATGGGCAGTGAAGCCGTTCGCCTGCAGCACCTCGGCCAGCAGCGTCAGGGCACCGCCTTCGGCCGGCGTGACGGAGGGGCAGCGGATCAGGGCCTGGGTGAGGGCGACGGGATCGCGGGGATCGAAGCTGAGATCAGTCATGGGGCGTTTGGGGGGGCGGGTCTTCAGACCCGCCTCTTTCTTGACAAATGATGCAGTTCCAGGCGGGTCTGAAGACCCGCCCCCCGATGCGGCTCAGTGGTTTCCGTCGCGCAGCAATTCGTTGATGCTGGTCTTGGAACGCGTCTGCGCATCGACCGTCTTGACGATCACGGCACAATAGAGCGAGGGGCCGGGACGACCGTCCGGCAGGGGCTTGCCGGGCAGGTTGCCGGAGACCACCACCGAATAGGGCGGCACATAGCCCTTGTAAGTCTGGCCGGTGGCCCGATCGATGATGGTGGTGGATGCGCCGATATAGACGCCCATCGAGATCACCGAACCTTCGCCGATGATGACGCCCTCGACCACTTCCGAACGGGCGCCGATGAAGCAGTCGTCCTCGATGATGGTCGGATTGGCCTGCAGCGGCTCGAGCACGCCGCCGATGCCGACGCCGCCGGACAGATGCACGTTCTTGCCGATCTGGGCGCAGGAGCCGACGGTCGACCAGGTGTCCACCATGGTGCCGGTGGAGACATAGGCGCCCAGATTGACGAAGGACGGCATCAGCACCACGCCGGGCGCGATATAGGCCGAATGGCGCACCACGCAATTCGGAACGGCGCGGAAGCCGGCCAGGCGGAATTCCGTCGTGCTCCAGCCCTCGAACTTGGAGGGAACCTTGTCCCACCACAGGGTGCCGCCCGGGCCGCCGGCAATGGTGGTCATGTCATTGAGGCGGAAGGACAGCAGCACCGCCTTCTTCAGCCATTGATGGGTGTGCCAAGATTCACGGCCGGTCGCGCCGGGCACCTTTTCGGCGACGCGCAGCTTGCCTTCGTCGAGCAGGCCGAGCGTATGGTTGACGGCTGCCCGGATCTCGCCCTTGGTCTCGAAATTGCACTGGGCCCGGTCTTCCCAGGCGGCGTCGATCACGGTCTGCAGGCGGGCGATTTCCATGGCGTCTCCTCACATAATCCCGCCGCAAATGCCGCGCGAAAGCCGGGCCTGTCAAGTTCCAGACCGTCCTGGACTGGCCTAATCTCCCTCTCTCGGCTGTTGTGCCGACAAAGGGCTTGACGGCGCAGGGCATCATTGCTGGTCTGCGCGCTCGATTGTTCCCTTTTGAGGTTTGCCATGTCCATTTCCTCCGAGAGCCATTCCAAACGTCTCGACAAGCTCGCCGAGACGGCCGTGAAGGTCGGCCTCGGCCTTGCGCCCGGCCAGGAATTGGTGATGACGGCCTCGATCGAGGCCTTGCCGCTGGTGCGCCGGATCACCGAGCATGCCTACAAGGCCGGAGCCAGCCTGGTCACCACGCTGTTTTCGGACGAGGAATCGACGCTGGCGCGCTATCGCTTCGCACCGGATGCCGCCTTCGACACCGCTTCGGGCTGGCTGTTCGACGGCATGGCCGCGGCCTTTGATCGCGGTGCCGCCCGCCTCGCCATCGCCGGCGAGGATCCCTCGCTGCTGGCTGGCCAGGACCCGGCCAGGATCGCGCGGGCCAATCAGGCGCGCTCGGCCGCCTACAAGCCGGCGCAGAAGCGCATCGTCGGCTTCGACATCAACTGGAACATCGTGTCCTACGCCTCCGCCGCCTGGGCCAAGGCCGTGTTCCCCAATGAGGCGGAGGAGGTTGCCGTCGCCAAGTTGTGGGATGCCATCTTCGCTGCTTCGCGCATCGATTCGAACGATCCGGTCGCGGCCTGGGCCGAGCATAACCGCAACCTGCATGCCCGTGCCGCCTACCTCAACGACAAGCGCTATGCCGCGCTGCATTACACCGGCCCGGGCACCGATCTCACCATCGGCCTCGCCGACGGGCATGAATGGCTCGGCGGCTCGTCCAAGGCCAGGAACGGCATCACCTGCAATCCCAACATCCCGACCGAGGAAGTCTTCACCACGCCGCATCGCGACCGGGTGAGCGGCTATGTCTCCGCCACCAAGCCCTTGTCCTATCAGGGCACGCTGATCGACAAGATCGCCGTGCGCTTCGAGGAGGGACGTATCGTCGAGGCCGATGCCGCTACCGGCAAGGACGTGCTCGCCAAGGTGCTGGATACCGATGCGGGGGCCCGGCATCTCGGCGAAGTCGCGCTGGTGCCGTTCTCCTCGCCGATCTCCCAGAGCGGCCTGCTGTTCTACAACACGCTGTTCGACGAAAATGCCGCCAGCCACATCGCGCTCGGCCAGTCCTACAGCCAGTGCTTCGTCAATGGCGGCTCGCTGAGCCCGGAAGAACTGGCGACGCGCGGCGCCAACAACAGCCTGATCCATATCGACTGGATGATCGGCTCGGGCGAGATCGACATCGACGGTATCGGCGCCGATGGCAAGGCCGAGCCGCTGATGCGCAAGGGCGAATGGGCGTAGCCGGTCTCGCCCTGGGTGGCCTCAGCTCTTGGTGTAGCCGAGGCTCGCCTCGAGGTTCTCGAACGTGTCGTCCATGGCGTAACTGCGCAGGAAGGGCAGCGAGAAATGGCCGAAGCGCAAGGACATCTGGCTTTCCGCCTGCGCTTCGCTCGTCTTGCTGATCGCCGCCAGATAGAGCGCGGCGGCAAGGCCACTGCGGTCCGCGCCGCCTTCGCAATGGATCAGGATGGGTTTTTCCGCATTGCGCAACAATTGTACCAGGGCGTCCGCCTGCAGGCCGCTCAGTTCACGTGACGCGGACATGGCGAAATCGACATGGGTGACGCCGAGCCGGGCCGCTTCGGCGATCTCGGCGTCGTACCAGGCGGCGCCGGTGTTCCTACCGCGCAGATTGATCACCGTGCGGATACCCGCCTCATGGACATAGTGCCTGAGCCGCCCGGGCGTGGGTTGGCCGGAGCGATAGAGTTCGCCGGCAACCACGGTGTGGAAATTGCCACCGAGATATTGCAGGCCCAGATAGGTTGCGCCGGCGGCCAGGACGGCGGCGCAGCCCAGGCCCGCCGCCAGGAGAACGCCCCTCAACCAGGCGGCAGTTCCTGCGCTGCGCCCGGTGGGGAATTTGTACGCTGAACCGCTACTCAACCTTCGCCTCCGACCACTTGTCGTCGGCGCGTTCTAGCCCAGCAGAATTAGGGCAGACTTAGAGGGGGCTGCCGAGCATGGCCGCCAGGGCCTGGTGCAGGCCGGTTTCGCCTCGCCGGACATTCCCGGTGACCTCCTCCACCTCGATGCGTCCGGCATTGTGGGCGTCGTACATCTCGGCGACGAGCTCGGCATAGCTCGCGCTCAGGCCGCCCTGAACCAAGGCGGGAAGCCACTGGGCGCGCGGCAGCTCCCGTGCCGCGATCTCCCGGCCGGTGAGGCTGGCCAGGGCCGAGGCGACATCCGCCGTGCTGTAGCGTTCCGGGCCTTCCGCGTGAAAGACGCGAAACCCGGCGCCGGAGCCGGTCGTCAGCAACTGGGCGGCAATTTCTCCGACGTCGGCAGCCGAAACCGTGGGAAACAGCTTGGTCACGGGATGATGCAGGCTGGGCAGGACACCGGTTTCGATCGCGCGCGGCAACAGCCGGGCCCAGTTCTGCATGTGCTCGGCCGACCTCAGCACCGACAGGGGCAGGCCAAGGCCGCGAAGGGCCTCCTCCAGATGGTGAAAGGTCAGGGCGATGCCGGTCTCGCTGGCATGGTGGGCGCCATAGTCCGAAATTGCCAGCACGGAAGCTGGTCGGGTTTCGGCCAAGGCGGTGACGATCGCCTCGATCGAGCTGCGCATTTGCGCGCCGGCGTCGTCGCTGCGCGGGCTGATGGGGCAGATGACCTGAACCGCCTGTGCGTCCCGCAGGGCGGGGCGCAGAGCCTGGCCGTCATGAATGTCGGCCATGGCAATGTCACAGCCAAGGATTTGCAAGGCCGCTGCATGGTCCGCGTTGCGGATGATGGCCCTCACAGGTGCGCCGAGCTGGCGGAGCGTTTGGATCGAATGGCGGCCGACTTTGCCGTTGGCGCCCAGAATGACGAACATCGTGTCTGTCCTCGCTTGCTGTCGAGGGCGATTGAAGACGTTCCGGCCGGCATCGTCGCACGCAAAAGGATGGCGCAAAGCAGAAAGGGATGAAAAAAAACGGGAGCTTTGGCGTCAGGCGGCCTGTTCCCGCCTCAGGCGGGCGAGACCGGCCGGCGTCATGCCCAGGATGCGCTTCATGGCATGGGCGAGATGGCTTTGGTGCGCAAAGCCCGCGCTCAAGGCAACCTGACTGATCGGCAGGTCGCCGTTCGCGAGCAGGCGCCTGGCATGTTCCACCCGGCGCCGGATGACATATTGGTGCACCGGCAGGTCGAACGAGCGCCGGAACAGGACCTTGAGATGCGGCACGCTGATGCCGGCAATCCGTGCCAGCACTGCAAGGGAAAGATCGTGATCGAGATGGCTTTCGATGAATTCGACCAGATCGTCGCGCTGTCTTGCCGAAAGGGTCTGCCTTGCCGAAATGGCGGCCAGCCTCGCATGTCCGTCGACGAGGCGCACAGCCAGGGCCGAACCGAGGCCTTCGGCAACCAGGCGGTCGGTCGGAGTCCGTCCCGCCGGCTCGGCCAGGGCTTTGGCGATATATTCGATCCTGGCGTCGCGGCATTGGAAACGCGGGATCAGCCTGACGCGGTCGGGGTCGATCTCTAGATCTTCGGCGGCCTTGCGCAGAAGGGCCGGGCTTACCCACAGGCGCAGGATGGTGCAATCGGCGTCGTCTTCCCATTCGCCATCCAACCCGGCCGGAACGATGTCGATGTCGCCATCGGACTGGATGCGGATGTAGCGTCGGCCGTCACAGCGGCAGGAGGCGTTGACAGGCCTGCCGACATGGACACCAAGCCGGTGGAAGGGCGAGGCGGGCACATGGGTAAGGCCGGCGGCAATGTCGCGTCGCTCGACCGCAACGCCGATGGTATCAAGCCAGTCTGCGCTCATGACCGCTCCAATTGCCCAACCGGATATAGCGACTATGTGGCCATGAAAATGGCGCGCGGCCAGCCCGGCCACGGCATTTTTCAGAATCCTGCCGGGGCATTCGCGATTTCGCCGTTCAAGCGAGCCGAAACCAGGAGTTCGGCTACCAGGCCGCTGCGATCCGCCCGATTGGCCAGGGTGAGGGCGATGCCGTGGCCGTCGGCGATGGACCTTGCGATCGCCAGCCCCAATCCGGTCCCCTCGACATGCTGCGGTGCGGCCCGGAAGAAGCGTTCGAAGACACGTTCGAGCAGGTCGGGATCGAGCCCCGGACCGCTATCCGTGATGCGGATGCCGTGCCTACCTTCCTCAAGGGTCTCGATCGTGATCTCGCCTCCGGAGGGGGTGTAGTGCAGCGCGTTTTCGATCAGATTGGTGAGCAGCGTCCGCAATTCCCTGGCGTCGCCGACAAGCGGAACCGCGCTGCGCCGCTGCATGCTCAGACGCAGTCCGCGGGCCTTGGCGATCGGTTCGAGTTCGGCAACGCAAGCCTGCGCCAGTACGCCGAGGTCCTGGGGCGTATGTTCCTGGCCACCGGTGCCGGCTTCCAGGCGGGCGAGCTGGAGCATCTGGTTGGTGAGGTGGGTGGCACGCCTGGCACCTGCCTCCAGGTCATCGAGCCTTGCATGCAGTGCCGCACCGCGGGAAAGGGGCCTGAGATTGCCGACCTGCAGGGTGAGCGCGGCGAGCGGGGTGCGTATCTCATGTGCGGCATCGGAGATGAAGCGGCGCTGGCGTTCCAGCGTCTGCTGCAAGCGGGACAACAGATGATTCATCGCAGCGACGAGTGGCAGGACCTCGGATGGCACTCCGGCAACGGGAATGGGCGTGGTGTCGGCGGCTGATCGCGCGGACAGGGTGGCGGCGATACGCCCAAGTGGCTTCATCACCAGATAGATGACCAGGCCAAGGAAAAGCCAGGCAACCGGGATGAGGATGATGATCGGCAGCACGGCGCCGAGGGCGGCATGCTCGGCCAGCTCCGTGCGCGCTTCGATCTGCTGGGCGATCTGGACGGTGCGTTCACCCTCGACCAGGGTGTAGACCCGCCAGTCGTGCCGGGCGACGGTCTCGTTCGAGAAGCCGGTACCGCTGCTGCGTGGAATGGCGATGGCGGGATTGGTCGAGCGCATCGGCGCGTCGGCGCTGTCCCAGACCTGAACGAGAAGATCGTCCTCTCGATTGCGCGTGCTTTTGATGGCGGGGCGCAGGCTGCGGGCATCGAGGGCGTAGACGGCGACCTGCTGCAGCTGCTTGTCGAGGAAGCGATGGGCCTCGCGCCGCACCGCGAAGTAGGAGACGAGGGCCGCGCCGATGCCGACCACCAGCAGCACGGCGGCGATGGCGATCAGGCTCGACCAGCGCAGCGACATCAGGGAGCGTCCTTTGCGACCATCCAGCCGGCTCCACGCGAATTGCGGATGATGTCCTTGCCGAATTTCTTGCGGATGGCGTGGATCAGCACCTCGACGGCGTTGCTTTCGACCTCCTCGCCCCAGCCATAGAGGCGTTCTTCCAGCTGGCTGCGCGAGACGATCGCGCCGGGTCGTTCCATCAGGACCAGCAGCAGGGAAAACACCCGTGCGGTCAGCACATGGCTTTGGCCGCGATAGGTGACGCGGTGGCTTTCGAGATCGAGCTCGAGGTCGCCATGGACCAGCGTGGAGACGGCCTGGCCGCCATGGCGGCGACGCAGCACGGCCCGGATCCGGGCCTGCAACTCGCGCATCTCGAAGGGCTTGACGATGTAGTCGTCGGCGCCGAGATCGAGGCCGTCGACGCGATGGTCGAGGTCGTCCCGGGCGGTGATGATCAGGACCGGCGTGGTGTCGCCGCCCCGCCTCAGATCGCGCAGCAGTTCAAAGCCGGTCTTGCCGGGCAGGCCGTTGTCGAGGAGCACGACGGAATAGCCGTGTTGCCACAAGGCCGCTTCACCGTCCGGGCCGTCGCGAACCCAGTCCACCGCCATGCCGGCATCGCCAAGCGCCTGCAGCAGCGCCTTTCCGATCATCGGGTCGTCCTCGATCAGAAGAATGCGCATGAGGCCGCCGCGGAAACAATGTGAACTCGGCGAGGATGGCAACCAATTAAGGGCTGATCAAGGAAGCGGCCCGCCTCACTTGGTTCCGTAGATGCGGTCACCGGCATCGCCCAGGCCTGGCACGATATAGCCGTGGTCGTTGAGGTGGCTGTCGATCGCCGCCGTCCAGATCGTCACGTCGGGATGGGCCTCGCGCAGATGCTTGATGCCTTCGGGCGCAGCGAGCAGGCAGACGAAGCGGATATCCTTGACGTCGCGCGCCTTCAGCCGCTCGATGGCGGCGACGGCGGAATTGGCCGTGGCCAGCATCGGGTCGAGTACGATCACCAGGCGCTCCGCCACATCGGGCGGTGCCTTGAAGTAGTACTCAACGGCCTTCAGTGTTTCGGGATCACGATAAAGCCCGATATGGGCGACACGAGCCGAGGGCACGAGGTCGAGCATGCCTTCGAGGAAGCCCTCGCCGGCGCGCAGGATCGGGGCCAGCACCAGCTTCTTGCCGGCCACGCGCGGCGCCTGCATCTTGGTCAGGGGCGTCTCGATCTCGACCATTTCCAGCGGCAGATCGCGGGTAACCTCGTAGCAGAGCAGGCGGCCGATCTCGTTGAGCAACTGCCGGAACCCCTTGGTCGAGCGATTCTTGTCGCGCATCAAAGTGAGCTTGTGCTGCACCAGCGGGTGATCGACGACGATGACGCCTTCCATCGGAGTTTCCCTTCTTCACATTCTCCCTTTACCTAGCCGATTTCTCGGCCGGGGTAAGGCATCATAGCGCGCCTTCCACGCCTTTCGTCGCGGCTTAGGCTTAAGGTTTTCCGTTTTTGCAAGCTTGCGCATCGAAAAATCTGGCGTGAAACTTGCTTCTGGCTGCGGTCCATGCAGGATGCTGCCCGCAACAAGACCAATAATCAGGATCGTGCGCGTTCATGGCGTTGTCGCAAAGGCTTGAGTTCCGCCAGACCCAGTCGCTGGTGATGACGCCGCAGCTGATGCAGGCGATCAAGCTTCTGCAACTATCCAACCTCGATCTCACCGCCTATGTCGAGGCGGAGCTGGAGCGCAATCCGATCCTGGACCGCGCCGATGGCGAGACCTCGCGTGAACCGGAGACACTTGCGCCAGCGCCCAGCGATCCTGCTGCGGGGGATTGGCTCAAGGACGACATGGCCCCCTCGCGCGAGGCGATGGAAGCGGGGCTCGGCACCGATCTCGACAACGTCTTTCCCGACGAGCGGCCCGCCGAAAGGCAGGAGGCGCCGGCGGCCATCGAGCAGTTGGCCGGCAGCGATCCTTATGTCTCGTCCTGGTCGAATGTCGGCGCGGGCGGGCATGGCGGCGATGAGGACGTCAATTACGAGGGCATGGCTGCGGCTGATCTTTCGCTGGCCGATCATCTGGAGACGCAGCTCAACCTGGCGACCCGCGATCCCGGGCGCCGGCTGATCGGCCATTTCATCATCGATATGATCGACGAGGCCGGCTATCTCGTCGGCGATCTCGCGGAACTCGCCGAACGCCTGGGGGCGCCGCTGCAGGAGGTGGAGGCCGTACTTGCCATCGTGCAGGGTTTCGAACCGAGCGGCATCGGCGCCCGTTCGCTGAAGGAGTGCCTGGCGCTCCAGCTCAAGGAGCGCAACCGGCTCGACCCGGCGATGGCGACGCTGCTCGACAATCTGGAATTGGTGGCCAAGCGCAACATTCCGGCCCTTCGGCGCCTGTGCGGTGTCGACGAGGACGACGTGGCGGAGATGATCGCCGAATTGCGCGGCCTCACGCCCAAGCCGGGCCTGGCCTTCGGCTCCACGCCGGTTCAGCCGGTGGTGCCCGACGTCCTCCTGCGCGCCGCGCCGGACGGGACTTGGATGGTGGAGCTCAACCCCGACACCTTGCCGCGCGTGCTGGTCAATCAGAACTACTATGCCCGGGTGGCGCGCACGGCCCGCAGCGAGGCAGACAAGACCTTCCTGACCGAGGCGCTGCAGACGGCGAACTGGCTGACCCGCAGTCTGGAGCAACGCGCGCGCACCATCCTCAAGGTCGCTACCGAGATCGTGCGCCAGCAGGACACCTTCTTTGCCCTCGGCGTGCAATATCTACGTCCGCTCAATCTCAAGACCGTGGCCGATGCCATCGGCATGCATGAATCCACAGTGTCGCGTGTTACCGCCAACAAGTTCATCGCCTCGGCCCGCGGGCTGTTCGAGCTCAAATATTTCTTCACCGCCTCGATCTCGAACGCGGAAGGGGGCGAAGCGCATTCGGCCGAGGCCGTCCGCCACCGCATCCGCCAGATGATCGACGCCGAAGCACCCGATGCCATCCTGTCCGACGACACCATCGTCGCGCTGCTGCGCAAGGACGGCATCGACATCGCCCGGCGCACCGTGGCCAAATATCGCGAATCCATGCGGATCGCCTCCTCGGTGGAAAGGCGGCGGGAGAAGGCGGGGCGATGACGAGCGGTTTGCCGGTCCTGCCCATTGATGGCCGCCAGTCCGCGATGGCCCTGACGATCCAGCGCGGCGCCAGCCGGCTGCTGCGCCAATACGGCCTGACGCCGGTGCCGGAGGTGACGCTGCCCAATGGCCGCCGTGCCGATCTCCTGGCGGTCGGGCGCAAGGGCGAGATCTGGATCGTGGAAATCAAGTCCTCGGTGACGGATTTCCAGGTCGATCAGAAATGGCCGGAGTATCTCGCCTATTGCGACCGGCTGTTCTTCGCCGTCGGCCCGGATTTTCCGCTGGCCCTGCTTCCCGAGGCAGCCGGCCACATCGTGGCCGACGCCTATGGCGGCACGCTGCTGCGGGACGCTCCCGAGCAGCGCCTTGCCGCGCCGACGCGCAAGATCCTCACCCTGCTGCTCGCCCGCCTCGCAGCGGGACGGCTGCACCAGGCCATGGATCCCGAAGGCGCCTTCGGCTTCGGCGAGTGATGCCCCGAAGGCGTTATTGCCCGGCGAATGAGGTGACGAGCGAGACCAGTTCCGCATCCTGGCCGTTGAAGCCGTGATGCGCGCGGGACCGGCAGGGATTGCCGGTTTGCAGGCCGCCCTCCAGCCATTTCACCGTGACCCGCTCCCCGGCCCAGGCCTGGAAGGGCGCGACGCCTGCCGGTTTGGTGAAGCGGCAGCCATCCTGGCGGTGATGCACGACGAGCGTGGGCGGCAGCAGCCTGGGGGAACCGAGCATCGCCATGACGCTCCTGGACGGCCCTGAGCCCTGGCTGAGGAAGCCGGAGGTCAGCACCAGCCGGTCGGGCCTGGCGCCCTTCAGGAGGCCCTCGGCCGCTCGCGGCGTGCCGGCGGAGGTGGCCACGATCGTGACGGGCCGCTTCAGGCCCGCCATGGTATCGACTGCGGTGGCGAGGCTGGTGCCCTTGTCGACCAGCAGGACGTTATAGCCCTTGGCGGCAAAAGCATCGCGGTTGCGGATGAGGACATTGTCGGCACCGCTGCGAAACTGGCCGTTGGGGCCGACATCGAGCCTGCCGTCACCGCCGGTGAGCAGGATGAGGCTGCCTTTGGCATGGGGATGCCGGATCAGGATGTTATCGATGCCGGCGACGGTTACGGTCTCGCCACCGCTGGCGATCGCAGCTGTCTGGGCGAGGGCTGGCCCGCTTAGGGGGAAAAGGCCGAGGAAACAGAGCGCGAAGGCCCCGCGTCTGCAAGGCGATGTGTTCCAGCTCATGATTCGAACGGCTCCTGTTTCCTCCCTCGATAGGAAGCAAGGGTTGCGGCTGGATTACGGGCAGGGCCTAGCGGCAGTGGACGGCATCAAATTTACATCCTTGTCTTGCTCCCCTGCGGCCGGTCATGATCTATGAAGCGAAAGGGCATATGGCCCGGGAGGAGCAGTTCCATGGATATGAGCGGTTCGCAGCGCATCGAGGCTTCGCGCGAGAAGGTCTGGGAAGGCCTGAACAATCCCGAAATCCTCAAGCAATGCATTCCGGGCTGCGAGTCGATCGAGCTGGTTTCGCCGACGGAGATGACCGCCAAGGCCGTGCTGAAGATCGGGCCGGTCAAGGCCTCCTTCAACGGCAAGGTCACGCTGTCCGACCTCGATCCGCCCAATGGCTACACGATTTCCGGCGAGGGGCAGGGCGGTGTCGCCGGCTTTGCCAAGGGCGGAGCGACGGTGCGCCTCGAGGCTGATGGCGAGGATGCCACCATCCTCCACTACGACGCCAAGGCCGATGTCGGCGGCAAGATCGCCCAGCTCGGGGCGCGCCTGATCGACGGCACCGCCAAGAAGCTGGCCGGCGACTTCTTCGAGAAGTTCGGGCAGGCGATCTCGCCCAGGCCGGAAGGCGAGGAGGCTCCGGCCGAGCCGGAAAAGAAGGGCTGGTTCGGCCGCAAGAAGTGAGCCGGTCGCCTGTCCTCACGCGGGTATGAAGGGAATGCCGCGCAAGGCCTGGATGAAGACGAAGAGGGTGGCCGCACCATAGGCGAACGCAACTGCGCTGACGATGAAGATGGCTGTGCGGCCGCTCACCCAGCGTTCCGCGGCCAGGCCCAGCACGGGCAGGATCTGCAGGACGTGCAGGCCCAGGAAATGGGCCACCCTGAGGTCACCGCCCGTGCGTGACCAGCCGAAGATCGGCACGCCCGCTGCATCGCTGCGAATGCCGCCGATCCAGTGGCCATTGCCGGCGGAAAGGACGCTGCCCGAGCCTGCGCCCAGCACGAAAGTAAGCGTCAGACCGAGCAGGACCGACAGCCAGAAGGCGGTCGACCAGGCCTGCGGGCGGTGTCGCAGCAGCAAGACCGCCAAGGCAGGGCTCAGGGCCGTGAGCGTCATCGCGCCGATGCCCATCAATGTGTACATCAGCCGATGGAACGGATCGGCCACGTTGTAATGCGAAGCAAGACCCCTGGCGGCCTGGAGGCTGATGTAGCCGATCTCGAAGGTGCTCGCGGCAAGGCCGAGGGTGACGAGGATCCTGATTGCCCGCCCGCGGCGCGTCTCTTCGGGCAAGGCGCCGATGAACCAGGCCAGCGTCAGGAGATAGAGGCCGACCGAGAGCTGGAACTTCAGCGGCTTCACCCAGACCGAGATGCCATTGAGCGTCCTGCCGTCGATCGCCAGGGCCATGAGGGTCGGGACCATCAGCGCCAGGATGATGAAGCCGCCTTGTGCCAGCAGGCGCTCGCGTCGCAGCAACTCATCCATCACTCGCCAGGCAAACGCATGCGGGCGGCAGGCAAGGCGAAGGCTGGGCGTGTTCGTCGTCATGCGGGTTCTCCTTGACGGCGCGAGAGGCCCCGCAGCCAGACGCTGCGCAGGGCCAGGAACGTCAGGAAGCCGATGGGGCCGAACAGGAAGGTGAGCGCGAGACAGGGCAGGACGGCCAGATGCGGCAATCCGGACCGTCTCGCCTCGCGCACCTCCCAGGCTCCGACCAACAGGTCGAAGGCGAGGTAATGCAGCCAGCCGGCCAGGAGCAGGCCGCGATGGCTGAACAACGCGCCGACATCGCCGAGAGAGCCGAAGCCGCCTGCGGCTTCGCCCCAGAAGCGAAAGAGCAGGGCGGCATAGGCAAGACCGAGCATGATCGGAACGAATCTGGCGGCGATCAGCTGGGCGAGGGCCGGACGCAAGGGAGACAGGGCAAGCGCGATCCAGCCGCAGAGAGCAAGCATCCCGGCACCGGAGAAGATCTGATCGAGCGTGAACGCCTGGTCGAGAGCCATGTCGGTATCCTCAACTTGACAGTGTCAAGATAAGGATGGCAGCTATTTTGACATTGTCAAGATCGTGGCGGATAGTGACGCTCGCGCCGCGCAATGGCGCGGTGGCACCGGTGGTATGGAGCGGGTAGGAAGTGGAGCAACAGGGATCGACGGCGCATAAGGCCGGCTATCATCACGGTGACCTGCGGGCCGCGCTGCTGGCGGCCGCTGAACTCGTCCTGGCCGAACGCGGTGTCGAGGGTTTCACGCTTCGGGAGTGTGCCCGCCGCGCGGGGGTCTCCCACGCCGCGCCCGCGCATCATTTCGGCGACGTAGCCGGCCTCCTGACCGCGGTGGCGGCGCTGGGATTCGAGACGCTCACGCTCTTCATGCGTCGAGCCCGCGCCGGCATCGACGAGCCGGAGGCCCGATTGCGGGCGATCGGGCGCGGCTATGTCACATTCGCTCGCCAATATCCGGAGAGATTCCGGCTCACTTTCAACCGGCATCGCCTCAATATCGCGGACCCGGCCCTGAGGGCTGCCGGGCAGGAGGCTTTCGCCGAGCTCGAGACCGCCATTCGCCTGGTGACCAAGGCCGGCGACGGCCCGCTCGAGCGTGACCAGCTCGACGTCTTGCTGCAGACTTGGTCGGTCGTGCACGGCTATGCCCATCTCCTGCTGGCGGGGCAGCTCGACGGGCCCCTCAAGGGCGGAGGCGAGGCTGCGGCGGATGCCGCCCTGGAAGGCGTGCTGGCCCGCCTCACAGCGCGATAGGCAGTCCGCCTGCGCGATCCCAGGAGAACCTAGATCCTCCTGAAAGTGAAATAGGCGCCCCGCCGACCTTCCCGGAGCGCCTTGGCTTCGTAGCGGGTGGAGCGCCAGCCCTCCCACGGCGTCAGCCAGTCGGCCTGGCGCTCGGCCGTCCATTCGAACTCGGACGAGCGCGCCACGCGCGCCAGGGCATAGGCGGCATAGTCGTCGATGTCGGTGGCAAAGCGCAGCTCTCCGCCCGGCTTGAGAATACGAGCCAGGCGCGTCAGCATCTCCTCGCCCAGGAAGCGGCGCTTGCGGTGGCGCCGCTTGGGCCAGGGGTCGGGATAGAGCAGATAGATGCGTGCGATCGAGCCGGCCGGCAGCCAGTCCACCACCGCCTTGGCGTCGTCGTCCCACAGGCGGATATTGGCGAGCCCGTTCTGCTCGATCTGCGCCAGCATCTTGGCGGTGCCGTTGACATAGGCCTCGCAGCCGATGAAGCCGATTTGCGGATTCTCGCCAGCGCGCTGGGTGAGGTGCTCGCCGCCGCCAAAGCCGATTTCGAGCCAGACCTCGCCGACAGGCTCCGGGAAGAGGCCAGCAAGATCGGCGGGAGGCGGCGCGGTCAGGTCGAGACGCAATTGCGGCAGCGAAGCGGACATCAGGTCGGCATGCCCCGGCCGCAGGGTCTTGCCCTTGCGGCGGCCGAAGAAGGCGCCGTGGCCGCGAGGCGGGGCATCCGTGCCCTCGCCGAATTTGTCCTTGTCGTCTTCAGTCACGGCCCACATCCACCAGAGGAAAGCGCGTTTGGACGCAATCTACTCCAACATTTTGGTCGGAAGCGTCATTGCGATTCCGGATGATGCCGTCAAATCGCAAAATGCTATGAAAAAAGCCTCTCCCGGCGGGCGGGAAAGGCTTTGCGTTGACGGCTCGCGGCAGATCAGGCGCGCACGGCCTTCTTGATCGCGTCGGCGAGATCGGTCTTCTCCCAGGAGAAACCGCCGTCGCGGGCCGACTTGCGGCCGAAATGGCCATAGGCGGAGGTGCGGGCGTAGATCGGCTTGTTGAGGTTGAGATGCTCGCGGATGCCGCGGGGCGTCAGGCTCATCACGTCACGCAGGGCCTTCTCGACCTTCTCCTCGGAGACGTTGCCGGTGCCGTGCAGGTCGACATAGATCGCCAGCGGCTCGGAAACGCCGATGGCGTAGGCGAGCTGGATGGTGCAGCGATCGGCCAGCTTGGCCGCTACCACGTTCTTGGCGAGGTAGCGCGCCGCATAGGCGGCCGAGCGGTCGACCTTGGTCGGGTCCTTGCCGGAGAAGGCGCCGCCACCATGGGGGGCCGCGCCGCCATAGGTGTCGACGATGATCTTGCGGCCGGTCAGGCCGCAATCGCCGTCCGGGCCGCCGACCACGAACTTGCCGGTGGGATTGACGTGCCAGACCGTGTCCTTGGTGACCCAGCCTTCCGGCAGAGTCTTGAGGATATGGGGCTCGACCAGCTTCTTGATGTCGCCGGAGGTGAGCTTCTCGTCGAGATGCTGGGTGGAGAGCACGATCTGCGTCACGCCGACCGGCTTGCCGTTCTCATACTTCACCGTGACCTGGCTCTTGGCGTCGGGGCCGAGCATGCCAAGTTCGCCCGATTTGCGGGCCTTGGTGATGTCCTCGAGGATCTTGTGGGCGTAATAGATCGGAGCCGGCATCAGCTCCGGCGTCTCGCGGCAGGCATAGCCGAACATGATGCCCTGGTCGCCTGCGCCTTCGTCCTTGTTGCCGGAAATATCGACGCCCTGGGCGATGTCGGGGGACTGGCCGTGCAGCAGGACCTCGATCTTGGCCTTCTTCCAGTGGAAGCCGTCCTGCTCATAGCCGATCGCCTTGACGGCGCGGCGGGCGGCACTCTTGATCTTGCCCTTGGTGACGGTCTCGGGACCACGATATTCGCCGGCGATCACCAGGCGGTTGGTGGTGGCGAGGGTTTCGCAGGCGACGCGCACCTGGGAGGGGTCCATTCCGGTCTTGGCGGCCTCGCGATAGAACAGGTCGACGATTTCGTCGGAGATGCGATCGCAGACCTTGTCGGGGTGGCCTTCAGCGACCGACTCGCTGGTAAACAAATAGTCGGAACGGGACACGAATGTTTCTCCACGCCAAAATGGAACTCGGTATTGTCCCGTTTTGGCGAGGGGAAGCTTCGTCGTCAAGCGGCAAATCGTACGTTTTGTTCGTTTAAAGGAACGCGGCGCGATTTTCCATCACACTTCCTGGCTTGGCGGCATCGCCAAGCCCGACAAAGGCACATCGAAGTCACAGGGGCGCTTTATTGGCCCGTTCCGTGGCTCAGGCTGCGTGTTCCTGGCTGAGCGTGGAGACGAGATCGACGACCCGGCGGCGCACCTTCGGATCCTTGATGCGGGCAAAGGCCTTGTTCAGCTGCAGGCCCTCGGTGGTCGACAGGAATTCGATGACGTGCGAGGTATCGCTCTCGTCGGCATGTTCAGCCGTGTGCACGGCGCCGGTTTCGGGCGGCAGGCCCTCGAAGAAGAAGGAAATGGTGACGCCCAGGATCGAGGCGATCTGCTGCAGCCGGCTCGCACCAATGCGATTGGTGCCCTTTTCATATTTCTGTACCTGCTGAAAAGTAAGGCCAAGTGCCTCGCCGAGCTTCTCCTGGCTCATGCCTACCAGGACACGCCGGATACGGACGCGGCTGCCAACGTGCTGATCAATGGGATTGGGTACTTTCTTGATCATAATATTAACTCCAGGTCACTAGCAAATATTTGAAAATACAGCGACGAATTTGAAAATGAATTGCGGCCGCAACGTGGCGGAAGCACGGCATGCCAGAGATACAATTACGGCAGCGCAATCTGAAGTAGTTCAAATGCATCCTGCAACCAACAGGGTGACTATACCTCCTTATGCGGGAAAATCCAGTCAGTCTCGCGCTTTCCGCTTGGCGCGGTTGTAACAAATATGTGTTATCGCAGCTGTCGGCGATGGTTTCGACAACCAAGGCCGGCGCCGATTAAGGCAATCAGAAACAATCCGGCAATAATGCTGGTGCCGGCCGTGGCAAATAGCGGTGGTGGCAAGGTGGTGGGAAGGCGCGAATCGAGCACGCCGCTGGTGCCGAGCGGCAGGCTGGCGACGATGCGCCCCACCGGGTCGATTACGGCCGAAATGCCGTTGTTGCCGGCGCGGACCACGGGCAGGCCTTCCTCGATCGCGCGCGCCCTTACCTCGGTGAAATGCTGGTAGGGCCCCGGGGTGATGCCGAACCAGGCGTCGTTGGTGACGTTGAGCAGCCAGCCCGGACGGTTGGCCGGATCGATCACCTCGCCCGGAAAGATCGCCTCGTAGCAGATCAGGATGCCGGCGGGCGGCGCGTTGGGAATGTCGAGCGTGCGCAGGCCGGGGCCGGTCGAAAAGCCGCCACGCTGCTTGGTCAATTGCTCGAAGCCGAGGGATTCGAGCACGGATTGATAGGGCAGATATTCGCCGAAGGGGACGAGGTGCACCTTGTCATAATTGCCGATAATGGTGCCGGTGGCGTCGATGACGTGCAGGGAATTGAAGAAGCGCCAGCTGCCGTCGTCGAGATTTTCCTCTGCCCGGCCGGCACCCGTCAGCAGCACGGCCTTGGGCGCCACCAGGTCGCCGAGCACCTTGAGGGCCTCGGGATCCTGCGCCACCAGGAAGGGAAAGGCCGATTCCGGCCAGATCAGATGGGTTGTTTTGGCAAGGCCGTCGCTGCCGTCGGCGGCCGGCTGGCGCGACAGCGCGAGATAGCGCGTCAGCACTTCGTTGCGCAGGGCCGGATTGAACTTGGCATCCTGCGGCAGGTCGGGCTGCATGATGCGCAGTTGCACCCCGTCGACGAAGCTGGTGGGATGTTGGCCGAGGCGCCATACGCCGAAGGCCGCCATCGCGACCAGGGCAGCGACGGACAGGGCCGGCCAGCGCCAGCCGCCTCGCCGCACCAAGGCGACAGGCGTGGAGAACAGGACGAGTGCGACGAGAGTGAGCCCATAGGCCCCGATCAGGGACAGGCTCTGCGCCAGATGAAGTTCCTCGGCGAGCGCATAGCCGAACAGGTTCCAGGGAAAGCCGGTCAGGATATGGCCGCGCAGCCATTCGACAGCGGCCATGGCGACGGCAAAGGCGAGGATGCGGGCAATTCCCCGTGACCATAGCAACCGCGCCAGCGCAAACCCGGCGGCGTGGAAGAAAGCAAGGCCGGCAGGCAGGAGTACCACTGCGAAGGGCAGCAACCAGGCGAATTGGTCGGCATCGACGAGGAAGGCATTGCCGATCCACCACAGCCCGGCCAGGAAATAGCCGAAGCCGTAGCACCAGCCGAGCCGAGCCGCCGAGCCGATGCTGCGCCAGAAACGGCGGGGCGGGTTCTCCGGCGCAGGGAAGGCGACGCCGTCCAGCAGCCAGATTGCCACCGGAAAGCTGACGGCCAGAACCGGAAAGGCATTGAACGGGGCCATGGCCAGCGCCGCGAGGGCACCTGCCAGGAAGGCGACGGCCATGCGTCGCCAACCCCTCAGCCCGGCCAGACGGGACGCAAGTGCAGCGATCACGTGGCGCCGTCGCCGCTGGTTTCGTTCGCCGGGGCCCTCTCGCCATCGGCGGCTGCGGCCGCTTCATCGGCAGGGGACACCGTCTTCTTCTCGCGCTTGCGCCCGTCGCGCGGCCGGGTGATGCCGCTGCCGGCCGTGTGGATGCGGACCCGCTTCACCCGGCGCGGATCGGCATCGAGGATCTCGAATTCGAGCTGGCCCGGTCCCTGCACGATCTCGCCGCGCACCGGTACGCGGCCGGCCAGTGTCACCAGCCAGCCTCCGAGCGTATCGACATCGGCCTCGATCTCGTCCTCATGCATCTCCAGGCCGATGGCGGCTGCGACGTCTTCGAGATCGGCGCGGGCATCGGCAGTGAAGATGCCTTCGCCGGAGGCGACGATCATGTCGCCGTCATCCTCGTCATGCTCATCCTCGATGTCGCCGAGCACGATTTCGACGATGTCCTCCATCGAGACCAGACCGTCCGTGCCGCCATATTCGTCGATCACCAAAGCAAGCTGGGTGCGGGTGGCCTGCATCTTGGCGAGCAGGTCGATCGGCGGCATCGAAGGGGGAACGAACAGCACGTTTCGGGTCAGGGACTTCACCGAACTGAGCGGCGTCGACAGGGTGATGTTGCCCAGGGCGAGGGCCGCTTCCTTGGGCGAGGGCTTGACGGCCTCGCCGTCCCTGGCGGTTTCGCTCTCGCGGACCTTGCGGCTGCGACGGGCGGCAATGGCGGCCCGCGACGCCAACCAGGCCACGAAATCGCGGATGTGCACCATGCCCCGCGGATCGTCCAGCGTTTCGTTGTAGACGGGCAGGCGCGAATGGCCCGCTGTCTGGAACACCTTGAGCAGGTCACCCAGGGAAATGTCGAGTGGCACGGCCACGATATCCGCCCGGGGTACCATGACGTCATCGACGCGCTTGCCGCGCAGGCCGAGGATGTTCTTGAGCATGGCCCGCTCCTCCGGAGAGAAGCTGGAATCCTCGCCGGCGCGCGTATTCTCGAGCGCGTCGGCCAGGTCCTCGCGGATGGAGGGGGCCGATTTCAGCCCGAGCGCGGACTTGATCCGCCCGAACAGGCCCTCATGCTGGGTGTCCTGGGTGGTGCCGGCTTGGCTGCTACTTCGATCGTTGCTGTCGGACATGGCTCTGGATGTTAGCTCGCTTCGCGCAACAAGGGCGCGTCGGCATAGGGATTGGCGATGCCGAGCTCGGCGAGAATGCGCACTTCCAGCGCTTCCATCACCTCGGCTTCGGCATCGTTCAAATGGTCATGGCCGAACAGATGCAGGAGGCCATGCACGGTGAGGTGGCTGAGATGGTCGGCAAAGCTCACGGAAGTTTCCTCGGCTTCCCGCGCGATCGTCTCATGGGCAAAGATGATATCGCCCAGCATCGGCGCCGTCGCGATGGCTTCTCCCACCGCCTGCGGGAAGGACAAAACATTGGTGGGCTTGTCCTTGCCACGCCATTCGGCGTTGATTTCGCGGATGGAGGCATCGTCGGTCAGGACGATCGAAAGTTCGGCTCCCGGTGCATGGGCAAGCGCCGCGACATCGATGGCCCTGGCCACGGCGCGCGTGATCAGGGCCTCGATGGCATCGAGGTCCTGCCAGAGCTCGCTCTCCTGAGCGATCTCGATGGTAATGGCATCGGTCATGACTTGGTGTCGCCCGAGGGCTTGCTGGAATCCTTGGCTTCATAGGCCCGCACGATCTTGGCAACCAGTTCATGGCGCACGACATCGGCGGCGTTGAATCGGCAGATGGCGATTTCCGGGATGTCTTTCAACAGGTCGATCGCCTCGATCAGGCCCGATTTCTGGCCGGGCGGCAGGTCGATCTGGGTCGGATCGCCGGTGATGATCATGCGCGAGCCTTCGCCCAGGCGCGTCAGGAACATCTTCATCTGCATCGAGGTGCAGTTCTGGGCCTCGTCCAGCAGCACGACCGAATTGGCGAGCGTGCGCCCACGCATGAACGCCAGCGGCGCCACCTCGATCATGCCCGAGGTCAGGCCGCGCTCGACGCGTTCCGGCGGCATCATGTCGTAGAGCGCGTCATAGAGCGGGCGCAGATAGGGGTCGACCTTCTCGCGCATGTCGCCGGGCAGGAAGCCGAGCCTCTCGCCCGCCTCGACGGCGGGGCGGGACAGGATCAGCCGGTCGGCCTCGCCCTTCTCGATCAGCGCCGCGGCGTGGGCGACCGCAAGATAGGTCTTGCCGGTACCCGCCGGGCCGGTGGCAAAGACGAGCTCGTGCTTCTGCAACGCCCTGATATAGGCGTCCTGCGCCGGGGTACGGGCGGCAATCGTCTTCTTGCGTGTACCGACGGAGGCTGCACCGCCGGTCGTCGCTACTTTCGGCTTGCCTTCCGGCGTGAACAGCACGCCTTGCGAGGCGGCCATGCGCAACGCGCCGTCGACATCGCCCAGCGCCACCTGCTGGCCGGAGCGCAGGCGCTGATACAGGCTCTCCAGCACGCGCTTGGCCTGTTCCACGCTGTCCTTGGCGCCGCGCAGGGCAACGTGGTTGCCGCGGGCCGTCGCCTCGATGCCGAGCTTGCGCTCGATGAAGGCGAGGTTCTGGTCGTGCTGGCCGAAGAGCAGCGTGGCCAGGCGATTATCCTCGAAGGCCGTGACGATTTCCGCGGGAGCTTCTGTCGTCGGCAGGGGTGGGGTTTGCGTTGTCATGCGTGTCCGTCGTTCCTCGTCCACTTTCAAGCAACGGCCTCCCGGAAATCGGCGCCGGCCAGCACGCCATGCAGCGACCAGGCACCCGTGGCCGTGATCTCGACGGGAGCCACCGTACCGATCAGGCTGTCGTCCGCCTCGATCTGCACGGCCTGGAGATAGGGAGTGCGGCCGGCGATCTGGCCCGGGCGCTTGCCCTTGCGATCGAACAGCACATCCATGGTGCGCCCGATGCTGGCCTGATTGAAGGCCTTCTGCTGGCTTTCGGTCAGGGTCTGCAGCCGTGCCAGGCGCGCGGCCTTCACCGCTTCGTCAACCTGATCCGCCATGCCGGCCCCCGGCGTGCCCGGACGCGGGGAATATTTGAACGAATAGGCCGACACATAAGTGACCTCTTCGATCAGCCGCAGGGTCGCCTCGAAATCGGCGTCGGTCTCGCCGGGGAAACCGACGATGAAGTCGGAAGAAAATGCCATGTCGGACCGGGCCTGCCGAATCTTCTCGATGAGCTTGAGATAATCGACTGCTGTATGCTTGCGATTCATGACATCCAGAATGCGATCGGAGCCCGACTGCACCGGAAGATGCAGGAAGGGCATCAGGGCCGGCAGATCGCGATGGGCCTCGATAAGGCTGTCATCCATGTCGCGGGGATGGGAGGTGGTGTAGCGCAGGCGCACCACCGGCTCGATGCGGGCGAGGCGATGCACGAGCTGGCCCAGCGTCCAGGCGCGACCGTCCGGGCCTTCGCCATGATAGGCGTTGACGTTCTGGCCGAGCAGGCTGATCTCGCGCACGCCGGCATCGGCCAGGCGCTCGACCTCGGCCACGATAGCGGCAACCGGCCGCGACGTCTCGGCGCCGCGCGTATAGGGCACCACGCAGAAGGTGCAGAACTTGTCGCAGCCTTCCTGCACGGTGACGAAGGCGGAGGGGCCGCGGGCCAGGGTTTTCTCCCGCCGCGGCGCCGGCAGGATGGCGAACTTGTCCTCGACCGGAAAGTCGGTATCAACCGGCTTGGCCGTGCCATCCGCTTTGGCGAGCAGCTCCGGCAGGCGATGATAGGCCTGCGGGCCCACCACGAGATCGACGGCGGGGGCACGCCTGAGGATCTCCTGGCCTTCGGCCTGGGCGACGCAGCCGGCGACGGCGATCTTCATGTCACCGCCCTGGCGGCGGCGCTCGTCGCGCGCCACGCGCAGGCGGCCAATCTCCGAATAGACCTTCTCGGCCGCCTTTTCCCGAATATGGCAGGTGTTGAGGATGACGAGGTCAGCCTCGTCGGGATTGGCCGTTTCCACATAGCCCGTCGGCGCCAGCGTGTCGGCCATGCGCTGGCTGTCATAGACGTTCATCTGACAGCCATAGGACTTGATGAAGACGGTTTTGGCGCGAGTATCCCCGGAGCCGGCATCACCGTGCGGGTTATGCGGGCGTTCGATCTCGGTCTCGTCAGGAATCATGGGTCTCGCTATTGCCACCTTTCAAGGTGCTAGGGATAGCGGTTTTCCGGTCCGATGAGAAGGGTTGAGTTGCCGCGCCCGGGTCCTTCCTGTTGCGAAAGGCTGCGCGAGGGGTGGGGTGAAGCGGCGGGCCTTGCCGACCTTGCCGGTTCCCGGCACTGTGCGCCATCCCATCAAGGCGATTCAAGCTCATGCCCTCTGTCGACCCCGCCGTATTTGCTTCCGATGCCGTGGCCGAGACCACGGCGGCGCTCAATGCCGACATCATCGCCAAGATGAGCGCTTTGCCGGATCTGTGGTCCTTCCCGCCCGAACTGATCCGCGAGACCCGGCGCCAGGGCAAGGGGATCTTTCCGCTGCAGGGCAAGAGTTCCCGGGCCGAAGTGCTGGAGATCGACGGCAAGCAGGGAAGGGTGCCGATCCGCATCATCGCACCGGAAGCACCGACCGGGGTTTACATGCACATCCATGGCGGCGGCTGGATGTTCAACCAGTCCGACTTCCAGGACGAAAGTCTGGAGAAGATTGTCGCGGCCACCGGCATGGCCTGCATTTCGGTGGAATATCGCCTGGCGCCGGAACATCCCTTTCCCGCCGGACCGGACGATTGCGAGGCCGCGGCGCTGTGGTTGGCGTCGGAAGGCAGCAAACGTTTCCGCACCAAGCGCTTCTTCATCGGCGGCGAGAGCGCCGGCGCCCATCTCTCCGCGCTGACGCTGCAGCGCCTGCGCGACCGGCACGGCCTCACGCCCTTCGCGGGGGCCAATCTCATCGCCGGCTGCTACGATCTCGGCATGACCCCGAGTGCGCGCAGCTTCGATCGCGGCAAGCTGATCCTGACGCCGCGCGACATCGCGCTGTTCGTGCGGGCCTGCGTGCCCGATGGCGTCGATCTGCGCTCGCCCGATGTTTCCCCGCTCTATGGCGATCTCAACGGCATGCCGCCGGCCCTGTTCTCCGTCGGAACCTATGACGCCCTGCTTGACGATAGCATGTTCATGGCGGGACGCTGGGAGGCGGCTGGCAATGCCACGACGCTCAGGCTGTGGCCGGGCGGCTGCCATGTCTTCCAGGGCTTCGACTTTCCGATGGCGCAGGAGGCCTTCGCCGAGGAGATCGCCTTCTTCAACGCGCATTGAGGGCACGGGCCATGCCTGACAAGGGCCAGATTTCGGTTTTCGACGATCCCGCTCCTGCAGATCTCCAGCGGCTCGACGATCTGCTCGACCAGGACAATATCGAGCGCACCGGTATCCGCGATGCACGGCTGCTGGCCATCCTGCTGCGCTCTGCAGAAGGCGAGCTTTATGCCGGCTTGCACGGGCATAGTTGGGGCGGTTGCTGCGAGATCAAGACGCTCTGGGTCGCCGAAGAGCGTCGTCGGCAAGGCCTTGGCGCGCGCCTCCTGGCGGCGGCCGAGGAAGAGGCGCTCCGTCGGGGCTGCTGCCAGATCGTACTGACGACCCACTCCTTCCAGGCGCCCGCCTTCTACGAGAAGTGCGGGTTCCGGCGGTTGGCATCGATCGAGGATTATCCGCGGGGATATGCCAACATCGTAATGGTGAAACCATTGAAGCGGTGATGCAGCCTGCGTGCCGGCACCTTGTCCGTCTTTCTCGCGCGGTAAAGGCATGGGGCAGGAACGGGCGAGATGCCGGCAGGTTCGCGGTTCATCTCCGCTTCTTGCGCCAGGGTGCGTCCTGCCCCCAGTCGCCGGCCATGATCGAGCCATAGGGGATGACCTCGTCGATCACCTCGGCGAGGCCGTATTTGTCGATCTGGGCCCGGACCGCGGCAGCATTCTTGTAGGCCTGCGGCAATTCGGACAGGTCCGCCTTGCCACAATAGAAGCGCACGTCGATACCCTCGGGCAGGCCCGGCTTTTCCTGGCGCAGAAAGGCCGAGCGGCTGAGATTGCGGCCGGCCCCGTGCGGGGCGAAGCCGAGGGCCTGCTTGCGGTCGCGATGCGCCGTGATCAGGATCGGTTCGGCCATGTTGAGCGGGATCAACGTGCGGCCGTCGTCATCCGGCGAGAAGCCGGCCCAGGAGGGCGTGGCTCCCTTGCCATGATAATAGAGCCCGTCATCGCGCCGGAATACGAAATTGTGCTCGTTCCAGAACCGGTCGGCCACGGCATTGCCCAGCGATCGGGCGGCAAGGTCGTGAATGGCGAAATGGCTTGCCTTGGTCCAGCTCCGCGCGAATTGCAGAGCCTGCCAATAGGCCTGCCCCTCTTCGCTCGAAGCCTGCAGCCAGGCATTGTGGGCCGGCACCCGCGGCGCCACGATCTGGGTGTGCCTGCGGGCGGCTGCCATGCCGCGCTTGTAGAGCTGGGCACCGAGCCCGCGCGAACCGTGATGGGTCACCAGCGCCGGCTGGCCGCTGGAGCTGAGGTGGCCGACATAGGCAAAGTGATTGCCATCGCCCTGCGAGCCGAAATGGCCTGTTACGATGTTGCCGAGCCCGTGCAGGAAGGGATTGGCCTGCAGCGTGGCATCGATGTCGGGCGCGAAATCCGGGACGATCATCGCCTTGCGTCCGCCGGGGCCGAAATGAGTCACGGCCTGGACCGCATCGAGGATGCGCCTGGGATCATCCTTGCGTGCAAACACGGTGATCGCCACCGAGCAGCAGATGTCGGCGGAATGAAAGCCGGGATGGATGGCGTCCTCGCAGGCGACCGCGCCGCCGACCGGGATCGTCCCGAGAGCGGTGCCGGAAGGGCAGGCGTCCGGCATCACGGCGCCGGCGACGATGGTCGGCACCCGCATGAGAGCGTCCATATGCGCGGTCACGGCCGCGAGGTTGGCCCGTTCGAGTTCGCCTTCGGCGTCGAGGAAGACGCCATAGGGCAGGCCATTGGTGCGCAGCAGGGTCTCGACCGGCTGCAAGGCCTGCAGGGCGATGAAGATGGCATCGTCATCCGCGCCGGCCTGGCGCAGGCGATTGGCCTCGGCCAGGGCCCGCCCGAACCACTTGCCGGGCTGAAAGCCCCAGGCAATCAGCGTCGTGCCATCGATGGTGCCAGTGGTTGCGGTCATGTCGGGAGATGCCCCGTCCACATTCCGTGTCATTGCTCTGGTTCCGGTGTGTTGTCTTGCAACGCCGCGCAACAAGAGTTTGGGGCGGCCCGGCGTTTAAGCCGATGCGCCGCTAAAAGCAAGCGGATTTCCCTTTGGGAAAGGTACCGGTACGCCGCAAAGAAAAAGGCAGGGAAATCCCTGCCTTTGAATGGATCGGATGGAAGGCTGCGATCAGGCGCGGGCGGCACGACGCTCCTTGTCGCGCTCACGCCGACGGTCGAGCACCGGCTGGTAGGCGATCGAGGCATGATGGGGGCAGTAGGGGCCAGAGGGGCCGACGCGGCTGCCGCAGAAACGGAAGTCCTCACGCCCGGGATCGCCTAGCGGCCAGCGGCACATATGCTCGCGCAGTTCCATGATGGTGACACGCTCGGACATCGGGATGACGACTTCCTCGACCGGACGCAAGGCGGGTTCGGGGCGTTCTTCAATGGCGACGAGCGGCATGATCTGCGGAGCGAGGGCGGTATTGCCCCGCACCACGGGCGCGGAGGTCTGGGTGCGGAGCGGATGCGAGGGAGCCCGCGTGGGCTTGATGCGACGCTGTGGTGCCGGCGCGGGCGCCTTGGCCCGGCCAGACAAACCGAGTCTATGCACCTTGCCGATCACGGCGTTGCGTGTGACGCCGCCAAGTTCTGTGGCAATGGCGCTAGCAGACAGACCTTCTGACCACAGCTTTTTCAGAAGTTCTACCCGCTCGTCTGTCCAGTGCATCAGCCTCTCCTGCCTTCCGCCTTGTTTTCGCCCGAATTCGCTACGCCGAATCCTTTCCCATCAGCCACGATGTCGACAGAACATCGTTGCGCATGCACGCCATGAGCTGACAGGAGTTACGAGACGCCGCACGAGATGTCGTGCTTAACGAAGCCTTAACTACAATAGGCAGTGACTCTCGCGCAAGAGTCCTGCTGGCGCGGGGTGCGTTTTCCCCAGCTTCGGCGACAAAGTGAGTCTTTTCGGTAACAGCGGAGGGCGTGCAAGTTTCCGTTTACGTCACGGAAGGCCTGCAAAGGGATCGACAGGAAACCAGCGGCGCACGAGATCGGCATAGATGCCCTGTTCCCAGATCTGGAAAAGGGCATAGTCGATGGCCTGCTTGAGATCCCCGTCCTCGCGGCGCATGGCCATGCCGATGCCGTCACCGAAGAAGTGGCCGTCGAGATAGGGCGCGCCCGCAAAGCTGCAGCAATTGCCGGCCTCCGAGCCGTTGAGCCAGAGCGACAGGCCGATGCCGTCGGCGAAGACCAGGTCGATTTCTCCGCGCTTGAGCGCCTCGCGCAGCGCAGCGTCATTGGCGAAGGATACCAGGTTGGCGGTCTTGAGATAGGCCTTGGCGTAGGCGGCATGCGCCGTGTCGGCGACGACGCCGATGCGGCGGCCGGCCAGTCCCTCCGGCGTCAGGGCCGGTGGCGGGTCCTGGCCCCGCATGGCGAAGCGGGCGGGGCGCATGTAATAGGGGCGGGAGAACTGCAGTCTTTCGCGGGCTTCCTTGCTCGGCACGAGCGAGGCAGCGATCACATCCGCCTGCCCCTCTTCCAGGGCTGCGACGATGGTGTCCCAGCGCCGGGCCTGGATGGTGCAGGGGACCTTCAGCTGCCGGCAGACCGCGCGGGCGAGGTCGACATTGAAGCCTTCCAGGGCGCCGCTGGATCCCTGGAAGTCGAAAGGCGGAAAATCGTCCTCCGTCAGGAAGCGGATCCGGCGCACGGATTTCAGATCCGGCCGCTCCGGGCGCCGGTGCGGATCCCACAGGCCGTAGGGGCCGGTGCTGGTCGGGGCTGCCGTGCCGTTGCCATGGGCGGGGATGGCGAGCATCAATCCGAGGAGGAGCGTCCAGAGGGCACCGAATTTCAACAGGCCATATTCCTATTGCAGCGGGGCCGGGCAGGGTTTCCCGGCGGGGTCCATGGATGTGTCCTGGAGTTGGCTGCTGCCCTGGCAGGGAGTGCCCGATCCTTTCCTGGATGCCGGTTGCAAGGCCAACCCTCGATGTCGCACTTTATCGAGCCTGCATGACAGTTTCCAGAAGAGCAACCACTTCGTCCGAAGAGGCGTGCAGGTCGAAGCTCGATTGTACGCGGCCATTCTTGTCGAGTACAAATACGGTGTCGGTGTGGTCGATATTGTAGTTCTTGCCTGTCCCAGGCAAGATATTTGCCTCTATACCGTAGATGTCGCGTATCGAGGCGAGTTGTGCGGGGTCGCCGGTCAGGCCGCGCAGGTGAGGGTCATAGGCGGCGAGGCTGGTCTTCAATTGCTCGGGCGTGTCCCGGTCGGGATCGACAGTGATGAAGAGGGCGTTGATCCGCGAGGCGTCCGGCCCGAGTTTCTTCAGCGCCTGCGCGAGCAGGAACAAGGTCGTCGGGCAAATGTCGGGGCAGTGGGTGAAGCCGAAATAGACCAGGCTCGGCTTGCCCTGCAATTCCTTGGAGTCAAACACGCGGCCTTCAGCGTCCGTCAACTTGAACGGCCTGTCGATCACGCCGATGGGCTTGTGCAGGAAAAGGAAGAGGGCCCATAGACCAAGGCCGGCAAACACAAGGAACGCTGCGCTGCCGATCAGGTATTTTCGACGCAGGCATACGGCCACTTAACGCGGCAGGGCGTTGGCCAATCCCTCGTAGCTGCGGCGCAATTCGACCAGGGCTTCATCGATCTCGCGGCGCTGACGCTCCAGATGTTCGATCTGCTCGCGGACGGTGCTGGCGCTGATATCGAGACTCGCCGTCTTGCCTTCACCGTGATGGGCGATCATCTCGCCGATTTCTACCAGGGTAAAACCCAGCCGCTTACCCTTAAGGATAAGTTGCAGATGCTCACGATCGCGTGCACTATAGAGCCGAGTCAGGTTGTCGCGCGTAGGATTGAGGAGACCCTTGTCCTCGTAGAAGCGCAAGGTTCGCAAAGTAACGCCAAATTCTCGCGCAAGGTCACCTATTGTATAGGTGGTCGTGCTATTCGTAGCGTTTTCTGTCTCTGCTACGAATACCGTCACCGGTTGGCCTTTTGTGTTTGTTGCCGACCTGGCTTCCAACTTTGACATGGTCTCTCTCTCGCGCCCGTTACAGGCTAGCAGCGCCGCTACTCATTCGTTGCAACAGGTACCATAATACGAAATCCGGGGGGCGTCAGCAATTAATATATTACCAAGCGAACGCCCAAATCTCCAGCAGGGAGATCATAGCCCTCGCTCTGCTTCCTTTCAAGGGTAACGTATTAAATTAGGGCGCGTTGAGCGTTTCGAACAACACGAGCATCAACAGAATTCTGACCTTGTTGCAAAGTCTAATGTCGGTTCTTGCAAGGTATCCCACTTTCCCGTCTGCTCTGCAGTTCGGGTCGGAAGGTTTTTAGTAAAAAAAGCGCTTTGGATGCTCTGCAATGTTGTTGCCATCGGGAAGAGCGCTAGGGCAGTGAGGGTTAACAGGATATTTACCCTGTTGCGCGAAACCTGCTGTTGCGGGCACTGCGTGCCGCCCTCTCCACGCGTTCCCGGCCCGGTTTTCCGGGGCGGAGGCTGGGAGAGGCGTGAGAATCAGGCCGTTCGTCGGCACGGGAAGCCAAATGAGCCAAGCAGCGTCATGGAGTGTCGAGGGCGTCGATTCCCAGACGCGCGAGGCTGCCGCCGTTCTGGCCCGCCGCTCGGGCATGACGCTTGCACAATGGCTCAAATCCACTGTTGCCGAGCAGAAATTGCATGAACCGTCGCTTTTTGAGACGCAGAGCGACCTGCCGGAATCGCCCTTGGCCGCGATTGCTCGGAAGCTGGCTGCGACCCGGGAGAGGTATGTCGGTAGTGGTTCCGATGACCCGAAACGAAAGATCCAGACGGTAGAAGTCAGTGCGGCAGTGCTCGCGCGCCATATCCGTGCGAGTGAAGCCAGAATGGCGGGGCTGATCGAGCAACTTATCCACAGGCAGGAGCAGAGCGAGGTGCAGATGGCTGCCCTGGTCGATGCCCTGGTCGATGGTTTTGCGTCCCGGCCCGCCCCTGCGGCGTCGGGCGGCGAAGTCGATGCCCTCGACGATCTGGCGCGGGATCTGGAGCAGCGCATCGCCGGCATGGCCGACAAGATCGGTTCGTCCGCATCCGTACCTTCGGTCCAGCCTGCGCCTCGCGATGATCTGAGCGAGCAGATTGCGGCGCTGACGCGGGAGGTCGCCGAACTCAGGCGCAGCCATCCCCCGGCCGCATCCGGCCAGGAGGATCTCGCCGGCCTGCGTGCGGAGATGGCGGATCTCAGCCGGCACGTGGCCGGCATCCGTTCCCCCGAACAATTTGCGCGCCTCGACAAGAAACTCGATCTGTTGGCACGCCAGGCCCAGGATCCGGCCGTGCTGGCCACACTCCAGCGGGAGACGGCCGATATTCGCGCCCGCATCGGCGATCTCGTCCGCCAGCCCGAGAGCACACACGAGCTTCATGAGAAGATCGATGCCCTGCGCCAGGCCGTCGACGAGGCGCAGTCCTCGACCAATGCCTCGCTTACGGGGTTGATGGCCCGGCTCGAAGGCCTGGATGGGCGTGTCGTCGACGAGGCGGCTCTTTCCGCCTTGGAGCGGCAGATCGCGGCCATGGCCGGCAGCATCGAGGGGCTCGCCAGCGGCGGGCCTGGCGCTGCGCAGCTGCGGGCGGCTTTCGGCGAGACATTGGCCGGATCGGCGCTGGCCGCCTTGCCGGAGGAATTGCAGCGGATCTTTCGTGAACTGCGCCAATACCAGCAGGACGACGTCCGTGACACCAGAAAGGCTCTCGACGCCTTGCAATCGCTGCTGCACCAGCTCGGCAACCGCCTTGCCGCCGTCGAGGAGGTGGTCAGGAGCCGTGGCGGAGCGGTCGTTGCCGGACCGCCGGATCTGGCGGGGGTTCCGCCCTTGTTCGGCCGCGAGCGACCCGACGACATCGCCTGGTCGGATGACCTGCCGCGATCCCTTGCGGGTGACGGCCCCCGCAGTTCTGTCACCGACACACCGCACAATACGGGCCGTCCCAGCCAGGTTTCCGCACTCGGGGCGGGCGGCTCGCCGCCACCGAGCGGAACGCGCAGCGCCTTCATCGCCGCGGCGCGGCGGGCGGCGCGTGCCGCAAACGAGGCCGAGGGGGCTATCACGCGCGAGGAGAACGATCCCGTGACCGGAGGTGAACCTTTCTACAAACGGCACAAGCGCCCGATCCTGCTGGGACTGGCGGCCGTGACCATGATGCTGGGCGCGCTGCAGGGCGGCAAGGCCGGCGCCGCACCCAGCAGCCGGCCCATGACGCGCCTGAGCACGTCGGCAACGCCCCAGATGCGGCCGGAGATCGCCATACCCAAGCCCGAGCAGGCCGGCCAGGCCCTGGTTTGGTTCGAGGAGGCACGCCGGCTCGATCGGCCCGATGCCTCCACCCAGGATCTTGCCAAGGCGGCCGGGCTGTATCGCCAGGCGGCCCAGATGGGCTATACCCCGGCCTTGTTCCTGCTGGGGCTGGCCTATGACAAGGGCAGGGGAGTCGGCCAGGATGCCGTGCTGGCGGGGCTGTGGTATCAGCGCGCGGCCGAGCATGGTTCCGTGAACGCGATGTACAATCTGGCCGTGCTTTATGCCAATGGCGCCGTCATGGGCGCTCCCGACTACGAACAGGCGGCTCGCTGGTTCCATCAGGCCGCCGAGAAGGGCCATGTCGCCAGCCAGTATAACTACGCCCTGCTGGCGGCTCGGGGGCTCGGCACGCCGCGTGATCTCGCCGTTTCCTACCGCTTCCTCGCACTGGCCGCCGCGGCGGGCGATGCCGACGCCCTGATGAAGCTGGCGGAGATCGAGCCGCGCCTGACGCCGTCGCAACGCGCGGCGCTCGATGGCGGCAAGGCTGGGCACCATCCCTGCTGAGGGGAGCGTTGTTCCAGCAAGATGAGGAGTAACCAGCCTGCTCCCACGAGGGGAGAAGGAAGTGGCACTCCCTCACCCGCCCAGGCAGCGTGCGCGCGGGAAGGCAAAGACGCGTTCATCGCCCATCAGATGGGCGGTGAAGCCGTCGGGAAAAAGTGGCGCGAAGGCAGCGTCGCGCACGTTCAGCCCGCCGGCATAGGCGCCGAAGGCCGGCAGGATGGCGCGCCGGCCGTCGCCGGCAAAGCATCGCCGCCTGAGCGACCTGCCGCGCGTCGCCACCCGGGCGACCGGATGCAGGTGGCCGGCGATCTCGCCCGGCTCGGCCCTTGCCGATGGCTCATGACGGAACAGCATCGGCCCGATGGCGAGTTCCGGCGTTGCGGTGCCGCCAAGGCCCGTGGGCGGATCCGGATCATGGTTGCCGGCGATCCAGAATATCTCGCGCCCGTGAATGCAGCGTTGCAGCGCCTCGCGATCGCTGGTGGCGAGACGGGTATCGGCGCGGCGGTCGTGGAAACTGTCGCCGAGGAAGACCAGTCGCTTCGCGCCGAAGCGGGACAGGAGCCGCGCCAGGCGCTTCAAGGTCTCGGCGGTATCATAGGGCGGCAGAAGCACACGGCGTTGGGCGAAGGAGGAGCCCTTTTCCAGATGCAGGTCCGAAACGACGACCAGGCTTTCCTCGAGCCAGACCAGCGCGCCGTCGGCGGTGGCGAGGAATTCGACGCCCGCGACCGCCAGCACGGCTTCATCCCGCCGGATCATCTCAGGCGCTTTCTCTGTCGTCGGGTCGATCCTGCCGTCCAACCATGGCCTCCGCGATCAAATCATCCGCTGCCTCGGCGAGGACGCTGTCCGTCGCCTCGCCATAGACCGGCTCGCGGCCGATCTCCAGCATGATCGGCACCGCCAAGGGCGAGATGCGATCCAGCCTCTTATGGATGATTCGGCCCCTGATGCGCGAGAGCATGCCGGACAGGCGCTGGAGGTCGAGCAGGCCGGTACGCGCATCCTCCCAGGCGGCGCGCATCAGGATGTGATGGGGTTCGTGCTGGCGCAGCACGTCATAGACGAGGTCCGTCGAGACCGAGATCTGGCGCCCGGTCTTCTCCTTGCCGGGAGCCCGGCGCTCGATCAGGCCCGAGATGATGGCGCAGGTGCGGAACATGCGCTTCATCAGGGCGGACTCCGCCAGCCATTCCTCGAGATCGTCGCCGAGCATGTCCTGGTCGAAGAGCTGGTCCATCGCGGCCCGGTGCATGTCGGAGACGCCCCAGACCGCGAGCGCATAGTCGTTGGCGACGAAACCCATCGGCTTCAGCTTGGCTCGTTCCAGCCGGCGCGTCAGCAGCATGCCCAGCGTCTGATGGGCGAGGCGGCCCTCGAAGGGATAGCAGACCAGGTAATGGCGATTGCCGCGCGGAAAGGTCTCGACCAGGAGGTCGCCGGCCGGCGGCATCCGGGAGATGTCGCGCTGCAGGCGCAGCCAGTCCGCCACCTGGTCCGGCAATCCGCCCCAGCTGTCGGGATCGGCCAGCATCGAGCGCACCCGGCTGGCGAGATGCGTGGAAAGCGGGAACTTGCCGCCGGCGAAGGAGGGGATCTTCGGATCGCGCCCGGGCGGGGCGCGGGTGACCAGCACGTCCTCTTCCTGGATGCCTTCGAAGCGCAGGATCTCCCCGGCGAACAGGAAGGTATCGCCCACCGAAAGTCCTTCGGCGAAATATTCCTCGACCTCGCCCAGCACCCGGCCGAAGCCGCGCCGGGCCGTGGTCTCGCCCGGTTTGCGTTTGGGCGGGCCGGAGGCCTTGGGGTCCATGAACCAGGGCAGATAGGGCGTCGGCTTGTCGGCGGCCATGCGGCTCGGCTCGCGCGGGCCGCGATTGGAAAGGCGGACCTTGAGCAGGGCTTCCTCGACGATGGTGCCGACATTGAGCCGATAGGCCTGCGCCACCATCGGATTGGCGACGCGCCACAGGCCGTCCTTGCCCTGCCGGATCTTGGCGAAGCGGTCATAGGTCTTCAGGGCGTAGCCGCCGGTGGCCACGAAGGCGAGGACGTCGTCGAACGTCGCACGATCGAGCCCGGCATAGGCCTCGGCGGAGGCTATTTCCCGGTAGAGCGCATCGGCGTCGAAGGGGGCCCCGCAGGCGACGCCGAGCACATGCTGGGCCAGCACGTCGAGGGCGCCGGTGCGGGCGATCGGCGTGTCCTGCTCGCCGGCCTTGGCCGCATCGACGGCCGCCTTGCATTCCAGCACCTCGAAACGGTTGGTCGGCACCAGGATCGCCTGCGAGGGCTCGTCCAGCCGGTGATTGGCACGGCCGATGCGCTGCAGCAGGCGGGAAGCCCCCTTGGGCGCACCGACATTGATGACGAGATCGACGTCGCCCCAGTCGATGCCGAGGTCGAGGGTGGAGGTACAGACCACCGCCTTGAGCCGGCCGGCCGCCATGGCCTCCTCGACCCGGCGGCGCTGGCCGACTTCCAGCGAGCCGTGATGGAGCGCGATGGCCAGATTCTCCTCGTTCACCCGCCAGAGTTCCTGGAACACGAACTCGGCCTGCATGCGGGTGTTGACGAAGACGAGCGTGGTCTTGTGAGCCTTGATCAGGGCGTAGAGCTCGGCCATGGCGTGGCGCGCCGTATGCCCGGCCCAGGGTAGCCGCTCGGCGGTTTCGAGGATGTCGAGCACCGGCGCCGCGCCGCCCTCGGCGATCACCAGGTCGGCCATGGCAGGGTGACCCGGGGATTGGGGCACGATCCAGCGCCGCAGTTCGTCCGGATCGCGCACCGTGGCCGAGAGGCCGACGACTTCGAGATCCGGCACGAAATGCCGCAGACGCGCCAGGCCGAGGGCAAGCAGGTCGCCGCGCTTGGAGGTGACGATGGAATGGAGTTCGTCCAGCACCACCCGCTTGAGACCGCCGAACAGGTCGGTGGCCTCCCGGCTCGCCAGCAGCAGAGCGAGCTGCTCGGGCGTGGTGAGCAATATGTCGGGCGGGTCGCGCTTCTGGCGCTGGCGCTTGGCCTGGGGCGTGTCTCCCGTGCGGGTTTCGATGCGGATGGGCAGGCCCATCTCGCCGGCCGGGCGTTCCAGGTTGCGGGCGACGTCGACGGCCAGCGCCTTCAGCGGCGAGATATAGAGGGTGTGGAGACTGGCGGGCGCATTCGCCCGGCGGTGCTCCAGGTCGATCAGGCTCGGCAGGAAGCCCGCCAGGGTCTTGCCGGCACCGGTAGGAGCGATCAGCAGGGCCGAACGCCCATTGCGCGCCTTCTCGACGAGCTGGAGCTGATGCGGCCGCGGTGTCCAGCCGCGCGCAGCGAACCAGTTTGCGAAGACCGCCGGAAGTGTTGGGAGCGGGGCTGTGGAGATTGGATCTCCGTTCTCCCGCCTCCCGCTTTGCTCATTCATGCCGCTATCGCCAATGCCTGCGGAGATATTGGCGTGCCGCGGTCAGATGTCCACTGCCGAGCTGAAGTGTCCAAAGCAAAGCGCGTTTTCGCGAAAACGCCTTCTTGCTTTAGCTCCTTGTTTTTGACGCGTCTTTGCGATCGTCGGCAATAGCGCCAAATCGCAAAACGCTCTAGCGGCAATCATAGATCGCCATGATGGTATAGGCCGAGACATAATTGCCCCAGCGCCCCGTGAGACTGTGGCGCATCGGCGGCAGGCCTCCGGCGCAGCCTTCACGGCGGGCGCGTGCATCGAAATCCCGCAGGATGGCCGGAGTGATCGGCTGCGACCGGCGCCAGTAGTAGAAATTGGAGACCATGAGGCCGCCGGCAAAAGGGCCCCCGTCAATGCGCGAGATACGCTTGACCACTTCGCCCCGTGCGGTGTCCTGCGAGGTGCGGGTGATCAGGTTCAGGTCGCTGCGGCCGGCGCAACTGGCAAGACTGAGGCCCGCGGCAGCCACGATGAGAAGTTTCGAGTCCATGGTCTTTCCTCCGGGAAAGGCTGTGTCTTGGTTGAAAGCTGTTCGCGGGGCGTCCTGCGCCGCCGGGGCGTTCAGTCGCAGTCGTAATGGCCGATGATGCGATAGGCCGAGGTGTAGGTACCCCAGCGGGCGCTGACGCTGCTGCGTGTCGGGGCATTGCCGTCGAGGCAGCCGGCGCGGCGGGCCCGGATGTCCATGTCGCGCAGGATTGGCGCCGTTACCGGTTGCGGCCGATTCCAGTAGTAGAAATTCGACACCATCAGATTGCCGGCGAGGATGCCGTTGGTGATGCGGGTGGTGTTCTTGATGACCCGGCCGCGCGGCGTCTGGTCAGCCGTCCGCGTCAGGGTCTGCAATCCGTCGCTGGTGGCGCAGCTCGCGCAGGCGAGACCGGCCAGGACGACCGCGGAAATTCTCGAAAACATGATGCCCCCTTCAAGCGCATGACTCTCCTCTGGCTGGCAAGCAGCCAAGTCCCCCAGGCCATCCTTACGTTTGGGAAGTCATTTTGCCAAGGCGCACGGCGTACCGGGAGCTGCGCCCGGTCTTTCTCTCCGGGGGCGGCTATCGCTCGAGTACGACGACCTGGCCCGGTACCGGCATGCCCCGATCGGTGCGAGCCCAGGCATCGTCGAGATGGCGCAGGTGCAGGCCGGCCCCGGTCACCCAGTTCTCGATGCCGCCCCGTGAATGAGCGTAACGCAGATCGTGGTTCAGGATGAAGGCGGCCGGCTCGCTGTGGCTTTGGATCGTAAAGACGAACAGGCCGCCCGACACCAAGATACGGGCGGCCTGATGAAAGATGTTATCGAGATCGCCGAGATAGATGAAGACGTCGGCTGCCAGGATCAGGTCGGCGCTATCCGCGGCCTGCCGGAGAAGAAAATCGGCGATCTCGGCCTGCTCCAGCTGCCGATAGACCTGCTTGGCCCGCGCCTTGGCGAGCATGGCGGCGGAAAGATCGACCCCAACGATGTCCTGGCAGAGCGGGCGGAAGGCTTCGCCGACAAGGCCGGTGCCGCAGCCCAGATCGAGGGCGCGTTGGAACGGTCCGTTTCGGCCGATCCCCTCCAGGGCCATGCGCAGCAGGGCAGGCCCGCGATAGGAGAGATCGTCGACCAGGGAACGCTCGAAGCGCGGCGCGTATTCGTCGAACAAGGCGGCGATATGGGCCGGCGTCATGGCGCCGTCGGGCGGCATCTCGCCGAGCCGCGCCAGGCGTGCGCCGGCGCCGGCTTCGTCGGCCGGGTCGAGACGAAGGGCCTGGCGATAAGTATCGATGGCTTCGCGCCGGCGGCCGAGCGTCTCGTTGAGATCGCCGAGGGCCAGCCAGCCGGCAGCCCAATCCGGCGCTTCGTCGAGGGCCTGCACCACCAGCTCTGCAGCCGAAGCAGGATCGCCCCCCGCCTTGTAGGCCATGGCATAGGCGAAGCGGCGGTCGGCAACGGCGTTGCCGGAGGAACGGGCTTTGAGCATGGCACGCCTATAGGCCAGGACCTGCGGCAAGAGAATAGCAAGAGAACAGGCGGCACTCGCAGGGGCGGTTCAATCCGCGGCCTCGATCGCATTGCTGTTGCCACCCGGATCCATTGGCGCTCGATCGCAGGCTGCATTGTGCGTGCTCTGCCAGGCCCCGAATGGGTCTTCTTCCGCCTGGGGCGACCTGAGATGATGGCAGCAATCGGCGAAGCGTTCCGCTCGGATTTTCGCGCCGACGCGGAACAGGCCGATGTCCCGGAGACCACGGTCGTTCAGTGCCTCCAGCGTGCGGGCGTGGCAGATTCGTTCGCGATGGCGAGAGACCGCAGCAGCGCCGAGGCGGGCGAATGCGCGGATCCTGGACGCAAGCCATCTCAGGGCTGCCGGTTGAGCGCCCATGCGAGACCTCCGGTGAGGTTGAGGATGCCTAGAGCAAAGCGCGTTCAGGCGTGAACGCTCATTTGCTCGAACTCCTTGTTTCCAAGCCAACCCGAAGGATTGGCTAAGGCGTCTTTGCGGTTCTTGGTGATTCCGCCAGATCGCAAAACGCTCTAGGCCCTGTGGCCGGCGACCAATTCGCTGCGGTCGAAATTCATATGGGCGAAGCGTCGTCGATACTCCGCCGGGGTCATGCCGGTGTGGCGCTTGAACAGGCTCCTGAAGAACACGATGTCGGCATAACCCGTCTTGGCGCAGACCGCCTGAATGGACGTCGCCCCGGCTTCCAGCAGTTCCTTTGCCGCCGACATGCGCAGCATCTGGACATAGGCACCGGGCAGGGAACCGGTCGCAGCCTTGAAGCGGCGGATGAAATTGCGCGGACTCATGCCGCTGCGCCCCGCCAGCGCATCGAGCGACACGTCCTTGTCGAAATGCATGCGCAGATACTCCTCGGCCTCGCGAACCCGGCCGTCCGCATGCGGACGCGAGAGGGGAAGCACGGCGTAGCCGGATTGGCGGCCGCGCGGCATGCTGACGAGAAGGGACCTGGCGCATTGCAGGGCGACCTCATGGCCGCAGAACTTCTCCACCAGATAGAGACTGAGGTCGATCGAGGCATAGACGCCACCGCTGCACAGGATATGACCGTCCTCGGTGACGAATTGCTCGGTCTGCCAATGAACCTGCGGGTAGCGCCGGCGCAGGATGTCGGCAACGCCCCAATGCGTCGTTGCGATCCGCCCGTCGAGCAGCCCGGCCTCGGCCAGGAAGATCACGCCCGTACAGATGCCAGCGATGTAGGCACCCCGCTTATGCCACTTGCGCAGCCAGGAGAGGAAGGCCTCATCGCCGATGAAGCGATCCTGGATGTCCCAGCCGGAGGCCGGCACGATGACGATGTCCGCGTGCTCGACGTCGTCGATCGACAATGTCGGCACCAGGCCCAGTGCGCACAGGCTGGTCACGCCCTGGCCGTCGATGGAGACGGTCCGAACCCGGAATGGCGGCCTCGGGGTCTCACCATGAAGCCAATTCCACAGAGAACCGGCCGAGTGAAAAACCTCGAGCGGGCCAATGGCGGTCGAGGCATAGCCGCCATCCAGCAGCACGATCGTGACCTCGATCGGCTTGGTTCCCAGTTTGGCCGATGCCGAGTCGCTCGAGGCTTCAGCCTGCGCCAGCATCGGAGCTCTCCGTGAAGCCTGCGCCGGGCAGCTCCCACAATCCGACCAGTGCACCGACCGGATCGAGGATGAGGGCGATCCGTGCCAAACCCGGTGCGTTGGCCGAGTGGACGACCACCTCGCCGCCGAGAGAGATGGCGCGTGCGAGGGCCTCCTCGAGATCGCCCACCTCGAAATAGGGCGTCCAATGCGAAGGTACGCCCTGTGCGCGATGAGCATGGCTGAGCTGGTAGGCAGAGCCGAAATCCATGCCGGACACATTGAATCGGGTAAATTGACCGCCGTTCATCGCTTCATCACTCGATCTCCAACCGAACATGCCGGCATAGAACACCTTGGCGCTCGCAATATTCGTTGCCGCGAGATCGACCCAGCGCAGGAGGCCACGGCACGGACGACCGGGGTCTGGAAATTGCGGATTTCGCATCGGCCTCATCCAACCAGGAACGGACGCCGCCTGGAGGAGGCGGCGTCCCGGCGTCAGGAATTGGCCGTCATCGGCTCGACCACGCTGCGGACTTCGGTGATCTTGGTCGCCGGAAAGCCGCTGAGCTTTGCATGCTCGCGGACAGCGTCCTCGTTCTCAGCCAGGTAGACGCAGAAGGTCTTGTCATCGACCACATAGGACTGCAGCCATTGGGCCCGACCCTCGAGCTTGGCCAAGGCGGCATTCGAGGTGCGGGCGACATCCTTGAGCTGGTCCCGGTTCAGGCCGCCGACCCCAGGAATGTCACGTTCGATCACATAGCGCTTCATCTCTTCGCTCCGTTTGCGGGTGAGGAAGGCGAGGATCGTCCGGTTCCCATCGGCAGGACAGGCGGCAGTTTCGACAATGTCGGATGGTGATCGTGACAATCGGACGAGCTGTCCTCAGCCCTGCGCATCCTAGCCGGCCGGCAGGGAACGCGGGTGACGAAGTCCCCACCAATCGCGCCAATCGGGCGCCGGCCCCAGGCAGGAAGCAGCCGGCGCGCCGAGACGGCCCCAGCCGTTTCGAGCTTTTGCGCTCGGGGATTTCAGGCAAAAGCGCAGCAGATCTCGGCGCTCCTGCCCACAGGAGCCGTGCGAGGATGATCCAGCGAAGCGTTTATTGGACGCCGGCCGACCAGTCCGGCCAATCCTTGATGATGGCATCGGCAAAGGCCGAGCCGACGCGATAGGCATTGGCGACGGACGGGCCGAAGCCGCCGGACTTAGCCGAGAGCGATTCCGCCGCGCTCTGGCCGGGTGCCTCGCGATCGAAATTGGAGGCGGTGCGCAGCACGGCGATACGCTCGAAATCGAGCAGGCCGGCATCGGCGCCGCGCTTGAGGGCGGTCAGCGTGGCATTGTCTTCCATCTGGGTGGTGCAGTAATTCGCCTTGCCGTCGGTGGCATGCCTGGCCCAGCGCTCCATGGCATCGCCGATCCTGGAGCCGTGCCAATAGGTATCGATCGAGACGGTGTCGCACAGCTTCACCGCCGGCTTGGCGCGGGCGGCCTCGTCCTGGTAGCGGGCGCGATAAGCCTCGGCATCCTTGCCGTCGGCGAGCTCGACCGAGCGGGTCAGCGCGAAGGCCTTTTCCGCCAGTTTGGCGTTGAGGGCATAGACCTCGGTACCGGCGCTCCAGCCTGCCTTGTCGCTCGGCTTGGCGGCGCCGAGAGGCAGCATGCCGTCGGGCCAGTCGGACGGGATCTGGCGTGGGTCGATATCGTGGCGCAGCCCGCCATCGATGACATAGCGTGCCCACAGCGCCGATCCCAGCGTGCCATCCTTGGGGTCGATGCCGGCGATGCCGTCGATCAGGAAATAGGTCTGCTTCAGGTCGAATTGGCCGCCGAGCACAAGGGCTGCCGTCGAACTGGCCGCATTGGCATAGCCCATGGCGGTCGTCATCACGCATAGGCCCTCGGAATCGCAGGCGACGTCGGGATAGTCCTTCGACAGGCCGGGAACCTTGATTTTCGTCGTCAGCTTGCGAGCCTCGAGCCAGGGCTTGGTTTCCTCGCCGAACATGGTGATCACCATCACCTTGGGGGCAATCCGCTCGGCAGCGCTGACATGAGCGCTGCCGATGAGGGCGAAAGCCGCCGCAAGGCCGGCGCCGACGAGATGTTTGCCGGTGGATGTTACCCGCGATCGGGCATTGGTCAGCGTCGGCGTCCGGGTGAACAGCATCGGGATTGGATCTCCAGGGTGGCTTCTTCCGGTATCGCATGGATGCGGCGCTGTCATCCTGTCCGCGTCGCCGATACCCTGTAAAGATCGAGGCTGCCCGAAGCGGGGTTGCCGGCGACACCTTGGCCCCATGCCGCTTTCACCCTATGTTCTCGCCATGCGGCCTTCGGACTTGCTGATTCCGACGCCGTCGGGGCTGTACTGCCCACCGGCGGACGTCCATGTCGATCCCATCAAGCCAGTCGGGCGGGCGCTGATCACCCATGCCCATTCCGATCATGCCCGCGCCGGACATCGCCAGGTGCTGGCCACCGCCGAGACGCTGGCGATCATGGCGGCGCGCTATGGCGAGGATTTTTGCGAGACCCGTCAGACCGCCATCCTCGGGCAGACGATCGATCTCGGCGGTGTGAGCGCGACCTTCCATCCCGCCGGCCATGTGCTGGGCTCGGCGCAGATCGCCTTCGAGGCGAAGGGCCTGCGCATCGTCGCCTCGGGCGATTACAAGCGCCAGGCAGATCCGACCTGCCTGCCCTTCGAGCCGGTGCCCTGCGACGTCTTCATCTCGGAAGCCACCTTCGCTTTGCCGGTGTTCCACCATCCCGATCCCCGGCATGAGATCGGCAAGCTCATGGATTCGCTGGCCTTGTTTCCCGAGCGGGCCCATCTCGTCGGCGCCTATTCCCTCGGCAAGGCGCAGCGCATCATCGCCATGGCCCGCCATGCCGGGCATCAGGCGCCGATCTATCTGCATGGCGCCATGGAGAAAGTGACGCGCCTCTATCAGGATTTCGGCATCGAACTCGGGGCGCTGCAGCTGGTGCGCGACGTCAAGCCGGCCGAACTGGCCGGTGCCATCGTGCTCTGCCCGCCCAGCGCAGCCCAGGAAGTCTGGTCGCGCAAGATGCCGGATCCCCTCAGCGTCTACGCTTCGGGCTGGATGCGCATCCGGGCGCGGGCGCGCCAGAGTGGTGCCGAGCTGCCGTTGGTGATCTCCGACCACGCCGATTGGCCCGATCTGCAGCGCTCGATCCTGGAAACGGGCTGTTCGGAGCTGTGGGTCACCCATGGCCAGGAGGACGCGCTGGTGCATTGGGCCCGCAGCCAGGGGCTTAAGGCCCAGCCCCTGCACATGATCGGCTATGGCGACGAGGAGACCGAGGAGGCATGAACCGCTTCGCCGAACTGCTCGACCGCCTTGCCTATGAGCCGGGCCGCAACGCCAAGCTGCGCCTGCTGACCAGCTATTTCCGCGAGACCCCCGATCCGGACCGCGGCTATGCGCTGGCGGCGATCACCGGGGCGCTGTCCTTCCGCAACGCCAAGCCGGCCCTGCTGCGCGAGTTGATCGGTGAACGTGCCGATCCCGAGCTCTTCGCGCTGTCCTACGACTATGTCGGCGACCTGTCCGAAACCATCGCACTGATGTGGCCGGTCCGGCCGGGCATGAACCATGCGCCCAGCCTGTCGGAGGTGGTGGAGGCCTTGAGCCAGGCCGGCCGTTCGGAGATGCCGGCCCTGATCGCCCGCCATCTCGACGCGCTGGATGAGAAAGGACGGTGGGCCTTCCTCAAGCTGATCACGGGTGCGCTCAGGATCGGCGCTTCCGCCCGTCTCGCCAAGAGCGCCGTGGCCGCGCTGGGCTCCCTGTCCCCTGATGATATCGAGCTCGCCTGGCCTGGCCTGCAGCCGCCCTATGAGAGCCTGTTTGCCTGGGCGCAAGGCAAGGGCGAGCGGCCCGAGAGCGGCAATCCGGCACCCTTCCGGCCGGTGATGCTGGCCCATGCCCTGGAGGAGGGCGATCTTGCGGCCATCCTGCCGGACAGCCATGTGGCGGAATGGAAATGGGACGGCATTCGCGTCCAGGCCGTCGGCGCGCGCACCGCGAACGGGCCGATGCTGCGCCTTTATTCGCGCACCGGCGAGGATATCGCCCCGGCCTTTCCCGATCTCGTCGAGGCCCTCGATTTCGAGGGCGCCATCGACGGTGAATTGCTGGTGCGGCGGCTCGGCGAGGATGGCGAAGGCCGCATCGAGAATTTCAACGCTCTCCAGCAGCGGCTCAACCGCAAGAGTGTGACGCCGAGGCTCATCGCCGACTATCCCGCTCATATCAGGGCCTATGATTTGCTGGCCGAAGGGGAGGAGGACCTGCGTGACCGTCCCTTCATCGAAAGGCGTGCGCGGCTGGAAGCCTTCGTGGCACGCCTGGCTTGCCCGCGTCTCGACCTTTCGCCATTGGTCGCCTTCGCCGCACCGGATGCCCTGGCGCTGGCCCGGGAGAATCCCGCCAACGCCGGGGCCGGTCCTGATGCCGAGGCGGTCGAGGGGCTGATGCTGAAGCGGCGCGACAGCCTCTATGTGCCGGGCCGGCCGAAGGGGCTGTGGTTCAAATGGAAGCGTGAGCCGTTCCGCATCGACGCGGTGCTGATGTATGCCCAGCGCGGGCATGGCAAGCGCTCCTCCTTCTATTCCGACTACACCTTCGGCGTGTGGAAGGGCGAGGAGCTGGTGCCGGTCGGCAAGGCCTATTTCGGCTTCACCGACGAGGAACTGCGCGACATCGACCGTTTCGTCCGCAACAACACGGTGAACCGCTTCGGCCCGGTGCGGGAAGTTGTCCACACCGCAGACAAAGGCCTGGTGGTGGAAGTCGCCTTCGAGGGACTGGCGCGCTCCAGTCGCCACAAATCCGGCGTCGCCATGCGCTTTCCTCGGCTGGCGCGCTTGCGCTGGGACAAGCCGCCCGGCGAGGCCGACAGGCTGGAAAGCCTCACTGCCCTGCTTGACCGCACGGCCGTCACGCCCGAAATAGGGGCTGGTACGACAGGAGATTAGCTATGGCTGGGCTGGAGAAGTTCATGGGCGGCTCGGTGATGGGCACGATTATCAAGCTGGTGGTGGTTTCTGTTGCCGTGGGCCTCGTGCTGGCCTGGCTCGACCTCACCCCCTGGGAACTCCTTGCCAGGCTTCGGCACTTCCTCGAGCGCCTCTCGGCGCAGGGTTTCGGCATGATCAAGGACCTGTTCGGCTATTTCCTGCTCGGCGCGGTGATCGTGGTACCGATCTGGCTCGTGCTGCGCCTGTTGAAATCCGCCCCCTCCGGCGGGCGCAAATAGAACGGCACACCCCTGTCGCCGGGTGTCGCTACGCGGCGAATTCCTTGGCAAAGCTGCCCAGGCTTTCGGCCGCCGCCCTGCGCATGAAGGCCTGGTCCGAGGCCACGATGAAGGTAGAGGCGCCGATTGTATGGTAGCGCTTCGCTTCGGCGGCGTTGGCCACCATCATGCAGACTGGCTTGCCCGCCCGTTCGGCCGCGGCGCAGATCGTCTCGACGGCAGCCTGTACCGGCGGCGCCTCGGGGCTCTCGGCCTGCAGGGCTACCGTAAGATCGCCCCGCCCGATGAAGACGGCATCGAGGCCCTCGGTTGCCAGGATGGTATCGATCTCCGCCAGCGCTTCAGGATCCTCGATCATCGCGATGAGGCTGACATGGGCGTCCTGCCGGTCGACATGCGGCCAGATGCCGAGGCCGCCATAGCGCCCGGCGCGCGGCGAATTGGAAAAGCCCCGTCGGCCGCCGCGATAGCGGCAGGCCGCGGCGGCCTCGCGGGCCCTCGCCGCGGAGGAGATATGCGGAACCAGGACGCCCGCGGCTCCATCGTCGAGGGCACCGAGGATGCGGGCGATCTCGGGCACGCGGACGATCGCGGCGGTGCCCGCTGCGCGTGCGGCCAGCATTATCAGTTCGGTCTGGCCGCGATCGAAGGGAGCATGTTCCTCGTCCACGACAACGAAGTCGAAACCGAGATCGCCGAGGATTTCGGTCGCGTGGACGGTGGGTGTCTTGATGAACGATCCGAGCAGGGGCTTTCGCGACAGCAGGCGCTGGCGGAAGGCGTCGGCCGGGCGTGCGGGGGCATTGTCGTGCATGGCGATGATTTTCTATTGTTTCGATAGTCGAAACATTGTTTCTATGATTAGGTTCAACCTAAAGGGCGCCCGTGTCAATGGCCGGGCCTGCCCTGCCTCGTGAGGAACTGAAGAATGCCTCGTGTTAGCGGCCCGGGCGGTGACGGCGTGCAGGCGGTGGTTCTGGCCATGCGCATCCTGGAACTGCTGGCGGAGGAGGGGCGGCCCATGGGCGTGTCGGCGATGGCCGTCGCCCTGGAGACCACCAAGAGCCGGATCTGGCGCTATCTGCAGACGCTGGTGCAGCATGGCTACATCGTCCAGCTGCCGGAGACGGAGCGCTATCAGCTCGGCAGCCGCCTGATCAAGCTGGGGCAGGCCGTGGGGGAGGGGCGCGACATCGTCTCGGCCAGCGCCCGGGCCCTGCGGGAATTGCGCGACAGCCTGGGCCATTCGGCGGTGATCGCCCAGCTGGAAGCGGAGGGGGTGCGCGTGCTCACCACCGTCCCGGGTAAATCCACCGTCGAGATTGGCGTCCGGCCGGGGTCCCTGCTCGAGTTTCACAGTTCAGCCCAGGGCAAGATCGCCCTTGCCTTCGGCAATGACGCCTTGCGGGCCACCGTGTTCGGCATGCGCCTGGAGCGCCGCACCCAGGCGACGATCGTCACGCCCGGCGGCTTGCGCAAGGAGATCGAGCGCGTGCGCCAGGCCGGCTGGGCAATTGCGCCGAACGAGATCCTGATCGGCCTCAATGCGCTGGCAGCCCCGGTCTTCGATGCCGCCGGCTCCCTGGTCGGGACGCTGGCGATCGTCGATTCCGTGCAGTTCATCACCGAGACGCCCACCGCCGAGCAGATCGAGCGGACGGTCAGGGCTGCAAAGCAGGTTTCCGAAGCGCTGGGCTACGTGCTCGATTGACGGCCGCTGGTGGCCCTCTTGACAAGGGAGGACTTTGCTTCAAAAATAAATAGAACATCGTTTCGACTAACGAAACAAAAGCGAAGTGGCTGATTGGGTGTGACCTGCGCCGGGCCGCTGGGAGGTTGCCATGTATGATGCTTCGGATCCGCGTTCGACGCTGGCGTCGGTCCAGGCCGGGCCAATGGCGACCGCCTTCGCCGGCGCCGATTGCGGCAAGTTCTATGAGGCCCCGCCCCAGGAGGACGATGCCAATGGCCGCAGCTGGCTCATCCGCAGCCAGCATTGCGTGGTCGCCTATAGCGAAGCGCGGGATGGCGCCTGTTTCTCCCGCGCTGCGCAGCCCGACGAATATGTGTTGCTCTTGCCCGATGCCGCCGTCAGCGCCGAGGTCGAGACCGCCGATGGCAAGACGCGTGTGCCAGGCTATTCGATTGCCTTCGTTCCGCCCGGCCCGAGCACGATCCGGATCGTGGGATCGGGGCCGGTCGTGCGCCTGTTCACCACCAGGGCCGGGGATCTCGTGGCCCGCTGCGCGAACGCGGCATCCTATGACACGCCGCATCCCAATGTGGCGCCCTTCCAGCCCTGGCCGGAGGCGGCGGGCGGATCGCGGCTTCATGTCTATTCGCTCGACGTGCCGGACGAACCGGGGCGGTTCGGGCGCATCTGGCGCGGCTCGACCATGATGGTCAACGTCCTGCCGGTGCAGCACGGGCCGCGCGACGTCACCAAGCTCTCGCCGCATCATCACGACGATTTCGAACAGATCTCCCTCGCGCTGGAGGGAGCCTTCACCCACCATCTGCGCTGGCCCTGGACCACGGATCTCAACGCCTGGCGCGACGACCAGCACGAATATTGCGAAGCGCCCTCGGTGATGGTGATCCCGCCGCCGGCGATCCATACCTCCCGCGGCATGCTCGCCGGGGTGAATCAGCTCGTCGACATCTTCTGCCCGCCGCGCCGGGATTTTTCGCTGAAGCCCGGCTGGGTGCTGAACGCCGCCGATTATCCGATGCCGGCCGAGGGTGCCGGGACCCCGTCCTGACGCACCGATCGCGCAGTAGAGCAGGCAGGACGAAGGAGGCAGTACCATGGACGCACTGACCATTGATACCGGATCGGCCGGGGATACCAAGCGCATCGACGCGCTGCTCAAGGGGGCGATCGATCCCCATGTCCATAGCGGGCCTTCGATCGCGCCGCGCGGGCTCGACCATCTGGAACTGGCCCGCCAGATGTCGGAGGCGGGCTTTGCGGCGGTGGTCACCAAGGACCACGACTATGCCGGCGTTGCGACGGCGGCCCTGATTTCCCAGCATCATCCGGAACTCACCACCAAGGTCTTTTCCGGCATCGTGCTCAACAATGTGGTGGGAGGCATCAATCCCTACGCCGTCGAGCATACCGCGGCGATGGGCGGCAAGATCGTCTGGATGCCGACACTGGCCGCCGAGAACCATCTCGAATGGGAAAAGACCTCCTCCTGGTCGCATCCGGCGTCGACCCAGAAGATGCGGCCGGCCCGGGCGGTCCCGGTCCTCGATGCCAACAGGCAGGTGCTCGACGACGTCAAGGAAGTCCTGGACGTCATTGCCCGCAGCGGCATGGCGCTTGCCAGCGGCCACCTCCATGTCAGCGAGACCTGGATCCTGTTCGAGGAAGCGCGGCGCCGCGGCGTCGAGCGCCTGATCTTCACCCATCCGGAGGACATCGTCGGCGCGAGCCTGGACGATGTGAAGGAGATCGCCGCCATGGGCGCCTATGTGGAGCACTCGCTCTGCATGTTCCTGGAAGGATCGAAGTTCAAGACCCGCTCGGCGGAGGATCTGCGCCAGCAGATCGAAGCGGCCGGCGTCGACCGCACCATCCTGTGTTCGGATCTCGGGCAGGTCGGCGTGTTCAGCCCGCTGGAAGGATTCCGGCGCGGCGTGCGCCTGTGCCTGGAACTCGGCTATTCCGACGAGGCGATCCGCCGGATGGTCTCGACCAACACGGCGCATGTGCTCGGGCTGGAGCAACTCGTTTCCCAGGCGGCCTGAGCCTACGCCTGACGCAAGTTTGAGTTTCGCAATGAGTTTCGGCGGCATTTTCGGGCCGCCGAGTGCAGACGCATATCCGATGCTCACGCAGCGCCGGTTCAAGGCCTATCGACATAACCGGCCCCATTGCTCGCTTCTGCCAGGACGGTCGGACGCGCAGCCTCCAACATAAGGCCGGAAGCAGGGAGGAATGCATGTTCGCCTGGTTCACCAGTCTCGATCGTACCGAGCGCAAGACGCTCTATGCCTGTTTCGGCGGCTGGGCCGTCGATGCGCTCGACACCCAGCTCTACAGTTTTCTCATCCCGACCCTGATCGCGGTATGGGGCATGACGAATGCCGAGGCCGGCTTTCTTGGAACCTCGGCCCTGATCTCCTCCGCCATCGGCGGCTGGGCGGCCGGTATCCTGAGCGACCGCATCGGGCGCGTGCGCGTCATGAAGCTCGCCATCCTCTGGTTTTCGTTTTTCACCGTGCTGAGTGGCTTCTGCAACTCCTTCGAGCAGCTGCTTGCCGCCCGCATCCTGTCGGGCATTGGCTTCGGCGGCGAATGGGCTGCCGGCTCGGTGCTGATGGGCGAGATCATCCGTTCCGAATATCGCGGCAAGGCCGTCGGCACCGTGCAGAGCGCCTATGCCATCGGCTACGCCATTGCGGCGATCCTCTCCTCCATCCTGTTCGCGACCCTGCCTGATACCCAGGCCTGGCGCTGGATGTTCTGGCTCGGGGCAGCGCCGGCCATTCTGGTCCTGCTCGCCCTGCGCGGCGTGCCCGAGCCGGCCGTCTTCCTGGCGGCCCGGGAGAAGAGAGTGAAGGCCGGGGAAGCACCCGCCAGCCCATTGATGATCTTCCACCGGCGCTATCTGCGCACCACCTGCCTGACCTCACTCCTGGCCTTCGGCGTGCAGGCGGGCGGCTTTTCCATGGTGATCTGGCTGCCGACCTTCCTGAAGACGGTGCGGGAAATCTCCACCGTGGGTGTGGGCTATCACATGTTCGTCCTCACCGTGGGCTCCTTCGTCGGCTATATCGTCGCCGCCTATCTGTGCGATGCCATCGGCCGCCGCCGCAACTTCCTGCTCTTTGCCCTGCTGAACTGGATCTTCATTCCGGCCTTCCTCTATCTGCCGGGTGGCGGGGTGGTGATGTTCGCGCTCGATTTCGTGCTGGGCTTTGCGGCTCTTGGCATCTACAGCGCTCTCGGGCCCTATTTCACCGAATTATTCCCGAACGCCATCCGGGGCAACGGCCAGGGCTTTGCCTATAATTTCGGCCGGGCCGCCGGCGCCTTCTTTCCCACGGTCATCGGCCTGATGACGGCAGGCGGCCATCTCCTGCTGCGCGACGCCATGGCCGTCACGGCCGTCAGCGCCTATTTCTTCGTGCTCCTCGCCATCGCCCTGCTGCCGGAAACGCGGGGCCGTGAACTCGCCGAGGAGGTCGAGAAGGAAAATGCCGGGCAAGGTGCGTTGCGCCTGGCGCAACCGGTTCCCGGGAACGGCTCGTAACGGGGGGCGGGCAAATCGGCTCGGGGGTATCTTGGGCGGGGCACCTTGGAATGACTCTTGATTGGGGCTACCAAGGCGCGAGGAAAATCACCGCCCATGCCCGCCGCTTCGATCGACGCCCCCATCCGCCCCGTTCCCGTCAGCCACCGCATCGTCATCGGCATCGCCGCGCCGATGACGTTGGCCCATCTGTCCACCCCGCTGCTCGGGCTGGTCGACACCGCCGTGATCGGCCAGATCGGCAGTGAGGCCCTGCTCGGGGCGGTGGCGCTCAATGCCCTCCTGTTCGATTTCCTGTTCTGGGGCTTCGGCTTCCTGCGCATGGGTACCGCCGGCCTGACGGCGCAGGCCGTCGGCGCCGACGACAGGCTGGAGCAGCGGGCGGTGTTCCTGCGAGCGCTGGTGATGGCGGGCGTGCTCGGCCTCGCCATGGTGGCACTGCAGCGCGCGATTGCGGCGGTCGCCTTCCCGCTCCTCGGCGCCTCGCCCGAGGTGACCCATGCGGCGGAGGTCTATTTCGCCATCCGCATCTGGTCCGCTCCCTTCGCCTTCGCCAATTATGCCGTGCTCGGCTGGCTGATCGGCCTGGGACGGACCACCACCGGCCTGTTGCTGCAGATCGGCATCAACGTCGTCAACATCCTGCTCTGCATCCTGTTCACGCTGGGAATGGGCTGGGGCGTCGCCGGTACCGCCTGGGCCACCACATTGGCGGAAACCACCGGCGTCGTCGCCGGCCTGGCCGTAGTGATTGCCCATTTCGGCGGGAATCTGGGCGTGCCGCGGTCCCTCGTCTTCGACAGGGCCAAATTCGTGCGCATGATCGCGATCAACCGCGACATCATGCTGCGCACTTTCGCCTTGCTGGCAGCCTTCGTCTTCTTCGGGCGCCAGGGTGCACTGGCTGGCGACGTGACGCTGGCCGCCAATGCCATCCTCAACAATTTCTTCCTGGTCGGGGGCTATTTCCTCGATGGCATCGCCACTGCGGCCGAGCAGCTCAGCGGGCGCTCGATCGGCGCCAACAATCGGCCGTCCTTCGAAAAAGCGGTGCGCTATTCGGTGATCTGGAGCCTGGGACTGGCGATCGGCATGTCCGCCGTGCTGTTTGCGGCGGGCGGGGCCTTCATCGATTTCATGACCACCAGCACCTCGGTTCGCGAGCTGGCCCGGCAGTTCCTGCCCTATGCCGCCGTCACGCCCATCGCAGGCGCGCTCGCCTTTACCTTCGACGGCGTCTATGTCGGCGCCACCTGGAATGCAGCCATGCGCAACCTGATGGCGGTGGCGCTCGCCTGCTATTTCGGGCTGTGGTGGTTGCTGCAGCCTCTCGGCAATCACGGCCTGTGGCTCGCCTTGATCGGCTTCCTGGTGGCGCGTGGCGCCGGGCAGGGACTGGCCTATTTCCGCCTGTTGCCGGGCTCCTTTTCAGGCATCCAGACCAAGGCCGCCTGAGCGGGCTGCTCCGGATTGCGGCATTGCGATACCTTCGTTGCCTGAAATTTTCGCTTGGCCTCGCCGGCAAAATTAGTTGTAATCGTCCACTATATCGAGGGCGGGGTGCTGATGTCCCGCCGGTGATTGGGAAGGACGGTCACGATGCTGGTCTCCGACGCCGAGCCGAAAACCCCGAGCGCCACCATCCTGTCGGTCGACAAGCTCACCGTCAGCCTGCCGCGCAACATGGAACGGCCCTACGCCGTCGAGAACATCTCCTTCGAGCTCAAGGCCGGCGAGATCCTCTGCATCATCGGTGAATCCGGCTCGGGCAAATCCGTCACCGCCAACACGATCATGGGGCTGTTGTCGTCATCGCTGACGGTGACGGGCGGGCGCATCCTGTTCAAGGGCATGGATCTGCTGGCGACCCGGGAAGAACGGCTGCGCGACCTGCGCGGCCGGGCCGTCTCGATCATCTTCCAGGATCCGCTTTCCGCCCTCAATCCGCTGATGACCATCGGTGACCAGATCGCCGAGGCGATGGAGGCGCATGGCGTGGGCACGCCCGCCACGCGGCAGCAAAAGGTCGTCGAACTGCTCGGCGAGGTCGGGCTGCCCAATCCGGCGACCATCCGCCATCAATATCCCTTCCGCCTCTCGGGCGGCCAGCGCCAGCGCGTGATGATCGCCATCGCTCTCGCCCTCGATCCGGACGTGCTGATCGCCGACGAGCCGACCACGGCGCTCGATGTTACCACCCAGGCCCAGATCCTCGAACTCATCCGCAAGATCCAGCGCCGCAAGGGCATGAGCGTGATGTTCATCACCCATGATTTCGGCGTGGTGGCCGAGATTGCCGACCGGGTCGTGGTGATGGAAAAGGGCCGGCTGGTGGAGCAGGGCACGGCGGCCCAGGTCCTGCGCGAGCCACAGCATCCCTATACCAGGACGCTGATCGCGGCCGTGCCACGCATGGCGGCCGATGATGCCGCGCCTGCCGCTCTGCCCCCTGTCATCCTGGAGGCGGAGAGGATCAGCAAGACCTACCAGGGCCAGGGGCGTTTCTTCGCCAAGGGCACGCCGGTACGCGCCGTCGACGATGTGAGTTTCTCGATCCGGCAGGGCTGCACGCTGGGGCTCGTGGGGGAATCGGGCTCGGGCAAGTCGTCGCTGGGCCGGGTGCTAATGAAGCTGATGGGCAGCGATGGCGGCCGCATCCTGTTCGAGGGGCGGGATATCGCGCCCTTGCGTGAGGACGAGTTCCGGCCGCTGCGCCCGCGCATCCAGATGATCTTCCAGGATCCCTACGCCTCGCTCAATCCCCGCCATACCATCGGCCGCATCCTCACCGTCGGCCCCATCGCTCAGGGCATGACCGCCGGCAAGGCCAAGGAGAAGGCGGTCGGCCTGCTCGCTCGCGTCGGCCTCGATGCCGGCGCCTATGACCGCTTTCCCCACGAATTCTCCGGCGGCCAGCGCCAGCGCATCGGCATTGCCCGCGCGCTGATGTTCGATCCCGTCCTGCTGATCGCCGATGAGGCGGTCTCTGCGCTCGATGTCTCGATCCAGGCCCAGATCCTGCAATTGCTGGCGCGCATTCAGAAAGAGATGCATCTGGCCATGATCTTCATCACCCATGATCTGCGCGTTGCCAGCCAGATCTGCGACGAGGTCGCGGTGATGTTCAAGGGCCGGATCGTCGAATCCGGGCCGCCGGCGCAGGTCTTCCGCAGACCGCAGAACGACTACACCAAGCGTCTGGTGGCGGCCATTCCGGGCAGCGAGTGGGAGCCGGCCGCATGAAGGTAAAACGGGCCAAGCCGCCGACGTTGCCCGCGCATATCGATCTCGATGTGCTCGAGGATACGCTCAGCTTCTACATCCGGGTGATCAGCCTGGCGGTGTCGCGAGACCTCGACGAATGGCTCGATGGCCTCGAAGTGGCCAAGGGCACCGGCAAGGTCACCACGCTGCTGCTGGTCGACAGCCATCCCGGCATCCGCCCCTCGGTGATCGCCCATCTGGTGATGAAGGACCGTTCCGCCATGGGGCGGCTGGTCGACCACATGATCGAGCAGGGGCTGCTCACCCGCAAAATCTCGTCCGACGACAGCCGGGCCCACGAACTTTACATCACGCCGGCCGGCGCCGAGCTGGCCGCCAAGGTGCGTGTATTGGCGACGGAGCAGTCGAAACGCTTCTTCGACTTCATCCCCGAGCATGAGCAGAGACAGGTCATGGACATCCTGAAACGGGCCTATTGCCGTTTCGTGGGCATGCCGCCTCAGAACAGTGCCGACAAGGAAGGACAGGTGGCATGAGCGAGCAGAGGGTGGCCCTGATCTCGGGCGCCAATCGGGGCATCGGCCAGGCGGTGGCGGCCGAGCTCGCCAGCCGGGGATGGCGGCTTTCGCTGGGCATGCGGCGGCCGGAGCAGCCCGCCTGGGCGGATCCGGAACGCGTGCATCTGCAGGCCTATGACGCCGCCGATCCCCAGGCGGAGGCGGACTGGACCGAGGCGACCCTGCGGCGTTTCGGGCGCATCGATGCAATCGTCGCCAATGCCGGCATCATGATCCCCAAGAACGTCATCGAGGCCGAGGACGAGGATCTCGATGCCATGCTGGCCGTGAACGTCAAGGCGCCGCGGCGCCTGGCCAAGGCGGCCTGGCAGGCCTTGTCCGAGAGCGGGAGTGGGCGGGTGATCGTCATCGCCTCGCTGTCGGGCAAGCGGGTCAAATCCTCGCGGGCCGGGCTCTATTCCATCTCGAAATATGCGGCCGTCGCCCTGGCGCACGGCATCCGTCACGAAGGCTTCGAGCGCGGCATCCGCGCCACCGCGATCTGTCCCGGCTTCGTCGCCACCGACATGGCTCTGAGCCTGACCGACCGCTCGGCCGAGAAGATGACCTCGCCGCATGATCTCGCCCGCATCATCGCCATGCTGATCGACCTGCCCAACGAAGCCAGCGTCGCCGAATTCACCATCAACTGCCAGCTCGAAGAGTCCTACTGACATGCCCGGCCCCACTGTCATTCCCGTCCAAGGCGACGCGGCGCTGCCCGCCAAGGTCGATGTCGTCGTCATCGGCGGCGGCATCATCGGCACCTCCACGGCGCTCGAACTGGCCGAGCGGGGCCTCAAGGTCGCGCTTTGCGAGAAGGGCGGCATCGGCCAGGAACAGTCGAGCCGCAATTGGGGCTGGGTACGCATCTCGCGGCGCGACCCGCGTGAAGTGCCCCTGATGGCCGAAGCGCTGAGGATCTGGAAGACGCTCGACCAGCGCGTCGAAGGCGACACCGGCTATACCCGTGCCGGCATCATGTTCACCTGTGAGAACGACAAGGAATATGCCGACCACGAGCGCTGGAACCGCAATCTCGACGGCTACCAGCTCGACTCCCGCATGATCTCGGGCACCGAATACAAGCGGATGTTTCCCGGCACCACCATGGACATCAAGGGGGCGCTGTTCACCGCCGAGGACGGCCGCGCCGAGCCGCAGCGCGCCGCTCCCCTGATCGCGGAGGCGGCCCGGCGCAAGGGCGCCGCCATCCTGACCGAATGCGCCGTGCGCGGCGTGGAGACGTCGGGCGGAGCGATCAGCGGCGTCGTCACCGAACGCGGGCCGATCGCCTGCAGTGCCGTCGTCCTGGCCGGAGGAGCCTGGTCGAGCCTGTTCTCCGGCCGCTTCGGCATTCGCCTGCCGCAGTTGAAGGTGAAGAATTCCGTCCTGCGCACCAAGCCGCTGGAAGGCGGGCCGGGACCGGCAATCTGGTCCAACGGCTTTGCCGTGCGCAAGCGCGCGGATGGCGGGTATACCATCGCGTCCGGGCATGAGAACGTCGTCGACATCGTGCCCAACAGCTTCCGCTTCTTCTTCGATTTCCTGCCGGCCCTGCGCAAGGAATGGCGTTCGCTCAATCTGAGGATGGGTGGCCGCTTCTTCGAGGAAGCCCGCGTGCCGAAGCAATGGGCGATGGACGAGGTCAGCCCCTTCGAACGCTGCCGGGTGCTCGATCCCGAGCCGGCGAAGGAATTGACCGATGTCGCCCTGGCCAATCTCACCAAGGCCTTCCCGGTCTTCGCCAAGGCAGAGATTGCGCAGCGCTGGGCCGGCTATATCGACGTCACGCCGGATGCCGTGCCGGTGATCTCGCCGGTCGAAGCCATACCCGGCTTCCACATCGCTACCGGCTTCTCCGGCCACGGCTTCGGCATCGGCCCGGCGGCCGGCAAGCTGATGGCCGATCTCGTCACCGGACGGCCGCCCTTGGTCGACCCGGCCAATTTCCGTTTCTCCCGCTTCTCGGACGGATCGAAGATCGAGCTGATCAGCGGGTTCTAAGCCTGCCGGCCCGGGAGATCTCGGGCCGGCAACCGACTGCAACAACCATAAAAATAAAGCCACTCTCCAGAGGAACTCATCATGTCGAAACAAGAGCGAAACCAGTTTCCCCATCCCAATCGCCGGCAGGCCCTCGGCCTCATGGCGGCGACCGGCGCCTCGGCGCTGCTGATGCCGGCCCTGCTCGGGCGGGAGGAGGCCCTGGCGGCCGGCAAGGACAAGCCGTCGGGCCAGATGGTCATCAGCTTCTCGCAGGAACCGACCGTCTTCAATCCCCATCTGCTCCATATCGAGGTGGACGAGGGCATCCATTACAGCGTGTTCAATCCGCTGTTCGACGTCGATCCGGACGGTAAGTTCACGCCATCCCTCGCCGTCGAGGTGCCGACCGTGGAGAATGGCGGCATTTCCGCCGACGGCCTCAATTGGAAGGTCAAGCTGCGCGATGGCGTGAAGTGGCATGACGGCAAGCCCTTCACGGCCGAGGACGTCAAGTTCACGCTGGAACTGATGGTCGACCCCAATTTCCGCAGCTGGCGGCGCACCGGCCACGAGCATGTGCGCGACATCAAGGTAGTGTCGCCCACCGAGATCACCTGGCGCATGGACAAGCCCTTCGCGCCCTATCCCTCGATCCTGGCCTCCACCTTCATCGTGCCCAAGCACATCCTCGGCGAGGCTGCCGATAAGAACACGGCGCCTTTCAACAATGCGCCCGTCGGCACCGGGCCCTTCAAGTGGAGCAAGCGCGTCGCCGGCGACTATATCGAGCTTGCCGCCAACGAGGATTATTTCGGAGAAGGCCCCTATCTGGAGCGCATCGTCTACAAATACATCCCCGACATGACGGTGATGTACACCCAGTTCAAGACCGGGGACGTCGATGTCCTGGGCCTGCAATGGATCACGGCTGACCATTACGAGGAAGCCAAGACGCTCGAGGGCAAGGTCGTGGATGTCGTGCCGAATGCGACCATCGAGTCGGTCGGATTCAATATGGAACGTCCGCAGTTCAAGGACCCGGCCGTCCGCAAGGCGCTCTATCACGCGCTGGACAAGAAGACGATCATCGAGGCGCTCTATTACGGCCTGCCTGCCCCGACCGAATCCTACATGCCGCAGCAGTCCTTCTACTACAATCCGGACCTTCCCAAGCAGGACTACGATCCCGAGAAGGCCAAGAAGGTGCTCGACGAGGCTGGCTGGGTGCCCGGCGCCGACGGAATCCGCGCCAAGGACGGTGTGCGCCTGTCCTTCAGCAATTCGACCACGGCCGGCAACCATCTGCGTGAGCAGGTGCAGCAATTCATGCAGCAATCCTTCAAGGACATCGGGGTGGAGATGACGATCTCCAACCTGCCGCCGGCCGTGATGTGGGGCGACTACTGGATGTTGTCGAAGTTCGACAGCGTTGTCGTCGGCATCAACTTCATCACCGGGCCGGATCCCGATACCTCGGACTATTTCATGTCGACTTCGAGCGGGGCGAAGGGCGGCAACGGCCAGAACACCTGGCAATATGCCAATCCCGAAGTGGACAAACTCCTGAAGGAGGCTGGCAACCTTTTCGTGCCGGAGGAGCGCCGCAAGCTCTACTTCAAGATCCAGGAGATCATGCGGACCGACCTGCCCTTCCTGCCGATCTATCAATACGCCACCGTGCGTGGGCGCAAGAAGGGTGTGGAGGGCTTCCTGCCCAACATCAACAACCGCATCGACAGCTGGAACGTCAACACCTGGCGCTGGGCCAAATAGGCCTGCTGCCCCGGGGCAATTGCTTGGAGTAGACGAGCTCCGTCCTACCCTCCTCCTCCTGGGAAGGGGAGTAGGCCGGGGTCTCAACCCGAAGCGATTGCATTGGCCCGCCACCCTGCTGACAGCCGGCCCATAAGGCCGGCCGAGTGGAGACGATCCCATGCTGCGCTATCTCGCTGGCCGGTTGTGGCAGAGCCTCATCCTGCTGCTGCTGGTCTCGGTCATCGGTTTTGCTGTGCTCAATCTGGCGCCCGGCGGCCCGCTTTCGCAATACACGCTCACGCCGGGCATGACCAAGGAGGCGCTCGATCGCATCACCGAGCAGATGGGCCTGAACCGTCCGCTGCCGATCCAGTATCTCGACTGGTTCTGGCGTCTGGTGCAAGGCGATTGGGGCCGGTCCTATCGCGACGGCCAGCCGGTGCTCGCCATCATCGGCGGGCATCTCTTCGCCACGCTGCTGCTGATGGGCTTTTCAACCCTGATTTCCATCATCCTCGGCACCTGGATCGGCGTGATGGGTGCTACGCGTCGCTATTCGCTGTTCGATACGCTGGCGACGGTGGGGGCGATGGTGGCGCTCTCCATTCCCACCTTCTGGTTCGGCCTGGTGGCGATCTACCTTTTCTCGCTGAAGCTGAAATGGCTGCCGGCGGGCAACATGTTCACGGTGGGCGACGGCAGCTTCGCCGACTATGCCATCCATCTCATCATGCCCAGCATCGTGCTGGCGCTGGTGAATGTGGCGGTCTGGAGCCGCTACATGCGCACGGCCACGCTCGACGTGATCAACCAGGATTTCGTGCGCACGGCCAAGGCCAAGGGGCTGAAGCCGCGCCGCGTGCTGGTCAAGCACGTGATCGGCAATGCCCTGCTGCCGATGATCACCCTGGCCGGCCTGCAGATACCCACCATCCTGAGCGGAGCGCTGGTGACGGAAACCGTCTTCACCTGGCCGGGCATGGGCCGGCTGTTCCTCGATAGCCTGGGCTACAGCGACTATCCGGTGATCATGGGGCTTTTGATGTTCTCGGCGATCCTGGTGCTCATCGGCAATCTGATCGCCGACCTGCTGGTCGCCTTCGTCGATCCCCGCATCCGGCTCGGTTAGGGAGAAAAGCAATGGCCTCAGCAACTCTTTCCCCCGCATCGCCTTCGCCGAAGCCGCGCTGGTGGCGCAGTCGCACGGTGCGGCGCTTCTGCCGGCATCGGCTCGCCATGGTCGGCCTGGCAATGATCATCCTCCTGACGCTTGCCTGCATCCTCGGCCCGCGCCTGCTGCCCTATGACGAGCTCTTCATCGATCTGAGGGCCCGCTTCGCGCCGCCCTTCACCGGCTACCACATCTTCGGCACCGATCCGCTCGGCCGCGACCTCGCCGCCCGCCTGTTCATGGCGGGGCGCATCTCGCTGCTGGTGGGCTTCTTCGCCATGTTGCTCAGCACGGCGCTCGGCACGGTGATCGGCGTCACCGCCGGCTATTATGGCGGCTGGGCCGGCTCAGCCCTGATGCGCTTCGTCGACGCCTTCCTGTCCTTCCCCAGCATCTTCCTCCTCCTGACGCTGGCGGCCTTCATCAAGCCGAGCCCGCTGATGATCACGGTGATCATCGCCGTCACCAGCTGGATGGAGGTCGCGCGCATCGTGGAGGCGGAAGTGCGCTCGCTGCGCGAGCGCGATTTCGTGCTGGCGGCGCGCATGGTGGGGCTGTCGAACAGCTGGATCATGTTCCGCGAATTGCTGCCCAACGTCATCGGGCCGATCATCGTGGCGGCGACGCTGACGGTGGCCCGCGCCATCCTGCTGGAGGCCTATGTGAGCTTCCTGGGCTATGGCATCCAGCCGCCGCTGCCGAGCTGGGGCAACATGCTCAACGGGGCCCAGCAATATCTCGCCAATGCCCCCTGGCTCGCCATCGTGCCGGGGGTGGCGATCACGCTCGCCGTCACCAGCTTCAACTTCATCGGCGATGGGCTGCGCGATGCCCTCGACGCCCGAAGCGACCTGAACTGAGAGGGCCTGGCCATGTCGAAATTCTCGCCCTTCGACGCGACGCTCTGGTATGCGACGGCCGCTCCCGCCCCGCAGACCGTGCCCCTGGCCGGGCGCGTGCAGGCCGATGTCTGCATCGTCGGTGCCGGCTATACCGGCCTCACCACCGCGCTTGAACTGGTGCGCAAGGGCGTCAACGTGGTGCTGCTGGAGGCCGAGCAGGCCGGTTTCGGCGGCTCCGGCCGCAATGCCGGCCATTGTACGCCGACCTTCACCCATTTCAGCCTGCCCGAATTGCGCAAGCTGCTCGGCGAACCCTGGGCCGAAAGGCTGATCGCCCGGCAGACCCAGGCCAATGCCCGCGTCAGCGCCATGATCGAGCGCTACCAGATCCAGTGCGAATGGCAGCAGAACGGCTATGTCCAGGCGGCGGCCCGCCCGGGTGCCATCGATGCCATCAAGCGCAAGGTCGAGGAATACAACGCCGTCGGCGCCCGCACCCGCTTCGTCGACAAGGCGGAGGTGGAGGCGATCACCGGCAGCCCGCGCTTCCATGGCGGCTGGTTCCACAGCGAGGCGGGCCATCTCAATCCGCTCGGCTATGCGCGCGGCCTGGCGCGAGCCGTGCAGCAGGAAGGCGCGATACTGCATACGGGCTCGAAGGTGACCAACGTCACGCGCGAAGGCCTACGCTGGGTGGCCCATACCGCTGATGGCAGCGTGGTGGCCGACAAGGTGATCTTCACCACCGGCGCCTATACGGTGGAGGGCTGGCCCAAGCTCGACCAGAGCTTCAAGATCATGCGCGTCTTCGTGGCGGCGACGCAGCCGCTCAGCGAGGAGGAGCGCCGCTCCGTCCTGCCCGAGAACACCACCATGCATGACGGCCGCGGCGACATCTACGTCTACAAATACAATGCCGAGGGCCGCATCGTCGCCTCGATGTTCCCGATGGGGCGGCGCGGGCGCGACCTTGCCTATACGCATCAGGTCATGAGCGATCGCCTGAAATGGCTGCATCCGCAGATCAGGCGGGAGATCCGCTGGGAGTATTTCTGGTTCGGCGAACTCGACATGCAGGCCAGGACCATCCCCCGTCTCTACGGCCTGGCGCCCGGCATCGTCGCCCTCACGGGACTCTCCGGGCGGGGCGTGCCCACCGGCAGCATGCTCGGCGGCATCCTCTCGGAATGGGCGCTGGACGTGCCGGAGCAGGAGCTCTCGCTCAAGGTCGAGCCGCTGCACAAGGCGCCTTTCTATATGAGCTTCGGCCCCCAGCTCACGCTGCGCTACTACCGGGCGCGCGATTGGCTGAAGACCCGCATGGACGGCGCGCCCCTGCCACCGCACGCCTGACGCGGGAAACTCCCCGATTTTCCACTGCAGAGAGCTGAAGGGCGCGACCGCTGGATCGCGCCCGCTGTCCGCTCGGGAAGAGAGGAGACTTCGATCTGGGGCGATAACGTGATCACAGTTCGCGGATTTTTCTGGATATCTGTTGACAGAATAGCCTTCAATCTGCTGATTGTGATCACAATAGCGCGGACCATCGTTCGGCGATGAACGGTGCCACAATCCATTCAGCGGAGGTTCCTCGTGTCCAGCACGCCGATCGACAATGCAGCCATCGAGGCGCGGGTGAAGGCCCTGCTGCCGGCGGAACGGCAGCTTTATGCCGAGCGTCGTCCCAAGGCGCGGGCCATGGCGGAGCGCAAGGGCAAGGGCCTCTTCGACAATGTGCCGATGCACTGGATGCTCGATTGGCCGATGCCCTTCCCGATGGTGATCGAGCAGGCGAGCGGCGTGCATCTCACCGACATCGACGGCAATGCGGTGGTCGATCTTTGCCTCGGCGATACCGGCGCCATGTTCGGCCACGGGCCCGAGCCGATCCTGGAAGTGCTGCGCAATGCCGGCCATCGCGGCCTGACGACGATGCTGCCATCCGCCGATGCCGAGATCGTCGGCGAACTGCTGGCTGCACGTTTCGGCCTGCCGCATTGGCAAATCGGCGCCACGGCGAGCGACGCCAACCGTTTCGCCATCCGTGTGGCGCGAGCCGTGACCGGGCGGCGCAAGATCCTGGTGTTCGACGGCTGCTATCACGGCGCCGTCGATGACACGCTGGTCGATCTCGTCAATGGTCGTACTTTCTCGCGGGCGAGCCTGCTCGGTCAGGTGGTCGATCTCGGCGAGACCACCATTGCCATTCCCTTCAATGACGAGGAAGCGCTGCGCAACGCCTTGGTGTCCGGTGAAGTCGCCTGCGTGCTGGCCGAACCGGTGATGACCAATTGCGGCATGATCCTGCCCGCGCCTGGTTTCCACGATACGCTGCGGCGGCTGACGCGCGAACATGGCACGCTATTGCTGATCGACGAGACCCATACGATTTCCACCGGCCTCGGCGGCTACACCATGCTGCACGGCCTGGAGCCCGACCTGATGGTGATGGGCAAGCCCATCGGCGGCGGCGTGCCGGTGAGCGTGTGGGGCATGAGCGCCGAGGTGGCCGAGGGGCTCGACCGGGCGCGGCGGGCGCGCGACAGCCATGGCCATTCCGGCATCGGCACCACTTTGTCCGGCAGTGCGCTGCAACTCGCCTGCCTGAGGGCGAGCCTGGAAAAGGTGATGACCTCAGGGACCTATGCCACCATGGCCGCGCGAACCGACATCATCGAGGCAGGCCTTATCAAGGCCATCGGGGCGCAGGGCCTGCCCTGGCATGTCACCCGCGTCGGCGCCCGGCTGGAGGTGGTCTTCAGCTCCGAGCCGGTGCGCAACGCGGCGGAAGCCCGTGAAGCCGCCTCCTCGGTCATCGAGGAGGGATTGCACCTGTCCCTGCTCAATCGCGGCTTCCTGCTCACCCCCTTCCACAACATGATCCTGGTCAGTCCGGCCTTGGCTGAGGCGCAAGCCCAGGCGCTGGTTGCCGCCTATGGCGAGATCCTCGCCCGCTTCTGCCAGGCCGGGGAGGCGGCGTGATGGCCGGCGCCCTGTCGACGCGGCCGGCGCAGGCCGCCGATATTGCCGAAGCCGAGGCCTTCCTGGCCGATCATCCCGAGATCGGCGCCTTCGATCTCGTCCTGGTCGACATCAACGGCATTGCCCGTGGCAAGATCATCAGGCGCGAGGAACTCCTGCCGCTGTTCCGCGGCGGCCGGCATCTGCCCGGCTCCATCCTCGGCCTCGACGTCACCGGCGAGGATGTCGAGGAAACCGGGCTGGTCTGGTCGGATGGCGATGCCGACCGGCGTGCCTGGCCGATCGCTGGCTCGCTGGTGCCGCTGCCCTGGACCTCGCCGCCGCGCGGCGAGGTGCGCCTGTCGCTGTACGAGCTCGACGGCGCGCCGATGGCTGCCGACCCCCGCCATGCCCTGGCCGCCCAACAGGCCTTGCTCCAGGCCGACGGCCGGCAGCCCGTTGCCGCCTTCGAGCTCGAATTCTATCTGCTCGATCGCGAGGCGACGGCAGATGGCCGCCCGCAGCCGCTCCGCATGCCGCTGACCGGCGAAAGGCTTGGCGGCATCCATGTCTACAGTGTCGATGAGCTCGATCGCCTTGAGCCCTTCGTCGATGCGGTCTATCGCGCCGCCGAAGCGCAGGCCCTGCCGGTGCAGACGCTGATCTCCGAATATGCGCCGGGCCAGTTCGAGCTGACATTGCGCCATCGCGAGGACGCGCTGCGCGCCGCCGACGATCTCGTCATGCTGAAGCGGCTGCTGCGCGCACTTGCCGTGCGCCACGGCATGAAGGCCTGCTTCATGGCCAAGCCTTTCGCCGGTCGCGCCGGCTCGGGCATGCACGCCCATGCCAGCCTGGCAGGCCGGGACGGCGCCAATCTCTTCGCCGACCGCGACGGCGAGCTCGCGCCGGCCCTGCGCCATGCCATTGCCGGCCTGCTGGAGACCATGACGGAGAGCATGCTGGTCTTCGCCCCCCATCTCAATTCGTGGCGGCGTTTCGCGGCCCAGAGCTACGCGCCGACGGCGCCGAGCTGGGGTGTCAACAACCGGGCCGTCGCCGTGCGCGTTCCCGCTGGTTCGCCGGAGGGCCGGCATCTGGAGCAGCGTGCCGCCGGCGTTGACGCCAATCCCTATCTGGTCGGCGCCGTCGTGCTGGCGGGCATCCGCCGGGGCCTTGCCGCGCAGCGCGATCCGGGCCCGCCGGCCACTGCCTATGTGAGCGCGGCCGACGATACCCTGCTGGCCGATTGGCGCAGCGCCATCGAGGCGGCAGCTGGCTCGGCCTTCCTGAAGGAGGTCCTGGGCGAGCGCCTCCACCATGTGCTGCTGGCGCTCAAGCGGGCGGAATATCGACGTTTTGCCGCCGATATCACCGCCTTGGAGCTGCAGCTTTACGGGGAGGTCGTTTGAGATGGCCAGGCGGACCATTCTGATTGCCGGTGGTGCCGGCGGCATGGGTCTGGCGACCGCGCTACGCTTTGCCCAGGACGGCGCGCGCGTGGTCCTGGCGGATCTTCCGGGCGCACGTCTCGAAGAGGCCCGGGCAAGGGTAGAGGAGGCCGGTGCCGAGGTGCTCGCTTTGCCGCTCGACATCCGCTCGGCCCAGGCCTGCCGCGAGGTGGTGGCGAAGGCGACCGAGGCCGATGGTCTCGATGTGCTCGTCAACGCCGCCGGTGTCTGGCTGGAAGGCCCCGCCACGGGAGTCGCCGAGGAGGACTGGGACCGTGTGCTCGACATCAACCTCAAGGGTGCGTTCTTCCTGATCTCGGCTGCCATTCCCCATCTCGCCATCTCTCGCGGCGTGATCGTCAACATTGCCTCCGATGCCGGGCTGGTGGGCAACAAGGGGGCGGCCGTCTATTGCGCCTCCAAGGGCGGGCTGGTGCTGCTCAGCAAGGCCCTGGCGCTGGAACTTGCGCCGCAGGGCATCCGCGTCAATGCCATCTGCCCCGGCGACGTCGCCACACCGATGATCGAATATCAGGCGGCAACTTATGGCGAGGGCGATCCCGAGGCCTATAAGCGGCGGCTGCTCGGCAATTATCCGCAGGGCGAGAGTGCCCGTTTCATCAAGGCCGAGGAGATCGCCGGTCTCATCCATTATCTCTGCCAGCCTGGCGCCGCACCGATCACCGGCGCGGCCCTCTCCATCGATTTCGGCATTACCGCAGGCTATTGAACCCGAGCTTATGCCATGAAGACCTTCTACACCGCCGACCACCATCTCCATCACAGCGGCATGGAGCTTTCCTTCGGCAAGATCGTCGAGACCTTCGAAAAACCGGAACGGGCCGAGATCATCCTGGCTCGGGTCAAGGAGGTGGGCCTCGGGCCGATACTGACCCCGCAGGATTATGAGCTCGCACCGATCAAGCGCGTCCACACGCCTGATTATGTCGATTTCCTCAAGGGCGTGTATGAGGAATGGCAGGCCGCCGGCCGCGATGGCGAGGTCTGGCCCTATAGCTGGCGCCACCGTTCCATGCCGCCCATCGACAAGGCGCCTAGTGGCCTCGACGCCCGTCTTTCCTACTATTCCTTCGACATGGCCGGCTCGATCACCGCTACTACCTGGCAGGCGGCCAAGCGCGCCGCCGACACCGCGCTCGCCGGCGCCGATGCCGTGCTCGGCGGCGAGCGCACGGCCTTCTCGCTATGCCGCCCGCCCGGCCATCATGCGGGCCGTGATTTCTTCGGTGGCTATTGCTACCTCAACAATGCCGCCATCGCCGTGCAGCGTTTTCGTGATGCCGGCCGCTCGCGCGTCGCGGTGCTCGATGTCGACTATCATCACGGCAACGGTACGCAGGAGATCTTCTACGATAGGGCTGACGTGCTGGTCGCCTCCATGCATGGCGACCCCGATTTCGAATTTCCTTTCCATCTCGGCTATGCCCGCGAACGCGGCGAGGGCGCAGGCGAGGGCTTCAACCTCAACTATCCCCTGCCTTCAGGCACGCAATGGCCGGAATGGTCCGCCGCCTTCGAGGATGCCTGCCGCAGGATCGAGGCCTTCGATGCGCAGGCCCTGGTGGTCTCGCTCGGGGTCGATACCTACAAGGAGGACCCGATTTCCCAGTTCAAGCTCGATACCCCGCATTTCAGCGAGATCGGAGCACGGATCGCGGCGCTGGACCTGCCGACCCTGTTCGTGATGGAGGGGGGCTATGCCATCGGTGCCCTTGGGGTCAACGCCGTCAATGTCCTCACCGGTTTCGAACAGGCGGGAGGGTGAGATGGCTTCCGGACCTTTCGTCCGCTCGCGCTCGGTCCTGGTGACGGGGGCTGGGGCTCCCGACGGGATCGGCTTCGCCATTGCCAGAACCCTGGGGCGTGCCGGCCTGTCGGTCGCGATCACGGCCTCGACCGACCGCATCTTTAGCCGTGCGGCGGAGCTGGAAGCCGAGGGCATCGAAGCCTGGGCAACGGTTGCCGATCTCACGCGGCCCGACGAGGTGCGCCGATTGCGGACGGCGGCCGGCGATGTCGACATCCTCGTCAACAATGCCGGCATGGGCAGCGTGCTGAAGCCGGCCGTGCAGAAGCGTTTCGTCGACCTCGACGAGGCCGAATGGAATCGCGGCATCGACGTCAGCCTGAACACCGCTTTTCTAGTGACCCGGGCTTTCCTGCCCGCCATGATCGCGAGGCGGCATGGGCGCATCGTCAATGTCGCTTCGGTCACCGGCCCCTATGTCTCCAATCCCGGTGAGGCGGCCTATTCGGCGGCAAAGGCGGGCATGGTCGGGCTGACCCACGCGCTGGCTCTGGAAGTGGCAGGGGATGGCGTCACCGTCAATGCGGTAGCGCCGGGCTGGATCGAGACGGGATCCTCAACCGAGGAGGAGCGCATCGCTGCCCGCGCTACGCCGCCGGGCCGCGCAGGAACCCCTGACGAGGTCGCCGCTGCGGTGGCTTTCCTGGCCTCCGACGGCGCAAGCTACGTTAACGGCTCCGTGCTGGTGGTGGACGGCGGCAACATCCTGCAGGAGCGCAAGGGCTGACACTCCAATCCCCTTCGAATGAAAACTGCAACAGTGGTGTTAGTTCGCGCCCAGGCCGAGCGTATGCCGCAGCAGGTACATGCCATCGAGAATGTCGGCCTCGATGGCGGTGCGCAGTGAATCCGCATCGTTCCGGCGAATCGCCTCGATCGCCATCTTGTGCTTGTCGATGATCTCGGCGCCTTCGACCACATCATAGATGGTGCGCATGAAGGGGCCGAACTGCACCCACACGCTTTCGAGCAACGGCACCAGCACGTCCGAATTGCCGGCGCGGTAGAGCTCGAAGTGGAAGTTGTAATTGGCGAGCATGTAGACGTCGGCGTTGCCGGTCTTGTAGTTCCGGTTCATCGTCTCGTCATGGGCGATCATGCGCTCCAGCCTGTCGCTATCGACAAAAGGCAAAGCGCGCCGGGCGCAGAGCGGCTCGAGGGCGAGCCGCGCGCTCATCAGCTCCTCGAAGCGGGCCACGGTCAGATGCGGCACGCAGACCCGCCTGTTCTGCTGGACCTCCAGGGCGTTCTCGGCGGCCAGGCGGCGGATCGCCTCGCGGCAAGGCATCACGCCCACGCCCAGCATGTCGCTGATGCCGCGCAGGCTCATGCTTTTGCCGGGATGGAAATTGCCGATGATCAGCTGTTCGCGCAGCGTCCTGTAGACCTGCTGATGCAGCGGGTTGGGCGTGGTGTCGGCCGGTTCGACGGCGGCGAGACTGTCAGTGCTCATCGCCGACTGTGATCACATTGGCGACCCGAGGGCAAGCACCGAAGCAGGACGGGGCGTCCTGCTATGCTCCGGCTTCGACCAGCACTGCTGCCGGATTGCGGATCAGGCCGAAACCCGGGGTGTCGGGAACGTCGAGGCGTCCGTTTCGAGGCACCGGTTCATTGGTGAAGAGGGGGCCGAAAACCGGCAGGACGTCCTGGCCGTCGGCGCTGTTGGCGACATATTCGCAATAGGGCGAATGAGGCTGCGACATCACGAAGTGATAGCTGAAGGGGCCGCTGCCATGCGGTACCACGGGAATGTCATAGGCGCTGGCATGGGCGGAGATCCGCAGCAATTCGGTCAGGCCGCCGACCCACATCACGTCGGGCTGCAGGATGTCGATATGGCGCCCCTCGATCAGCTTGCGGAAGCCGTAGCGCGAATATTCATGCTCGCCCGTCGTCCATTTCGTTGCCGGCAAAGCTCTCTTGAGTAGCGCATAGCCGTCGACATCATCGGGATGCAGCACCTCTTCCCACCAATAGATGTCGAGGTCCCTGCAGGCGGTGGCGAGCTCGATCGCATAGGGCACGTCGAGTGCCATGTAGCAATCCACCATCAGCGGATAATCGGGGCCGACGGTTTCGCGATGCGCCGCGAGGAAGGACACATTGGCGCGCAGGCCGTCGATGCCGTCGGCCGGGCCATGGGGCAGAGGCACCTTGCCGCCCCAGAAGCCGAGCCGGCGGGCCGCTTCCGGCCGCGGGCCGGTGCAGTAGAAGCGGATCTCATCCTTGGTGCGGCCGCCGATCAGCTTGTAGACCGGTTCCTCCCTCATCTTGCCGATCAGGTCCCACAGCGCCAGGTCCACCACGGAGATGGTCGCGAGCGGCAGGCCCTTGCGGCCGTAATACATCGATGCCCGGAACATCTGGTCCCAGAGGCGATTGAGGTCGCGCGGGTCGGCGCCGTCGAGGAAGCGGCGGAAATGGTGCTGGATCAGCCAGCAGGCAGGCTCGCCGCCAAAGCCCGTGGCGAGCCCGACATGGCCGCTCTCAGTCTCGATCTCCACCACGATCGAGCCCATGACGTTGACGCCCCAGCTGGTGCGCGAGGCCTTGTAGTCGGCATAGCCCGACATCGGATTGGCGATCAGCGTGTCGATCAGCCAATGGCCCTGCTTCTGGCTGAAATAATCGCCGCCGCCTTCGCTGCGGACCAGATAGGTCCTGACCTGCTTGATGCGGGGAGATGCCATGCCTCGTCCTTCCTGCGTTGGGTTGCGCCGAATAGTGACGCAAGAAACTTGTCAGTCAAGTTTACAAATTCCTGAAAGCTCACTCTCTTGTTGTCTGACAAATAATCCGATATCACCCGATTGCCCCGGAAAACACGGCGGCGCCGGCAGCACGGCCGGCATTCGGAAGGCAGGGAAGGACCGGCATGACCACGATCATTCGCTATGAGGGCCGCGGCGCCATCATCACCGGCGGAGCCTCCGGCATCGGCCTCAAGACGGCCGAGCGCATCGTGGCCGAGGGCGGTTCGGTCTCGATCTGGGACGTGGATGCCGCCCGCATCGAGACGGTGCGCCAGGCGCTGGGCCCGAAGGCCCATGGCATCGCCATCGACATCACCGACCCTATCGCCGTCGAGAAGGCGGCCCAGACTGCGGAAAGCCAGCTCGGCCGCATCGACGTGCTGGTCTGTTCCGCCGGCGTGGCCGGCAAGAACGAATTGCTGGTCAATTATCCGATCGAGGAGTGGAAGCGGGTCTACGACATCAACGTCAACGGCCTGTTCTACTGCAACCGCTTCGTTGCGCCGCTGATGCAGAAGCATGGCTATGGCCGCATCGTGAACGTCGCCTCCATCGCCGGCAAGGAAGGCAATCCCACGGCGTCGGCCTATTCCTCCTCCAAGGCGGCGGTGATCGGGCTCACCAAGTCGCTGGGCAAGGAATTGTCGAAGGAAGGCATCACCGTCAACGCCATTACGCCGGCAACGGTCGATACGCCGATCCTCCAGCAGGTCAGCCAGGCCCATATCGACTACATGCTGTCGAAGATCCCGATGGGGCGCTTCGGCACCGTGGAGGAACTGGCCGCCATCATCACCTGGCTCGCCAGCGAGGAATGCTCCTTCACCACCGGTGCCGTGTTCGACATTTCGGGCGGCCGGGCCACCTACTGATCGTGCATCAGCAACGGCGGGCCATCAGCGCCCGCACCAGCACCACGGCGAGCGCCGCCAGCCCGATGGCGGCGGCTGCGACGATGACGGTGAGGCTCGTCGTCACATAGCAGGGCGCGGAATTGGCGGGGTTCTGCTGGCAGGGCAGCCGGCTGTCGATCAACCGTGCCAGGTAATGTCCCTGCGTCTCAAGAAAGACCAGTATGGCGCAGCCGAGGGCCAGCAGCGCAAGGAAAGCGGTACTCGGACGCATGAAACGATCCTTCGGGAAGCAGTACCGGTTTCTCGCATCGATTGAGCAGTCCGGCAGTTTCGCGGGTCACAGCCAGCGGCGATTTGACAGCCACGGTTCCGGCCAAATCGGCTAAACAGGGGCGGATCGAGTCGCAGCCGACGGAGGAACAGCGGGCATGAAGGTCGTATTCAGCGAAACCCAAAGGCGCCACGATCCGACCTTCTTCCTGTCGAGCGGCACGCAGAGGCCCAATCCGGAAGTGCCGCGCCGCTGTGACATCCTGTTGCAGGCAGCCCTTGGCGCCGGCCTGACGCAGGTCGCGCCCGACGATGCCGGCCTGGTGCCTGTCGCCGCGGTGCACAAGCCCGACTACATCCACTTCCTCCGCCATATTCATGCGCGCTGGTGCGAGATCGATGGGGCCTCTGCCGAGGTGATCCCCAACATCCATCCCGATCGTCGCAACGGGGCTTATCCAGCCTCCGCCGTCGGACAGGCGGGTTATCATATGGCCGATACGGCCTGCCCGATCTCGGCCGGGACCTATGAGGCGGCCTTGGCCAGCGCCCATACGGCCTATCATGCCGCCGGCCTGGTGCTCGGCGGCGAACGCGCCGCCTATGCGCTCTGCCGTCCGCCGGGCCATCACGCCTTTGCCGATCTGGCCGGGGGCTTCTGCTTCTTCAACAACAGTGGCATCGCCGCCCAGGCCCTGCGCAGCCGTTATGACCGAATTGCCATTCTCGATGTCGACCTGCACCACGGCAACGGCACCCAGGGCATGTTCTATGGCCGCTCCGACATCTTCACGGTTTCGGTTCATGCCGATCCCATCCGCTTCTATCCCTTCTTCTGGGGGCATCCGGACGAACGCGGCGAAGGCGAGGGGCTCGGCTACAACCTCAATCTGCCCCTGCCGCGCAAGACGGGTGACGAAGGCTTCCTCGCGGCCCTCGACATCGCCCTGGACCGCATTGCCGCCTTCGCGCCGGGCGCGCTGGTGGTGGCACTCGGCCTCGACGCTTTCGAGGGCGACCCCTTCCAGGAATTGACGGTGACCACCAAGGGGTTCGCTCGCATTGCCGCCCGTATCGCCAGCCTCGGGTTGCCGATGGCGATCGTGCAGGAGGGTGGTTATGTCTGCGATGCGCTCGGCGACAATCTCGCCAGCTTCCTCGGCGGGTTGTGAGGTATTTTTCCAACCCCTATGGCTGACGACATCAAAATGCCGGGGTCGGGGCGTAGGTTCAGTGCTGGTTTGGGACGATTGAGGGAGTTGTTCCGATGACCAGCCTTGCCGTCGATGCCAGTGCCTTGCTGGCAGCCCTCTGGATGCCGGCCCTGTTCAAGGTTCTCGCCGCGGATATTGCCATCGGCGCGGTTATCCTGTCGGGCTATCTCTGGCACAGGAAGCAGGAACGCTGCAACGCCGAACTGTCCGAGCGCAAATGGGGCAGGCGCCATCTGCATGGCTGAAGCCGCCTTCGCCGCTATGGACGGTTTGCCTGAACTTGTCGCTTCAACGCTTTCTCTCAAGCGAAAGTCAGCCGGCTTTTCGGCATGACGGCTCAATGCACGATCGCACCAGCCGCATTGCCCTTCGACATCCACACCACCAAGGCATCGTTGAAGGAGGCCACGGCATCGCTGGCGATGGGGATGCGGATGATCGCCCCATCCGCGAATTCGAATTCGGCCACGGCAAATTGCCGATGTCCCGGTGAAGTGAGGCCGCGAAATTTCGTAAGAAGCGGCGTGACGACCGAGCCGTCTCCACTTCCGAGCGGGTCCGAAGGATCGCTCATCCAACCATCCAATGCCCAAGTCTAACAATTGCCTTCCCTATGACGAAAGGCTGTGACATGGGCGTGATATGAAATATATCACCTGAGAATTTTTTTAAGCCAATGACAAGCAGAGATATCATGCTGACGCAAAGGCATAAAAAATATACGAGTCGGTTGTCGCGATAGAGTCCGGCCATAGTATAGAAATGGAAACGCTTCCTGGCCAATTCTTTCCAGGAAGCGTATCAGTATGCATCTATTTTTTATTGTATCAACGTGGCGTTCCCGAGCGGAAAACTACCGATCCGCCGATCCGGACCGAATCGATCGCCAGATCATCCGTCAGCACGACCATGTCGGACCGGCTGCCCCGATCGAGGCGGCCATAATGTCGGTCCATGCCAACGGCCATGGCCGGATAAAGCGAGGCCATGCGCAGGGCTTCGCCGAGTTCGAGGCCGATCCGCTCATGCATGAAACGCACGGCCGAAATCATGTCGAGATCGGCGCCTGCGAGAGTGCCGTCATCGAGGGTCAGGCGACCGTTTTCGCGTTTGATCACGCGGCCATTGAGCGTGAACTGCCGCATATCCGTGCCGATGGTGGCCATGGCGTCGGTGACCAGGAAGATCCGGCCGGGTTGCTTCTTGGCCCGTAGCGCGATGTCGATGATGATGGGGTCGACATGGATACCGTCGGCCACCAGCCCGGCGGAGAGGCCGCCGAGTGCGATCGCCGTGCCGGCAAGTCCCGGCTCGCGATTCTTGATCTGGCTCATGGCGTTGAACAGATGCGTGGCCATGGAGGCACCGGCTTCCGCGGCTGCGACCACGTCGCCATATTCGGCGTCGCTATGGCCGATGCTGACGACCAGACCGGCCTCCGCGAGGCGGCGAATCTGGGCCGGCGTTACCGATTCCGTCGCGACCGTCGTGAGCAGGACGGGAACCTGGCCTCTGGCGGCAATCAGCCTGGCGAGATCGGTCTCCTCCATCGGGCGGATCAATTGCGGATCATGCGCGCCTTTGCGTGAAACGGCCAGGTGCGGCCCCTCGATATGCAGGCCGAGGAAACCCGGCACCTTCCGTCGTTCGGCCTCCGCGCCAGCCTCGAGGGCCTCGGCGGTGATGGCGGGCGTGTCGGTGATCAGGGTCGCCAGCAGGGCCGTGGTGCCGAACTGGGCGTGGGCCGCGCAGATGGTGGCGATGGTTTCGGCGTCGCGGCTGTCATTCAGCATCACACCGCCGCCGCCATTGACCTGGAGGTCGATGAAGCCGGGGGCGATGAAACCCGTCTCGATCGTCTCGACCGCCATGCCTGCCGGCACGGCGCTGCGCGGCACGATCGCCTCGATGTGCTCGCCATCGACGATCACGGCGGCATCCTGGTGCCAGGCCTCGCCATCGAAGATGCGCGGGGCGAGCAGGGCCGATTGCATGCTCATACCGTCTCCGTGACCTTGCGCAGATTGCGGGGCTCGTCGGGATTGAGGCCGCGACGACGGGCGAAGGCCTCGACGAAGGCGTAGAAGGAAGCGATCAGCACCAGCGGGTCGGTCAGCGGGTGGCCGGTGGCTGCGAAGGGCAGGCGGGCGGCTTGCCTGGCGCCGTCGGCGGTGATGAAGGCAGCGGCCCCCTTGGCCGCCAGCGCGTCGGCGGCACCGATGATCGAGCTTTCCGCCTTGTCGCGAGCCGCCAGGGCCAGCACCGGGAAACCGGGCCCGACCAGCGCCATCGGCCCATGCATGACCTCGGCGCCGCTATAGGCTTCCGCGTGCACCGAGCAGGTCTCCTTGAACTTCAGGGCCACCTCGTTGGCGATCGCCAGGGCCGGTCCGCGGCCGAGCACGAAGACCGAAGAAGTGCCGTCAAGGGCATCGGCGAAGGTGGTCCAATCGCAAGCGACAGCCTGCTCAAGATGACGGGGCAGGTCCTGAAGGGCTGACAGCAGCGCCTTGTCGCCGGCCCAGTGGGCGAGGACGCCGAGGCCGGCCACGGCGGAGTTCACGAAGGTCTTGGTCGCGGCAACGCTCTTCTCGGTGCCGGCGGCGATATCGATGGCGTGATCGGCCGCGAGCGCCAGGGGCGAGCCTGCCGTGTTGGTGAGGGCAACGGCGACGGCGCCGCTGCGGCGCACCGCTTCCGCCATGGCGACGATGTCGGGGCTCTTGCCGGACTGCGAGATGGAAAGGCTGGCGGCGCCGGCGAGCTTGAGTGGCGCCTGGTAGATCGAAGCGATCGAGGGGCCGAGCGAGGCGACCGGCACGCCGGTGGTCAATTCGACCGCATATTTGATAAAAGAGGCGGCATGGTCGGAGGAGCCGCGGGCCACGGTGACGAGGACGCGCGGATCGACGGCCTTCAGCTCGGTGCCCGCCCGCTCCATCTCGGTGGCGGATTGTTCGAACAGGCGCGCGACGGCCTGGGGAATTTCCAGCACCTCGCGGCGCATGTGGGTCTCTGTTGTCACAGTGCTTCTCCTTCGCTGGGCTCGGCCAGACGCAATTCCGCTACGAAATCATAGGTATCGCCCCGGTAGATCGACCGGGTGAATTCAACCACCTTGCCGCTCGGCAGATAGGAGACGCGCTCGATGTTGAGGCTGGCGGCTCCGGGAGGTACGCGCAGAAGCTGGGCATCCTCCGGCCCGAGATTGGCGGCGGAGATGCGCTGGACGGCGCGGACCGGCTTGTTGCCATGCTCGGCAAGGGCGGCGTAGAGCGAAGAGCCGACCGCTTCCGGGTTCGGCAGCAGCGAGGCCCCGATCGAGGCGCGTTCGATCGCGACGGCGGCTTCATTGGCAAAGCGCAGACGGTTCACACGCGCCACCATCTCGTTGGCGGTCAGACCGAGGATCATCGTCTCCTGCGGCGAGGGCACATAGAGGCCGCGCTCGAGCCAGACCGAGTGTACCAGCTTGCCGCGCCGCGCCATGTCCTCGGTGAAGGATGTCAGGCGCGACAGGGATTGCTCGACGCGCTCGACCCGGGGCGCGACGAAGGTGCCGGAACCGTGACGCTGGATCAGCACGCCCTGTTCGACCAGGTTCTGCAGCGCCTTGCGCACGGTGACGCGTGAAATATCGGCCTTCATGGCGATGTCGCGCTCGGAAGGGAGCGCGTCGCCTGCGGCCAGGACACCGTCCCGCACGGCTTCCTCGATCGATTTGCGCAATTGCAGATAGAGCGGCGCGTTGCTGCCCTTGGCATCGGCGAGGGAGCGGAAGATGAGGTCGACGGCGTCACTCATGGCTTGCCTTTCCAAGCCGAATTCCCGGGCCTGCTCCCTGTAGGAGGGCAAGAGTTCGGCGTGACTCAACTGCCTGGCGATCATGGCTGCATCAGTCCCTGTTTGCCATCCGACAATGACCGCTCGAGGCCGAATAATCGGGCAGCCATGGATACTGCGCCGCCCAACGCGTCCTGCAGAGGAGGCACGAGCCGCTCCCGGTGTTTCGGGGGCAGGCGAGGTCCGACCAGCGTTGCCAGGCCGCCCAATAAGCAACGGGGCGTCGCGTTGGCAAGCGCAAGGGCGTCCAGGGAAGCCTCGACCGCCGAGACGGCCCTCTCGACGATCTTGTCCGCCGCTGGATCTCCGCGCTCGAGATAGTCGAAGACCATCGGCGCGAAAGTTCCGAAATCACGGGGCTGAGCGGATTTGGTGAACTCCACGATCGCCTGCGGATCGTTGCCATGCGCTGCCAGAACGGCATCCAGGAGGGAGGTATGGGGGGCTATGCCGTCATGGGCGAGCAGTGCCTCCTCAAGCAGGTCTCGTCCGATCCTGGCGCCGCTGCCCTGGTCACCGAGCAGGAAACCCCAGCCGCCCAGGCGGCGGATCTCGCCCGACTGACGCGCCAGATAGTGGCTGCCCGTGCCCAGGATGCCGATGGCGCCGTCTCCCGCGCCGATCGCGCCTTCCAGGGCGATGAGCACGTCGGACTCGATCAAGCAGCGGCGAAAGGGCAGGCGAGCCCGCAGTTCGGCAGCATAGGTTCCGATATTGGCGCCCGCCAGGCCGAGCACGACGGGTGTGTCGGGAATATGGGCCGGATCCTGGCCGGCGGCGGCGAAGGCCTGGCCGACGGCTACCATGATGCTCTCGCAGGCCCCGTTCAAATCCGTGCGGATATTGGCCGACCCGGCCTTGGCGCGGCCGATGATCTGGCTTTGGGCTGTCGCGAGCGCCGCCCTGCAGCTCGTGCCTCCACCATCGACGCCGAGGATCATCATTGCTGTGTTCTCCCTATGCGAAGACAATACCAATAAGCTACCACTCGTCAAGAGGTGTTCTGGGCAAAAAATTTAAACTAAGTTAAAACAGATACTTATACGAAATGTGATGCTTCATCGAGAAAAGTTGTGTGAGATCACTAGACAAGTGGTATTTATTTGGTATTGTCCGGCGCATCGGAGGGGTGGGGTCGGACCTAGGCCGGCGCTGCCGAGCGGAGGCTTGCGGGCATGCAGGTTCTTCGGGTCTCCGGGCAGCAGACCAGTTGCCGGCCGGAAAGGCTGCATGAGCGGCGCATCCCGGCGGGGGCTGGGTACCGCAAGGTCGACCAGAGCCGGCCCAGGCAGTGGCCGGTACAGGGAGGAAGACGGATGAAGAAGCGACTTTTGACGGCCCTATTCCTGGGCACTACTTTTCTCGGCGTGACGGCCGCCTGGGCCGAGGATGCGACCCTCACCATCGAGAGCTGGCGCAATGACGATCTTGCCATCTGGCAGGAAAAGCTGATCCCGGCTTTCGAGAAGGCCAATCCCGGCATCAAGGTGAACTTCACCCCGTCGGCGCCGCCTGAATACAATGCCGCGCTCAACGCCAAGCTCGATGCCGGCACCGCCGGCGACGTGATTGCCTGCCGTCCTTTCGATGCCTCGCTGGAGCTCTACAAGAAGGGGCAGCTGACGGATCTGTCGACCCTGCCGGGCATGGACAATTTCACCGACACGTCCAAGTCTGCCTGGCAGACCGACGACGGCAAGACCACCTTCTGCGTGCCGGTGGCCTCGGTGATCCACGGCTTCATCTACAACAAGGACGCCTTCGACAAGCTCGGCCTCAAGCCGCCGCAGACCGAGGAAGAGTTCTTCTCCGCCCTCGACAAGATCAAGGCGGACGGCACCTATGTTCCGATGGCGATGGGTACCAAGGATCTGTGGGAAGCCGCGACCATGGGCTACCAGAACATCGGCCCGAATTATTGGAAGGGCGAGGAGGGGCGCCTGGCTCTGATCAAGGGCAGCCAGAAGCTGACCGATGCCGACTGGATCGAGCCCTTCGTCACGCTCGCCAAGTGGAAGTCCTATCTGGGCGACGGTTTCGAAGCGCAGACCTATCCCGACAGCCAGAACCTGTTCACGCTCGGCCGTGCCGCCATCTATCCGGCCGGCTCCTGGGAAATCTCCCCCTTCGGTGCCCAGGCGCAGTTCAAGATGGGCGCCTTCCCGCCGCCGGTGCGCAAGGCCGGCGATACCTGCTACATCTCCGACCACAACGACATCGGCTTCGGCCTGAACGCCAAGAGCAAGAACCCGGAAGCAGCCAAGAAGCTGCTGGCTTGGATCGCTTCGCCTGAATTCGCCACGCTCTACGCCAATGCTTTGCCGGGCTTCTTCAGCCTCGCCAAGAGCGAGGTGAAGCTCGAAAATCCGCTGGCGCAGGAATTCGTTTCCTGGCGCAACAAGTGCAAGTCGACGATCCGCTCGACCTACAAGATCCTGTCGCGCGGCACGCCCAATCTCGAGAACGAGACCTGGGTGGAATCCGCCAATGTGATCAACGGCGTCGACACGCCGCAAGCTGCTGCCGAGAAGCTCCAGAAGGGGCTCGACAGCTGGTATAAGCCGGCTAAGTAAGCTCGGCTCGGCCGCGCCTCGATGACGGCGCGGCCATCCTCCCCCTCATCGCCATCTCCGACAACAGCAACGCACATGCGAGGATTGCTGCAATGTCTCTCGAAGATTCACCAAGTAGAAAAGCGTTCCGCTGGCACATTCCGGTTTTCCTGGCGCCGGCCGTCATCATCTACACGCTCGTGATGATCCTGCCGCTGATCGGTACCCTGCAGCTTTCGCTGTTCCGGACCGTCGATGGTGTGTCGCATTTCGCGGGGCTCGACAATTTCCGCACGCTGTTCGGCGATCCGCGCTGGGCCTCCAGCTTCTGGAACGCCCTGCGCAACAATTGCTGGTTCTTCCTCATCCACATGGTGGTGCAGAACCCGATCGGCGTCGTGCTGGCGGCGCTGCTCTCCCATCCCAAGCTGCGCTTCGCCGCCTTCTACCGCACGGCGATCTTCATTCCGACCGTGCTGTCCTTCGTGATCGTCGGCTTCGTGTGGAAGCTGATCCTTTCCCCGCTCTGGGGCGTGGCGCCCTCGATGCTCGACCTGATCGGCCTCAAGAGCTGGTTCACGCCGCTGCTCGGCAAGGAAGCCTATGCGCTGACCACGCTCGGCCTCGTCTCGGTCTGGCAGTTCGTGGGCATTCCGATGATGCTGATCTATGCCGCCTTGCTGTCGATCCCCGACGAGGTGATCGAGGCGGCCGAGATGGATGGCATCACCGGCATCGCCCAGTTCTGGAAGATCAAGCTGCCGCTGATCCTGCCTTCGATCGGTATCATCTCGATCCTGACCTTCGTCGGCAACTTCAATGCCTTCGACCTGATCTATTCGGCGCAGGGCGCGCTGGCCGGGCCGAACTATGCCACCGACATTCTCGGTACCTTCCTCTACCGCACCTTCTTCGGCTTCCAGCTGCAGCTCGGCGATCCGAACATGGGCGCCACCATCGCCTCCATGATGTTCTTCATCATCCTGGCCGGCGTGTGCGTCTACCTCTTCGCCATCCAGACGCGGCTGCGGCGCTATCAGTTCTGAGGAGATCGACATGAGCAAAGCCACGCACTCTCCGGCCCGGTCGATCGCCGCCCATACGGTGCTGATCACCTACACCGTGATCGCCCTGTTTCCGGTGATCCTGATCCTGATCAACTCCTTCAAGTCGAGGGACGCGATCTTCCGCTCGCCCCTGACACCGCCGGGGCCGACGACCTTCGACGCCATCGGCTACAAGACCGTGCTCGCCCAGGGCGACTTCTTCCTCTACTTCCAGAACAGCATGATCGTCACGGTGGTCTCCCTGTTCTTCGTGCTGCTGCTCGGCGGCATGGCGGCCTTCGCGCTCGCCGAGTATCGCTTCAGGGGCAACACGCTGATGGGGCTCTACCTGGCTTTGGGCATCATGATCCCGATCAGGCTCGGCACCGTTGCCATCCTGCAGCTCATGGTCGCCACGGGCCTGGTCAACACACTGACGGCGCTCATCCTGGTCTATACGGCCCAGGGCCTGCCGCTGGCGGTCTTCATCCTGTCCGAGTTCATGAAGCAGGTCTCGGACGATCTCAAGAATGCCGGGCGCATCGATGGATTGTCGGAATACCGCATCTTCTTCCGCCTCGTCCTGCCGCTGGTACGGCCGGCCATGGCGACCGTCGCGGTCTTCACCATGATCCCGATCTGGAACGATCTATGGTTCCCGCTGATCCTGGCCCCAGGCGAGAGCACCAAGACCATCACGCTGGGTACCCAGGTCTTCATCGGGCAGTTTGTCACCAATTGGAATGCCGTGCTGGCGGCGCTGTCGCTCGCCATCCTGCCGGTGCTGGTGCTCTATGTGATCTTCTCGCGGCAGCTCATCCGCGGCATCACCTCGGGCGCTGTCAAGTAGCGGCCCGGTGCTGAGCCGGCTCAAGAGAGCCGGCTCTCCTCAAACGGCAATGCAATCTCATCACAGTCCGCCCGGAGCGGATGAAGACGCGCGCATGCGCCCCACAGGCCAATTCTAGGGGAAGTATCATGGGTTCGCTGAATATCGAGAATGTGAAGAAATCCTTCGGTTCGGTCGATATCCTCAAGGGGATCAACCTCGAAGTTGCGGACGGCGAGTTCGTCGTCTTCGTGGGGCCGTCGGGCTGCGGCAAGTCCACGCTGCTGCGCATCATCGCCGGGCTCGAGGACACCACCTCCGGCGCCGTCAGGATCGACGGTCAGCGCGTCAACGACGTACCGCCGGCCAAGCGCGGCATCGCCATGGTGTTCCAGAGCTATGCGCTCTATCCTCACCTCACCGTGCGCAACAATATGGGCCTGGGCCTCAAGCAGGCCGGCGAGGCGGCGGCCGTGATCGACAAGCGCATCAAGGCTTCCTCGGCCATGCTCGCGCTCGAACCCTATCTGGACCGCCGGCCGTCCGAACTCTCCGGTGGCCAGCGCCAGCGCGTCGCCATCGGTCGCGCCGTGGTGCGCGAGCCCAAGCTCTTCCTGTTCGACGAGCCCCTGTCCAACCTCGACGCGGCTCTACGCGTCAACACCCGCATCGAGATCGCCCAGCTCCACCAGCGCCTCAAATCGACGATGATCTATGTGACGCATGACCAAGTCGAGGCCATGACGCTGGCCGACAAGATCGTGGTGCTGAATGCCGGCCATATCGAGCAGGTCGGCGCGCCCATGCAGCTCTACAACGATCCCGACAACACTTTCGTCGCCGGCTTCATCGGCTCGCCCAAGATGAACTTCGTCGATGGCGGGCGCCTTGGCGAGAGCGTCAAGACGATCGGCGTGCGGCCCGAGCATGTCACCGTCAGCCGGGAGACCGGCGACTGGAAGGGCACTGTCGTCTATGCCGAGCATCTGGGTGCCGACACCTATCTCTATCTCGATACCGAGAAGGCGGGCTCGATCACCGTGCGGCTCTCCGGCGAGTATCAGGTCGAGCCGGGCGCCACCATCTACGCCACGCCCGATGCGACGAGGACCTTGCGCTTCGACGAGAACGGCAAGCGCCTGCGCGGCTGAGGCTCGGAACGCGGTGTGCCGGTCCCGCGCCATCAGTATGCCGATGGAGTTGAGAAGGCCGGCACACCGATCCGAAGCCATTTCCTGTTCATGTAGACAAAACATTCATTGTGGACTAGTTCGTCTATGCTTGCCATTTGACGGATGAATCCTGCAATGACCGACATCGTCGAAGACGCCCTGCCTCGCCTGATCGCAATGCGGCACGATCTGCATCGTCATCCGGAGATCTCCCGCGAGGAAGCCTGGACCTCGGTCTTCGTTGCCGAAAGGCTGACCGAAATGGGAATTCCCGTCCATACCGGCGTCGGCGGTTATGGCATGGTCGGCGTCGTCGAAGGGAGCGGGGAGGGCCCCGGCGTGGCCCTGCGTGCCGACATGGATGCCCTCGCCATGGATGAGCACAACAGCTTCGACCATCGCTCGCAGATCCCCGGCGCCATGCACGCCTGCGGCCATGACGGCCACATGACTATGCTTCTGGGGGCGGCGTCCTATCTCTCGCTGACCCGCCGTTTTCGCGGCACGGTCTATCTGGTGTTCCAGCCGGCGGAGGAGCGCTATGGCGGCGCCCAGCTCATGCTGGATGCCGGCCTGCTCGAGCGCTTCCCCGCCCGCAATATTTTCGGCCTGCACAATTGGCCGGATGTGCCGGCCGGCGAGGTGATCGTCCATGATGGCCCGGTGATGGCCGGGGCGGGGGAATTCACCCTGAAGTTCAAGGCGCCCGGCGGTCACGCCGCCATGCCGCACATGACCGGCGATCCCGTGCTGGCCGGCAGCCATTTCGTCACCGGCATCCAGCAGGCGGTGGGCCGGGCCGTCAATCCGCTCGAGGCGGCCGTCGTCACCGTCGGCTCGTTCCAGGGCGGCTTTGCCCAGAACGTGATTTCGCGTGAGGCCACTTTGGCCGGCACTTTCCGCGGCCTGCGCTCCGACATTCTGGCCCTGCTGAAGGCGCGGGTGGAGGAGATCGCCCAATCCGCCGCCAGGATCGCCTCGACAGAGGTCGAGATCGGTTTCGACGACCTGCCGAGCCCGCCCGTGGTCAACACGCCGGCCGAGGCCGAGATCATGCGCCGGGCTGCCCGCACATTGCCCGGCAGCCCCGCCTTGCATATCGGCGTGCCGACCATGGCGGGTGACGATTTCGGCGCCTTTCTCGAGCATCTGCCCGGTGCCTATGCCTGGATCGGCAATGGCCCATCGGACCGCAATGGCCGGCTTCACCAGCCCGACTACGATTTCAACGATGCCATCATCGGCACTGGCGTTCGCCTTCTTTCGGCCACGGCCGAACAGGCATTGTTGTAGACATAAAATCTCTTGTAGACTTTTTTGTTCTTGAGGCCTAAACGTTGCGGCCAGGATGGCGATGGCATGGCGAGCTTTATCGAGAAGCCGCGCCAACCGCGCCGCGATAGGGGATGACGCTTGGATCGGATGCCTATGGACAGCCTTCATCGCTATCGCCCGATCTGTGACGCCATCGCGGCACTGTTCCAGCCCTATGTCGAGGTGGTCCTGCATGAGCTCGCCACCGACAAGGCCGTCTACATCGCCGGCAATTTCTCCAAGCGCGTGCTGGGCGAGCCCTCGCTGCTGCACGAGGTCGATTTCGATAGCCAGAACCCGGTGATCGGTCCCTATGAGAAGGTCAACTGGGATGGCCGGGCCCTCAAGTCGATCACCGTCGTGCTGCGCGACGAGGCAGGCGCTCCGCTGGGCGTGATGTGCATCAACGTCAACGTCTCCGACTTCCACGCCGTGATGCAGACCTTGTCGGCGCTGGTGCGCGTGCCCGAGCCGCATTACCGGCCGGATGCACTGTTCAAGGAAGACTGGCACGAAAGGATCAACGAGTTCATCCGGCAATGGACGCAGGGGCGCAACGTCACGATTTCCTCGATGACCCATGCCGACCGCAAGGATCTGGTCACCGCCCTTGCCGACAGCGGCGCCTTCAGCGGCAAGAACGCCGCCGCCTACATCTCGCGCGTGCTCGGCATGGGGCGCGCGACGGTCTACAAATATTTGAGAAACGAGAAATGATTAGCCTTTCGCTGGCCCAGCTCCAGGAGCTGGTTTCGATCGACGTTGCCGCCATCTCAGCTATCACCGATGCCTATGTCGCCGTCGCGGATGGCCGGGCCAATGTGCCGCCGGTCGGCTATCTCGGGCTGCCGGCGCAGAATGCCGATTGCCACATCAAATATGGCTATATCGCCGGCGACCCGATCTTCGTGGTCAAGATCGCTTCCGGTTTCTACGACAATCCCAAGCGCGGCCTGCCGTCGAGCAGCGGCATGATGATCGCGATTTCGGCCGTCACCGGCGCCACCGTCGCCATCCTCAACGATGAAGGCTGGCTCACCAATCTGCGCACCGGCATCGGCGGCGCCGTTGCCACCTTCGCCCTCTGCCGCCCCGACAGCGAAGTCTTCGCCGTGCTTGGTACGGGTACGCAGGCGCGCTTCCAGATCCGCGCCGCCGCGGCGCTGGCCAAGCGTCCCGTGCAGTTCCTGGTCTGGGGCCGTTCGGTGCAGAAGGCGCGCGAACTCGCCGACGAATTCGCCGGGTCGCCCATCGACGTCTCGGTTGCGGCCGATCTGGAAGAGGCCTGTCGCTCGGCCGACGTGATCATCGCTACCACGCCCTCGACCGCGCCCTATGTCGCGAGTGAATGGATCACGCCCGGCACCCACATCACCGCTGTTGGAGCAGACGCCTCCGGCAAGCAGGAGCTGGATCCGGCCTTGATTGCAAGGGCGGATCTGCTGGTCGCCGATCTCGCCAGCCAGAGCCTCGACCATGGCGAATTCGCCGCCGCCTTCCAGGCCGGCCTGTTCCGGCAGGAGGACTGCCTCGAACTCGGCGCCATCCTGAACGGATCGAAGCCGGGGCGCGGTTCCAGCGACGCGATCACCATTGCCGACCTCACCGGTCTGGCCACCCAGGACATCGCCATCACCAGGACAGCCCTGCAGCGAGTGCCCGATCTGGTGATGTGAGTCCGTTTTTCGTCGTCTGAGCGGGCAGCCCGCCATGCCCGCGCCGTTCATGTTTCTTGAGAGGGGACTGCCGTGAAGAGAGTATTGTTGGTTTCGCTCGCCGCGCTGCTGGGCGTTTCGGCTGCCAGGGCCGAAAGCCTGCGCATCGCCTCCAGTGCGGATTTTCCGCCCTGGGAGTCCGTCGATGCCGCCAATGAGATCGTCGGCTTCGATCGTGACATCGGCAACGAGGTCTGCAAGCGCATCGGTGCCGATTGCAGCTGGACCAACCAGGCTTTCGACGGCCTGCTGCCCGGCCTGCAGGTCGGCAAATACGATCTGATCATGTCGGGCCTGTCGATCAACGACGAGCGCGAGAAGCAGGTCGATTTCTCGGCACCCTATGCCGATGCGCCCAACAACATCGTCGTCGCCGCCGGGAGTCCCGTCGCCCAGGCCAAAGACACCAAGGCTCTCGAAGAGGGGCTGGCCGGCAAGGTGATCGGTGCGCAGACGGGTTCGACCCATGAGGCGGTGATCCGGGCCCATTTCAAGGATGCCGACGTCCGTCTCTATGACCGGGCCGAGCAGGTCGCCGACGATATCGTCGCCGGCCGTCTCGATGCCGGCCTGATGGAACGTTCCGCCTGGGAAGGCATGATGGCGTCCCGCAAGGACAGCGGCATCACCATCGCCGGCCCGCTGATCACCAGTGCCGACTATGCCGAGTTCGGCCGGGGCCAGGCCATCGCCCTGAAGAAGGGCAAGGATGATCTGAAAAAGCGCATCGACGAGGCCGTCAACGCCATGCTCGCCGACGGCACGGTCGCCAAGCTTTCGGAGAAGTGGTTCAAATACGACGTCTCCTTCAAGAAGAAATGAGTGTAAGCGCCGCCGCCGCCGCGTAGCGCCTTGAGCCGATGGGATGCTTGCCCCTCTCCCTAAAGGGGAGGGGGAGCGCCACTCCAGCGGGCTCCCGAAGCGAGATCCCTCCGATGTCCGTGGTTTCAACCTATCTTCCGCAACTCCTTCAGGGGCTTCTCGTCACCCTGCAGGTGGCCGTCGGCAGCTTCGTGGTGGGGTTCGTTCTTGCCGTGGCCGCCGTCTTCGCCTGGAGCTCCGGTCCCAGGCCCCTGCGCTGGCTGGTGGCCTCCTATGTAGCCGTCATTCGCGGCCTGCCGGAACTGCTGGTGATCTTCCTGGTGTTCTATGGCGGGACGGTGCTGCTCACCGGCCTGATGGGCGCCTATGTCGAGGTCAGCGCGCTGGCGGCAGGCATCGCGGCGCTGTCCTTCGTGTCGGGCGCCTATCTGACCGAGATCCTGCGCGGTGCCTTGCAGACCATTCCTCCGGGGCAATGGGAGGCGGCGCGCAGCCTCGGCCTCAAGCAGGGCCAATTGTTCCGCAAGATCATCCTGCCGCAGATGTTCTCCCACGCGCTTCCCGGCCTTGGCAATCAATGGCTGGTCATCCTGAAGGAAAGCGCGCTGGTCTCCATCGTCGGGCTGGAGGAATTGATGCGCAAAGGCGTGGTGGCGGCCGGCGCCACTCACCAGCCGATGACCTTCTATCTCATCGTCGCGGCCCTTTTCGTCCTGATCACCACCGTCTCGACCGCCGTGCTGAGCTTCGGCAACAGCCGCCTGACCTGGATGCGATAGGAGGCGACATGTCCCTGGAAATGCTGCTTCGCGCCATTCCCGTCGTCCTGACCGGACTCAAGCTGACGCTGCTGATCACCCTGGCTGCCTTTGCGGTCGGGCAGCTGGTGGCGCTGCCGGTCGCCCTGGGCCGGGTCTCGAAGTTCCGGCTGCTGCGCGGGGCGACCTGGCTCTACACCTTCCTGCTGCGCGGCAGCCCGCTCCTGGTGCAGCTCTTCATCCTCTATTACGGCCTCGCGCAGTTCCCTGCCGTGCGCAGCAGCGTGTTCTGGCCGATCCTGCGCGATCCGGTCTATTGCGCCATCCTGGCGATCGGCATCAATTCCTCGGCCTATGTCGCCGAGGTGATCGCCGGCGGCATTCGCAAGATACCGGCCGGGCAGTTCGAGGCCTGCATCTCGCTCGGCCTGTCGCGCCGGCGTACCTTCATCGATGTCGTATTGCCGCAGACCTATCGGGCGATCTTTCCCTCGATCGGCAACGAGATCATCCTCGTGCTGAAGGCGAGCTCGCTGGCGAGCGCGGTGACCGTGATGGAGATGACGGGCGCGGCGCGGGCCTTTACCGCCAAGACCTATGCGCCCTTCGAAGTGTTCATCGTCGCCGGCCTCGTCTATCTCCTGGTGGGCTTCGTCTTCAGCCTCATCTTCCGGGTGAGCGAGAGTGCGTTGTTCCGCTCGACCGGCCTCGGTTCCAGCAAGGCAGCGGCGGCTGGCCGCCGGCCTGCGGAGGTGGCGTCGTGATCCAGGCCGACAATCTCACCAAATCCTATGGCCCCCATGCCGTGCTCAAGGGCGTCAGCCTGTCGATGAAGGCGAGCGAGCGGGTGGTGCTGTGCGGCCCGTCGGGCTCGGGCAAATCCACCTTCATTCGCTGCCTCAACGGCCTGGAGACGCGCAGCGGCGGTGATATCCGCATCGCCGGCCATGCCTTGGCGCGGGACTGCTCCAACGTGCTCGATCTCGCCGGCGAGGTCGGCATGGTGTTCCAGCAGTTCAACCTGTTCCCGCACAAGACGGCGCTCGAGAATTTGATGCTGGCACCCCGCCGTGTGCATAGGCTCGGCCGCAGGGAGGCGGCGGAACTCGCCATGGCGATGCTGGAGCGCATGCGGCTCGCCGACAAGGCCGCTTCCTATCCCGGCCAGCTCTCTGGCGGCCAGCAGCAGCGCGTGGCCATCGCCCGGGCGCTGTGCATGTCGCCGAAGGTGATGCTGTTCGATGAGCCGACCTCCGCCCTCGATCCCGAAATGGTGAAAGAAGTGCTCGATGTGATGATCGACCTTTCGCGCGAGGGGCTGACCATGGTCATTGTCACCCATGAGATGGGCTTCGCCAGGAATGTGGCCGACCGCGTGGTCTTCCTCGATGGCGGCCGGATCGTGGAAAGTGCAGGGCCTCAGGCTTTTTTTGAAAATCCGCAACACGCCCGCACCCGGGATTTCCTGCGCCAGATCGCGCGGCATTGACCCGGCCTGGCGAGGCCTCGGCCAAGGAGAATAGTGTCATGAATCCAGACGTTCTGGCCTCGGCCGCCCGCTCGGTGCAGGCGCGCCAACGCATCAAGGCCCATATCTACGAGACGCCGCTGCTGCCGTCCCGGCAGATCGGCGCCGAAGCAGGCGGCCGTCTCTTCTTCAAGGCAGAGAATTTCCAGCTGACCGGCTCCTTCAAGATCCGGGGTGCCAGCGCCAAGATCTCGGCGATGGCGCCGGGCCGACATCTGGTCACCGCCTCGTCCGGCAATCACGGCATCGGTTCTTCCCAGGCCGCCCGTTCCTTCGGGCGGGACCTGACCGTGGTGTTGCCTGAGACGGTAGCCGCCGCCAAGCTCGCCCGCATCCGCTCCTATGGTGTGGAGACGCGGTTGCATGGTGCGGAGACCTGGTATGCGGAGCAGCACGCGCTCGAGCTCGCCCGCGACAAGGGGTATGAATATATCTCGGCCTATGACGATCCCCACGTCGTCGCCGGGCAGGGCACCATCGGGCTGGAACTCCTGGAACAGCACCCGGACATCGACAATGTCTTCATTGCCATGGGGGGCGGGGGCCTGATCAGCGGTATCGGCAGTGTGCTGAAGAGCTTCCTGCCCCGTGCGCGCGTCTATGGCGTCGCGGCCCGCAACTCCTGCGCGCTTGCCCTGTCGATGGCAGCGGGCAAGGTGGTCGAGACCGAGCATCTGGAGACACTGGCGGATGGCGTCGCCGGCGGGCTTGCCGAGGAGACGATCACGCTTGAGCTGGCGCGGGCCGTGGTGGACGAGACGATCATCTGCTCGGAAGAAGAGATTGCCGCCGCCCTCCGCGACCTCGCCTTCAAGGAGAACATGCTGGTGGAAGGCTCTGCCGGCCTGGCCCTGGCGGGGTTCGCCAAGGTCGCGGACGCCTGCCGCGACCAGGTCAACGTGGTGCTGCTGTGCGGGGCCAATTACGACCGGGACAAGCTGGTCAAGGCCGTATTCAGCTGAAGAAACGGCCCAATCCGTGGATCGAACTGGGCCGTTGATCGATTAGACGAAGGAACCCGCGCTGTGGGCGGCTGCGTGGGCCTGATTCTGCGTGACGGCCGTGCTGTCGCCCGCAGGCTCAGCCGATACCGACGTGAGCGTGATGGCGGTGACGGCGCTAAGAAATAGAAAAATAGACGTAATGATGATCTTCATTTCTGGAATCTCTCGAAAATATAGGGAGGCAATGCTTCCGAGGAGGAAGCTCCATGCTCCACGAGCGCGATGAAATTTCACGCAAGCTAAAAATTAAATATGATTTCGTTATTGAATAAGAATTGCACCGATCTCAACGCTGATCAGCGCATGCTCAAAACATGCGCAATGCGGACAGAAAGATCCGTGTTTCGCTGGCTATTGGAGCCCTTGAAATCGGCGAGAACCCCCTTCCCCCGAAAGCCTCCTGATTCTCCATCGATGTTACTTACCGGTAACACCCAGGGGTGAAATAGTCAAGGCCGCAGGGACATGATGCGGATATTTCAAAGCCGAATGGAGGATAGGCCAGCGCAGACGGACGCCTTGATTGCGAGCAAAATCCTCAATGGCTCTCGACTCCTCCGAAGTGAAGATAGCCGATGGCCAGGCCGAAATGCCTCGGCATTTTCGAGGATCACCCGGGACTTCGGTCGTTCGAATGCCGACAGACTGCAGATCCGGCGCAAGCCCGGCGGCGCCAAGGCGTTTCCTCCGTCATATTTCCGCGAGAGCCAGACGGGGTGGCGTTCAACCCATCTGGCCTCGAGCGTCAGACGCGAGAACCGCTTAGCATTCGCGCGAGCGCAATGAGGATGCAGGCGCCGATAAAGCCCGCGATGAGGTAGCCCAGCCACCCGCCGAAGCCCACGCCTATCAACCCCAGCAGAAAGCTGGCGAGGGCCGCACCGACGATGCCAAGAATGATGTTCATGAGAACGCCGGTGTTGCTCTTCATGAACATCTCAGCCAGCCAACCGGCCAAGCCGCCGATAATGATCGCAGCGATCCAGCCAACTTCAGGACGATCCATTCCTTCACCTCCGCTTCTATCGGATTGTCTGGGATTTACGCCTTGTCGATGACCGACTCGACCGCGTCCTTGACCTTGCCTTTGGCCTCCTGGACCTCTCCTTTGGCTTTTTGAATCGCGCCTTCGGCTTCCATCTCCTGATTACCCACGGCCTTGCCGACGCCTTCCTTCACCGAACCCGCCACTTTGTTGGCGATACCCTTCACCTTGTCCGTTGTGCTGTTCACTCGGTTACTCCCTTGAATGCAGACCCCCAGCTCACAAACGCTGGTGTCCTTTCGAGGTTCCGTAGTGATTTTGGCTTATGGATTAATCCGCCGCAGTACGTGAGCGGTGGCAGCGAAATTGCCGCAATCGAGAGATAACAAAATCGAAACCATTCGATTCCTACCGTAATTAATCGTCAATTACAGAAGGAATTGACTGGATGGGTATGCGCCTCATAAGCGGAATTTTCGCCTTTTCCATGATAATCATCTTCATGGCTATGGTCTCTGGACATGCAGAAACCCTGGGTACAGCATCCTTTTACGGTAGGGAGCTGAAAGGGCACCGTACCGCCAACGGCGAACGCTTCAATCCAGCCGGGCTGACGGCTGCCCATCGGACCCTGCCTTTCGGAACGACGCTGCGCGTTACCAACCTTAGGAACCACAAGAGCGTTGTCGTCCGCGTCACCGATCGAGGCCCCCATAAGCGTGGCCGCATGATCGACCTCTCCTATGGAGCGGCCAAGGCCGTCGGCATGCTCGGCATGGGCACGACGAGAGTTTCAGTCGCTAGGATTGCGGCGTCTTCCCAGGTCTCGGATAAGGGCAACTCGCCGCCAAGGCTCCCGCCTCGTCGACGATAGCCAACGGCTGCATGGACAGCAGCATCTTCACCTCCTTGGCCTGGAGGGGTACCTTTGCGTCCGGGACTTTGTGCGACCGGCTTGCCCCAAGCGCGCAATGGCTACTTGACCATTGTTGCCAGGAGGATTTTGGAGCGGGCGATGGGAATCGAACCCACGACATTCAGCTTGGGAAGCTGACGTTCTACCTCTGAACTACACCCGCGCAGCGATTGCTGCGATCTTGTAGCCTGTTTCTCAGGGATGGATCAAGGCCGCCCCTGCTCTTTTCATTGAATGTGACAAGGCCCGGCTCAAGGCCGGGCCTGACGATCTCGCAACTATCGGCTCATTGCGCCGGGTCGCGGCGCCAGCCGCTCTCAGCTGTAGACCTTGAAGCGATCATTGTCGTTCATGAAGCTCTTCTCGGGGAAGGGCTGCTCGTTGGAGCCGAAGGGCATCTGGGCGCGCAGCTTCCAGGACTTGGGCACATGCCATTCCTTCTGCACGGCCTCGTCGACCAGCGGGGCATAGTGCTGCAGGCTGGCGCCGATGCCGTGCTCGGCCAGGGCCGTCCACACGGCGAACTGCGCCATGCCGCCGGACTGCTCGGAGAAGGCCGGGAAGGCGTCGGCATAGAGCGGGAACTGCTCCTGCAGGCTCTTCACCACGTCCTGGTCCTCGAAGAACAGCACGGTGCCGGCGCCGGCGGCGAAGGAATCCATCTTGGCCTCGGTCGAGGCGAAGCTGTCGGCGGGCACGATCTTGCGCAGGATTTCCTTGGTCAGGTGCCAGAACTTGTCGCTCTGCTTGCCGAACAGGATCACGGCGCGCGAACTCTGCGAATTGAAGGAGGAAGGCACATGCTTGATCACGTCCTGGATCAGCAGTGAAATCTCTTCCTCGCTCTTGGGCAGCGTTTTGCCCAGGGCATATTGCGTGCGGCGGGTCTTGACGTGGTCGATAAAGGTCTTGGACATGAGAAGAATTTCTCTCTCAATGAAAATTTGCCAAAGCGGAAGAGGCGCCTGAATGCAGCCTCGACTGCAGATCTGCATGCCCTGAAATGGACATGCCGAAAACTTGCATAATCTCGATCGTTAGGTTCGATGAAATTGACATGTCGCTCGCGGTGACTGTCAGCCTCCGCTGTCAACGCCGGTCTCGGCCACGGCTTCCAGGCGGGCGGCGATCTCGCGACGCAGGGTCCGCCGCAGTTCCGCTGCCCGATAGCGTCGTTCCTCGGTCGGCCCTTTCACTTCCAGAACCGGTACGGCCGAGGGGCGGCCCTCATCGTCCACTGCCACCATGGTGAAATAGCAGGAATTGGTGTGGCGACGGGTGCCGGAGCGGATGTTCTCCGCTTCAACCCGGATGCCGACCTCCATCGATGTCCGCCCGGCATGGTTGATCGAGGCAAGGAAGGTAACGAGTTCGCCCACCTGGATCGGCTCCTTGAACATCACCTGGTCGACGGACAGCGTCACCGCATACTGGCCCGAGAAGCGCGAGGCGCAGGAGAAGGCGACACGGTCGAGCAGGTTGAGCAGTGCGCCGCCATGCACCTTGCCGCTGAAATTGGCCATGTCGGGTGTCATCAGCACGGTCATTTCGAGGCGGCGGCGATCCATGGCGTTTTCCCAGGCTAGGTTGCTCGCCGCCGAGTGTAATGGAGAAATCTGCAGGACCTCAAACGCACGCGGGATTTCCCGACATGGGGCCCAGGCATAGGCAATGGCTGGAAGCTTTTTTCGATCAGGTCCTGCTCACCGGCTGGGAACGCAAGCGGCCGGCGATGGAGGGATCCGCGCGGCGGCAGAGTTGCGGCGACAGGTCCTTGAGGATGAGCTCAAGATCGGCGACCGCCATGCTGCCGATCTCGAACAGGGCATCCCTGGTGCCACCGGTGCGATGGGCCGAGAATACCATGTTCGGCGTGGTCCGCATCGGATCGTCGGCCGGAACCGGCTCGACCGGGAAGACGTCGGTGGCCACACGGATATGGCCGCTGCACGCGGCCGCGATCATGGCCGGGAAATCGACGACCGCCGCCCGGCTCATCAAAAGGAAGGCCGAGCCCTTCTGCATGCGGGCAAATTGTGGGGCGCCGATGAAATGGGCGTTTTCCGTGGTGGGGGCGGCGAAAACCACGACAAAGCGGCTGCGTTCCAGCAACTCATCCAAATCGGTTTGCCGGCAATCCAGCCGCTCGATCGTTTCCGCCGGCAGCCAGGGATCGTAGACCCTGACCTCGTTGCGGAACGGGCGGATGAGTTCGCGGAATTTGCGGCCGAGATCCCCGAAGCCGATGATGCCGACCGGGGCGCCCTCGAAGCGGATGGTGTCGAGATTGGCTTCCAGGCCATAGGTCTCGGTGCCGGCCCGGAAGGCGCGGTCGGCGGCACTGATGCCGCGGGCGAGGTCGAGGGCGAGGCCGAGCGTGGCTTCCGCCACCGGGGCTGCGAAAGCGGAGGCCGGTGTCAGCACCCAGATGCCGCGCGCCTGGCAGGCCGCATAATCGATATTGGGCAGGAAATTGGTCTCGACATTGATGATGGCTTTGAGCCGCGGGGCCCGCTCGAGCCTTTCGGCGGACATTGCCGTCTGCCCGATGATGGCCACGGCATGGGGCAGCAGCGCCTCGATCTCGTCGTCGTTCATCGGCCTGGCCTCGCTGATGACCAGGCGTCCGAGGCGTTCGAGGCGGGCTCGCACCGATGGTGCCATGATCTGTTCGAGCGTACGCGGTAGGGGGTCGACGAGAATGACGGGCGTGGCCATGGCAGGTCCTGTGCACGGAAACCCGCAAAGCATGAAGGGTCGCGACGGAGTCTGCAATGGTCAGACCATAAGGGTTTGACGGCAGAGCCCGTGAATGCGTAAATCGGAATATGTACAGCGCCACCACGCGGCATATCAAAGTGACGGTCCGCCCCCGTTTCCTTGCCGAGGAATCGCGGCCGGCGGACGGGCGTTATTTTTGGGCCTATACCGTCGAGATCGCCAATATGGGCCCGGAAACGGTACAGCTGCGGTCGAGGGCCTGGGAAATCACCGACGAGAATGGTCGCCGCGAGGAAGTCAGGGGCGCCGGCGTTGTCGGCGAACAGCCCGTACTGGAGCCCGGCGAGCGCTTCGAATACACTTCCGGCTGCCCGCTGGGAACGCCGTCCGGCCTGATGGTGGGCACCTATTTCATGGTGGCCGACAGCGGCGAGAATTTCGAGGTCGCCATTCCGGCCTTCTCTCTCGACAGTCCCTACGCCAAGCGCAGCGTCAACTGAGGCTCGGGCGGCCTTAGGCCGGTATTCATCCTCCGATTTTGACCTAGTACGCCGAAAAGCGAAGTCTTTCTGTTGAAAGCAACAAGGAAGTGCTTTATATATTCGGCATGACCGGAAAGCCTGATGCCACCATGGTTTTCGTCCTGGCGCCGACCGCCGAAGATCGCGGCGCGCTGCAGGCGACCCTCGTCGCCTACCGCCAGGCGATGGCCATTCTCGACGGGACCAAGGGAGCCAATCTCGTCGCCCTTCACGAGGAGGCCTATGAGGAGATCCGCCTGAAGACGGGGCTGCCTTCGCGCATGGCGACCCTGGCCCTGCGCGATCACAGCCGGCGGCAGCCGGGCGAGGCGATCGACGACATTCCGCTCGATTCCAAGCTGTTCGCCGTGAAGGGGCCAGACAGTGTCAGCATCGCCACCATCGATGGCCGGGTGGTCATGCCCTATTCGGTGAGCGGCTATCACGGTGGCTGGGACGATTTCGCCGAAGCCCGCCTCGTCTTCGAAGGCCCGTCGCTGCGTATCGACGTCGGCGTGCAGGCCAGCATCCACCCTCAAAAGGAGACCCCGATGTCCAATGAAGGTATTCTCGCCCGGCTCGGGCGGGTCATCGCCGGTGTCGTCAACAATGCGGTCGATACGGCGGAAGCAGCCAATCCCACCGCCGTCGCCCAGCAGGCCGTGCGCGAGATCGGCAAGATCGCCGAAGAGGCGCGCGCCGCGCTCGGCGTCGCCGTCGCCGCCGGGCACCGCCTCAAGGCCAAGGCCGATGATCTCGATGCCGAGATCCGCGACCTCGACGGCAAGATCAGGGTCGGCCTCAAGAAAGGGCGCGAGGATCTCGCCCGCGCCGCGACCGGCGTCCAGATCGATCTGGAAGCGCAGCGCGAAGCGCTCTCCAAGGCGATCGCCGAGAATGCGGGGGAGATCGCGGAGGCCGAAACCACGCTGCGCAGCATTGCCTCGGCCCGGGCCGACGCCCAGAAGCGGCTGGAGGATGCCAAGCGGGCGGAGCGCGCCGCACCTGCCGCCGTGACGCCCTCGCAGCGCAATGATCAGCGGCTCGCCGACGCGCTGGCGGCGGTGGAACGCGTGACCGGCGTGCCGGTCAAGCCCACCACCGGCGCCGCCGAAGTCGAAGAACTCGGCCAGTTGCAGCGCCAGGATGCGATCGAGGCGCGGCTCAGAGCCTTCAGGGATGGCCAGCGATGATGGGCAGCCTCGTCCAGCCGGGTACGGCACCTTTCTGGGTGGCATTGCTGACGGTGGTCGGCCTCGGTGTGGTCGAACTCGTCTCGATGCTGCTGGGCGCCTCCGTCTCGGCACTGCTCGACGACGGTCTTGGTTTTCATGCGTCGGGCGATCATGCGCCCGGCGACCATGATAGTGGCCTGCTCGGCGCCTGGGCTTCCTGGCTCAATGCCGGCGGCGTGCCCCTGCTGGTGCTGATCGTCATCCTGCTGTCCGCTTTCGCCGTGTTCGGCTTCGCCATTCAGGCGGTGGCCTCCAGCCTCGCCGGGCCATTGCCGGCCGTGATCTCGGTGCCCGGCGCACTGGCGGCCGCGATCCCCGCCACGCGCTGGCTGGGCCGGGGCGTGGGCAAGATCATCCCGCGCGAGGAAACCAGCGTGCTCAGCCAGGACGAGTTCATCGGCCTGACCGGCACGGTGACCATCGGGCCGCTCGACCAGGGCAATCCCGGCAGCGTGCGGGTCAAGGACCGCTACGACAATTTCCACGCCCTGCGTGCGAAAGCCGCGCCGGGGCATGTCATCGAGACGGGCGCGCTGGCGCTGATCGTGGATGGGGCCGACGGCCTCTTCCAGGCCATTCCCGCACCGCAGGCACTCGACAGCGACAGCAACAGGAGCTGAACCATCATGGACTTCTTCTCAGTGGGGCTCATTGCCGGAGTCATCGTGACGGCGATGGTCGTCATCGGCATCATCATGACGACGCTCTACACCAGGTCCACGCGCGACAAGGCCTATGTGCGGACCGGGCTGGGCGGCAAGAAAGTGGTGCTCGATGGCGGCTCGGTCATCCTGCCCATCTTCCATTCCTATTCCTGGGTGTCGCTGAGCACGCTCAGGCTCGAGGTCAAGCGCTCCGAATATGAATCGCTGATCACCAAGGACCGCATGCGTGCCGACATCACCGCCGAGTTCTATGTCCGGGTGAAGCCCGATGCCGAGAACATCGCGCTGGCCGCCCAGACCCTGGGCGATCGCACCAACGACGCGGATGCTCTCAAGACCCTGGTGGAAGCCAAGTTTGTCGACGGCCTGCGTTCGGTGGCGGCGACGATGTCGCTGCGCGACCTGCAGGAGCAGCGCGCCGAATTCGTCAAATCGGTGCAGGCGGCCGTGGCGCACGATTTGCAGTCCAACGGCCTGGAGCTGGAATCGGTCTCGCTCACCCGTCTCGACCAGACCGACATCAAGCATTTCAACCCGAACAACACGTTCGACGCCGAGGGCTTGACTGCGCTCACCAAGATCACCGAGGAGCGCAAGCGCGAGCGCAACCAGATCGTGCGCGACAACGAGGTCGAGATCGCCACCAAGGACCGCGAGGCCGCCCTCAGGCGCCTCACCATCGAGCGCGAGCAGCGCGATGCCGAGCTGACCCAGGAGCGCGACATCGCCAACAAGACGGCGGAAACCCGCGCCGAAACCGCCAAGGCCGAGCAATTGGCACGCCTGAGCCAGGAAACGGCCCGGCTCGATACCGACCGGGGCATTGCCGAGCGCGACGCCGAGGCGCGCCAGGCTCGCGAGGCGGCGCGTATCGGTGCCGAGCAGGGCATTGCCGAACGTGAGGCCGTCGCCCGCAAGATCACCGAAACGGCTCGCATCGACGCGGCGATCACCGTCGCCCGCAAGATCGAGGAGGAGCAGGCTGCCCGTGCCAAGGCCGATGAGGCGAAGGCAGCCGCCATCACCGCCGAGGAGCAGGTGACCACGGCCCGCGAGGTCGAGATCGCCGAGCGCGCCAAGCGCATCGCCGTGATCGATGCCCGCAAGGCCGCCGAGCAGGAGGCGACCGCCATCACCGTCAAGGCCGAGGCCGAGCGCCAGGCCGCCGAGAATCTCGCCGCCGCTACCAAGATCCAGGCCGATGCCGAGGCACAGGCCGCCAAGATCCGTGCCACCGGCGTGGTCGAACTGGGCGAGGCGGAAGCGCGGGCCGAGCGGGCCAAGAACGAAGCACGCAACGCATTGGCGGAAAGCGTCATCGGCTTCGAGCTCGCCAAGGCGCGTGTGGCGATCGTGCCGCAGGCGCTCGAACAGGCGATGAAGCCGATCGAGAAGATCTCGGACATCCGGATCTTCAGCGCGGGCGGGCTGGCCGGTGCCGTTGGCAATGGAGGAAACGGCGAGGCGGGCCATCCGATCGGCGATCTCTCCAGCCAGCTTCTCAGCTTCACGGCCCAGAAGCCCATTCTCGACGAAATCCTGGCCCAGGCCGGTTTCCGGGGCGCCGATCCGACGCAAGCGTTGCTGGCTGCATCGCTTGGTGGCGGGCACAAGGCGCCGGCTGCAAGCCGCAGCGAAGAGCCTGCGCGTCATACGCAGTCGGACGACACCAAGCACCACGATTGAGACTTGAACGTCGCGGAGCAATTTGCGGTATGGAAGCCAGCGCAAATTGCTCCGCCATTCTTCGGAGACGGGAAAAGCAACCGCTGCCGTGCCGCCTGGCCTGTCGGGATGTGGCTTCCAGCAATGCTCGCTCTTTCCAACCGGCCTGTCTTCACCTATGCAAGGTCGATTCCCGCCCCCAAACAGCCCACAGCCATGCACGGTAACGCTGCCCGATATATCGAAGTGAGGGTCTGGCCGCGTCTTCCTGTCGAGGAAATACGGCTGGAGAGGGAATGCCGTTGGCGGCGCCGGGAAGACGGCATGGCTTCCCCGCCGGACAAGTCCGGACATGGCATTGATCGAATGCCGTGATGCTGAAGTCTCCGCACGCCCTGTTGGACGAGGCTGTCCGGGCACATAAGGCCGGCCGGCTGGCCGAAGCCCAGTCCCTCTATCGCAAGGCCGTAGCCTTGCAGCCGACTAACAGCCCAGTGCTGCGGCTTTATGGTGTCTGCCTGCAGCAGCAGGGGCAGTTGAACCAGGCGATCGCGCAATTCCGTCGTGCCATTGCCGCCCAGCCGAGCAATGCCGAAGCCTGGCGCAATCTCGGCGTTGCCCTGCAGGACAAGGGCGACATGGCCGGCGCGGTCGAGGCTTACCAGAAGGCCATCGGCTGGCAACCGGGCTATGGGGAAGCCTTTCGCAATCTCGGCAATGCGCTCGCCGTTCAGAAACGCTGGAACGAGGCGGTCGTGGCGTATCGTGAAGCCCTCCGTCTCAAGCCGGATTATGCGGAAGCCCATACCAATCTCGGTGCGGCGCTGCTGGAAAAGGACGATATCGAGGGAGCCATAGAGGCGCATCAGCGTGCCATTGCCCTCATGCCCCGGTTCGTGCCAGCGCATAACAATCTCGGCTTGGCCCTGTTGCGCAAGGGAGCCTTCGAAACGGCTGTGCGGGTCCTCCGGCGGGCCGTTGCCCTGCAGGCGGATTATGCGGAGGGCCATAGCAACCTCGGTGCGGCCTATGACGCTCTTGGCCACAAGGAAGAAGCTCGTCATGCATTGCGGCATGCCTGCGAGCTGGCGCCCGCCAACGCACATTGCCTGCTCAACCTCGGCCTTCACCTGCAGCAGCATGGCATTCATGACGAAGCGCTGGCGGTCCACGGGCGCATCGCCGCACTGAAGCCTCGCAGCGTCGATCCCTATTTCAACATCGCCGGCATTCACGCCGCCAGGGGCGACCACGATGCTGCGCTCGTGGCCTTTCGCGGGGCCGTCAAGGCACAGCCCGCCGACGCCAATGCGCATCTCGCCCTGGGTTTCTATCTCCTTGGCCTCGGCGATTATCGCGAAGGGTTCAGTGAATATGAGTGGCGCCGCCGTACCGACGGCTATCGCACATTCGTCGGCGATCGGCCGGAATGGCGCGGCGAGGACATCGCTGGCAAGACCATTTTTCTCTATCATGAGCAGGGCCTCGGCGATGCCTTGCAGTTCTGCCGCTTTGCCCGGCTCCTCCGCAGGCGGGGCGCCGAGGTTCGCCTGGAGGTGCACCCGCCGCTGCGTGCGATCATCGCCGAGGCATTCCCCGAATTGTCGGTATTCGCCGCACCGGAAGAAGCGGGCTTCTTCGATGTCTACGCGCCCCTCATGAGCATTCCACATCGTCTTGGCCTGCCGCGCGAAGACATCGAGGGCCTCCCTTATCTGGCGGCCAGGCCCGATCGTGTCGAGACATGGGCTGGGCACCTGCCGGAGGGGTTCAATATCGGTGTGGTCTGGCAGGGCAATCCGCAAGGCGCCATCGACCGCGGGCGTTCGATTCCACTGATCGAGTTTGCGCCGCTGGCTCGGGTGAAGGGGGTCAATCTCATCAGCCTTCAGAAGAATTTTGGTCTCGATCAGCTCGATCAGCTGCCTGATGACATGGTGGTGCGGCGAATGCCGGCTTCCTTCGACGGCGGCAGCGATGCCTTTCTCGATACGGCAGGCCTGATGCAGAGCCTCGACCTGGTCGTGACCTCCGATACCTCCGTGGCGCATCTGGCCGGCGCCCTGGGACGTCCGGTCTGGCTCATGCTCAAATATGCGCCGGATTGGCGCTGGGGGTATGTGGGAAAGACGTCGCCCTGGTACGATTCGATGCGCCTGTTTCGGCAGGCGCGCCCGGGTGACTGGAGTTCACCATTCGCCCAGGCCGCCGAAAGCCTCGCCGCGTTGACCAGAGGAGCGTCATGACTGCCCCCACCCAGGCCCTGATTCCGGTGTCTTATGGAGAATTGCTGGATAAGATCTCCATCCTGGAGATCAAACAGGAGCGCATTGCCGACGCCGTGCGCAGGGCGCGCGTGAGCGACGAGCTTGGCTTGCTGCGGGTCGTCTGGCGGGATAGCGGACGCGAAGCCCCGGAGGTGCTGGCTGTCTATCGCGCCCTCAAGGACGTCAACCTTCGTCTGTGGGAGATCGAAGACGAAATCCGGGACCATGAGTCACGCAGGGATTTCGGATCCGGTTTCATCGAATTGGCTAGAGCGGTTTACAAGACCAATGATCGTCGATCGGCTCTGAAAGACCGGATCAATACACTGACGCAATCGTCCCTTTCCGAGCAGAAGCTCTATTCATCATATTGATTGCTTTTGCGTCTGACATTTGCGGTATATCGGTATTTCCTCAGCGTCGCTTGGCGTCCTGCGATTTTAATGGTCTCGCGATGATTATCTTTAAACGCGTTGCAATTTTTCGAATATTCTCCGAAGTGTCGTGTTTTTGTTGCAGGTGTGTTGCTTAATTATCACGCGCATTCCCGAACCTGCGGAGGAATAAGTTATTTCATCATGACCGTCTTGCGAATTGCCTGACGAATTCAATAGCCTTGATCCCACAATATTGGGATCTGTCACTCAAATGAATTATCTTGTTCGTGGTCTTCTCGGTTCCTCTTTCCTCGTCGCTGCCGGCCTGGCAATGAGCGGCCCGGCATCGGCGCAGCCGGTATCATCAAACCGTTCCGATGCCGTCGCGCCCGTCTTCAGCTGGCAGGGCTTCTACGCCGGCGTGATCGGCGGCTATGGCCATATGCATGCCGAGGGCAGTGCCGCCCATCCCGCCGGTCCCGATATCACGACGACCACCTTCTTCACCTCGGGGTCTGGAACCTTTACTTTCACCGATACCGTGCCGGGCGCGCCGGCGGATGCCGCGAATTTCAGCATGAACGACGAGAGCTGGTTCCTGGGCGCCGAGGCGGGCTACGATCATGATCTCGGTCCCGTCGTGGTCGGCGGTGTGGTCGACTTGGCGGGGTCGGGCATGTCTGGTCGTACGGTCGCGGGTGACAGCGCGATCAAGGTCGGGCTGGATTGGTTCGGTACCGCGCGCGTGCGCATCGGGCTGCCGATCGATCGGTTCCTGGTCTATGGCACCGGCGGCCTGGCGATCGGCGGGATCAAGACGGACCTGAGCACACCGCTCGGGGCGACGTCCGATCGCTTCACCAAGGTCGGCTGGGCGGCTGGTGCCGGCGTCTCCTATGCCGTGACGGAAAAGGTCGTGCTCGATCTCAGCTATCTGCATCTCGGGTTCGGCTCGCACAGCGTATCGGGTGCGGCCGGAAGGGCCAAGGTCAAGCTCTCCAACGATCTGATCCGCTTCGGGGTGAGCTACAAGTTCGATTGAGCGCGCGCCGGAGCCGGTCTCCGGCGGTCGCCGCCTCCGCGATGCTGTCCCATCAACGCTGCCATTGACAGCATCGCCCTCGCGCCTAATATATTTTTCGTCGAAACAGCCGCCCTCAAGCAGCAACCTTGGGGCGGCGTTTTGATTTTTTGGCCCAAGCGTTCTGCGATTTGGCGGCTTCGCCATCAATCGCAAGATGCGTCGGAACCAAGAGTTGGAACAAAGTGCTGTTTCGCCGAAGCGCGCTTTGCTCTTGTCATCATGATGTTCCAGGACTGTCTCAAACCTCTAGAATTGCCAACCTGAAAGCCACACCCGTGAACGCCTCCGTCAAACCTCAGCCGTCCCATGATTCCGCCCCATCGGCCATCCTGCCGACTTATGCCCGAGCGGACGTGGCTTTCGAGCGAGGCGAGGGCGTCTGGATGATCGGCTCGGACGGCGAGCGCTATCTCGATTTTGGCGCGGGTATCGCCGTCAATTCGCTCGGCCATGCCCATCCGCATCTGGTTTCGGCGCTGACCGAGCAGGCCCAGAAGATCTGGCATACCTCCAACCTGTTCCAGATGCCGGGCGGCGAGAAGCTGGCCCGCCGGCTGGCGGATGCCACCTTCGCGGACAAGGTCTTCTTCACCAATTCGGGGGCCGAGGCGCTCGAATGCGCCATCAAGATGGCCCGCAAATACCAGTCGGCCAACGGCCATCCCGAGCGCTTCCGCATCATCACCTTCGAAGGGGCCTTCCACGGCCGTACGCTGGCGACCATAGCGGCCGGTGGCCAGGCCAAATATCTCGAAGGCTTCGGCCCCAAGGTCGATGGTTTCGACCAGATCGCCTTTGGCGACCACGAGGTGCTGGACCGGGCGATCACGCCGGAGACGGCCGCTATCCTGGTGGAGCCGATCCAGGGGGAGGGCGGCATCCGCACCCTCCCGCAGGCCTGCCTGAAGGGCATGCGCCAGCTCTGCGACGCCAAGGGCCTGCTGCTGATCTTCGACGAGGTGCAGACCGGCGTCGGACGCACCGGCAAGCTGTTTGCGCATGAATGGGCGGGCGTGACGCCCGACATCATGGCGGTGGCCAAGGGCATCGGCGGCGGCTTCCCGATGGGCGCCTGCCTCGCCACCGACGAGGCGGCCAAGGGCATGACTGCGGGCGTGCATGGCACCACCTTCGGCGGCAACCCGCTCGCCATGGCAGTGGGCAATGCAGTGCTCGACGTCGTGCTCGAGGAAGGATTCCTGGAGCATGTCGCCAAGGCCGGCCTGCTGCTGCGCCAGCGTCTGGCCGAATTGAAGGACCGCTTCCCCGATATCATCGAGGAGATCCGGGGCGACGGTCTGATGCTGGGTTTGCGTACGCGCGTGGCGCCGGGCGAGTTCGTCGGTGCCCTCCGGGCACAGAAGCTGGTGGCCATTCCGGCCGGCGACAATGTCACGCGGTTGCTGCCGCCGCTGATCATCTCGGATGAGGAGCTTCTCGAAGGCGTGCGCCGAATCGAGGCTGCCTGTGTCGCCCTCTCGCACAAGCTCAAGGCTGCCGGACATTGACGATGTTGAAGCATTTTCTCGATCTTTCCGATCTTCCCACCCAGGACCTGCGGGCCGTTCTCGATCTCGCCGCTTCGATCAAGGCCAAGCGCGTGAAGGGCAAGGTGGCCGGCGAACGCCCGCTCACCGGCAAGGTGCTGGCCATGGTGTTCGAGCAGCCCTCGACGCGGACCCGCGTTTCCTTCGATGTCGGCATGCGTGAGCTTGGGGGCGAGACCCTGATGCTGACCGGCGCCGAGATGCAGCTCGGCCGCGGCGAGACCATCGCCGACACCGCGCGCGTGCTCTCGCGCTATGTCGACGCGGTTATGATCCGCATGCTCGACCATGCGGCGGTACGCGAGCTGGCGGCCAACGCCTCGATCCCCGTGATCAACGGCCTCACCAAGCTCTCCCATCCCTGCCAGATCATGGCGGATATCCTGACCTATGAGGAGCATCGCGGCCCGATCAAGGGCAAGACGGTAACCTGGACGGGCGACGCCAACAATGTGCTGACTTCCTGGATCGAGGCAGCGCAGCGCTTCGACTTCACCATGCGTGTCGCCGCGCCCCAGGATCTTTCGGTGCGCAAGGAGGTCGCCGACTGGGCCCGTGCCAACAAGGCCCGGCTGGAAATCGGCACCGACCCGCGCGAGATGGTCGAGGGAGCCGACTGCGTCGTTACCGATTGCTGGATTTCGATGGGTGATTCCGAAGGCTATCGCCACAATCTGCTGCGGCCCTACCAGGTCAATGCCAAGCTGATGGCGCTTGCCAAGCCCGACGCCCTGTTCATGCACTGCCTGCCTGCCCATCGCGGCGAGGAGGTGACGGACGAGGTGATCGACGGGCCGCAATCGGTGGTGTTCGACGAGGCCGAGAACCGCCTGCATGCCCAGAAGGGCGTGCTCGCCTGGTGCTTGGGGCAGGCTGCGGCATGAGCGAGCCCCATCTGATGGAAGACGATCACATCCTGCCCTTCCAGGCCGAGGGCCTGGACGTGCGGGGCCGTGTCGTCAGGCTCGGCCCTGCCATCGATACCATTCTGCGCCGCCACGATTATCCCGCGCCGGTGTCGCGCGCGCTCGGCGAGGCGACGGCCTTGGCGCTGCTGCTCGGCACTACGCTGAAATTCGACGGCCGCTTCATTCTGCAGACCCGCACGGACGGGCCGGTGCGGATGCTGGTGGTCGATTTCCAGGCGCCGGACCGGGTGCGGGCCTGCGCCACCTTCGACAAGGAGGCCGTAGCTGCCGCCATCGACGCGGGCAAGACCAGCACGATCGAGCTGCTCGGCAGCGGCCATCTTGCCATGACCATCGACCAGGGGCCGGACATGGCGCGCTATCAGGGTATCGTCGCCCTGGAGGGCGAGAGCCTGGAAGCGGCGGCGGACCAGTATTTTCGCCAGTCCGAGCAGATTCCCACCCGCGTCCGCCTGGCCGTGGCCGAGAATTACGTGGCCGGGGAGGGGACGAGCTGGCGCGCGGGCGGCATGATGATCCAGTTCCTGCCGTCTTCGCCCGAGCGCATGCGCATGGCCGACCTGCCGCCGGGCGACGCGCCCGAGGGTGCCGAGGTGATGCAGCATCGCGAGGACGATGCCCAGGAGGACGATTCTTGGGTGGAAGCCAAGCTTCTGATGGGCACCGTGGAGGATCACGAGCTCACCGATCCGAACGTCTCAGCCGAGGAACTGCTCTATCGCCTGTTCCACGAGCGCGGAGCCCGAGTGTTCGAGAGCTCGGCCATCATCGAGAAATGCCGCTGCTCGCGCGAGGCCGTCACCACCATGCTGCGCAATTTCTCGCAAACCGATCGCCGCGACATGGTCGCCGACGACGGGTCGATCACGGTGACCTGCGAGTTCTGCAACGCCCGCTACGAGTTCGACAAGGCCGAGACGGAAGAACTGGTGAACGCCTGATCCTGGGAGCGCGGGCCTCTTGCCCGCTCTTCCTTTCCTTGCTCGCGCCGTTTTCAAGAGCGGGCAGGATGCCCGCGCACCCGGAAATCTCATGCCCGCACGTTATACCCCTGCCGAACTCACCGCCAAGCTGGTCTCCTTCGATACGGTCAGTTCCCGCTCCAATCTGGCGCTGATCGATTTCGTTGCCGATTACCTGGCTGGACATGGCGTCGACAGCATCCGCATGCCCAATGCCGCCGGCGACAAGGCTGCTCTGCTTGCCACCATCGGCCCAACCGATCGGCCGGGGGTGGTGCTCTCCGGCCATGTCGACGTGGTGCCGGTGGAGGGCCAGGCCTGGACGGCGCCGGCCTTCGAGGCGCGACTGGAGGGCGATCGCCTTTATGGCCGCGGCACCTGCGACATGAAGGGCTTCGTTGCCACTGCGCTTGCCCTTGTGCCCGACTTCCTGGCGATGAAACTCAAGGCGCCTATTCATATCGCCATCTCCTATGACGAGGAAATCTCCTGCCTCGGCAGCCTCGACATGATTGCCCGCTTCGGCCAGGACTTGCCTTTGCCGCGCGCCTGCATCGTCGGAGAACCGACGCTGATGGAGGTGGTCGATGCGCAGAAATCGCTCGCCGGCTACCTTACGCGCATCACCGGCCGCCCAGCCCATTCGGCCATGCCGGCCCTCGGCGCCAACGCCCTGCATGCGGCCGCCCGCATCATCAGCCATCTCGACGATATCGCCGACGAGCTGCAGGCGGCGGGCGATCCCTCGGGTCGGTTCGAGCCGGGCTATTCCACGGTGCAGGCCGGCCTCATCCAGGCCGGCAAGGCCATCAACATCGTGCCGGACGAGGCGCGCATCGTCTGGGAATGCCGCGGCCTGCCCTCCCTGCCGGTGGAGTTCGTACCGGACCGGATCCGTGCCTTCAGCCAGGAAGTCGTGCTGCCACGGCTGAGGCGCAACGCACCCGAGGCGGATATCGTGACCGAACTCGACGTGGCCGTGCCGGCGCTCTCGCCCGAGCCCGGTTCCTATGCCGAGACGCTGGCCCTGCGCCTTGCCGGGCGCAACCGTACCCAGGCCGTTTCCTACGGCACCGAGGCCGGTCATTTTCAACTTGCCGGCATTCCTACCGTGATCTGCGGTCCGGGCTCGATCAAGCAGGCGCATGGCGCCGATGAATGGATCGCCCTGTCCGAGCTCGAGGCCTGTGCCAGCTTCCTCAAGCGGCTCGGCCAGACGCTGGAGGTTTGAGGCGATGTTCTACGAGCCGCGCAAGGGCGACCACGGCCTGCCCCATGATCCGTTCAAGGCCCTGGTGACGCCGCGCCCGATCGGCTGGATCACCACGATGTCGGCGGCCGGAGCCATCAATCTGGCGCCGTTCTCCTTCTTCAACGCCTTCCAGTCGCGGCCACATCTGGTCGGCTTCGCCGCAGATGGCCGCAAGGACAGCGTCGTCTTCGCCGAGGAGACGCGTGAATTCGTCTGCAATCTCGTCACCGAGGATTTGATCGACGCGATGAACGCCACCTCCGCGAGGTTGCCGCGCGGCCAGAACGAAATGGAGCACGCCCGGCTCGAAGCCGCGCCCTCGCGCCTGGTGAAACCGCCGCGCGTGGCGCGTGCCGCCGCCGCATTGGAGTGCCGCTGGACCCAGACGATCCATCTCGTCGACGCGGAGGGCGCGCCGAGCGACGCCTGGCTCGTGTGCGGCGAGGTGGTCGGCATCCATGTCGATGACCGCTTCATTCGCGACGGCCGCGTCGATACCGCTGCGATGCGCGTGGTCTCGCGCCTGGGCTATCGGGACTATTCCGTAGTGGAAAGCACGTTTGAACTGGAACGCCCGACCTAGCGGCCGCTTGCATCTCCAGTCGTCGGAGGTAATTGTTACCTCTCTATAGTGACGGATCTTGGGGCGGGCGCTGGTATGATCAGGGGCCGACGCAAGATGTCGGTTGCGTTGACGTCGATCCAGTTACGCCACAAGCGGAGGCTCCATGCTCAAGGAATTCAAGGAATTTGCCCTTAAGGGCAATGTCGTCGATCTCGCCATCGGTGTGATCATCGGTGCAGCGTTCAGTCTGATCGTCACCTCGCTGGTTGACGACATCATCATGCCAATCATCGGTGCAATCGTCGGAAATGTTGATTTCTCCAACTTGTATGTTCGCCTGAGCTCCGCGATTCCTGATGGCTTGTCGCTGGATGACGCGCGTAAGGCCGGTGCCGTCTTCGCCTATGGCAAGTTCATTACCGTCACCGTCAAGTTCCTGATCATCGCCTTCGCGCTCTTCCTGGTGGTGAAGGGCATCAACCGGGTCAAGAATCTGAAGCCTGCGGCCGAGGCAGCCCCTGAGGCGCCTCCTCCTCCGCCGGCCGATATCCAGCTGCTGACGGAAATCCGCGACCTGCTCGCCAGACGATAAGCCCATTATGCGGCGGCCTTTTCCGCAAGGTGGAGAGGCTGCTCGCATTCATGCATGCCGGCGATGGAAACCATTCCAAGTTTTGGTTTCTGCCGCTCGCACGGATGTCATAAGGTCCGGCATTCCCATTGCAAGGATGATGCCGTGACTGCCGCCGTCGAGACGATTCCCGCCGCCCCCTCCTTCCTCGATGGCCTCAGGCCGGAAGCGCTCGGCGCGCCGGAAAGCGGCATCGTCGAGGTGATGAATTACGGGCGTACGCGCCAGGGCATGATCCCGCTCTGGGCCGGCGAGGGCGACGTGCCGACGCCGGCTTTCATCACCGAGGCGGCGACACGGTCGCTGGCGGCCGGCGAAACCTTCTATACCTGGCAGCGCGGCATTCCCGATCTGCGCGAAGCCTTGGCGCGCTACCACACCAGTCTTTTCGGCAAGCCGTTCTCGGCCGATCGCTTCTTCGTCACCCAGTCCGGCATGCACGCGATCCAGACGGCGGTTCGCCTGATCGCCGGCGTGGGCGACGAAGTGATCGTGCCGACACCGGCCTGGCCGAATTTCGCGGCGGCCATTGGCGTGGCCGGCGCCAAGCCGGTGATGGTGCCCCAGATCTTCACCGAGCAGGGCTGGAAGCTCGATTTCCAGCGCCTCGCCGATGCCATCACGCCGCGTACTCGCGGTATCTTCATCAATTCGCCGTCCAATCCCACCGGCTGGGTCGCCACCTCGGAGGATATCGCCTTCGTGCTCGATCTGGCGCGCCGGCACGGGCTGTGGATCTTTGCCGACGAGATCTATACGCGTTTCCACTATGCCGGCGGCCGCGCCCCTTCCTTCCGCGACATCCGTACGCCGGAGGATCGCATCATCTTCACCGACACCTTTTCGAAGAACTGGGCGATGACCGGCTGGCGCATTGGCTGGATCGAAGCGCCGCCCGAGCTCGGGCAGACCATCGAGAACCTCATCCAATATTCCACCTCGGGAGTCGCCACCTTCCTGCAGCGTGCCGGCATCGCGGCGCTGGAGCGGGGCGAGAGCTTCGTCGAGCATCAGATCGCCCGTGCCCGCCAGGGCCGCGACATCGTCATCAGCGGCCTGAGTGCCACCGGCAAGGTGCGCTTCGCCCCGGCGAGCGGCGCCTTCTATCTGTTCTTCTCCGTCGAGGGGAAACCGGATGTGCGCCGCCTGGGGCTCGAAATCGTCGACCAGGCCAATGTCGGCCTCGCGCCCGGCACGGCCTTCGGGGCCGGCGGCGAGGGCTTCATGCGGCTGTGCTATTTGCGCAGCCCCGAGCAGCTCCAGGTCGCCACCCAGCGCCTGGTCGATTGGTTGGAGAAGATCTGAGGAGCGCAAGAGGCGGACAAGATGTCCGCTCTTGCCGGATTTACGGCTTGGCGCCGAGCCGCGACAGGCCGCCCTTGGCCGGCTTGTTGGCGGGGTCTAGTTCCAGCGCCTTGTTGAAATCGGCGATGGCATCGTCTCGCTCGCCCCGGCTCTCATGGATGCGTGCGCGTGTGACGAAATAGTCGGTCACGTGGCTATCGGCGGCGATGGCGGCGTCGGCATCGCGCAGCGCCTCGTCATAGCGATCGGCGGCGAGATAGGTCAGGGCCCGTTCGTTGAGGGTATCGGGCTTGTCCTTGGTGAGTTCCAGCGCCTTGGCAAGGTCCGCGAGGGCATTGTCGTAGTCCCCGAGTTCGCGCCAGATGATGCCGCGCGAGACATAGGCCTGGTCGCTGCTGGGCTGTTCGCGGATTGTCTCGTCATAATCGGCCATCGCCTCGTCATAGCGATGCAGGGCAGCAAAGAGCTGTCCGCGTTCCAGGCGGGCGGACGGGAAATTGGTATCGAGCGCGAGCGCCTTGGTATAGTCGGCGATGGCGGCTTCGGTGTCGCCGAGCTGCCATTGCACGAAAGCGCGGCTGAAATAGGCGGAATCGAAATCGCTGTCGAGGTCGAGCGCCTTCTGCAGGTCTTCCAGGGCGCGGGTATAGTCCTTCATCTCGATGAGAGAGCGGGCCCTGGCGTAGAAAGCGTTCTTGTAGGTCTTGTCGAGCCGGATGGCCTGCGTGTAGTCGTCGATGGCGGCCATATGCTCCTCGAGGGCACGATGGGCATCGCCGCGGCCCTTATAGGCCTCTTCCTCGCGCCCGTTGAGGGCGATGGCCGCATCGAAATCCTTGATCGCCTCCTCGTTGCGATCGAACTGGAGCAACGCGAAGCCGCGATTGACCAGCGGGAGCGCCGAGCGCTTATTGACGGCGATCACGGCGGCATAGTCGGCCAGCGCGGCATCCATCTCGCCGAGGCGGGACTGGGCGTCGGCCCGCGCGGTCAGGCTGGCGGCATCACGCGGCCGCAAGTCGAGTGCCGCGCTGAAATCTGCCACTGCCTTGCCATCGTCGCTGTTTTCCGCATAGGCCTGCCCGCGCCGGAAATACACCAATGCCCGGGTCGATTTGGCCAGTTTCCGGTCGAGCAATTGCGTGCACGCGGGAATGCGCTGCTCGGCCGCTCCTTTCGAGCAATCCCTGTCGGCGCTGTCGGCGAGAGCGGGCGTGCCGGCGCAAAGAGCAAGCAGGACAAGGGCGGGGCGCAAAAGGGCGGTCATACCGGGCACGGTTCCACTGACGGGGCGAAAGAAAAAAGATGGCACAGCCTCTAGACCAAGCCGTGGCAGCTGGGAATGGCAGAACTGTGATCTTTCCCCCTCTTAAGCCTACTGGGGCCACGCCCTTGTGAATTTCGACAAACCTGTGTTATCGATTTAGCGTCATTTGGCCGGACGACTGGGCCGGTGCGTCCATGCTCGAGCACGGCGCACGTTCAGGACACCCTCCCCAAATTTCGCAAAACCGGGCGGAGCACGGATTTCCGTGGGACGTCCATGCTTTGGAACGAAGTAAAGGACTATCTATGAGCACGGGAACCGTAAAATGGTTCAACACCCAGAAGGGTTACGGCTTTATTCAGCCCGATGACGGTGGCCGCGACGTGTTCGTGCACATCACCGCCGTCGAGCGTGCCGGTCTGCCCGAACTGCGTGAAGGCCAGAAGATCGGTTACGAGATCCTGACGGATCGCAAGACGGGCAAGGCGGCAGCCGGCAATCTCAAGGCTGTGTAACCCCGACAAGCATCTTCAGGCGGAGGGGTTACCGGTTCGCGTGAAGGCCATCGACGATAACAAGAATGGAGAGCCTGTCCGGATCGCATGACCGGAAAGTCCTCTCACCCAATCCCATTCAGAGGCGCGCTCCGGCGCGTCTTTTTTATTAGCTGCCGTTCCCGGCGCGCGGCGGCCTCACGAAAAGCTGAAGCATCTTACGATTTGATCATTTGTGGCGATGGGAGAGGCGTGACAGGGTTGTGTTAACCTTAGTTTCGCATGGTTGCAGGCAGATGGCTGTGTGCCACGCCGATACCGCCCTTCCGAAAGGCCGTTCTACATGATCCGACTTCTTGCGGGCCTATCCGGCCTCGCTACCCTTGGCTTTGGGCTGGGTGTCTATCTGGGCGACGCCCCAATCCATCTGCCATTCCTTGCTCTCATCGTTGCCGGTGCCCTGCTCATGAGTGCCGGCATACCGGCGGCGCAGACACGCGTGCCTCTGGTCATGCGGTTTCTGATCGGATTGTTCAGTCTCGGATTTCTCGGTTTTGCCGTGGTCGTGTGGATCAAGGATGCGGGCATCGTGTCCGACGACGTCGCGGCCTATCTGCCGCAATCGGGGGCGGCGGTGATCTCTGCCATCCTGGTCATCCTCAACCTCGCGATTTGCTATATTCCGATGTTTCGCGAGATCATCGATCTGGCCGACCCCTATTTTGAGCCACATGATGGGCCGAAGGTGGTGCTTTTCGGCTTGCGACTGCGCGAGGACACCATAGGAAAGGTATTCCTAGGGTTCATTGTCATCCTAAATGTGCTTCAAGTCTATCTTACGGTAATATTCAGCTACTGGAACAATAGATTCTACACAGCTCTGCAAGATAAAAATCAGGAAGCATTCTGGGCAGAGTTGTTGTTTTTTGCTATCGCGGCGACATTCTGGATCACGCGCGGACTAACGGAATTGTTCGTGACGGAGTTTTTCAAGGTCCGGTGGCGCCGCTGGATGACAGACCGCTATGTCGGGCAATGGACATCGAACAAGGTGCATTATCGCTTGGCGATATCGGGGCATCAGTCAGATAACCCCGACCAGCGCATCTCCGAGGACGTTCGCGATTTCATAGACAAGGGTTTTGATTTTTATGTTCTGATTTTCAATACAATATTGACTTTGTATGCATTCATTTTGATCCTTTGGGGCATATCGAGTCAATTTACCTACAAAATTGGAGAATTCGATCTTGCCAACATTCCCGGATATCTTGTCTGGGGTGCGCTGATCGTCTCGCTGGTTGTGACGTTCGGATCCCATTTTCTGGGACGTCCCTTGGTTGGCTTGTACTTCCAGCAGCAGAAGCTGGAGGCCGATTTCCGCTATGCTCTCGTGCGGTTTCGAGAGAATACGGAGCAGATCGCATTGCTCGAAGGTGAGGATGTCGAGCGTGTCGGCCTCGCTCGCAATTTCCAGAACGTCTTCGGGAATACGATCGATATCATCGTTCGACGTATAAAGCTCGGCACGTTCAATCTGGCCTATAGTCAAGCCCTGGTCGTGTTGCCTTTCATATTTCTGGCGCCGGCCTATTTCTCAACGGCATCCATGAAGCTGGGATCCTTGACCCAGACTTCCGGCGCCTTCGGCAATGTCCAGGATTCCTTCTCCTTCTTCATCACCAACTATCGTGCGCTCGCCGAGTTCAAGTCGATGGTCGATCGCTTGACCCGGTTCGACAAGGCGATCAGGCAAGCCGAGGAGCAGGCGCGCGGCGGTATTGCCGTGGCCGAGACCGACCAGGTTTCGGGTATTTCGTCGCAAGGCCTCAGTGTTGCGCTGCCGACCGGGCAAACGCTCATACGCAACGCCGCATTGTCCTTTCCCAAGGGCACCAGCACATTGGTGACGGGCCCGTCCGGCTCGGGCAAGACCACCTTGTTCAGGGCGATCGCAGGCATCTGGCCGTTCGGGTCGGGGAAGATCGAGATTCCGGACCACGAGAATCTGATGCTGTTGCCGCAGCAGACTTATATGCCCCTGGGGACGCTGAAGGCCGCGCTGACCTATCCGCTGCCGCCGACGGCCTTCGACCAGGACGTCATCGAGGGTGCACTCAACGCGGTCGGGCTCGGCAATTTGATACCGCGACTCAATGCGACCGAGAATTGGGGTACCATTCTGTCCGGGGGGGAGAAGCAGCGCGTCTCCATCATCCGTGCTCTTCTGCGCAAACCCGCCTGGCTATTCCTGGACGAGGCGACCTCTGCCCTGGATGAGAAGTCGGAGGAGGAGCTCTATCGCCTGTTGGCGGAGAAGCTTCCGGGAACGACCGTCGTTTCCATCGGGCATCGCGCCTCGCTCGCAGCCTATCATGCCCGCCGGGTTGCGGTTGTCAAAGACGAGGGCGGTGGTCATCTCGAAGACCAGCCTCTCGCGAGCTTCGGTCAAGCTTGACGTATCGTCGGGCAGTCAAACAAAAGGCCGGCCTCGCGAAAGGCCGGCCTTTTTCAATCGCACTTTGCCGCCTGTTCTTACGCTGCCGGCTGGAATTTCATCTCGCCATAGGGGCCACGCAGGGTCAGCGTGTAGCCATCATAGGACCAGTCGGTCGAGGTGCGCATCACGAACAGGAAGACCTGCTCGTTGTGCATCAGGCGGTCGGCGCATTTGCGCTTGCTGATCGCCACCGGGCCGATGGCCATGCGCTGATCGGCGCGCGGAATGATGGTGGCCGACCAGTTGTTGCAGGCCGAGAAGCCCGTGCCGCGATAGCTGTCCGAGACCAGGATGGTCGGCCGGTCGTCCTTGAAGGTCTGATCCTTGTAGGAGATTGCCGCAAAGGTGCGGTTCATCGGGAAGGGACGGGAGGCCTTGCTGTCCATGGGCTTGGGCAGAGTCGGCGGCACATTGTTCGGCGGCACCGAGCCGAACATCGAACAACTCGTCAGGGTCACGGCCGACAGGGCGGCAAGGGCAAGGGAACGCAGAACGCGCATCAAATCCTCCGGTTCATTGCCGCGCACGATAGAGGCGGAGCTGAAAAATCGCAACGCGGCTTATACAGGATACACGGCCTGGAGAGAAAGATGTTCGCCGTCTTCGGACTGTATCCGCCGGAACAGGCCGACGTCGGTATGGCAGTAGCGGTCTCAACCCAGTCTCTCGGTGATCTTGTCGATCAGGCTTTCACGCAGGGCGCGGTAGGCGTCGAGCTTCTGCTCGCGGTTGCCGCTGACGAGGCTGGGGTCGGGCGTCGGCCAATATTCGACGTCGGCGGCCAGGGTGCGCGTGAGGTCGAGCGCCTTGTGGTGGGCCTGCGGGGCGAGGGTGATGATCAGGTCGAAGTTCAGTCCTTCCAGTTCTTCCAGATCCTCGAAGCTCTGGGGGCGGTGCTTGCCGAGCGAAATGCCGATCTCGTCCAGCGCGGCGGCGACGAAAGGATCCGGCTCGCCCGGGCGCACGCCCGCCGAGCCGAAAAAGATGGAGCGACCGAAATAATAGCGCCCGATCGCCTCCGCCATGGGCGAGCGGACGACATTGTGCGCGCAGGCGAACAGGACCGACTGTGGACGGCGGCCCTCCTTCACGCCTCAGCCTTTCCAGTAGAGCGCAGAGACGAGGGTGAACAGCCGCCTGGCGGTGGATAGATCGAGCCCGATCTTGCCGGCCAGCCTTTCGCGCAGGATTTCCGAACCCTCATTGTGCAGGCCGCGGCGGGCCATGTCGATCGTCTCGATCTGGGAGGGCGTGGCGCTGCGGATGGCCGCGTAATAGCTGTCGCAGATGGTGAAATAGTCGCGTACCACGCGCCTGAGCGGCGTAAGCGAGAGGATATGCACCACCACCGGTTGGCTGTCGGCATCGCGGATGTCCAGGACGAGGCGACCATCCTGCAGGGATATATGCAGTCCGTAGGGGCCGGCATCATAGCCGACCGGCGAGAACACATTCTCCTCGATGAGGTCATAGGCGGCGACCCGCCGCTCATGTTCTTGATCCTGGCTGCCGCGCCCGATGCTGCGCTCATCGAGATGAACGGCGATCAATCGGCAGGTGGGGCTGAATTCCTCATTGTCCATGGCATCTCATAGCATGGTGCCTAAGCAGATTCTCCTTGATTGAGCCGGGGGCTCGATCAAGGAGAACCTGCAACATCTCAAACACTTGCAGAGTTTCTCGATGTTGCCTATCCGCAGGCGACATCGAGAGACTCTGCCTCGGCTCTCATAGAGCAAAGCTCGTTGAAACGGAACGTTGCTTCATATCGGGGAGTGTCGACCTCGTTCCATCGCTTGATGGAGTTGGGAGGTCGCCACTCCGTGCTTTTGCGCCTTAAAGCCGGTTGCTGCGGATCGAGACCGAACGGGCATGGGCGGCAAGGCCCTCCGCCTCGCCGAGCGCGATCGCCGCCGGACCTATGGCTGCAAGCTGCTCGGGCCCGCATTTGAGGATGGAGGTACGCTTCATGAAGTCGAGCACGCCCAGGCCCGAGGAGAACTTGGCCGAGCGGGCCGTCGGCAGCACGTGGTTGGAGCCGCCGACATAGTCGCCGATCGCCTCGGGCGTGTGCGGCCCAAGGAAAATGGCGCCGGCATTGCGGATACGCGCCGCCAGAGCCTCGGCATCCCGGGTGATGATCTCCAGATGCTCCGCAGCGAGGCGGTCTGCCAGTGGCGGGGCCTCGGCCAGCGAGGCCAGGGTAATGACGGCGCCATAGTCGCGCCAGCTGGCTCCGGCAATCTCGGCGCGGGGCAGGGTGGCGAGCTGGGCCTCCACTTCGTGTTCCACCTGAGCGGCCAGGGCGGCGCTGTCGGTGATCAGGATCGACTGGGAGGCACTGTCATGTTCGGCTTGGGCCAGCAGGTCGGCGGCGATCCAAGCGGGATTGGCGCTGTCGTCGGCGATCACCAGCACTTCCGAAGGGCCGGCGATCATGTCGATGCCGACATGGCCGAAGACGCGGCGCTTGGCGGCCGCCACATAGGCATTGCCCGGCCCGGTGATCTTGGCGACAGGTGCGAGGGTGGGGGTACCGTAGGCCAGGGCCGCGACGGCCTGCGCGCCGCCGATGCGATAGACTTCGTCGACTTCGGCGAGCTTGGCGGCCGCCAGCACCAGCGGATTGAGGACGCCGCCCGGGCTCGGCACCACCATCACCAGGCGGGGGCAGCCGGCGACCTTGGCCGGAATGGCGTTCATCAGGACGGAGGAGGGATAGGCCGCCGTGCCGCCCGGCACGTAGAGGCCGACGGCCTCGATCGCCGTCCAGCGCCAGCCGAGTTCCACGCCGATGGCATCCTTGAACAGCGTGTCCACAGGCTTCTGGCGCTCGTGATAGGCGCGGATGCGGCTGGCGGCCAATGCGAGTGCCTCCAGCGCGCCGGCATCGCATTGGGCCTGCGCCGCCTCGATCTCCGCCGCGGTGACGCGCATGGTCTCGGGCGTGAGCGTCAGGCGGTCGAAGCGGGCGGTGTAGTCGATCACTGCCGCATCGCCGCGCGCCACCACATCCTCGATGATGGCGCGCACGGAGGCATCGACATCCTCCGAGATCTCGCGCTTGGTGGCGAGGAGGGCGGCGAAGGCGTCGGCGAAATCGGCCTGGGTGCTGTGGAGCCGAACCGGCATGGCATTTCCTTGTGCGGCGGACAGTCGTGAAACGAGGCGCTTTGCTTGAGAGGTCACGCTGCCCCTCACCTTACCTCTCCCCGTAGGGACGGGGCGAGGAGGCGCAAGCGTCATGCCTGATTCTCAAAGCTTTCATCTCGCCCAACCGTCTGGCGAGATGAAAGCTTCTTGAATTGAACTCGACGTTGAAGTCCCCTCGCCCCGTCCCTACGGGGAGAGGTAAGGTGAGGGGCAGCGCAAGCGTGAGTACTTGCGCTGAAGGGAGAATGCAATGCGGTGGCGATCTCCAGCTTCACACCCGGGCGGGTGGCGGGGAGCCGCAGGGCCAGGCCGGGCCGAGATCGGACATCGCTGCTTCCAGGCACTCCACTTCGAGGCGAATGGCACTGCCACCCTCGAAATAAAGCGTCACCAGTCCCGCCGGATCGTCGCTCACCTCGAAGGAGATCGACAGCAACACCGCCTTCTGGCTGGCGTTCTGCTCGAAATGCGAGTGCTTGACCCCGAGAACCCGCTCGAAATGCAGGCCCGAGCGGCGCCTCGTGCGTTCGCCGCTCTGGGCGCCGCACCAGTCATAGCGATCCATCACCAGGGCGAAGCGCTTCTCACGCGGCAACCAGGCAATCTCTGCCGGCGCGACGGCCGCATCCTGCAGATGGGTGGAGATGACCTCCAGGTCCTCTCCATCGAAAGCAAGCAACTTGAGGGGTTCGGGCGACAACATGAGCTGCATGTAATGTCCCGCAAGCTGCGCGGCAAGAGGTCGCGGGGATCGACGGTTCCAAGGCGCGCCTTTCGCAAGGACGCCGGTGCCGATGGCAAGATGCCGAGGCTGCCCGGAAGAATGGCGGTTCCACCAAGCGGATCCTCGGCGTATGACAGAGGCGACCCATCCGAGAGTGCCAATGCCCATGCCGGTGTCCCAAACAGAGCCCAAATCCGAGTCAGTTTCGCGCAATGGTGGCCGCCTGATCGTCGATGCGCTGGTGGCGCAGGGCGTCGAACAGGTCTTCTGCGTGCCGGGCGAATCCTATCTTGCCGTGCTCGATGCCCTGCATGATGCCCCGATCAACGTCACTGTCTGCCGCCAGGAAGGCGGCGCGGCGATGATGGCCGAAGCCGTCGGCAAGCTCACGGGTCGGCCCGGCATCTGCATGGTCACGCGCGGGCCCGGCGCTACCAATGCCTCTCATGGCGTCCATATCGCCATGCAGGATTCCACGCCGATGATTCTCTTCATCGGCCAGATCGAGACCGGCATGCGCGAGCGCGAGGCTTTCCAGGAGGTCGACTACAAGGCTTTCTTCGGCTCGATGGCCAAATGGGTGGTGGAGATCGACAAGGCAGAACGCATTCCCGAACTGGTGACCCGCGCTTTCCGCGTCGCCATGCAGGGCCGTCCGGGGCCGGTGGTGGTCGCCTTGCCGGAGGACATGCTGGTCGAAACGGCCACGGTTGCCGATGCCGCCTATGTCGAGCCGGCGCAGACCTGGCCGGGCCGCGATGAGATGGCCCGCCTCGAAGCTCTGCTGGGCGAGGCCAGGAAGCCCCTGCTGATCGTCGGCGGCTCGGGCTGGTCTGATGAGGCGGTGACGAGCCTGGTTCGTTTCGCCGAGCGTTTCGACCTGCCTGTCGGCACCTCGTTCCGGCGCCAGATGCTGTTTCCGGCCGACCATCCCAATTATGCCGGCGATGTTGGCATCGGGCCCAATCCCAAGCTGGCCCAGCGCATCAAGGAGGCCGACCTCCTGATCCTGGCGGGCGGGCGTCTTTCTGAAATGCCGTCCTCCTCCTATTCGCTGGTGGACATTCCCACCCCGCGCCAGAAACTCGTCCACATCCATGCCGGTGCCGAGGAACTGGGGCGGGTCTATCAGCCCACCCTTGCGATCCACGCCACGGCTCAGGCCTTCGCCTCGGCCCTCGACGGTCTGCAGCCGTCCGGCAGCCTGCCCTGGTCGGCCGAGACGCGCCAGGCGAATCGGGACTTCCATGACTGGACCGACGAGCCCAAGCCGATCCCCGGCACCTTCCAGTATGGCGAGGCCCTGCTCTGGCTGCGCGACCGCTTGCCCGAGGACGCTGTGATCTGCAACGGCGCCGGCAACTACGCCATCTGGGTGCAGCGCTATCTGCGCTTCCGCCGCTATGGTACGCAGCTCGCGCCGACATCGGGCTCGATGGGCTATGGCATGCCGGCTGCCGTGGCCGCCAAGGCACTCGACCGTTCGAAGACCGTGGTCTGCTTCGCCGGTGACGGCTGCTTCATGATGAACGGCCAGGAATTCGCCACCGCCGTGCAGTACGACCTGCCGATCATCGTCGTCGTGGTCGACAACGGCATGTACGGCACCATCCGCATGCATCAGGAACGTGAATTTCCGGGGCGCATTTCGGCGACGAAGCTCAAGAACCCGGATTTCGCCGCCTATGCCGTCGCCTTTGGCGGGCATGGCGAGACGGTGACGACGGCCGCCGAGTTCGGGCCGGCCTTCGAGCGGGCGCTGGCGTCCGGCAAGCCGGCCATCCTGCATTGCCGCATGGACCCGGAAGCGATCACGCCGATGACCACGATCACCCGGATCCGCGAGCAGGCGCTGGCGAAATGACGATATCTTCCTGGGATCGCAGGCTTCCAGCCTGCTCTTCCCTCTCTGCAGGCTCGGTATTTTCAAGAGCAGGCTGGAAGCCTGCGATCCCAGCGACCCTCGCCCTTCTCCTTCTGGCATCGCCTGCCTTCGCCGGCGATGCCGTGAAGGGCAAGGCCGGTTTTGCCCGCTGCGCGGCCTGCCACCGGGTCGGCGAAGGCGCCAAGAACGTCGTGGGGCCGCAACTCAACGGCATCGTCGGCCGGCCGGCGGCCTCCGCGCCGGACTATGTCTATTCGCAAGCGATGAAGGCCTCGGGCAAGACCTGGGACGAAGCGTCCCTGCGCCTCTTCCTCACCCGTCCTTCCGCCGCCGTTCCCGGTACCAAGATGACCTTCGCCGGCATCCGCGACGAGGCGACGGTGGATGATGTCATCGCCTATCTCGCGACCTTCGATGCCGAAGGGAACGCCAAGCCATGAGCCGCCCGCTTCAGAATCGTGTCACGCCGTTCGGCAAGATCGTCGCCATCACGGCGCGCGGCACGATGATGGGCATTCGCGGCGGTCGCATTCATGACGAGACCAAGCGCCTGACGCGCCGGCGCTGGACCTCCAGGCGCTGGATCTGCTGCGAGCTCTCTTTCAAGGGGCGTTGGCGGGAGGTCATGGGTCCCGGCTACACGCATCTGTTTTTCCTGGACGAGGTCACGGCCCTGGCGGCTGGCCATCGCCCCTGCTTCGAATGCCGCCGCGCCGATGCGCTAGCCTACCAGGCCGCCTTTCCCGAGCCCGGGGCCGGCGCCGATCACATGGATGAGATCCTGCACGCCGAGCGCCTTGGCGAACATCGGATTGACGACACCGCGAACCTCCCAGACGGCGCCGTCTGGGCCGATGGCGAAGACGCCTTCACACGTCGCGAAGGCAAAGTGTTGCGTTGGTCTCCCGAGGGCTGGGAAGAGGCCCAATGGCAGGATCGGCCAGCACGGATATTGACGCCGCCGGCGAGTGTCGCAGCGCTCCGCAACGGCTTCAGGCCCAGGTGGCACCCCACGGGGGGCGGGTCTTCAGACCCGCCTGGAATCGCCGTGTTCACCGAATGAGCAAGGCGGGTCTGAAGACCCGCCCCCCGGTCAGTCCGCCAGCGCTGCCGAAATCCGCTTGTTGAGCTCCTCCGGGTTGACCAGCGCGAGAGCCCCGCGTGTTTTGCTGACCAGGCCTTCCTTCTCCAGGGCCGAAAGCTCGCGGGAGACGGCCTCGCGGCGGCAGCCGATGCGGGCGGCGAGGTCGTGGTGGAAGGGCGGCGGTGAGAGCACGCGCTGTCCGGGATGGCTTGCGCGGGGCTGGGACAGGCGGATGAGCTCGGCATAGAGCCGGTGCTTGGTCTGCAGGAAGGAGTGCTCGGCGAGCTTGGTGTTGAGCGCGCGCACGCGGCTGGCGAGCAGCTGCAGGATCTGCTTGCAGACAGAGGCGTTCTCGGTGAGCAGCTCCATGAACACCGGGCCGGAGATGATGCACATCTGCGAACGGTTGAGCGCGGTCACATTGGCCGAGCGCCCGACGCCGTCGATGGCCGACAATTCCCCGAAGAACTGGCCGCCGCCGAGCTCGGCCAGGATCACTTCCTTGCCGGTAATGGTGCGGTAGAGCACGCGCACCTTGCCGGAGATCAGGAAATAGACGTCGTTGGAATTGTCGTCATAGTCGACGACCAGCTCGTTCTCCTCGAACTTGGCCCAACGCACCCGGCCGTCGAAGGCCTTGATCGTGGCTTCGTCCAACGCCTGGAACAATGGAATCTGGGACAGGGTATTCGACATCGTTCCTCCGCTGAAGCGTCTGCCGAGCCGTAGAGCAAGCGCGTTCATTCCATGAATGTCACGACCGGAATTCGATCGTGGCGGGCCTCCATCGCCGCGCAAAGTGCTTCATGGCGCGCTTCGTGGCAAGCCCGCGCATCCAAGATCCCGTTACCGCCGACATGGCCACGGAATTTCCATGGAACGGCAACAGGATCCCAATTTGCCTCGCCGCGTGCGGCATCTTATTTTCGAGCCAACGATTCGGTTCAATTTCCGGAGCAAAGCGCGTTTAAGCGGAAATGCACTTTTGCTCCCTCTCTTTGGTTCGAACGCGTCTTTGCGATTCGTGGTGGTTCACCCAAATCGCAAAACGCTATGAGGAAACACAATGTCGAAAACGCGCGTCGCGGTACTGTTCGGTGGGCGCTCGCCGGAGCATGACGTCTCCATCGTTTCAGGCCTGCAGGCGCTCAACGCGCTCGACAGCTCGAAATATGAAGGTTTTCCCGTCTATGTCGCGGGGGATGGTGCCTGGTTCACCGGCGATGCCCTGCGCAACCGTGCCAATTACATTCCGGACGAAGAGGCCCGGCGCGCGCTGACGCGGGTCGACCTCGATTTGTCGGCCGGCAAGGGGCTGCTGATTCCGCGCGGCAAGACGGGACTTTTCGCCAAGAAGCCCGTGCCGATCGAGTTCGACGTCGCCCTGCTCGCCTTCCATGGCAATATCGGCGAGGACGGCCAGATGCAGGGCGTGTTCGAGACGGCCAACGTGCCCTATACTGGCGCGCGCACCCTGGCTTCGGCCGTCCTGATGGACAAGGCCATCACCAAGCGGGCCTTTGCCGGGCGCGGTATCGGCATGCTGCCCGACGTGGTGGTCTCGCGCCCCGCGACCGGCCTGGTGCCCGACAAGGCGGGCCTCGAAGCCTCTCTCAAGAACATCAGCTTCCCTGTGATCGTCAAGCCGGCGCATCTGGGCTCCTCGATCGGTGTCGCCCGGGCCGAGGACGTCGACACTGTGCGCCAGGTGCTGCCCGGCATCTTCAAGTTCGACACCCACGCGATCATCGAGCCTTTCGTCGAGAATCTGGTCGAATACAACGTCGCGGTGCGCCGGGAGAAGGGCGAGATCGTCACCTCGGCCATCGAGCGTCCCAAGCGCGAGACCGACCTGCTCGATTTCAAGACCAAATACATGTCCGGCGGCTCCAAGAAGACCGGCGGCGGCAAGCAGCCGGGCGCCTCGAGCCAGGGCATGCTGTCGCTGACGCGCGACATCAATCCCGAACTGCCGGCCGCCATGGAGAACACCATCCGGCAATGGGCGAGCGAGGCCTTCGATGCCGTGAACGGCACTGGCGCGCCGCGGATCGACTTCCTGTCCAATGAACGGACCGGGGAAGTCTGGCTCAACGAGGTCAATCCCTGCCCGGGTTCCTTCGGCTATTTCCTCTGGGAGGCCGCGGCCAAGCCGGTGCTGTTCACAGCCTTGCTCGACCAGCTCATCGAGGAGGCCAAGGCCTGCCACCGCGCGGCCCAGCTGCCGAGTGACCCTACGCCGACGGATGCTCGCCTGTTCAAGCGGTGATTTGACGCGTTCCCGGGTGCGCGGACGTCCCGTCCGCTTCTTCCTCCCCTGCAAGCACGGTGTTTCCAAGAGCGGGCAAGATGCCCGCGCACCCGGGAAATCCTGCTTCAGGGCCGGTCCAAATCTCGGTGCTCCAAAATCGCGGCCCGGACCCGGTCCGGCGTCGCCGGCACCCGGCGCAGCCTGATCCCGGCCGCGTCATGCAGCGCGTTGAGGATGGCCGGCGCGGTGGGAATGAGGGCCTGCTCGCCGACGCCCTTGGCGCCGAACGGGCCGACGGGCGAGGCGTCCTCGATCAGGATCGTCTCCACCGGCGGCACGTCGCCGATGGTGGGAATGAGATAATCGTGCAGGTTCTCGCCGCGGCCGGGATAGAACTCCTCCATCAGGGCAAGGCCGAGGCCCTGGGCGACGCCGCCTTCGATCTGGCCTTCCACCAAGGTGGGATTGATGGCGCGGCCGACGTCATGCGTGGCGGTGATCTTCAGGACCTTGATGGTGCCGAGCTCGCAATCGACCTCGATTTCGGCCATATGGGCGCCGAAGCCGTAGAGGGCGTAGGGCTCGCCCTGGCCGTCCGCGTCGAGGGGGCTGGTCGGCGGATCGAAGGTCTGTTCGGTCGCAAGAGCATAGCCGAGATCGTTGGCCGGCAGGTCCGCCAGCCTGAGCGTGCGCACTCTTTCGCCGTCCTCCACCGTCAGCACGGCATCGCCGAAGCGGATGGTGGCCGTTTCGCCGGCATTGGTCTGGCGCAGGATCTGCGCGCGCAGGTCCCGCCCGGCGAGTTCGGCCGCCTTGCCGGTGACGAAGGTCTGGCGCGAGGCCGAGGTCTTGCCGCAATCGGGCGACAGGTCGGTGTCGGCGGAGACGAGGTCGAAGGCCTCCACCGGGGCGCCGAGCGCCTGTGCGCAGATCTGGGTGATTACCGTATTGGAACCCTGGCCGATATCGACCGCGCCCTGGTGCAGCGCCACGCGCCCATCGGACTTGAGCCCGAGCCGGATGGTGGACGGATTGGGCAGGGAAGTGTTGCCGCAGCCATACCACATGCCGGCAACACCCACTCCGCGTCGCAGGAAACCGCGCTGGCTGCCATTGAAGGCGGCGGCTTCCTCGCGTGCTCGCCGCCAGGGATCTCGCAAGGCCTCGAGGCACGTCTTGATGCCGACGCCCTTGCCGAGCACCTGGCCCGTCACGGTCGGCAGGTCGTTGGTGAGGGCGTTGAGAATGCGGAATTCCAGCCTGTCGATGCCGAGCTTGTCGGCAAGCGCGTCATAGAGCTGTTCCTGGGCGATCGAGGATTGCGGCACGCCAAAGCCGCGAAAGGCGCCCGCCGGCACCAGATGGGTGTGTACGGCACGGGCGAGGGCGCGATAATGCGGGATGTAGTAAGGGCCGGAGGCGTGCACCGGCACGCGATTGGCCACCGTCGGGCCCCAGGAGGAGTAGGCGCCGGTGTTGAAGTCGCCGGAAAAATCCATGGCGGCCAGCTTGCCGTCCCTGGAGGCACCGATCCGCAGCTTCATCCGGGCCGGATGCCGCTTGGTGGTGGTCGAGATCGATTCCGAGCGCGAATAGACCATGCGGACGGGGCGGTCGAGATGCCAGGCGGCGACGGCGATGAAAGGCTGGATCGACAGGTCGAGCTTGGAGCCGAAGCCACCGCCCACGGCGGTCGGGATGATGCGCACATTCTCCGGCGGGATGCCGAGCAGGCCCGCGACGTCGTCGCGATCCATATAGGGCGCCTGGGTGCAGGCCTGGACCTCGATGCGGTCCGCCACGCGGCGGGCAAAGCCTGCCTCCGGCTCGATATAGGCATGCTCGACGAAGCCGGTCTCGAACTCACCCTCCACCACCGCATCCGCGGCAGCCAACGCGGCTTCTGCATCGCCACGCACGACGCGGCCTCGGGTCAGGACGTTCTCGGGGCGGGCGGAATGGAGGAGCTCAGCCGAGGCGAGGGCCTCGTCCATGGCCGTAAGGGCCGTGAGCGGGGTCCAGTCGACCGGGAAGGCCGAGAGGTCGAGGGCCCGGATGGCTTCCGGCTCGCCCACCACGGCAGCAATTGCCTCGCCGCGGAAACGGGTTTCGCCACTGGCGAACACCGGCTGATCGGCAAAGGCCGGAATGACGCCGTAGCAATTGCGGCCCGGCACGTCGCGGGCGGTGAAGACCCTGACGATTCCGGGATGCGCGGCGAGGAAAGCGTCGACGTTGCCGATCTCGAAGGCGGCCCGATGGTGCGGGCTGCGTATGGCACGCAGGGCCAGGACATCGTGCGGTGTCTCGTCGGCACCGAAAATGTCGCGCCCTTCCACCTTGGCCGCGCCATCGAGACGATCGATACGCGAGCCGACCGGGCTTTCGGGGTTGGAAGGCAGGGCGGTTGCAGGGCCTTCAGCCACAGCCAGCACGGCGGCGATGATCTTGCGATAGCCGGTGCAGCGGCAGAGGACGCCGCCGAGAGCATCGGCGACGCTGTCTTCCGTCACCTCGGTTCCACTCTGCAGCAAGGCCGTGGCGGCCGTGAGCATGGCGGGCGTGCAGATGCCGCACTGCGCCGCGCCGTGCCGCAGGAAGGAGGCCTGCAAGGCCCCGGTGAGAGGGTTGCTGCGGGTGAGCCCCTCGATGGTGTCGACCCGGCGCCCCTCGATCTGCGCCGCGGCAACCAGGCAGGAACAGGCCGCCTCGCCGTCGAGCAGGACCGTGCAGGCCCCGCAGTCGCCGGCATCGCAGCCGACCTTGGTACCCGTCAGCCCGAAGCCTTCGCGCAGGACCTGGCTCAGGCGGGTGCCGGGCGCCGCCGCGACGGTGGCGGTTTCGCCATTCAGCATGAAGCCGGGCAGCCTCTGGTCCATCCACCCCTCCCTATTGCAAGGTCGCATCGAGCGTTCGGGCAATCAAGGTTCTTACCGCATCGCGCCGATACTCGGCACTGGCCCTGACGTCGTCGATCGGCGCAAGGCCCGCGAGATGCTCGGGTTCGATCATCGCGCCGAGGCCAGGCCCCGCTTTCGTGCCGACGAGCGCCGTCTCCAGAGCGGTGAGGCGTCGGGCGACCTCCGAACAGGCGCCGACCGCGATACGCGCCTCGACGATTCTACCTTCATCGTCGCAAGCGATGATGACGGCCACCATCGCAATCGAGATGACCAGATATTTGCGGGCCCCGAGCTTCAGGAAGGCCGAACGGCCGGCCTCGATGCTGCGCGGCACCAGGACTGCACTCACCAATTCGTCGGGGCGCCGGGCGGTTCTGCGATAGCCCGTGATGAAATCGGCCAGGGCCAGCTCGCGCGTGCCCTTTGCCGAGCGTAGTTCCACGCGCGCATCGAGGGCGAGCAGAGGCGGCACGCCATCGGCGGCGGGCGAGGCATTGCACAGATTGCCGGCTATGGTTCCCGCATTCTGGATCTGGATGGCGCCGATCTCGCGGGCGGCCTGCTGCAAGGCATGCAAAGCCGGCGGCAATGCAGCCCTGGCGATGGCCGACCAGGTCGTACGGGCGCCGATGCGGATGAGGTCGACACCGAATTCGATGCCCGACAGCCCTTCAATGGCGGACAGGTCGAGCACGGCGCCGGTCAGGGGCTTGTCGCCCAGGCCAGGGAAGATGTCGGTGCCGCCGGCGAGAATGCGCATCGGCTCAACTGCGAGGGCCTCGCAGGCTTCGTCCACCGTTCTGGGACGCAGATACATCCCCACCTCGCGGAGTGAGAAATTGTTAGTGTACTAATAAATTATCGAGGTCCCGGAGTCTGTCAAGTGAAGGTTGAGAGGGCGGGTGCAAGACGCCCGCCCGCCGAGGTCAGGCCTTACAGGCCAAGGCTTTTGCGGATCACCGGCAAGCCGGGCTGCCCATCGAAGGTCGTGACTCCCGCGAGCCAGGTTTCCAGCACGCCGGGATTGCCCTTGAGGTATCTTTCCGCCGCCGCCGGGCCGTCCAAGCCGTCGCCTGTGATCATCTGCATCATCTGGTTTTCCAGCTCCACAGTGAATTTCAGATTGGCGATGAAGCGGGCTGCATTCGGGCATTGTTCGGCCCAGCCAGCCCGCACATTGGTGTTGACGACGGCCTTGCCATAGTCCGGCCCGAAGGTGTCGTCGCCGCCGGTAAGATAGCGGATCTTGAAGTTGACGTTCATGGGATGCGGCGCCCAGGCCAGGAAGACCATGTCGTCCTGGCGGGCAACGGCACCCTGGAGCTGGGCCAGCATGCCCTGCTCCGAGGATTCGACGACCTGGAAGCCCTTCAGGCCGTTCTTGTTCGCGTCGATCAGGCCTTGCACCAGGCGATTGCCGTTGTTGCCGGGTTCGATGCCGTAGATCTTGCCTTGCAGGCTGTCCCGGAACTTGGCGATGTCGGCGAAGTCGTGCAGTCCCTTGGCATAGGTGTATTCGGGTACGGCGAGGGTGTATTTCGCACCCACCGGCAGATTGGCGCCGATGACCGCGATCGACTTGTCTTCCAGATAGGGCTTACGGTCGTTCTCCATGCTCGGTTGCCAGTCGCCGAGGTAGACGTCGATATCCTTGGCCTTCATCGAGGCATAGGTGACCGGAATGGAGAGCACGGTCGTCTCGGGCCTATAGCCCAGTCCCTTGAGCATGACCGAGGCGATGGCGGTGGTCGAGGTGATGTCGGTCCAGCCGACATCGGAAAACCGCACCGCCCTGCAATTTTCCGGATCGGCCGCGAGGGCGGGTCCCGCCGCGCCCACCAGCAGCGCGGCCATGGCGAATATGGTGCCGATATGCTTCATTTTACCCCTCCTGGAGCCGATGAGGCTCTCTCCTGTCCTTGATCCGCTGCGCGAACACGGCACGCTGGGACCCCGGAACAGGGATGCAAGGGGATACAGGCATCGAGGGCGCGCGGGCCTCCAGCCAAGCACAGTACCTGCGTACCGCCTATGTGACTGCGGGCACCCTTGTTGATGCGGATGCGCCGCTGTTACCCTAAGGCGGGCCGTATCACTGGTGCCTCCTGGCGGTGACAGGGTCCTCGGTCGTCCGCCGGCGCGCGACGCGGACCCTCAGGGCCCGACGATCACCGGCATCTTCGTCGCCGGCGGCGTGTTGCGGCTGCGTTGGGTGCGCACCACGCCATCGATGACCGTCATGCCGATGCCAGGCAGGTCGCCGAGCTGGATGCTGTCCAGAAGGTCCTTGCCCGCCGAATGCTGGGCCTTGTCCATCAGCACGAAATCCGCAGCCCGGCCCACTTCGATCAATCCGCAGTCGAGCGAGCGCATGCGGGCGGTGTTGCCGGTGGCAAAGCACAGGGCGATCTCGGCCGGCACGTCGCCGAGCGAGGACAGCATCGAGACCATGCGCAGGATGCCGAGCGGCTGCACGCCCGATCCGGCCGGCGCGTCCGTGCCGAGGATGACGCGTTCGAGCTGGTTCATCTCGCGCGCGGTGCGCAGCGTGTAAAGGGCGGCCCGCTCATTGCCGTTATGCACCAGTTCGAGGCCACGGCCGCAGCCCTCGCAGATGCAGCGGATCTGGTCGAGGGGGAGGGCGGTATGGCCGCCATTGATGTGGCCGACGACGTCGGTGTCGGCTTCCAGCACGACGTCCTTGTCGATCAGGCCGGAGCCCGGAATCGAGGGGCCGCCGGTATGGATAGTCGACTGGATGCCATATTTGCGGGCCCAGCCCACCATCTTGCGTGCGGTGGGGCCGTCCTTGACGCCGCCGAGACCGACCTCGCCGAGCAGCTTGACGCCGGCGGCGGCGAGTTCCCTGAAATCGTCCTCCACCATGTCGGGTTCGATCACCGGTGCGCCGGCATGGATCTTCACGCCGCTGGGCCGGAAGGCGGAGAAGGTGCGCTGGGCGTAGATCGCCATCGCCTTGAGACCGACGACATCCCGGGGGCGCCCAGGTGTGTGCACCTCGCCGGCCGAGATCATGGTGGTGACGCCGCCATGGAGGTTGGATTCGATCCAGCCCAGCTGGTTCTGCCGCGGCGTCCAGTCGCCGGCGACGGGATGGACATGGCTGTCGATCAGGCCCGGGGTGACGGCGGTGCCGGAGGCGTCGATCACGCGGGTGGCACCGGAAAGGTCGATATCCTTCTCCCGGCCGATGGCGGCGATGCGTCCGCCGACCGCTACGATGGTATCGGCGTCGAGGATAGGATTGGCGATGTCGCCGCTCAAGATGAGGCCGATATTGCGAATGACGAGCTTGTCATTGGCCCCGCCGTCCCTAGCTTCCTCATGCGCCATGCTGTGCTCCTCCCGATGGTTTGAGATCGTTAGTCTACAAACAATTTTGAGCAGCTCAAGGGCCCATGGGGCGACGGGCCTGTCGATCGCCCACCACCGAAAGTGCCGCTTTGGCCGATGCCGGCGCAGGCGTATTCTAGCGGTATCCGCCTCGTCGGGCTTCGCCAGCGCGGTGCGATGCGGCTGGAGGGAAACGTCATGAGCGATCGGGCAAGCGTGGAAGAGCTGGTGCGCCGGGCCTATGAGCGGCGCAGTGCCGGCGATTTGGACGGCATCATGCAATGTTTCGGGTCGGATCCGAGCTTCCGGCTCGCTGGCGATGAGGTGCTGGGTGTCCTGACGACCGAGGTCCACGGGCAGGACAATTTGCGGCAGGCGATGCGCCGATTGGTGGAGGCCTGGGACTGGAAGGACTATCGGATCGACGCCATCCTGGTGGATGGCGATCGCATCGCCGTCCACGCCAAGGGCACCATGCTGTTCGTGCCGACCGGGCAGCGCTTCGATACGGAGACGCTGGACCTGTTGGAGATCGCCGACGGCAGGATCAAGCAGTTCCTGCAATTCTGCGATACCCATATGGCGGCCAAGGCAATGGGCTTGGCCGCCTGACTGTGCGCTTCGATGGGCGTCAGGCTACGGCATCGTGCCCGATCTCCGACTCGGTCACGACGCTGTCATTGATTGTTGATGCATCGTCTTCGCCGAAAGCCGGTACCCACCTTTCGGCACCATACTCTAGCGCGATGAAGCTGCGTCAGCCGGTCTCTTCGTCTTCCTTCGCCTCCTCGGCTGCGTCGATGGCTTCCTTGTTCAGGGTGACGCCGACGGTGTCGGGACGCTCCAGCGGCTCGGGCTTCATCAGGCGCTTGGAATTGACCAGGTCCATGCCGGCATAGATGCCACCCTGCTGCTGCGCCACGATGCGCCTTGCGTCGCGATCGCGCACATCCTCGATGATCTCCTCGGCCTCGACATTGTCGACACCGAGGGCTTCCAGGGTCGATCGTCCGAAGGCGAGGGCGCTCTCATAGGTCTCGCGCATATGGAAATCGACGCCGGCACTCAGCAGCGCCAGCACGTGCTGGCGGTCATAGGCGCGGGAATAGACCTCGGTGAGCGGAAACTCGGCCTTGACCATCTCGACGATCTTCACCGCCGTGGCGCGGTCGTCGATCGCAACGCAGATCACGCGGGCCTCGCCGGCACCGGCCGCGCGCAGCACGTCCAGCCGGCCGCCATCACCGAAATAGACCTTGGCACCGAAGCGGGCGGCGACGTCGATCATCTCGACATCCTTGTCGATGATGGTCGTCTCGATGTCGGCGGTGCGCAGGACCTGCGAGACGACCTGGCCGAAGCGGCCGAAGCCGATGACCAGAGCCTTGCCGTGCGCGTCGGAATAATCTTCCTCCCGGGTCAACTCGGCCGGGGCGAAGCGGGTGAGCAGTCGCTCGGAGCCGGCCGCGATCAAGGGGCCGAACAGCATGGTGAAGGCCGCCAATGCCTTGACGAAACCGGCCTGCTCGCCCTGGAGGAAGCCGTAGGACAGTCCGAGCGGGATCAGCACGAAAGCGAATTCGCCGGCCGGCGAGAGCAGGATGCCGGAGCGGATGGCATCGAGCTTGGTGGAGCCGGTGAGGCGGAAGACGGCGGCGACCGAGACGGACTTGACCAGGATGAGGCCGAGGGCGGCCACCACCAGGGCCAGCCAGTGCTGCAGCACCAGGGCGCCATTGATGTCCATGCCAACGCTCATGAAGAACAGGCCGAGCAGCAGCCCGCGGAAGGGCTCGATATCGGCCTCGAGCTCGTGGCGGAAATTCGATTCGGCCAGCAGCACGCCGGCGAGGAAGGCGCCAAGGGCCATCGACATGCCGGCCCACTGCATCAGGAGGGCAGTGCCGAGCACCAAAAGCAGGGCGGCGGCCGTCATCACCTCGCGGGCGTCGGTGGTGGCGAGGATGCGGAACAGCGGGTTGAGCAGATAACGCCCCGCCAGCACCACCACGGCGATCGAGCCGATCATGATGCCGGTGCGGGTCCAGCCGCCGCCCTCACTGGCCGCATGGGTAGCTTCGACAGCAAAAAGCGGGATCAAGGCCAGGATCGGCACCACCGACATGTCCTGGAACAGCAGGACCGCGAAGCTGCGCTGGCCATAGGGCGCCTGCAATTCGCCGCGCTCGCCCAGGACCTGCAGGGCGATGGCGGTGGCGGAGAGGGCAAGGGCAATTCCGGTGAGTGCCGCCCCCATCACCGACAGGCCGAGTGCATGGGCGATGCCGCCGATCACCAGGGCGCAGACCACGAGCTGCAGGCCGCCGAGGCCGAAAATATCCTTGCGCATCGCCAGCAGGCGCGAGAGCTGCAGCTCGAGCCCGATGACGAAGAGCAGGAGGACGATGCCGATCTCGCCGATATGCTGGATGGTGACGGTATCGGTGAACAGCGCGAAGCCGGAAGGGCCGATCGCCAAGCCGGCGATCAGGTAACCGAGGATAGCGCCGAAGCCGATGCGCTTGAAGATGGGAACCGCGACGACGGCGGCGCCGAGGAAAAGCAGAAGGCTGGGGAGAAAACTGGCGTTGGAATGTTCCATGAGCCTTCATGCAATTGGAGAGCGGCGAGGTCAATTCCCTTGGGACGCCAGGCACTCGAGAACGCGAATGGCCGGGCTGGGAGACCGCGGAAAGAGACGGGCGTCTTCCAGATTTATTGCTCCGGCGGCCCGGTTCAAGGGCGCCCTTCGACAAGCATGATCCAGGCAAACAAAAAGGGCGGCGCTTGCGCACCGCCCTTCGAGATTCTCACGAGGAGACCGGACTTAGAAGTCCATGCCGCCCCTCAAGTCCGGCATGCCGGACGTGAGCATGTTTCGCTTTTGGGCGAAGGGACTTCTTAGAAGTCCATGCCGCCCATGCCACCGCCCGGCATTGCCGGAGCCGCAGCGGCCTTGTCCTTCGGCGCTTCGCCGATCATCGCTTCCGTGGTGATCAGGAGCGAAGCCACCGAAGCGGCGTCCTGCAACGCGGTGCGCACGACCTTGGCCGGATCGACGATGCCCTTCTCGAGCAGGTCGACATATTCCTCGTTCTGCGCGTCGAAACCGAAGGTCTTCGACTTGTTCTCGAGGATCTTGCCGACGACGATCGAGCCTTCGACGCCCGAGTTCTCGCAGATCTGCCGGATCGGGGCTTCGAGAGCCTTCTCGACGATCTTGATGCCGGCGCGGATGTCCGAGTTGTCGGAGGAGAGCTTGGCGACCGCAGCCTTGGCGCGGAGCAGAGCCGTGCCGCCGCCGGGGACGATGCCTTCCTGAACGGCCGCGCGGGTGGCGTTCAGAGCGTCGTCAACGCGATCCTTCTTCTCCTTGACTTCCACTTCGGTGGAACCACCGACGCGGATGACGGCAACGCCGCCGGCGAGCTTGGCCAGACGCTCCTGGAGCTTCTCGCGGTCGTAGTCGGAGGTGGTCTCTTCGATCTGAGCCTTGATCTGGGAGACGCGGCCTTCGATGTCCTTCTTCTTGCCGGCGCCGTCGACGATCGTGGTCTTCTCCTTCTCGATCGACACCTTCTTGGCGCGGCCGAGCATCTGGAGGGTCACGGTCTCGAGCTTGATGCCGAGGTCGTCGGAGATCACCTGGCCGCCCGTGAGGATGGCGATGTCTTCCAGCATGGCCTTGCGGCGATCGCCGAAGCCCGGAGCCTTGACGGCAGCGATCTTCAGGCCGCCACGCAGCTTGTTGACGACGAGGGTGGCGAGGGCTTCGCCTTCGACGTCTTCAGCGACGATGAGCAGGGGCTTGCCGGTCTGCACGACGGCTTCGAGCACCGGCAGCATGGCCTGAAGGCCCGAGAGCTTCTTCTCGTGGATGAGGATGTAGGGATCCTCGAGGTCCGCGATCATCTTCTCGGCATTGGTGATGAAGTAGGGCGACAGGTAGCCGCGGTCGAACTGCATGCCTTCGACGATGTCGACTTCGGTGTCGAGGCTCTTGGCCTCTTCGACCGTGATCACGCCTTCATTGCCGACCTTCTGCATGGCCTTGGCGATTTCGCCGCCGATGAAGGCGTCGCCATTGGCCGAGATGGTGCCGACCTGGGCGATCTCGGAGGAGTTCGCGACCTTCTTGGAACGGTCGGCGATGTCCTTGACGGCAGCCTGGACAGCCAGGTCGATACCGCGCTTGAGGTCCATCGGGTTCATGCCGGCGGCAACCGCCTTGGCGCCTTCGCGAACGATGGCCTGGGCGAGAACCGTAGCGGTGGTGGTGCCGTCACCGGCGGTGTCGTTGGTCTTGGAAGCGACCTCACGCACCATCTGGGCGCCCATGTTCTCGAACTTGTCGGCAAGTTCGATTTCCTTGGCGACGGTAACGCCGTCCTTGGTGATGCGGGGCGCGCCGAACGACTTCTCGATCACGACATTGCGGCCCTTCGGGCCCAGCGTGACCTTGACGGCATTGGCGAGAATGTCGACGCCGCGCAGCATCTTGTCGCGCGCGTCGGTAGAGAATTTGACTTCCTTGGCAGCCATGTGGGTGTCCTCAGAATGAATGGGGAGAATGGTAGCTGCCGATTAGGCAACGATACCCATGATGTCGGATTCCTTCATGATGAGGTAATCCTCACCATCGAGCTTGATCTCGGTGCCGGACCACTTGCCGAACAGGACGCGATCACCAGCCTTGACATCGAGGGGGGTGAGCTTGCCGGCTTCGTCGCGGCCACCCGGGCCGACGGCGATGACCTTGCCCTCCTGGGGCTTTTCCTTGGCAGTGTCGGGGATGATGATGCCGCCCTTGGTCTTTTCTTCGGCATCGACGCGCTGGACGACCACGCGGTCGTGGAGCGGACGGAACTTCATGGTTGTCTTCCTCTTGTGCGAGGGGCGGGGCCCCTTGGTCCACATCGAAGGGATTTTATGATAGACCGTTAGCACTCAGCAATGGTGAGTGCTAACGACTGACCGGGATTTAGTCAGCCCCCTGCGGACTGTCAAGGAGCGCCCCTGCAAACAATTTCGACCAAAGTGAATTTGGTGAATGGGACGGGGGACGAATCCCGGCCGGTCCTCAGGCCGGGCGGGCCCGCGGAGCGCTGAAGGTGGCGAAGAGACAGGCTGCCATGATCAGCGTAGCGCCCGCGAGCGTCCAGTTCGTCGGCACTTCGGCGAAGAGATAATAGCCGAAGATCATCGCCCAGACGAAGGCGGTATATTCCATGATGCCGAGCCGCGCGGCATGGCCACGCGCATAGGCCCAGGCGAGACACAGATGCCCGAATGTGCCGAACAGGCCCACCGTGGCCGTGATCGCCCAATGCTCGAGCGTGACCGGTTGCCATTGCCACAGCCCGGCCGGCAATACGAACAGGAAGGCGAAACAATTGGAGAGCATCACGATGGTCAGGGTCGAATCCTGGCTCGACTGCTGGCGCATCAGCACCATCGACAGGGCATAGAAGAAGGCGCAGCCGAGTGCCGCCAACAGGCCGATCACGTCGAAGGCATGGGCCTGGCTGGCCTCCTGGCCACGGGCGATCACCAGCACGCCGGCAAAGCCGACCAGGATGGCGACCAGCGCCCGCACGGCGATCGGCTCCTTCAGGATGATGCGCCCCAGCAGTGCCATCAGCAACGGGGCGAGGAAGGTGAGGGTGATCGCCTCGACCAGCGGCAGCCGCGAAATTGCCGTGAAGAAGCAGGCCGCCGTCGCCAGCACCACCACGGCGCGCAGGGCGTTGCGCCTGAAGGCGGCCGGACTCGGCCAGCCCTTGGCGAAGAGGAGATAGATCACCAAGGCGATCACGGCCCCGGCGCCATAGCGCATGGTGATGGCCTGCATGAGGGGATAGGTGGTCGAGATCACCTTCATGCCGGTGTCGAGAAAGGCCAGGAAGGTCACCCCCAGTCCCGACATCAGGATGGGACGCAGCGAAGCCTCGTTCCTCATGGCCGCACCGGCCCTCGGAGTTTTGCCGGGGCGCTGGGCCCGGCGGCGCCATCCCTCTCGCGGGCTTCACGGGTCTCGATATCGGGGAGGAACACGGGGTAGCCGCTGTGTATCAGGAAATCTTGTTTCCTTTCATTAATAAGGATGGGGGTGAATCGTCCATCGGGCGTCGAAAATATTTCTTTGTCCTCGACCCGTTCGCACTCCTGCCGGAAGCACTTTCCAGCAATCGGAGGAAGACGGCCGGGCACCTTTGCCTTAGTTTTGCGTCGTGAGGTTGCGTTGCGTGCGAAAGCGCAGGGACCCGCGACCAATCGCCGTCTTTACTGTCCATCATGGTGCATCGGCCCGAAATCCGGGTTATGACTGATCCAGATTGGAAGAATTCGAAGCGAGCAACGGTCTCTCGGGGCCGGTGTCGCCGGATATTGACCATCGCCGGCCAGGGCCGGCCGAAGGCGAGTTTGGGTTGAAATGATGAACTATACTGCGATTTTCGAAACGGCTGTCGACGCTCTCCGGCGCGAGAAGCGCTATCGTGTCTTCGCCGACATCGAACGGATCGCGGGGCGCTTTCCCCATGCCCTCTGGCATGCGCCCGATGGTCCGCGCGAGATCGTGGTGTGGTGCTCGAACGATTATCTCGGCATGGGCCAGCATCCCGCCTCGATCGCGGCGATGGTGGAAGCCGCCCAGCAGCTCGGCGTCGGCGCCGGTGGCACGCGCAACATCTCGGGCAACAGCCATCAGGTGGTGATGTTGGAGCAGGAGCTTGCCGATCTCCACGGCAAGCCGGCGGCCCTCGTCTTCACCTCCGGCTATGTGTCCAACCAGACCGGCATCTCCACCATCGGCAAGCTGCTGCCCGACGGCCTGATCCTGTCCGACCAGCTCAACCACAATTCGATGATCGAGGGTGTGCGGCAATCGGGCCGCGAGAAGGTGATCTTCCGCCACAACGATCTCGATCATCTCGAGGAGCTCCTGCGCAAGGCCGGCAAGGAGCGTCCCAAGCTGATCGCCTTCGAGAGCGTCTATTCCATGGATGGCGACATCGCGCCGATCGGGCGGATCTGCGATCTGGCCGAACGCTACAACGCCATGACCTATCTCGACGAAGTCCATGCCGTCGGCATGTATGGCGCGCGGGGCGGCGGCATCGCCGAGCGTGACGGCGAGATGGCACGCGTCGACGTGATCGAAGGCACGCTCGCCAAGGCTTTCGGCACGCTGGGCGGCTATATCGCCGCCAACACACCCATCGTCGATGCCGTGCGCTCGCATGCGCCGGGCTTCATCTTCACCTCGGCGCTGCCGCCGGCGGTGGCGGCGGCGGCCCAGGCCTCGGTCCGCCACCTCAAGACCTCGCAGAGCGAGCGCGCGGCCCAGCAGGCCAATGCGGCCCGCACCAAGGCGGCGCTTGCGGATGCCGGCTTGCCGGTGACGATCTCGCAAACCCATATCGTGCCGGTGATCGTCGGCGATGCCGAACGCTGCAAGGCCGCCAGTGACATGCTGCTCGCCGAGCACGGCATCTATATCCAGCCGATCAACTACCCCACCGTGCCACGCGGCACCGAGCGCCTGCGCATCACGCCGACGCCTTTCCATGACGAAGCCTTGATCGCCGAACTGACGAAGGCGCTGGTGGCGGTGTGGCGCAAGCTCGACCTGCCCTTCCGGCTGCGGGCCGCCGCGGAATAAGCCGGCCTCCGGTACGCAATTGCAGTTCGCCGAGGCGTCTTCGAGTTCGCACGACCATGTCATAGCCGGGCTTGACCCGGCTATCCAGAAGCCGCACGCGCAACCGGCCGCGAGGGCTGGATTGCCGGGTCACGCCCGGCAATGACAAATCGGAGCGTTTCTTCCTCAAGTGAAATGCGTTGTCTCCGAAATTCGGCTTCTCGTCATGCGAACCGCGTGAAGCACGCCGGCGTGTTGCGGGCGCGTGGTGGCGCTTGCGACGGCGGCATGGGCCGAGACGGGACAGGCCCCAAAACAGGCCGCAGCGGTAACCATGATTGCTAGCCGAAAAGTTACCATATTTCGGGAATGGCGCGCCTTGTGGCCCGAAATCAACGGCTCTGCCTTTTGATTCAATCTTTGTTGGCGATTTACGCACAAACGTTTCGTTACGGCTTCCGGGGGGACTGGGGCCGATCGTTCCGGCATTTGTTGACGTGAGTATCCATGCGCGTACTGGGCCTGCCAGCCATTCTCGTCGCCTGTCTCGCTCTTGCGAGTTGCAGTGCCATCAGCGGCGATCCTGACCGGCCCATCCGGCCGCCGGAGACCACGGGCTCGGTCGCTTCCTCCATTCCGGCACCGCCGGAGCCGGAACCGATCCAGCAGCCTCTGCCCGAGGGCGTGCCGCCGGACACGGTAGCCATGGTGCCGCCGCCGATTTCCAAGCCGCCACTGCGGCCAGTCGCGTTACCCGCCGAGCCGGTGGCGGCGGTCATGGCGGCGCCGATGGTCAGGTCGGGTCCGCGCGAGCGCATCTATGGCCGCCGCTTCCGGGATGCCAAGCCGATCAATTTCGGCAGGGCTTCGCCGCGCGCCTTTGCGGTCCATGGCGTCGACGTCTCACGTTGGCAGGGCGACATCGACTGGCAGACTTTGCGCCAGCAGGGCGCCAACTTCGTCTTCATCAAGGCCACCGACGGTGGCGACCATCTCGATCCCCTATTCAAGCGCAATTGGCGCGGCGCGCATGAGGCGGGCCTGCGTCGCGGCGCCTATCACTTCTTCTATTGGTGCCGCAGCGGCGCCGAGCAGGCACGCTGGTTCATCCGTAACGTGCCGCGCATCCCGGGAGCGCTGCCGCCGGTGCTCGATGTCGAATGGAACGCGGATTCGGCCTGCAAGCGGCGACCTTCGCCCAGCAACATCCGCGATAACATGCAGGCCTTCCTGACCATTGTCGAAAGACATTACGGCCAAAGGCCTATCATCTACACGGCGCCCGGCTTCTACCACGACAATCTGGAAGGGGCTTTTCTCGATTACCCGTTCTGGCTGCGCTCCGTCGCCCGCCATCCTTCCCAGGTGTTCGAGGGCAGAAAGTGGGTGTTCTGGCAATATTCAGGCTCGGGCCTTTCGCAGGGCGTGGGCGAGAAGATCGACCTCAACGTCTTCAATGGCAGCGCCGAGGCCTGGTATCGCTGGCTCGGGATGAATGCGGACGGGGGTGGTGCAGGCCAGGATCGGTATGCGTCGCGATAATAGCTAACAATTTCAATAGACTTTGACGCCGGTGCCCAAATGATGAATCGTCGACTCGATCGGATTTCGAGTCGATGGATCTTCCAATGCGCATCATCCTCGCCGCCTTTTCCGCCTGCTTCCTGGTTTTCGCCTCGCTCGGCGCGGTCCTGGCGGCTGAGCGCTGGGAGACGCTGCCGCCGACGCCGGCGCCCGTCGCCAAAGGCAGCTTTGCCGACATCAACGGCATCAAGCTTTATTACGCGACCCTCGGCAAGGGAGCGCCGGTCGTGCTGCTGCATGGCGGCCTCGGCAATTCCGACTATTGGGGCCTGCAGGCCAAGGCCCTGGCACGCCGTCATAAGGTGATCCTCGTCGACAGCCGCGGCCATGGCCGCTCGAGCCGGGACACCAAGCCCTACGGCTATGATCTGATGGCCGACGACGTCGTCGCCCTGCTCGACAAGCTCAAGATCAGACAAGCCGACATCGTCGGTTGGAGTGACGGTGCCATTCTCGGTATCGATCTGGCCATCCGCCATCCCGATCGTGTCAACAAGGTCTTCGCCTTTGCGGCCAACACCGTGACGTCAGGCGTCAAGGACGGAGTCGACAAGAATCCAACCTTCGCCGCCTATATCGAACGGGCCGGCAAGGAATATGCCAAGCTGTCGCCAACACCGAAGGAGTATGAGGCCTTTGTCGGGCAGATCAGCCAGATGTGGGCGACACAGCCAAGCTGGACCGATGTGCAGCTCAAGGCGATCAAGACACCGGTGCTGGTGGTCGATGGCGATCATGACGAGGCGATCAAGCGCGAGCATACCGAATATATCGCCGCCACCATTCCCGGCGCCGGCCTTCTGATCCTGCCCAATGCCAGCCATTTCGCCTTCCTGCAGGATCCGGCCTTGTTCAATGCGGCGCTGCTGGGTTTCCTCGACGGCAAATGAGCACGGGCTGGCAAGGCCCGACGCCGACTATCCATGGGCGAGGAGACGGAATGTCGATCGATCGTCGTGATCGGGGGAATGCGCCGACTCCCCGCTAGGTTCGACGGTCCGGATCGAACCGGTGAAGGTAACCCGCGAAAACGTCCACCGAGGCAGCCCGCGCGATCTGCGGCAGCAGGCGGCCGATCTCGCCGCGGTGATAGCCGCCATGCGTGACGACATGCGCCAGCATTTCCTCGCGTGACATGCGTCCGGGCTGTCCGTCCGTAAACCTGAAACGAATGGGTGCCTGCAACTCCTCCGCCGACAGGCCGGCGACATAGTCGATATAGGCTCTGTCCGTCCGGCGAATATCTGCGGAGAGAGGCTGCAGCGACGGCAGATTGTTTGGCTCGTTGTTGTCATAGCCATGGCTGAACCCCTGAAGATGCGCCATGAAGATGCGATCGACGATGTGAGCGTGATTGAGAATGCGCAGCGCAGGGCCGAAATCAGAGGGCGGGCCGGCGCGCTCCAGCTCGATCATCGCATCCAGCAGGAGATCGTCGGCCCAGGCCTTGTAGCCATACAGCGAAGTCAGAAGCGACTGGGCGCCCATGCGCTCTCTCCATCTTGCTCGGTTGACGCAGACTTGCATCGCCGCTGTATTCGCGCAAATTCGAATTCCGGGCTCGCGAATAAGCAGATGTTATGGCTCTTCCGATCAATCTGAGACAGGTCGAGGCCTTCAGGGCGGTCATGCGCACCGGCCGGATGACCCTGGCGGCGGAGCTGATGTCGGTGACGCAGCCGGCCGTCAGTCGCCTGATCGCCGATCTGGAGCGCGCCACCGGTCTCACATTGTTCGAGCGCAGGAGCAATCAGATCAGGCCGACCCGTGCGGCGATCGATCTGATGCGAGAGGTGGAACGCTCCTTCGTCGGCCTGGACCGGATCGCTTTGCTCGCCCAGGAGATCGGGCGGCATTCGGCCGGAACCTTGCGGATTGCTGCCATGCCCGCTCTGGGCAATGGACTGCTGCCGCGCTTCCTGGCCCGCTTCCTGCGCGATAAGCCGGGCCTGAACGTGTCCCTGGATACGCTGCCTTCCGCCATGGTCATCGAGGCGGTGGCTATCGGCCAGGCCGATATCGGCTATGCGGATGAACCGCTGGACAGGAGCGGCTTCCTCGTCGAGGCCTATCCTGCCGCCGCGCTTGTCGCGCTGCCGGCGCGCCACCCTCTGGCCGGCAAGACCGTCATCGCACCCGGCGATCTTGCCGGCGAACGCGTCATCAACCTGGATCCCGGCACATTGTTTGCGATGCGGGTTGAATTGGCGCTGGCCGGCGTGCCGCGCCTTGCCGCGCTTGAAACAAGGCTCTCCTACACGGCCCTCACCTTGGTGGTCGAAGGTGCGGGCATCGTCTTGGTCGATCCGGCATCGGCGAGTGAGTTCGCGGGGCGGGGCATCGTCTTTCGCCCCTTCAGCATTTTCATCGATGCCGGTTTCCAGATGATCCGCTCGGCAAGCCAGGTGCGTCTCGAGGTGGCGGAGCGCTTTGCCAGCGAGTTCGATGCTTATCTGAAGGAGCACCTCGGCGAGATGCTTCAGCCCGAGCGATAGGGCAATCGGTACCTCTCAATAGGCGAGACGGCCCCGTAGATCGTCGAACGGAATCATCACATGCTGCCGATATGGCGTGCGCGCCATGAGACGCTCGTACCACGCCTGCACATTGGGAATGTGAGGACGCGAAATATCGAGGTTGAAATAGCGATAGAGCGCGGTGCCGACGGCGATGTCTGCCAGGCTGAGATCGTCGCCCAGCATATGGCATCTGCCTTCCAGCCAGCGATCGAGCAGGAGGAAATGGGTGCTGCAGCATTCGATGCCGCGACGGATGCGCGGCCAGTCCCTTTGGGCTTCCGGCGTGCGGTAGAAGCCCCAGAACACGTCGGAGAGGAAGGCAGGCTGCAGCGCCGTCTGCGACCAGTCCATCCAGCGTTCGAATTGGGAGCGCTCGCCGGCATCGTCAGGCCAGAAACGCCCGGCGCCGAAGCGGGCGGCGAGGTAGCGCAGGATCGTGTGCGATTCCCACACGATGACGCCGGCATCGTCAATGACCGGCACCCGGCCATGGGGGTTGAGCGCCAGGAATTCGGGTGTATCGAGGCCGCCGAAATCGCCGCCCGCAGGAATATGGTCATGGGCGATGCCGAGTTCGCCGACCAGCCACATCACCTTCTGGACGTTGAAGGAATTTCGGCGTCCCCAGATCTTCAGCATGCCGGGCAGCCCTTGATGTCAAAAGGGCGCGAACCGGCATGGTCGCGCCCCGTCATTCGATTGCAAGCCGGATCCAACTCTCTGTTTTTACGCATTTTCTCAATCGAAAAGTCTGTCAGCTTTTCTGGAAAACGCTTTTGCGAGGCGGAAAGTCTCAGCCCTCGCCGGAGATTCGCTCGATCTGGGCGCCGCAGGCTGCAAGCTTGCGTTCCAGGTTCTCGAAGCCGCGGTCGAGATGGTAGATGCGATTGACGACGGTGTCGCCCTGGGCGGCGAGGCCCGCGATCACCAGCGACACCGAGGCGCGCAGATCGGTCGCCATCACCGGCGCGCCCTTGAGGGTCGAGACCCCCTCGACGATCGCCGTCTGGCCATCGAGATGGATATGGGCGCCGAGGCGGGCCAATTCCTGCACGTGCATGAAACGGTTCTCGAAGATCGTTTCGGTGATGCGCGACTTGCCCTTGGCCTTGGTCATCAGGCCCATCAACTGGGCCTGCAGGTCGGTGGGGAAGCCCGGGAAGGGCTCGGTGGTCACGGCGACCGGATCGATGCCATGGCCGTTGCGGCGCACGCGGATGCCTTCATTGGTGGCGGCGATCTCGGCGCCGGCCTCGCGCAGCACGTCGAGCGCATTCTCGAACAGTTCGGGCTGGGCGCCTTCCAGCATGACGTCGCCGCCGGCCATCGCCACGCACATGGCATAGGTGCCGGCCTCGATACGGTCGGAGATCACGCGGTGATGCGCACCCTGCAGGCGGCTGACGCCTGATATCTCGATGGTGGAGGTGCCGGCGCCCTTGATCTTGGCGCCCATCTTGATCAGGCAGTCGGCGACATCGACGATCTCGGGCTCGCGCGCCGCATTGTGGATGACGGTGGTGCCCTCGGCGAGCGTCGCGGCCATCAGCGCGACATGGGTGCCGCCCACGGTGACCTTGGGAAAGTCGATCTCGGCGCCCTTCAGGCCGTTCTTCGCCTCGGCGACGGCGTAACCGTTCTCGATGTCGATCTTGGCACCGAGCCGTTCCATCGCCATCAGCAGGAAGTCGACCGGGCGCGTGCCGATGGCGCAGCCGCCGGGCAGGGAGACGCGGGCATGGCCCATGCGGGCGAGCAGCGGGCCGAGCACCCAGAAGCTGGCGCGCATGCGCGAGACCAGTTCGTAGGGTGCGGTGGTATCGACGATGGAGCGCGCATCGAGACGCACCGTCTGGCCGGTCAGTTCCAGCTCGCCCGGGCGCTTGCCGGCAATGGTGACGTCGAGGCCGTGATTGCCGAGGATGCGGGCAAGCAGGGCGACGTCGGCCAGGCGTGGCACATTGGTGAGGGTGAGCACGTCTTCGGAGAGCAGGCTCGCGATCATCAGCGGCAGGGCAGCGTTCTTGGCGCCGGAAATCGGAATGACGCCGTGGAGCGGCGCGCCGCCGGTGATCTTGATTCGATCCATGGTCGATCCTTCGGAATGGCTTCGGCCTCGCCCGTGATCGGCGCAGTGGCGGCCGGGAGGCAAGCAGTCGAGCAGCGTAAGAGATAAGGTTAACCGGTTTGAGTAAACGAAGCGCAAAGGCCGGACAAGGGCGAAGCCCGGGCAGAATCGCGGCAGGGCCTATTCGCTGTCGTCCTGTGGCATTTTCGCATCGCCGTCGGCAATTTCCCGGCCTTCGCCCGATAATGTATCGCGCCCGGCGTCACGCCCGCGCGACTGGCTCTTGCGCCGGCCGAGATTGGCGCGCAGGGCCTTGGCCAGGCGCTCGGCCCGCTTTTCGGCCTCGGTTTTCACGGGTGTTTTCATCAAATGACGACTTTATGCAGCAACCGGCTTGCGCCGGCGCCTCCCTTGTGGCACTAGAGCGCCGCGCCGGGCAAGTCCTTCGGCAGAAGCTGCAGTAGCTCAGTGGTAGAGCACTCCCTTGGTAAGGGAGAGGTCGAGAGTTCAATCCTCTCTTGCAGCACCATCTCAATTCCTGAAATTTCTGATCGCTCAAGCCGTCGTTCAGGCGATTTGCGCTGTGCATTCAAGCATCTGTCCTTGATACGGCTCTCCGAAAGCCGCAGGCCCCCGCTGCATCCGAGACCTTTCGGTCAGGCGGATTCGCTGGGGATGTCTTTGGGCGATGGGCAGGACGGCCAAAAGAAACGGGCCGGAGATCCGGCCCGTAAACATCTTCCTATGGCTTGGCGAACGCCGATCCTGCCTCAAATCTCGGGGCGAACCAGTGTCTTGGCCGGTGGCCGCAGGTCGTAGATCGCTTCCAGCTCTGCCAGCATGTCCGGCAGGGACTTCGCGCCGGTGGCGGGAGAGGGCACTTCCTCGGTCACGTCGCCGTTGCGGATATGCTCCTGCCATTGGGCTTCGCTCATCTGGCCGGAAAGATAGCAGGCGCGAAGAAGATTGGCTTGTTCGGTAGTCATTGCAATCGATTGGCTGAAAGGGAAACGGATATCGCCATGATAAAGCGAGGCGTCGCGTGGCCAAGTCAGCAATTAGGCGTTGGCCTGCGCCGAAAGAACTAGTCTGGAGGGAGTACGCCTCGCCCGGGGCCATGATGAGGCCGCATCAAGGAAAGTCTGTGATGCCAGGCGCGATGGCGGCGAGGCGAAGGGCGGTCCCGAATCAGGAGACGGCCCGACTATGCCCGCTCAGGCGAGCGCGGCAGGACGTATGGCGATGGCGGGAAGGCGAGTTTCGATTTTTTCGGGCGCGGTTGAAGTTGCTGATGTGGTTGACGTTGCGTTAATCTTCCGCTCGTTCAAGACAAACCAGCGATGAGCAATTAAAATTACGAGAGCTACAATAAGGTCGAGGACGATCATGCTGAGCATGGTCGAATTAAAAAAATAACTGAACCAGTCGCTGGAAATCTGAGCGTTTTGCGAAATATCTGTCATTCCCTGGTTGAACTCCAGTTCACCTACAGCGCCCCGCCGCCCGGTAGCCTTACGCTAGGGATGATTAGGTTGCACAAACGTTAACGCATGTCTCGTTATTTTGCCGTGACCGAGCGCACAGGATGCGCGGCACGATGCCACGCGGCTGCGCGGGAGAGGCCGGCCTACCTTGTCGGTGCCTGTTACCGGCCCTCGGGCGTCAGCGCGGAGACAAACGGTGAGCTACGGACTTTATATCGGCAGGAACCATACGGCTGACGGCATCGCCTATCTCGCCGGCTATGGCGATGAACCCTCGAGCCATTGGCTCGAGCTCCTGCCACGCTGCCGGCATGAGGCGGATGCGCGCATCCCGGTCGGCGTGACGCCGCAGGCCGATCTGCCCGGCCGCATGAGCGAGATCCCGCAGGTTTCCGAAACGGCGCGGCATCTGCGCGTCAGCTACAGCTACTACAAGGGCGTGCCGGCCCCGCTCACCAATGGCGGCCTCAACGAACATGGCGTCGCCGTGCGCGACATCTGGTCATCTTCGCGCCCCGACCTGGTGGCGATGACGCCGGTGGACCAGACCGGCCCCAATTACAGCGACCTTGCTCGCCTCGTCCTGGAGCGGGCGCGCACGGCCCGCGACGGCGTCGATATCATCGCCGACCTGATCGCCCGCCACGGCTATGCCGACTATGGCGGCAATTCGCATCTGATCGCCGATGCCGAGGAGGCCTGGGTGGTGATCGAGTTCTCGGGTGGCCGGGGCCTGTGGGTGGCGGAGCGGCTCGGGCCGGATGCCATTCGCGCCTCCCGGCCGGGCTATGTCGGGCTGGTGCCGATCGAGGATCCAACCCGGGCGGATTTCCTCTATCCGCCGCACTTCGTCTCCTTCGCGCAGGAACAAGGGTGGCATCGGCCTGGCACGCCCTTCGATGCCAATGCCGTCTATGGCGACGGCAAGGGCCGCTGGGCCGGCGTGCAGTGGATCGAAGCGGAGATGGCGGCACGGGCGGGGCGGCCGGAGAAGATCGGCCTGGCGGACGTCTTCTGGGCGGTGCGCACGGAAAGGCTGACCGGCGACACCGCCGGCTATGGCCAGGTGGTGCCGTTGCTGGGCGCGGAGCCCGAGGCCTTGCGCCTCGTCTGGCACACCCAGGTCGGTGCCGTGGCGGCGCCGTTTGTGCCGGTGTTCCTGGGCATCGAGAGCGTGCCGGAGGAATATCGTCGGCATCGCTATCTCAGCGATGGGGAGGCCGCACGCTTCCTCGACACACGCCATGCCGAGAAGGGGCGCCCCGAAACCTTGTCGGCGGTGCCGCAGGGCATCGAATCGACCCGCTCGGCCGGACTCGCCGGCAAGCGGCTGCTCAACCTGCTCTTCCAGCACCACGAAACCTTCCTGCCCGAAGCCCTGGCACTATGGCAGGCGATCGAGGCGACGCTCATCGGGGAGCAGGCGCGAATTGCACGCAGCGCCGCAGTGCTGATCCAGGCCGGCGAGCCGGATCTCGCCGCGCACCTCCTCACCTATTTCACCGGCACGGAGCTGCAGCGTGCCCTCGATACCATGGAGCAGTTGGCGCAGTCCCTGGAGATCAGGACACGCCATCTCTTCGGCATCAGGACGGAGCCCGTCCCGCGTGCCCCGGAGCAAATATGGTGACAGGACCGCTGCGCCCCAGCATCGCTGCCATCCCTGCAAGGCTCAGCACCAGGGCGAAGGGAATGAGGCGAAAGGTGAAGGAGGTGTGCTGGATGGTGTGGTTGGCCTTGAGCTCCACCACCAGCATCGGCAGGAGCGTCAGAGCCAGAACGGCGAGCGCGCCGGCCGCCCGGCCGCGCCGCAGCGCCAGCGAGAACAGCACGAGCCAGGCCAGGAGGCAGGCCGCGATCGGCCACCAGCCCAGAGGCATGGCCGCGCTTTCCAGCAGCATCTCGTAGAGGGCCCGCAAAGGCCGGTAGACCCCGTCGCCGCCGCCGAACCAGCGGGCGAAATCCTGGCTCGGCACCGAGGTCTGTTCCCCGAAGATCCGTCCGGCGAGGACCACCAGGCCCCATTTCGTCGCCCACATGGCGAAATAGCCGGCTATAACAATGGCCTGCAGGAGGATAGCCTGCACCAGGCTGGCGCCGAGCGGGCGCTGCTCCGCCAGCACGGCGCGCAGCAGGAAGGTCCAGCCGAGCACATAGGCCAGCAGGTCGGGATTGTAGAGAAAATCGAAGAAATTGTAGACCGCGCCCATGGCGAAGGCCCAGGGCGCAAAGCCAAGCAGCTCCATCGGCCCCCGTTTGCGCAAGGCGACCGTCCAGCACAGCAGGAGGACCGAGAGGGAAATCGTGTGGGTCGGTGTCAGGCCTGATATCGGCAGGTCCGTCATCACCAGGCCCAGGGCCGTCACGGCCAGGAGCGTGGCGACCCGCGCCGGGCTCGCCGTGCCTCGGAGGACGGGAGGCAGGAACGGTGCCAGCGCCACAAAGGCGCACAGGAAGAGGAGGGCGCCGCCCCAGAGCTGCAGGCTGCGATAGGAGAAGAACGACAGGAATGGCTCGGTAATGAGGCGATAGCCGTGCCAGTAGCGCGAATAGGGGTAATGTGGCTGTTCGGAGCCGGCGAGTTGGTCGTGCAGGCTGTCGCAGATTGACTTCGGCGGCTGCCACAGAAGGGCCGGGGACTGCAGCGTGAAAGTGATCGGGTTGGTCGCCCCTGGCGCGATTGCCGTCGACAGGCCGACGCATTCGCTGAAATGGCTGAGCCGGTGCCGGCCGATGCGCTCGAACGCTTCGTGATCGCCGAAGGACTGGCTGGCAAAGGCCTGCCGGACTGCTTCCTTGATGGCCTCGGGTCGGCGCAGGCCGTCGGCCAGCCCCAGCGAGAGGGAAGCCAGCACGACGATCACGGCGAGGGCTGCGAGCGCCCGCGCGAGGGTTTTGGCGATGGCGGTCAGATCCACGCGGTGAGCCCCGCATTCCGGTAGCAATACGCCGGAACTGGCGGCAAATGCCGTATCTTGTCAATTCACTCGAGTTGCCTCGCGAACAGGCACGCGACTTGTCGGTTTGCTGGAAAGACTTTACGGCGCGATTGCACAAATATTAGGCGCTTCCTGAGAACGGGAGGCCTGTACATCCGGGGCCAAAGGCGGCATAGCGCAGGGAAAGCATCGATGGGCTCGGGACTCCCGGGCAAACAGGGAGAAGCCGAAAAAATGGCACAGGCAGATATCGCAGTCATCGGCATGGCAGTCATGGGGCGCAACCTCGCCATGAACATTGCCGAGAAGGGATTCAAGGTCGCCGTCTACAACCGTTCCTCGGCCCGTACCGACGAGGCCTTGGTCGAAGCCGGCGATCTCGCCGGCAACATGATCGCCTGCCGCTCGATCGAGGAACTGGTCGCCGCCCTCAAGCCGCCGCGCGCGTTGCTGCTGATGGTGAAGGCGGGCGCCGCCGTCGACGAGACCATCGCCCAGCTCAAGCCGCATCTGGCCAAGGGCGACATCATCATCGATGCCGGCAATGCCAATTATCGCGACAGCGTCGCCCATGACCAGGCCCTGTCGGCCGAGGGCTTCGAGTTCCTTGGCGTCGGCGTCTCCGGCGGCGAAGAAGGCGCCCGCCACGGCCCGTCGATCATGGTCGGCGGCAGCCAGAAGGCCTGGGAGCGCGTCCAGCCCGTGCTGACGGCGATCGCCGCGCGCTATCAGGGCGAATCCTGCTGTGCCTATATGGGCCCGGCCGGCGCCGGCCATTTCGTCAAGACGCTGCACAACGGCATCGAATATGCCGACATGCAGATGATCGCCGAAGCCTATGGCCTGATGCGGGCCGGCCTCGGCATGGCGCCGTCGGCCATTGCCTATGTGTTCGAAGGCTGGACCAGGGGCCCGCTCGCCTCCTATCTCACCGAGATCACCGTACAGGCCCTGCGCAGCACCGATCCCTCGACCGGCAAGCCGTTGGTCGACATCATTCTCGACAGTGCCGGCCAGAAGGGCACGGGCCGCTGGTCGGCCATAGAGGCACTCGATCTCGGCGTGCCGGCGAGCGCCATCGCCGCGGCGGTCGAGGCGCGTGGCCTGTCCAGCATGCGCAGCCTGCGCCAGGCGGTGAACGGCGCCCTCGGCGATGCCGAACGGGCCGCAATCGGTACGGCGACGCCCGAGATCATCGCCGAGATCGAGAAGACGCTGCTCACCGGCAAGATCCTGGCCTATGCCCAGGGCTTCGACGTTTTGGCGGCCGGCTCCAAGCAATTCGGCTGGAACCTGCCGCTCGCCGAGATCGCCAAGATCTGGCGCGCCGGCTGCATCATCCGTTCGCGCATGCTCGATGCCATGTCGCGCGCCTATTCGGCGACGCCGGCGCCCGAATCGCTGATCCTCGACCCCGATTTCGCCGGCGAGCTCAAGGCGAGCCTGCCGGCTGCGCGGAAAATCCTCGGCCTTGCCGTGGCCAATGGCCATCCGGTGCCGGCGCTGACCTCGGCGCTCAATTATCTGCAGCAATTGCGTGCCAGCCGGGCCACCGTGGACCTGGTGCAGGCCCAGCGCGACATCTTCGGCGCCCACGGCTTTGAGCGTATCGATCAGCCCGGTGCCCATCACGGCCCTTGGCACACCGGTGCCGAGTAATTGAGGCAAAGTGCGATTTCCGCATGTCGCACTTTCTCTCCAACGCTTTGCATGGGTGCGTTTTCCAGGTCGAGAAGCCTCTCGGCTCTTCTGGAAAACATTCATGAAAAAAGGGGCATGGTCCGCCATGCCCCCTCGCAATGCCGATGTCGGACAGCCGACGCCTATTTTCAGAAACGATTGGGAACGCAGCGCCGGCCGGACGAGGCGGGGTGCGTGCCTCGAGGGCAGGCCGGGCGGCGATAGGCCGGGCCGGGACGCTGGAAACGGTCTGCGCGGCGGAATTCGCAGCGCCCGAAGCGGTTGCGTTCCATGCCCGGTCCGCAGCGGAAGGCAATTTCGTTGACGACCAACGAGCCCTTCGTCATCGGGGTGGAGGCAGGCATGGCCTGCGCTGCGCCCGATGCCACAGCAATAAATCCAAGTGCGGCAGCGATCTTTACAATTCTTAACATAGTATCCGTCTCCGTAGGTGAATATTAGCAGCCCACCAACCAACATAACGTAGGGGAATGTTACGTCGTTGGGTATATGGAAGAGGGCGAAAAGTGTCAATGCGTGGCAATTGTTTAGGCATAAACGCGCACATGCGCCGGCATGCGTGGTAAATTTTTAGTATTCTCGCCAGGGATCGCCTACTTGCTCGGGTTGGCCATTTTTCTGAACACGCTGTCTATGGCGTTCATCAGCAGCGTGTCGGGCTGGTGCCGACAGACTCCCTTCACCGCCAGGATGATGCCGTTGCCGTCCGTGCGGCTGCCGACCCAATGATTGTCGTTGCGGCTGTTGAGCCCGGTCCACCAGCCGAGAATCCAGCTATTGCCCTCGCCTTCGAGGCGTGTGGTGGAGAGCCAATATTTGCACGGCATCGTGCCGACGCCGAGCGCCATATAGTCATAGGCCCGGGCGGACGACGTGGTGATGAAGGCAGCTGCCGCTGCCAGGCAGAGCGCCCCGACGCGACTCATGCGTGGACCTTGTCGGGCAATTCCAGGACGGTCCGGTCGCTTGCAGACCCCTCCTGGTCGTGTCCCCGACCCGATCGGGAGGAGCCTGTTTAGGATCAGATGGAACTTACTCACCCTTCATTCCCGTCGCTGACATGATCGAATTGTGCCCCTTGCAGCAGGCGATGCCGGGCTAGGCGGACGCCGACGCCCCGGCCATGTTCCGAGATGAACTCGACCCCGCCGGTTTCGAGCGCCCGGCGGATGGCGGCGGCGTTCGCGCTGGTGATCTGCGGAACGTCGTCAAAGGCATCGGCTCGCCGGATCGTCGCCACGCCGAGGCTGGAGGCATCCGCCAGCTTCTGGGCGGTCCAGCGCAGCAGGGCACGGCCAGCCCGGATCTGCGCACCGGTAATCGGGGTAGCATGCATCACGTCAGTCCCCTCTCTTATCGGATGATCGGATAGCGCTCACGACTATACGCCGCCGGTTGTTGGGACGGAACCGGTTGCATGGCCCGCGCACCAGCAAATCCGCCGAATCCTGCGGGTTAATCTCGGCGGCAACTCTATAATGCATATTCCATGCACTATGCTTGACTTTGCCCGGGCAGGCCGCTCTGATGACCTGAAGAGAAAGCCAGGATGTATTCCTGTTCCGGCCGTGCCCCCCGCGACCGGGATCAGGAATATGCGCATGCCTTGGCGGGATACAGGGAGCCCAGCATGGCCAGGATCGAACGCATCGAATTGTCGATGGTGGTGCTCGAGCCCAAGGTGAAGCGCGTCGATGCCATCCAGTCCTTCGTGGCCCAGGAGACGCCGATCGTGCGCATCTTCGATGCCGATGGGGCCGTCGGCATCGGCTATAGCTATACGATCGGTACGGGCGGGCATTCCGTGCTGGAATTGCTGGCGCACACCTTCGCACCGGCCCTGATCGGGCGTGAGGCCGCCATGATCGAGCAGATCTGGCGCGACCTGCTCTTCCTCAGCCATGCCACCTCGGTGGGGGCCATCACCTCGCTTGCGCTTGCCGCGGTCGATACGGCGTTGTGGGATCTACGCTGCCGCAAGGCCGGCCTGCCCCTGCATGTCATGGCCGGCGGTGCCCAGGACAGGGTCCGCCTCTACACCACCGAGGGGGGCTGGCTGCAGCTCGACACGGCGGCAATCGTCGCCGATGCGCTCCAGGCAAAGGCCGATGGTTTCGGCGGCTGCAAGATCAAGGTCGGCCGTCCGGTGCGCGAAGATGTGGGCCGCCTCCTCGCCGTGCGCGAGGCCGTCGGCGAGGGCTTCGAGATCTTCACCGATGCCAACCAGGCCTTCGCGGTGGACGAGGCGATCCGGCGCGCCCATCATTATCGCGAGGCGGATATCGGCTGGTTCGAGGAGCCTCTGCCGGCCGACGACGTCGACGGGCATGTCAGGCTGGTCGCCTCCACCTCGATCCCGATCGCGGTCGGCGAGAGCATCTACAGCCCCTCGCATTTCCGCGACTATCTGCAGCGGCGCGCCTGTTCGGTGGTGCAGGTCGATGTCGCTCGCATCGGCGGCATCACGCCCTGGCTCAAGGTGGCGCATATGGCGGAGAGCTTCAATGTCGCCGTCTGCCCGCATTTCCTGATGGAACTGCATGTCGGCCTGTGCTGCGCCGTACCGAATGCGCGCTGGGTGGAATATATTCCCCAACTCGACGGCGTGACCGGCAATACAATGCGCATCGAGGGCGGCTATGCCCTGCCGTCGCAGGAGCCGGGCCTGGGGATCGATTGGGACGAACAGGCGCTCGCCACCTTGCAGGCGGAGGGCTCGGCCAGGCGCATCACGGCTCGCTGATGGAGGGAGGACTGTCATGGCAAGGCGGCTCAAGCTGCAATTCATCGCCGTGACCTGTGACGAGGATTTCTTCCGTCCGGTCCGCAAGGGCATGGCGGATGCAGCCGCACTGATGGATGTCGAGGCGACATTCACGGGGACGAAGGGAGTTGATGCCGGGGAGATGGCAGCGCTCGCACGCCAGGCCATGGCTGATGGCATCGACGGGCTGGCATTGGTTGCCTTCGACGGCGCTGCCTTCGCGCCGGTGGTGGCCGAGGCCCATGCCAGGGGCATTCCGGTGGTGGCTTTCAACATCGACCAAGGCAAGGGCCGTGCCGGTACGCTCAGCGGTATCGCGCAGGATTTCGGCGGCGCGGGCCGGACCCTTGGCCGGCGCGCGGCAACGGCCATCGCGCCAGGCAGCCGCGTGCTGCTTACCCTCCACGATGCCGGTATCTCGGCGCTGGAGGAACGCCGCGACGGCATCAAGGCGGCCCTGGAGGGGCACGACATCGCGTGGGTCGAGACGATAACAGGCCATCAGGTCGAGGAGGCCGCCCGGCGCGTCGAGGCGATCCTGGCCGGAGAGCCCGGTATTTCGGCGATCCTGGCCACCGGCCAGGCCGACACCGAGGGCGCCGGGGTGGCGGTGGAACGAACGCGCCGCACGCTCTATGCCGCCGGCTTCGATCTGTCGCCTGGCATATTGCGCCTGGTCGAAGCGGGACATCTTGCCTTCACCATCGACCAGCAACCCTATGCCCAGGGCTTCTATCCGGTGATTCAGCTCGTGCTCAATTTGCGCTATGGCTTGATGCCGGCAAGCCTCGATGCCGGAGCCGCGATCGTCGACCGTGCCAATGCATCCCGGATTCGGGTTCTGTCGGAAGCGGGCTATCGTTGAGGGGCTAAGGCCAGGCGGCTTCCTTCCGGTTGCGTCACGAGTGCGATCGAGGAGACGCTGTAGAAATGTCGAACATGAGCGGGCTTTTCGGGCAGGGCCAAGGTGGACCCTCGCCGGAAAAGTCTGCTTGGAGGCGAGGGGAGGGGCGGCATGGGCATCCCGGCGACAAGACGGCGATTGAACGAGATCGTCGGCGAAACGCTGGCCTCCCATATCCGCTCGGGGGCGCTGCCGGCCGGCTTCGTCATTCGGGAAAAGGCGGTCACCGATCTCTTCGGTGTCGGTCGCATGCCGGCCGTGGTCGCCCTGGCCCGTCTGGAGGCCGAACGCCTGGTCCATCGCAGGCCGGCGTTGCGGGGCGTGGTCGTCGGCCTCAGCCGTACGGTGCCGGCGAGGCCGGGCGATCTGGCCGGGCATGTCACCCTGCCCGAGGGCCTTGGACGTGAACTCGGGCAGCGCAATTGGCGCAGCCTGATTTATCCCGCCCTGGAGCGCCAGGTGGCCTCTTGCCTGCTGTTCGGGCGCTTCCAGATCCGCACCCCGGCGCTCGCCGAGCATTTCGGTGTCAGCAGGACCATCGCCCACGAGCTCCTGCTGAGGCTCGAGCGCGTCGGTCTGGTGCGCCAGGAAGTCAATGCACGCTGGTATGCCGGCCCGCTGACACCGACCCGAATCGACGAGCTCTACGAAATGCGCATCCTGCTGGAGCCGGCGGCTCTGCGGCAGTCGGTACGAGGACTCGAACCGTCGGTCATCGAAGAAAGGCTCGACCGGGTGTCACAGGCCCATACTGCCGAGGCGCGGTCGGATGCCTCGCTGCTGCACCGGCTCGAAACCGATCTGCATCAGGATGTCGTGCTGCGCTGCGCCAATGAGGAGTTGCGCGCCACGCTCTATCGCTGCCAATTGCCGCTGATTTCGGTGCATCTGTCGTTCGGCAGTTATGGCGAGCGCACCGACATTCCCCAGATGATCGGCATGCACAAAGCCGTGCTCGAGCACCTTGCCGGGGGGCGGGTGGAAGAGGCGGCGCTCGCCCTCGAAAGCCATTTGAGGTGCTCGCGGGACGACAATCCGGCGCGCCTCGCCGATCTGCCCGCACTTGCTCCGTCGCAGTTACACCCCTATCTCGACCCGATTTGACCCTGAAACGGCTCAAATCGACGTAAATTCAATGTCAAATATGACGGGCGCGGCTGCGCTTGCATTTCTGCGCCGATGCCAGCATAAAAGCCCATCGATCTCGGCCGGACGTTTTGGCTGTGTGGTCTCATGGCCACGCTTGCTGATGACCTTCCTACCAATTTCGACCCATGGAGCTTCGTGCCGCCGGTCGGTTGCAGGAAGTTCGATCGTGCCCATAGGAAAGGTTCGTCATGAGCACAGGTACTGTTAAGTGGTTCAACTCCCAGAAGGGCTACGGCTTCATTCAGCCAGATGACGGCTCGAAGGACGTTTTCGTTCACATCAGCGCGGTGGAACGCGCCGGCCTGCGCGACCTGCAGGAAGGCCAGAAGATCACCTATGAGCTGACCGAGGACCGTCGTTCCGGCAAGCTGGCAGCTGATCGCCTGCAGGCTTCCTAAGTCCTGCGGTCGCGTCCCGGGACGCGCCTGAATTTGAGTTAGGATGGGTGAAAGCCCATTTGACGCCTCCGGTCGCACCGGGGGCGTTTTTGTTTGAAAGGGGGCGCTGGATCGAATCGGCTCCCCAGTATCGGGCTGCAAGGAGCGGTTTTCGACGGGTGCAAGCGACAGGGACCATGGCAGCGGAAATGGCGCCGCTGGGCCGTTCGATGATCCGAGGATGAAGATCGGTATTCTTACCGGATGGCCAGCGAAGATGTCGAGGAAGGCGGGCCGGCCTTCAGGGCATCGACATGAGTCGCGAGAGCGGCAAGATTTGAACCGGCGGCCATATCTCGGCATCGCGTCCGATGCTGCCGCGAATCGTGCGTTCGAGAAACCCTATGACCGGTCGGCACAATCAGCCTGACAATGTCTGGGCGAGCAGCATTCCGGGAGCATGGAATGAAGATTTGTACCATCCCGGCACCAAGGCCGTGCGATGGTACAGTTGGGTGGACTCGAACCACCGACCTTCGGAGCCACAATCCGACGCTCTAACCAACTGAGCTACAACTGCATCTGGGCATGCGTTTAGCGGGATCGTTCCGCTATTTCAAGTGTGCAGGCAGGGGATTTTTTCATTCGCCCCCAATCAAAGAAAAAGGCCCGGACCAAGTCCGGGCCTCGTAACGTCAGCGGAGCTGAAAAATCAGGCAACGCTCTTGAAGGTCTTCTCGACCTGAGCCTTGACCGGAGCGATCGTCTCATTGGCGACCTTCTGGGCGAGCTCGCCATATTCCTTGGCCTGGGCCGAGAAGGTCTCGGCCTGCTTGCGCAGGAAAGCGGTGTTGAGCTCGATCACGTCCGAGAAGGTCTTCACGCCGAACAGGGCGATGGCATGGTCGAAGGAAGCGTTGGTGTTGGTGCGGGCGGACTCCAGGACCTTCAGGCCGAGGGTCGAAACGCCCTTGGAAGCGGTGCTGTAGGCGCCTTCGAAAGCGCTGGAAGCTTCTTCGGCAGCAACCTTGATCTTGGCATAGGTGTCCTTGGCCTGGGCAGCGCCCTTCTCGGCGAAGTCACGGACGGAAGCAGGAATTTCCAGCTTGGAGAGATTTTCGAAGGCCAGTTCAGTTTCAGTCTTGTTCTTGGCGGCAACCATAGAACGCTCCTTGGGAGTAAGGGTGAAATTGGATCAGTGGACTTAACGAAACGTCTTGAGGAGCCTTCGGCATGACATGCCGCGATGTGGGGCGACCTCACCTGCCACAATCTATATCAAATGCCCTTGTGCGATGCAATAACTCTGTTGCAGTGCACAATCGTCCGATAAAAGCACAAATTTTAAGCGATTCATGCCCAAAATTATGCCTATCGGTGAATTTTTGTGTGTGGTCAAAACCGTGGGGATCGACGGAATTTTGCTCGATATTGCGTTGCAATAGGCATTTTTGTGACAATTCCCCGCCAAATCGGTGCTCTTCACGTCCAGAAGGCAAGGCCGGCATTACGCAAGGGAAAGTATTGCTTGCGGTCTCGACGAAGAGATATGCCGTGAATGCAAGACAGGGCTGTCTTTTTGCGGTGACGGCAAGAATAGTTCAGTTGTCTGGAATTATTAACACGCAGATTTCAAGCAGTATTTTACCTCGCACCGGGCAAGCTTCCATGCCGAAAGCCCCAAATCAATGCTCGCGTGAGGCCCTGCCCGCATCTCCCCCCGAGAGGCCGGAAGGAATCCCTCGCATTTCCTGGAGTCGAGGTCGGGCTGCGGCCTTGCCGGGCTGCCTCTACTGGCAATCCCGGCAACGCGATTCGACGAGGCCCTATTTCTTCGGCTTGGTGACGTCAGAAGCCAGCTTGCTGGCCGTGGCACCGATATCCTTGGCCTGCTCGCCGAAAGCCTGGAGCTGCGCCTTGATGAAATCGCTCTGCAGTTGCAGCACTTGCTGGGGGTCCTTGGCCTTGACCAGGCTCGAGGCGAAGTCCAGCGCGGCCGCGACGTTCTGCTCGGCATAGGTCAGGGCCTTGCGACCGATATCCTTGCCGCCGGTTTGGATGGCATCGCTCGTGCCTTCGATGGTACCGGCTGCCTTGTAGGCCGCCCCCATGAAACCGTCGAACGCCTTCTTGGCCTGATCGACGCTCTTTTCCGCCAGGTCGCGCATCTCGGACGGAATTTCGAAGTTCGGCGGCTTGGTTGTCATAGGCGTCTCCTCCGTTGCCCCCGTCCCCAGGCCGGTGACGGTGCGGGTGACGATAGCGCAGGCTTGCCGTTTTAACCATGCCCCAGATCAGCGGGGGATGACGGGGGAGCGGCGATTTACCCTTTTGTTTTCCATCTGTATTCATACTTTGTTAGTCATTTCGGCAGGTTCTTGGAAAACGGCATGATCGAGGCGATGTTGCGGACGGCTTTGATGGCCGATCAGCGCCTGCAGGCGCTGATGGACGACCCGCGCCCGGCCTTTGTCTGGCATCTGGACGGGCGTGCGCTCGCCTGGGCCAATCGCGCCGGAGCCCAGAGTCTGGGGCTGCTGCCCGCCGATATCCTGCGCCAGCAATCGAGCCCGGCCCTGGTCTCGCTCTCGCCCCAGATCGCGGCCATCGCCCGTAAACTGCCGAGGCCGGGCGCCATGCGGCTCGACCGCCTGCGCCTGCCCGGCATGGGCGCGCTCGATACCCTGTCCTGTGCCTGCCGGTCCTTTGACGGTCCGGAAGGATTTCTCGGGCTGCTGGTGCAATCGCTCGATCTTCCGCGCGGACGGCGCCAGCACAGCTGGGCCCCGCCCTCGGTCGCGGATACGCTGCCGCCTTTGCCGGGCACGGAGCCGGCCTCGATCTCGTCCGGTGAATCGCCCGCCGCCAAGCCCTTCGAGCAGAGCGGTGCCTGGCGTTGGGTCGAGGCCGATGGCGAACGTGCGGAACCGATGAGGCCCGATGCGCCGCTGTCCTCGCCACCGGAGCCCGTTCGGAGCCAGGCATCCGAGCCCTCGCCGGTGGCTCGCAGCAAGCCCTTGCGCTTTGTCTTCCAGACCGATGCGGAGGGACGTTTCGTCTCCGTTTCGACCGAATTGGCGCAGGCTCTGGGCCGGAAGGCTGCGGACTGGACTGGTCGGCGCTTCGCCGACATCGCTGCGGCGCATGGCCTGCGCGACACCACGGCCATCACCGGGGCCTTTGCCGGCCAGCGCACCTGGACCGGCCTGTCCTTCCTGTGGCCCGATTCAGTCGCGCGCCAGGAAACGCCGGTCACTTTGAGCGCGTCGCCGCAATTCCAGGGCGAGGGGCAGTTTGTCGGATTCCGTGGCTTCGGCATGGCCGGCCTGCCACGGCCGCTATCGACCCCGGTCGAGGCCGAAGCACCGCCGCCGAAAGCCACGATCGTCTGGCAGGACGCCGATCCGGCGGAGGAAGAGGAACCGGCGCCAGCGCCCGTTCCTGAAGAGCCGACATTTCGCGCGACCGCCGGGAATACCGACAGCAATGTGGTGCGCCTGCCGAACAAGACTGTGCAAGAAAGACCGGCCTCCGAGCGGCCTGTATCTGAAAGACCCACCTCGGAGCGTTCACCTCTCGAACGGCACAGCCTGACGCCGACGGAGCGCATCGCCTTCCACGAGATCGCCAAGGCTCTCGGCGCCCGTATCGAGGGTGAGCGCCGCGAGGAGCCGGCAAGGCAGGAGGTCCGCCCCGCGGCCGAGCCCGATCATGCCGATCGCGAGAAGGCTGCAACTGCGTCGGAATCGGAAACGCGCGCCGAAAAGCCTGACACGGCGATCCCTCCTGTAGAACCGGATCCCGAGCCCGCCGAACACGCGATCGCGCCGGCCTTGAGTGCCGACGAGATCCGCTGGCTGGAGGATGCCGCTTCGGAGCCGGAGGCCGGCCCGGGCGAAACGGTGCCCGCAAGCGCGCCGGAACCGGTGGCACGCCCGGTCAAGCTCGGACGTCTCGACAAGGTGCCGGTCGCCCTGATCGATCGGCTGCCGATCGGCATCTTCATCGCTCGCGGCGAGGACCTGCAATTCGCCAATCGCACCATGCTCGAATTGCTCGGCTATCCCGATGTCGAAGCGATCCGCCAGGTCGGCGGCCTCGACCATGTCTTTGCGGGCAGCGACCCCGTTCCCCCGGGCGAGGAGGCCAATCCCGGCGTGCTCCTGAAAACGGCTTCGGGCGAGACGATTGCCGTCGACGGCCGTGTGCAGACCACGCATTGGGATGGGGAGAGCGCCCTGCTCATTTCCGTTCGCCGCCCGCTCGGCGAGGTCGGTGCCGACAAGCTGCACGCGGCGGAACGCCGGGCCGACGAGCTCCAGGCCGTGCTCGATACCGCCACGGACGGCGTGGTGATTCTCGACGGGCAGGGCCGCATCGTCAGCATCAACCGCAGCGCCGAGGCATTGTTCGGCTATGAGCAGCGCGAGATCATCGGCAAGGACCTCCTGCTGCTGTTCGCGCCGGAGAGCCATCGGGCCGCCTTCGACTATCTCGACAGCCTGCGCTCCAACGGTGTGGCCAGCCTGCTCAACGACGGCCGCGAGGTAATCGGGCGCGTGCGCCAGGGCGGTTCGGTGCCGCTGTTCATGACCATCGGCCGGCTCGGCAGCGAGAGGACGGGCGAGGAGGCCAAGCGCTTCTGTGCCGTGCTGCGCGACGTCACCAGCTTCAAGAAGGCCGAGAGCGAATTGACGGCCGCCAAGCGCCAGGCCGAGGAGGCCTCCTCGCAAAAATCCGACTTCCTCGCCAAGATTTCGCACGAGGTGCGCACGCCCCTCAACGCCATCATCGGCTTTGCCGAGGTGATGATGGAGGAGCGCTTCGGCCCGATGGGCAATGAGCGCTACCGCTCCTATGCCCGCGACATCCATACCTCTGGCGAGCATGTCATCAGCCTGGTCAACGATCTGCTCGATCTCTCCAAGATCGAAGCCGGCAAGCTCGACCTCAGCTTCTCCAGCGTCAATCTCAACGAGGTCGTGCAGCAGTCCGTCAGCCTGATGCAGCCCCAGGCCAGCCGCGACCGCATCATCATCCGCATGGCGCTGGCCGGAAACCTGCCCAATGTGGTGGCCGACGGCCGCAGCATGCGCCAGATCGTGCTGAACCTTTTGTCGAACTCGATCAAGTTTACCCAGGCCGGCGGCCAGGCCATCATCTCCACCACCTTGTCGGAGCGCGGCGAGGCTGTGCTCAGGGTGCGCGACACCGGCGTCGGCATGACCGAACGCGAACTCGCCATCGCCATGGAGCCCTTCCGCCAGGTCGCCTCGACCACGCTGGGTGGCACCGGCCTCGGCCTGCCGCTGACCAAGGCGCTGGTGGAGGCCAACCGGGCAGCTTTCACCATCCAGTCCACCAAGAATTCGGGCACGCTGGTCGAGGTTACTTTCCCCTCGACGCGGGTGCTGGCGGAGTAAGGGTGCGTCACACGTGGCTGCCAGATCGCCGGCAAGGATATCAGAAGAGGGATGTGAGGTCGCGCCTTCCGTCGACGACACGGATGACCTCGACTTCGTTTACCGGCATGATCTCATCGTCCGGCTTGAGCCGATAAACGACGAGATAGGGTGCAATCACTAGGACTCTCGCAAATTCCCTGATTTCCGGGCGGGCGGTTCCAAGAGGAGGGTTATCGCGCAGCACAATTGGGCAACATCCTTCAAGCGATCATAGATCTTGTCTGCTGCGGCAGGACTGTCGAGGCCAATGGCTACGTAGATATCGAGCAGATCTTCTTCCGATTGCGGTGTCCAGATCAGCGCGGCGGCCATCAGGGCTTGGCTTTGATTACTGCGAGGCGGCGACGGCCTTCGGCCCTTACAGCCTCAAAGTCGATGCTTCGGCCGGGTCCGCTGGCAATCCCCTCGTCCCAAGCCCGGCGCAGGCGCTCGATCTCGTTACGGCGCATTTCCCGCTTGACCTCCCAATCGCGCAGGGCTTCCCGCACGATCTCCGAAGTCGACGCATATTCACCCGCCTCGACGGCACCTCGGAGGCTCGAAATCTGCTTGACCGTCAGGGCGATGCTTACTTTTTCCACGGAGGCCATCAGGGCATATCCCCTTGTGTGGAGATCATGGATCTTGCTACTTTTTCCTACCATGATGCTAACAAAGGCGCAAACTTAGCCGATGGCACGCCCTAGCACTACTTTGGCAGATTAAGTGCTTGTTAAGTTATCTGATCAATGCTGATCGCTTGAGGAGGGTCCCGAGCGA
>NZ_JBFNQD010000006.1:0-381033 GCF_040797145.1 Labrys neptuniae | reverse complement strand
CTTGTCCGTGAAGCGACACGTCAGCGCCGCCGCTCAATCCGCGGCAACGCCGTCCGTCGATGGCCGCTGTATAGAGGGCCCCAAGCCGAACTGTCAACGCCCCCTTTTGCGGATTTTTGCAAAATCGTCATGGGGCCATGCCGGGCCAGTAGAGGCCGCGGATCGGCATCCCGGTCGAAACCCACCCGAAAGGCCCATTTTGCTGCATCTAGAGCCCCAATCAGGAATAATTTACCATATTGCGCCGCATCAAAAATTTCCTGCGCTCTGTGGATAAATTCCAGCCAGCCCGGTCGGCTTGCTCCAAATCCGGGTCGGAATCGGCCTCACCCTCGCGAAAAATTTTTCAGAACCTCATTTTGGGGGCTGCGGCGACCAACAAACGCGTCATTTCGCTTTGCGGCACCGCAACAAGAAGATCGGGAGGACCGGATTCGACGATCCGTCCGGCATCCATCACGCAGAGCCGATCGCACAGGGCCGCCATCACGGCCAGATCATGGGCGATGAACAGGAGCGCCGTGTTGGCCTTCTCGCGGATGTCGAGCAGCAGATTGAGGATCTGCGCCCTGACGGCGACGTCGAGCGCCGAGACCGGTTCATCCAGGACGATCAGGGCCGGATCCGTTGCCAGGGCCCGGGCGATGGCGACACGCTGGCGCTGGCCACCGGACAGTTCATGGGGGAAACGGCCGAGCAACCGTTCCGGCAGGCCGACCCGCTCCATCAATGCCAGGATCCGCTGCCTCTCCTGCGTCCGAGACAGGGAATGCCAGATTCGCAAGGGATCGCCGATGACGCGCTCGACCCGGGCACGCGGATTGAAGGCAGCCAGGGGGTCCTGGAACACCATCTGCAGCCGCGGCCGGATATGGCGCAACGCCTTGCCGGCAAGATGGGTGATCTCGCGTCCTTCGAAACGGATGGAACCGGAATCGACCGGATTGAGTCGCAGAATCGCGCGGGCGAGGCTGGTCTTGCCCGCGCCGGAGCCTCCTGCCAGACCGACGATCTCGCCCGGTGCGATGGCAAGGTCGACGCCACCCAGGATGGCATGCCGCCCCGCCAGACCACGCACGCTGCTGCACAGCGCCTCGATTTCAAGCAGGGCATCAGCCATGACCGGCCCCCTCCCCCACGGCGGGAACCTTGACGGAAAAATCCCTGGGATCGATCTCGGCGAAGCGGTGCGAGCGGGGACGTCCGAGCCCCTGATTCTCGAGGTCCAGACCCTTCGGTTCCAGACTCTTCAGTTCCTGCCGTGTCGCCAGCAAGGCCTTGAGATAGGGATGGGATGGTGCCCGGAACAGCCGCTCCGCCGGGCCGGCCTCGACCAGGCGGCCCTGATAGAGCACCGCGACATCGTCTGCCAGTTGCGAGGCAAGGGCGATGTCATGGGTGACGAAGATCAGGGTGAGCCCACTTCCCGCCGTCAGCGTCCGCAGCAATTCGACGATGGCATGCTGTGTGATCGAATCGAGGGCGCTGGTCGGCTCGTCCGCGATCAGCATGCTGGGCTCGCTGACCAGGGCCGCGGCGAGGGCGATGCGCTGTTTCTGGCCACCTGAAAACTGGTGCGGATATTTGCGCAATGCGGCGTGCGGATCGGGCAAGGCCATGCGGCCGAGCCAATCCTGCGCCAGGGCCAACGCGTCCGCACGACTCCCGCCCCGGCAGGCCCGGCGCGCCTCGGCGATCTGATCGCCCACCCGGATCAGCGGGTCGAGGCTGCCGCCCGGATCCTGGAAGACCATGCCGATATCGCGCCCGGGACGCGGCTGCGAGGCAAAGCCCGGCCGGGTCAGCCGGCCGGTGCTGACCGCATTGGATGGCAGCAGCCCCGCCAGGGCCGCCGCCAGGGTTGACTTGCCCGATCCGCTTTCTCCCAGCAAGGCCAGATGCCGGCCGGCCTCGATGTCGAGGTCGATGGCCTGCAAGGCCGGATGCATGCCGGCACGATCGCGATAGGAGACGCCGAAGCCGCGCAAGGAAAAGAGCTTCATGCCGCCGGCTCCTTCACGCGTAGCGCCTTGGCATAGCCTCGCCCGGTGAGATGGATCGCCAGCACCATGGCAACAAGGGCAAGACCCGGCACCAGCGATAGCGACGGTGCGCTGCGCAGCAGCGAGCGCCCTTCGGCCACCATGCTGCCCCAGCTCGGCCGGTTGGGATCGCCGAAACCGAGGAAGGACAGAGCCGCTTCGATCAGCACCGCCGCCGCCGCGATGATCGCAGCGAGCGAAATCACCGGCGGCAGGGCATTGGGCAGGATCTCGCGAAAGCCGATGACGAGCGGATGCATGCCGGCAACACGGGCGGAGGCGACGAAATCGCGCTCGCGCAGGGAACGGATTTCGGCGCGCGCGATGCGGGCAGGTTGCGGCCAGGCGCCGGCACCAATTGCCAGCACGACGGCCGGCAGGCTCGGCCCGGTCACGCTGATCAGCGCCATGGCGAGCAGGAAGGCCGGCACGGTCTGGAAGGCATCGGAGAGGCGCATCAGCACGTCGTCGGTCCAGCCGCCGAGGAAACCGGCCAGCGTGCCGACGAAACAGCCGAGCAGCAGCGAGGCGAGCGCAGAAGCGATGGCCACGAGAAGCGTGGTACGGCTGCCCCAGGCGAGCTCGGCGGCGATGTCGCGCCCCAGCCGGTCGGCTCCCAGAGGGTGGGCCGAATCGGTGAAAGGCGGAAGCAGCGGCGGCGCGCTGATGGCAAGCGGATCGCCCGGAAAGATGAATGGCGCCGTCAAGGCCAGCGCAGCAAACAAAGCAAGCAACACCAGGCCGACACGGCCCTCCCCGCTGCGCAGCATGGCCATCAATATGGTCATGCGACACGCTCGCTGGCGCCGATGCGCGGATCGAGCCAGGCCTGCACCAGATCGGCCAGCAGGTTCATGGCGATGACGACGATGGCGCTGAACAGCACTACGCCGAGCAGCAGCGGCGTGTCGCGGCGAGAGACCGCCTCGGCCGCCAGGCGGCCGAAGCCGGGTATGGCAAAGACGCTCTCCACCACCACGCTGCCGCCCAGCAGGGAAGCCGACTGCAGGCCAAGCATGGTGATCACCGGCGCCAGGGCATTGCGAGCGACGTGGTTCAACGCCAGCCGCCAGCCCGTCACGCCGCGGGCGCGCGCGGCCCGGATGAAGTCGGCATGCCAGACCTCCTCCATGCCATCGCGCAACAGGCGCAGGAACAGGGTCATGTAGAGCAGGCCGAGCGCGCCGACCGGCAACACCAAATGCCGGGCGATGTCCCCTGCCCGTTCCAGGCCCGTCTTGCCGGAAGCCATCGTTTCGAAGCCGCTAGCCGGCAGCCAGCGCAGCATGACGGAAAAGACCAGGATCAGCACCAGGCTGAGCCAGAAGCCGGGCATGGCGTAGAGGGCGAGCGAGCCCAGCGACAAAACGCGATCGAGCCAGCCATTCGGGCGCCAGCCCGCCAGGAAGCCGAGCCCGATGCCGAGCAGGAATGCCAGCGCCAACGCCGAGCCCATGGTGATCAGCGTCACCGGCAGGCGCTCGAGCAGGACGCCGAGCACCGGCCGCTGAAAGGCGGTCGACCAGCCGAAATCGCCGTGAGCCAAGGCCGACAGATAGGCCTTGAGCCGAAAGGCGGGCCCCTGATCCAGACCCCACTCGCTCCTCAGCTCGGCGATCCGCGCCGCATCCGCCCCGCCGATACCGGCGACATAGGCATCGACGGCATCGCCCGACGCCGATTCGAGCATGAAGAAGGCGCCGATGACGACCAGGAGCAGAACCACCAGGGCCCCGCCCAGCCGTCGGAGAAAGCGCGGGATCACGGGCGATTATTCCCTGCTGCGCGGACGTCTCGTCCGCCTCTTGGTCTCCCGGGAACGTGGCGGTTCCAAGAGCGGACGAGACGTCCGCGCACCCGGAAACGACATCACGGCGCCATCTCCGGCAGGGCGGTATCCGCCCAGGACGACACCGCCCAGCGCGGATTGTTGGAGACGTTCTGCAAATTCTCGCTGGCCACGGTGATGAAGGAGAACTCGGCCACGTTGATGAGCGCGAGATCGTCCACCACCAGCTTCTGGAACTGCTTGTAGAGCTCGGCTCGTTTTTCGGGATCGATCTCGACCGCGGCCGCCGCGATCAGCGCATCGGTCTTGGGATTGGCGTAGCCATACTGGTTCGAGAACGGCACGCCGGCCGGTATGCCGCTCTGGAACAGGATGGTGGTGGAAATCGCCGGATCGGAGCGGTAGACCGGCGTGCCGACGGCCAGATCGAAAGCGTGATCGGTATAGACGGCCTTCAGATGGGCGGGCGAATCGTTGGAGACGATCTCGGCATCGATACCGATCTTGGCCAAAGCCTGCCGGAGATAGGCGCCGAACTGCACGGTTTCGTTGAAGAAGGGCGCCGGTAACAGCTTGAGATGGAAACGGATGCCATCCGCTCCCTTCTTGTAGCCGGCTTCGTCGAGCAAGGTCTCGGCCTTGGCCGGATCGAATTCGTAACGCTCGACATCCGGGTTGTAGAAGGTCTTGTCGGTCTGCGGCACCGGTCCGGTGGCCGCAGTCGCATAGCCGCGGAAGATCGCCTGCACAACGAAGCCCTTGTCGATGGCATGGGCAATCGCCTGGCGGACGCGCAGATCCGCCAGTTCCTTGCGGGTATGGTTGATCTCGATGATCATCTGATAGGTGAGCGCCTCATAGCCCGTGGAATAGACCTTGAGGCCCGGCACCTTGGAGATACGATCGAGATCGGCCAGCGGCACGGCCGAGAAGGCGGCAAGCTGGATCTCGCCCGCCTCGAGCGCCGCACCGGCGGACTGGCGATCGGACAGCACCTTGAACAGGATCTCGTTGAAGTGCGGCTCGCCCTGGGCCCAATAGGCTTCATTGCGCCTGAGCAGATAATATTCGCCCGGCTTGTGCTCGACGAATTTGAAGGGCCCGGTGCCGATGAGCTTCTCATTGGCCGGGTTCTTCATGATGTCGGTCCCGGCAAAGACATGCTTGGGCAACACCGAGGTCAGGGCCGGCAGGCAGTTGCGGATGAGCTGGAAGGGTGTGGGCGCCGAGAAACGCAGGACCGCCGTGAGGGGATCGGGCGTATCAACGCTTTCGAGATCCTTGAATACGACACGGCCGAGATTCTGCAGCTTCTTCCACACTTCCAGGGCGGAGAAGGCGACATCGGCCGAGGTGAAGGGCTTGCCGTCATGCCATTTCACATCGGGGCGCAGCTTGAAGGTGACGGCCTTGCCGTCAGCCGACCCCTCCCAGGACAGGGCAAGCTTCGGCACCAATCCGTCCGGGCCGTTGTAATCGGCCTCGGCCAAGGGCTCGACCACCTTGCTGGCGACGAAGAAAACGCCGTTCGAAGCAACGATAGCAGGGTTGAGATTGGTCGGCTCGGAATCGGCGGCAACGGTCAGGCGACCGGCCGGAACTTCGCTGGCAGCCAGGCGATGCGGCAGCCCAAGCGCCAGGGCCGTTCCGGCACTGGCGAGCAGGAATGAGCGGCGGCTAAGCAGGATCGGCATGTGCAACCTCCCGGGAGGAGCCGTTCGAATCAGCGTGATTGGATGATGCTTGGCTGAGAATGGCAAGCGCAGCATTGACCCCGGTGCCGGCATCGGCCTGCCGGCCGAGTTGGTTCAGCGCGCCGCCCAGCGCCGCCACCGCGGTCACGGCCAGCATCGGCTCGGCCGCCGGGCCCATATGGCCGATGCGCAGCACCTTGCCCGCCGTCTCGCCGCGACCAAGCGACAGCATCACGCCGTAACGTTCCAGCAGCGTATCGCGCAGACGGATGTCCGCAATGCCCTCGGGCAAGCGGAAGACCGTAGCGGAGGGTGCGGCGATTGCTTCTCGTGCCGGCCACAGCTGCAGGCCCAGCGCCTTAAGCCCGGCCCGCGCGGCTGCCGCCGTACGGGCATGCCGGGCCCAGACCCGTTCGGGCCCTTCCCGGAGATAAAGGTCGAGCGCCGCGTCGAGGCCATGAATCTCCGCGAGCGACGGCGTGACCGGAAACGCCCGCCCGGCCTCGGCCGCCAGTTCCCAGTCGAGCAGCGACAGGAAGGAAGCCCGCGGGGCATCCGGGTTGGCCTTGATTCTCTCCCAGGCCCTCTCACTGACGGCAAGCAGGCTCAGGCCCGGCGTGGCCCCCAGGCATTTGGCCGCGGAGGTCACGAAGATGTCGATCGCGGCCTCCTCTGGATACACGTCCAGGCTGCCGAAGGAGGAAACGGCATCGGCGATGACATAGGCGCCGTGCGCGCGGCCGAGGCGGCCGATTTCAGCCAGGGGATTGAGCGTGCCGGAGGGCGTGTCGTGATGGCAAACGGTGATGATCGAAATATCGGGGCGCGCCGCCAGCGCCTCGCGCACCCTTTCCGGGTCGATCGCCTCGTCGAACGGCACTGCAAGCTCGATCACCTCGCTGGCATAGCGGCGGGCCCAGCCGGCATAGCCCTTGCCATAGACGCCCGAAACGAGATTGAGCACGACGTCCTTGCGGCCGATCAGGGAAGCGGCGGCAGCTTCGAGCCCCAGCAATGCGTCCCCCTGCAGGATCAGGGGCAGGCTCGAAAGGCGCAAGGCGGCCTGCAACTTACCCACCACCGAGCGGTAGAAATGCTGGAAAGCATGATGTCCATCATAGACGGCAGGCCGGGCCATGGCGTTGAGCACAGCGGGATAGGCCGTCACCGGCCCGGTCGTCAGCATGAAAGGCGGTGGTGCAAGCATGGAACAGTCCGCGCGGAAAACGATTTGATTGGATGCTAGCTTTGCGGCGCATCGCCGACAACGCATGAATTACAGCGAGTTAACGCGCCTCATGGGGAAATACATGTTAGTTGCGTTAAAAATAGGACTGTCTCCGGCGTGACTGTTCTGCGACGCTCATCATCGGGTTGTCTTGTGTTCGACACGATCCCGTTGTTAATGGCACCAGGTAGAGTTTCCCGATGAAGCGTTCGGATGGGCTTCATCGGGAAACTCTGCGAATGCCCGATAACGAGCAGTCTCTCTTGATGATCCTTGCCGCCCCATCAAGAGAGACCTACTTGCGGGACATGGTGTGATGACACGTTTCGGCAACCGGTTCGAACCCTTACCCAGACGGACATGATGAAGAACAAACTCGAATATGTTTGGCCGGTCATCGGGCTCGCCGCCGTCGTATTCTCGGTCTATCTCCTGTCCAAGGAGCTCAAGGGCGTCGAAGTCGGCCAGGTCTGGCAGGCCGTGGTCGATCGCGGCCCCGTGATGATCCTGCTGGCCTTCGCCTCCACCACGCTCGCCTACGCCGCGCTGGCCTGGTACGACCGCATCGCGCTGATGCATGTCGGCAAGAAGCTGTCCTGGCCGGTGGTCTCGATCGTCTCCTTCGTGGCCTATGCGCTCGGCCACAATATCGGCGTCTCCGTGCTCTCCTCCGGCCTGGTGCGCTACCGGGCCTATTCCAGGATGGGGCTGAACGCAGCCGAGGTTGCCGTCGTCACGGCCTTCTGTGCCTTCACCTTTGCCTATGGTGCCGTGTTCCTCGGCGGCATCGTGCTGGTGGGCGAGCCGGAACTGCTTTCGCGCCTGTTCCATTTCCCGCCCAGCGCCGCCTTCATGCTGGGCTTGGCCATGCTGGCCTTCGTACTGCTCTACCAGGCCGGTGCGATCCTGCATCTCAAGCCCCTGCGCATCCGTTCGCTGCAGATCGCCTATCCCAAGCCGACCATCGCTTTCCGGCAGCTCTTCGCCGCTCCCATCGAAATCGTCGGTGCCGCCGGCATCATCTACTTCGCCCTGCCCGACGCCCTCAACCCGGGTTTCTTCGTGGTATTGGGCATGTTCCTGGCTTCCTTCTGCGCCGGCCTGATTTCCAACGCCCCGGGTGGTGTCGGCGTGTTCGAAGCGGTTTTCCTGCTGATCATGCTGCCGGCCGGCGCCAATCCGAGCGATCCTGCGGTGATTCAGTCCAAGGCTGAGATCATTGCGGCTCTCCTGATGTTCCGCCTGCTCTATCTGCTCATCCCGCTGGCGATTTCCTGCGTCATCGTGCTCTACACCGAGCGCCAGTCCCTGGGCGGCCTGCTCGGCTCCGTCGTCGGTGGCAAGTCGGTCGAAGGCAAGGACACCCAGCCGACGATCAAGCTCGAAACCGTGCGCCAGGACCCTCCGCAGCATTCGTAAGCCCGGCCAGATCGGCGCTTGCTCGATTTGCCTTGAAGTCAGGGCGCAGATCGCTCGATCAGGCCCTGCCTTCATGTCAGCTCAGCACGAAATCAACGGGCGTGGGTGCCTCGGGCAGGTCGGTCTCGCCGAGATCCTCCAGAATGTTGATTTCGATGGTCCGGCAGATCGCCGTCACCGGCAGGCTGTTCGGTGTGGCGCCAAAGGGCGCCACCAATTCGTCGCCGAGCACGTCGAGACCGAAGAAGGTGTAGGTCACGATGGCAGCGATCACTGGCGTCCACAGGCCCATGCTGTCGGCAAGGCCGAAGGGCAGCAGGAAACAGAACAGATAGACGGTGCGGTGCAGCAGCAAGGAATAGGCGAAGGGCAGCGGCGTCTGCTTGATGCGCTCGGCCGCGGTCAGGTCGGTCGAGAGCCCCGAAATTCTCTCCTCGAGAACTTGCGCCATCTGCGCCGAGATCCGTGCCTTGTCGAGCGCTTCGCCGACCAGCCGGCTCATCTGCAGCAACAGGCGATTCGGCCCGTGCCGGCTTGCGGTGACGGCAGCACGATCGGCGGCGTCGAGATGGCGTAGCGCCACTTCGTCCGGCGCCTCGTCGCGCAAATGGCAGCGGACCAGATCGCAAAAAGCGATGGCAAGAAGCGCCAGCCGCCTCGCCACCTCCGGCTCGGCGGCAAGATAGGCAAGGGCCTGGCGCGACAATCCCCTGGCATCGATCACCAGAGCCCCCAGGATCTTGCGCGCCTCCCACCAGCGATCATAGCTCGCAGTGTTGCGAAAGGCCGAGAAGATCGACAGCGCCACGCCGATCAGGGAGAAGGGCAAGGCGGCGATCGGCGGCACATGCATGAAGCCGCGGGTTTCCAGCAGCGTCACCGCAACCGAGATCAGCACCACCACCAGCATTTGGGGCCAGATCTGCGGCACGATGGAGCCGCGCATGATGAAGAAGAGTTCCCATGCCTGCGGGTTTTTGCGAACAATCATAAAAGAGTGATCCGGTTGGGGCGTATCCTGGCATGTGGCACGCAGGCCAGCTTGTGCCACACCGCGAAGGCGACGTGAATTTTCTCGCCGCCGCATCGGGATGCCGTATTGTCGCGCTCGGCCGGGTGCGCTGGAGGCCAGCCCCGATCGGCGCTTCAAAACAGGAGAAACGATGCCGCAGCATCTGGGTGCAGTCACACTGGTCGTCCGCGACTATGACGAGGCCAGGGATTGGTATGTCGGCAAGCTCGGTTTCGAGGTGGTCGAGGACAGCGACCTCGGCGACGGCAAGCGCTGGCTTCTGGTTGCTCCGCCGGGCGCTGGCCAGACCCGCCTCCTCCTCGCCAAGGCCGCGTCGCCGCCACAGGCGGCGGCAATCGGCAACCAGACGGGGGGCCGCGTCTTCCTGTTCCTCAATACCGACGATTTCCGGCGCGATCATCGCCTCTATCTCGCGCGTGGCGTGCGATTTCACGAGGAGCCGCGGATGGAGGCCTACGGCACGGTGGCGGTATTCGAGGATCTATACGGCAATCTCTGGGACCTGCTGCAATTGAGCGGGTCGGACAGGCCGGCATGAGCTGTCATTTCCATGCCGGCCTATGCCCGGGCTGCGGTCAGGGCCGGCTGTTCCTCTATCGCAGTGCTGACACAGGCACCGTCTATGGCCATTGCGAGGAATGCGAATGGGGATATAGATCGCCGGACAGGCTGGCGGCAAGGGACGGCTTTCTGACGCTCCTGGATGAGGAAGATGCCGAGCCAGCCAATGAGGAAGACATCCGTCGCAGCGCCTGGGCCAATGGCAGGATTTTCGCGGTGCGCGAATAGAATTGCCGCCTTTTCCGCTCCTGACGCGGGGTGATCCGCTCGGTGGCGCCTTTCGCCATTTTCGATGGTCTGGTGTCCGATCGCACACGGCCCCCTCGTCGTCTTCGATAAGACCCAAATGCGGTTGACGATGGCCTCGAGATCATTTAAGTTAGCGTTCGTTCACTAACTTAAATGATCTCGAGCAAGCCAGCAGGACAGGACCATGACCTCTCCTACGCCGTCACAGACCAGGGCTTTCTCCAACGGATTGCTGGCCTATGCCCTCGCGAGCGTTGCGCTCGCCCTGTTCTACTGGGGTGTCTATCTCTACATCGACAGCCTGCCCTGCCGCGAACTTCTGTGCAATTTCGAATGGATCCTGCTTTTCTTCGGTCCGATCGTGGCAGTGTTTCTGGTGGGGCCCCTGGCCAATTTCGGAATTCTCCTGTGGGAGCGCCGGCGCTCATCGACCGTCTGGCCACTCCTGCGCCTCGCCTTCAGCGCGATCGGCGCCGGCTTCTCGGCGCTGGTCGCGGCGACCTTCGTCATCCAGCTGGCACGGCGCGGCATGGTTATGATCGATCTTTCGCCCCAGAGCCTGATCTTTGCCGTGATCTTTTTGACAGCGACCTGGATCAACCTGCGCTGCGCCGAGGCCATCCTGCGCAAGGGCGATATCTGTCCGCTGCGCTGCAGACGGACAACGTCGTCCGGCCATTGGAAGGACGCAATCGGCTGAGATTGATGCATCCGGGTCCGGGCCGGCAGGTTGCACGGGCCGGTGGGGGACTCATCGATGCGCAATGCCGTCCGAATCGCTCTGACTGCCGCAATCATTGGGGGCATAGCGGCCCTTCCCGGCCTGGCCCTGGCCGAAGTGAATGCGGCGAACAGCCCGGCCTCGACGAGCCGCCCCTTCAAGACCACTGCTGTCGCGCGTTTCGACACGCCCTGGGCCATCGCCTTCCTGCCCGACGGGCGCATGCTCGTCACCGAAAAGGGCGGGCAGCTGTTCCTGGTGACCCCAGCCGGCGCCAAGTCTGAGGTTAGCGGCGTTCCGCGGGTGCAGGCCGGCGGCCAGAACGGCCTGCTCGACATTGCGGCCTCGCCGGGCTTCGCCCGAGACGGGCTGATCTATTTCAGCTATGTCGAACCAAGCGTCGGCGGCGGCACACTGGCCCTGGCGCGGGCCGGGCTGAAAGAGGCGAGCGGCAAAGCGGGTCTCGACGATCTTGCCGTGATCTGGCGCGCTTCGCCGAAAGGCGGAGGCGGCCAGCCGGGCGGCATCATCGCCTTCGCCCCCGATGGGCGCCACCTCTTCCTCAGCTCCGGCGACCGCATGGAGCCGGAAACCGCCCAGAACACCGAGACCAATCGCGGCAAGATTCTCAGGCTCAATCTCGACGGCACGGCGCCTGCCGACAATCCGATGGCGGCCCAGGGCGGCGTACAGGCCGAGATCTGGAGCCTGGGCCATCGCAATCCCTATGGCCTGGCTTTCGCCCCCGACGGCAGCTTGTGGGAAAACGAGATGGGGCCGCGCGGCGGCGACGAGCTCAATCTGATCCGCAGGGGCGCAAATTATGGCTGGCCGATCGTCTCCAATGGCGACAATTACAGCGGCGTGCCGATCCCTCGGCACCGGACCCGCCCGGAATTCGAAGCCCCGGTGATCTATTGGACCCCGATCATCGCCCCCGCTGGCCTGGCCTTCTATTCGGGCAAGCTGTTTCCGCAATGGCGGGGCTCCGCCTTTATCGGGGCGCTGCGGGGCGAAGCCCTGATGCGCATCGCCTTCGACAGCAAGGATGGCGCGCGCCAGGCGGATCGCTGGGAGATGGGCGCCCGCATCCGTGATGTCGCCGTCGATCGCGACGGCGCGATCTGGCTGATCGAGGATGCTTCGGACGGGCACCTGCTGCGCCTGACGCCGGCAAAATAGCTCAGGCGGTGAAGTCCGCCAGCGGCACATGCGCCGCCGCCTGGCGCGGCAGGCATCCGCTCAGCCGCGGATCGGCGCAGACTTCCACCTCGAAGGCGAAGGGCACGAAGCCGGAGCGGCGGTAGAAGGCAAGCGCACCGGGGTGGTCGAACGTGCAGGTATGCACCCATAGCCGCTCGATCGGTCTCGCCCAGGCCTTGGCCAGGGCCTGGTCCATCAGGAAGCGGCCGGCGCCCTGCCCGATCGCCTCGGCCACCAGGCCGAAAAAGGCGAGTTCGCACTGCCCCTTTTGGCGGAAATCAAGCTCCAGCAGGCCAAGCTGCCGCTTGCCTGCCATGAGGACATAGACCTCGACATCGGGATGCTCCAGAATCGCCCTGAGTTCGGCGTCCGGCATGGCCAGGCGCGAAAACCACAGCCAATCCTCGCCGACGGCCCGATAGAGGGCGCGATAGTCGCTCAACTCCGGCTTCTCGATCCGCTCCAGCGTCAACGGCCGTTCGAGCGGCTTCGCCGGCTTGGGCCTGGGCTTTTGCAGCATCTCGAGGCAGGTGACCACATTGGCGAGCATGCCGGGCGGCACGTTGGAGTAGCCGGCGGGAAGAATGGGAGCGGAGGAGGCCATGGAACCGAACAATGCTGAAGCGTTTTGTGATCTCAATGAAGCACTTCAAATCACAACGGCGCGTCGAAGCAAAGAGCTATAACGATTTGACGGAGCTCCCAAGAATCGCAAAAACTCGTCGAACCAAAGAGTTGGAGCAAACAAGCGCTCGGTCTTGAACGTGCTTTGCTCTGGGGTACCGCGACACTTTCCCCAAAATCCACCTTGCCTCACCCGATCTCCCGGCCTCAATCCTTCTCCACCGTGTTGACCTCGGACTGCGAGCCGTCGCGCCAGGTCACCTGCACGCTGATCGACTTGGTACTGCCCGGTAACTTCAGATAAGTCTTGGCATTGTTGGGGATCGAATAGGGATCCTTCATGTTGCAGACAGGCAGGTCGAAGCGGGTCAACGGCGGTGCGCCGTTGAGGCCATAGCGCACCTCGGTGACGGCACAGCGATAGCTCACCAGCGTGGTGAAATAGACCAGCACGCCGTTGAAATCGCGAAACTCCACCCAGCTGCCCTGGATCGAGGTGAGATTGCGGCGCTGGTCCTCGTAAAGGGCGATGTCCGGGTCGAAGCGAATCGAGAAGGGGCCGACATCGGCGCCATCGATGCTGCGATAACGCACCTGGATGATGCCCGCCTGGGCGCGCGGCGACATCGAGAAGGATGGATTGGGCATGCGCCCGCCCGTACGCTGGTCGAGGACGTCGAGCAGGCCGGTCTCCTTGAACTCGCCGGCCTCGCCGACCCGATACGACAGGGCCGTCGCCGGCTCGGGCAGGGACAATGTCACCGTCCAGCCGGCATTGGAGCGCGAGAAGCTGGCGATCGGAGCACGGCCGATGGGCTGCGTCAGCTGGCCCGGCTTGGTGTCCGGACGGACCAGGGCGAGCTGCTGGCCGGTCGCCGCACCGCCCTGCTGGAGATTCAAGGCCTTGGCCGGATCCGTCGTGGGCGGATTGGCCGGATTCTGAAGGGCGATACGGGAGTCCTTGCCACCGATCGTGACCCCCGGCCCGAGCTTCACGCCGGGCCCGATCGAGACACCCTTGCCGGCCTCGGTCCGTCCGACGGTGTTGATCTCGGTGCGGATGTTCGGACCGGTATTGCCTTGCGGGCTCGCCGAGGCGACCTGCTGCCCCACCTGGGGGGTGGTGTCCACCGCGTCCGACAGCACGACGTCGCCGATGACCTGGTCGTAATAGGCCGGCGTCTGGTCGTGGCCGATGCTCGCGGCCAAGGCACGCACATCGACCTGGGTTTTCTTGGCGATCTCGACCAGGGTCTGGCCGGGCTTCGACAATTCGCCGAGGAAGCTGCGGGTGAACACGGAATTGGGATTGCCGTCCTGGTCCGACAACCGATCGAGCGCCTCCTGCTTGGCGCCCGCCGACATCAGGACGAAGACGCCCTCCGGCGCATCGACACGGGCAAGGCCGCGGGTCGCCGCCACCGAGCGCGACCTGTCATTGGCGAAGGGGTTGTTGCGGCAGGCATCCAGAACCAGCACGGCAACGCCGGCTCCCCTGTCCCGGATCCCGTCGATGACGCGCTCCACCGAAAAGGATGCATCGCGGATGAGATCCTGCTGATTGGTCTGGACCGATGGCACGTCGGTGGGCAGCAGGTAGTTGGTACCGCCGATCTCGAAGCCATGGCCGGCATAGTAGAACAGCGCCCGGTCGCCGGGCTGGATATCGGCGTTGAAAGCCACCAGGGCCCGGCTCATGCCGCGCTGATCGGCATTCTCGACCCGCCTCACCACATAGCCGAGCTTTTCGAGCTGGTCGGCAATGGCGCGGGCATCCGAGACCGCCTTCTGGAGAGAGGTGACATTGGCATAGGAATCATTGCCGATGACCAATGCGAGATTGCGGGCCAGGGCAGCTTCGGCTGCGCACAGGCCGAGCGCCAGCGATAGAACCAGACTAGTGAAGAAGCGTGCCGAACGCCGCATGATACCCTCGAAACCGGCAGGATCAGTCAGGCGTCGCCGGCCGCGCCTTTATAGTTTGCTTGTATAGTTCGCCTGGCGGCAGAAGGCACGAGTTTTGCGGTCCGAACCGTGCCTTTGCGCACTCCGATCGCCTTGCACGATCCTGTTCACGCCAGTCGCGAGCGCTTGCCCGGACCGTTCTTCTTGTCATGGGCAACGCATCGACTTCCCTTAAGTGATACGGCTTACGAGCGAGTGAGAGAAGGTCTCCCCTCCTACTAAAGATTGATTTGGACGCCCCCGAAAGACTCCTCCATCCGCCTCGCCCACAAAGTAAAAATCTGCGATAAATCAATAAATAGAACTTAACTACTGATACATTCTGCTCAATTCAGAGGAAACAAGGCATGCTGACGAAGCCATCTATTGTTCAGCATTCGGAGCAATGGTCAACGGTGGAGCCGTTCGAGGAATGCCGTCGCCTGCTGCACAAGGCCGCATTCTCGATGCAGCACCCGCTGGCCAGCCATCCCCTGTTTTCGATCGACGCCCTGGTGAATGTGGCCGAAGAAGCAGCCAAACGTCCGGGCGACCTCTATTGGGATGCCGGCGACCTGTCGATCACCGACAAATGGGGCTCGGTCCCCAAGCCGGACATGACGGTACGCCAGGTCATCGACCGCATCGAGACGGCCGGTGCCTGGATGGTTTTGAAGCACATCGAAATCGATCCGCGCTACAAAAAGCTGCTGGACGAATTCGACGACTTCATTCGCCAGATTGCCGGCCCCGAAGGCTCCAAGCTGCTCAGCAACACCGAAATGCTGATCTTCATCACCTCGCCGCGGCGCAAGACCCCCTATCACTTCGATGCCGAGGTCAACGTCCTCACCCAGATTCACGGCACCAAGGACATCTGGGTCTGCGATCCGATGGATCGCAGCATCACCACCGAGGATGAGCTCGAGCGCTATTACGCGGTGACGACCACGGCCGGCACCTTCAAGCCGGAAGCCGAGCGGAAGGCGCGCAAAATCACACTGCGGCCCGGCGACGCGGTGCATATTCCTACGCACGGCGCGCATTGGCTGCAGAATCACGACAATATTTCGATCAGCCTGTCGCTCAACCTCGAATTTCCGAACTGGAAGTACAAGGATGTCTACCGGGCCAATTACTATTTGCGCCGCATGGGCTTGAAGCCCCGTTCGCCGGGCCATTCGGCAATCGTCGACCGCTCCAAGGCCGCCACCATCGGTTGTGTCCGCCAGGTCAAGAAGCTGGTGGGTCGCTGAGGCAAGATTCGGCTGGCGCGCCGCGAGATCAGCGCGGCGCAGAAGCTCCGCGGCGGCCGATCCGATACACCGTGGCCGGCGGTAGGTTGGCGAAGGCCCGGCCGATCCGAACCGCCCGCAAGCCAAGTTCTTCGAGCATCGGCCCCGGCACGGGGCAGCGGGCGCCATAGGTGAATTGATAGAAAGCGCCGCCCGGGCGCAGGATTTCGAAGGCGCCTGCCAGTATGGCACGAACCTTGTCCCGGGGCAGGTTGAGGAGCGGCAGCCCGCTGATCACCGCCCCAGCCATCGGCCCACCGAAGAGCTCGAGCGCTCCCAGGCTGGCCGCATCCTCCTGCAGCACGCGCGCCAGGGGAAAGCGCACACGCAGCAATTCGACGAATTCGGTGCCCCGCTCCAGCAGCGTGAGCTCGTCCTCCCGTATGCCACGCGCCAGCAGGGCCCTGGTGAAGACACCCGTACCCGGCCCCAGTTCGACGACAGGTCCCGAGGACGAGGTGATCTCCCGGGTGATCAGCTCGGCAAGGGCCGGCCCGGAAGGCGCGATGGCGCCCACACTGAGGGGATCGGAATTCAAGGCCCGCAAGAAGGGCAATACGTCACGCATGGTCATGCCATCGTCCGCTCGCGATCGAGACCACATGGAGCATCGCGGCTGAGGCAGGCTCCATGCATCCGCCGAAACGGATGCAGCCTCGATCATGCCTGCACCGCCGGTGCCTGCCATCACATCGAGAGGCGGAACGCGACTCAATCTTCGCCGGCAGGCACGACCATTTTGCCCGGCTGCATTGAGCCAGCATTGCAACCCTTAGGCGGTCGTCAAAAAAGCGGCATAGACCGGCCCCGTTGCGGGACCGGTCTTGTCTCCCGACGCTACAGGGCCCTCACGCGATCGCCGAGGATCTTGCGGGCCGCCTCATATTTGGCCCGGGCCTCCTTGATCGCCCCATCGAGCTTGTCGAGCGCCTTTTCCTGTTCCAGCATCTTCTGCGAATAGAGCCGGGCTAGGTCGGAACCCTGCGGTGCCGATTTGAGATTTTCGCGGATGCGTTCCTGGTCCTGGGTGATGCCGTCGCGCTGTTCTTCGAGGCGGCTCGTCGCGGCCTGTGCCTCGTCGCTCGCCTTGGCCGCCTCGGCAACCGTGGCAAGCCGGGCCTTGGTCTCGGCATCGAGATCGGGGGCGGCCATCAGGGCCTGGATACGCTCGCCGGTGACATCGGCAATCGCCATCGCCTCGACTACGGGCCGTTCCAGCGTGACCTTGTATTGCCTGGACTTGCCCGCCTCGACGTCGAAACGGATGCGATAAGCCTGGCCGGCGATGGTCGCCTCCTCGGCCTTGGGCTCCACCAGGGTCCAGTCGGCTACGCGCGGCTGCTCGATCACCATATGGCGCAGCTCACCGGCGCCGTTCTTGACCCGATAGGTCGTGGTCTGGCGCAGGCGACTCTCGACCTGGAGCGTACCGTCGACCACCTTGATCTTGGTGATCGCCTTGGCCGAACTCGACTCCGAATCGACCAGCACCTTCTGGTCGGCGCCGAAACCGATCAGGCGGAAATCGCCGGTCGGCAGCAGCGGGAACTGGGCTTCGCCCGAGAAGAGAGGCCCGGCCTCGGTGCCTTCATAGATGGTGGCCGAGCCCGCGGGCAGCGAGGTGGCGCCGTCGTTCTTCAAGGTCAGCGCCTGCCAGGGATTGCGGCTGCCGCCCTGATACCAGGCCACGGCCTGCGAGGGCATTTTGAGATCGACGAAGGGAATGGTGAGGCTCTCGCCCGAGCCGACACTGACCAGCTTCGACAGGGTGAAGCTGGCGCCGGCGGCGTTCTCCTCGGCGGCGCTGCCGGCTTCCTGCGGCTCGGCCATACCGAAATTCTGCGCTCCGGCTCTCGCGTCATAAAAAACTTGGTTCTTGCGGAGCCGCGCCGACGGCGCGATCGGAGCGGGCGCGGCGGCTGGGGCTGGCGCCGCCAAGTCGTACATCGTCTCGGACCTGGCCTCGCCAGCCGCGGCACCGGCCACGCCCTGCTGCCCGGCATCGGTGCGCGGCAAGGCCGTGCGGCTCACTGGCGGCGCGATGGTCTGGCGCGTGACGTAATAGGGATCGTAGAGTGCTTGGCGGAAGGTCACCGGCGAGGCCGAGGACAAGGTCACCTCGACGTCCTTCCAGGGATTGCCCGTCATGTTTTCCAGGACGACCCAGCCCTGCAGGCGCGCCTTGTCCTCGTCGGCCTTGGGCAGGGTCAGGCGGTAGGCCGCCTTCCAGACCGGCGCTTCCGCCACATAGCCGATGCGCACGGTGCGCTTGCCGCCCTCGGCGAGCTGGATGGAAATGTCGCGGCCGGAACGGTCCTGCGCCGTGCGTAGGGCCTTCAGCGCCGTCTCGACCTGCTCGCCGAGCCTGGCGTCCTTGAATTCCAGCCCTTCGGCCTCTTCCAGGATGAACTGCTCGATCGCGGCGCCGGAGAAGACGGAGACGCGGGTGCGGGTCATGGTGCCGCCGTCCTTGCTGGTCACCGTCTCCGTCTGCACGCTGGCGATGCGCCCTTCGAGCTTGCGCGGGCCCGAAAGCTTGATTTCGGCCCCCTTCAGGGCCGCGATCAGGGCGGGCATGCTGTCGAGATCGGATTTCGCGAAAGGCAGGGAAGCGAAAGTCTCGTCCGCACCGGCCTTGCCGGGCAGCGTGGCCGAACCGGTGCCGGCCGGATCGAGAATCAGCACGCTCTTGAGGATGTCGTCGACCTGGTCGAGCCGGGCACGCAGAGTCAGCGTTTCCTTGCCGGAAACCTCGGCAGCATATTCGAAATAGCCGACACCTCCGGTGCCGAGCACGGCACGCTTGAGGACGAGTTCGGCGGCTTCAGCGGTACCGGTAAGCATGGTGGTGGCCATCAGGACGAGGAGAATGGGGGAACGCATGAAAAGCCCTCAAGGGAGATCGGCGACGGGTCTCGATGCCGTTGTAGCAGCTTTGCGGCTTATCGGAGGTGTATCGGCGGTTACAGGCAAGCGCAACCGGTGGTGGGCCGGCGTTCGCACCGCCGCCAACCAGGACGCGATTGACATCCCTCGCCCTGCCGACTAATCAGAGATTGTTACATTATAACATTTCAGATTTTGCGATGGGCCTGCAGCCTGTCCTTTCCAGTGTCATGGAGATCACGATGCGTTCGATGATGTTTGCCGCCGTCCTGATGGCCGCGGCAGCGATCATGCCCCACCCGGCCACCGCCGCCGAGAAGATCAAGGTCGTCGCCGCGGAGAATTTCTATGGCGACCTCGCCAGCCAGATCGGGGGCGAGCACGTCGAGGTCACCTCCATCCTGTCCAATCCCGAGGACGATCCGCATCTGTTCGAATCGAGCCCGTCCACTGCGCGCGCGCTCTCGACCGCCGCGATCGTGGTCTATAATGGCGCCGACTATGACCCGTGGATGGACAAGCTGCTTTCCGCCTCCGCCAATCCCGATCGCAAGGCGATCGTCGCCGCCGAGCTCACCGGACACAAAGTGGGCGACAATCCCCATCTGTGGTACGAACTGAAGACGTTCCCCGCCGTGGCCACGGCGCTGGCCGCCGAGCTCGAAAAGCGCGATGCTGGCCACGCCGCCGACTACAAGGCCAATCTCGCCAAGTTCGAAGCCTCCTTCTCCGAGTTGACGAAGCAGGTCGATGCGATCAAGACCAAGTACAAGGACACGCAGGTGACTGCCACCGAGCCGGTTTTCGGCTATATGGCGGAGGCCCTTGGCCTCAAGATGCTCAACCAGGATTTCCAGACCGCGATCATGAATGACAGCGAGCCGAGCCCCAGCCAGGTCGCCGCCTTCGAGAACAGTCTCAAGGACGGCTCGGCCAAGATCCTGTTCTACAACAATCAGGTCACCGACGAGACCACGAAGCGGCTCCTGCAGATCGCCAGGGATCACAAGGTCGCGGTGGTGGGCGTCACCGAAACCATGCCGGCTGGCACCGCTATCCAGGCCTGGTTCGACGGACAGCTCGGCCAGGTCGATCTGGCCCTTTCCGGTTTGACGCAGTGAGTGCTGTCGGTTTCGAAAAAGTCAGCCTGACCCTCGGGAGGCGCCGGATCCTGTCCAGCGTCTCCTTTTCCATTGCCGAAGGCCGGTTTGTCGGCCTGCTCGGTCCCAACGGTGCCGGCAAGACCACGCTGATGCGAGCCGTACTCGGCCTGGTCAGCCCGCAGGCCGGGCGGATCAGCGTGCTCGGCGAAGCACCGCGGCGCGGCAACCCCAAGATCGGCTACATGCCGCAGATGCGGCGCAGCGCAGCGCTATCAGGCCTCAGCGGCTACGAACTCGTGCTCGGTGCCATCGAAGGCACGCGCTGGGGCTGGCCCTTCGCATCCGCGGCCGACAAGGAAGCGGCCTGGGCCGCAATCGAGCGCGTTGGCGCCGCCGATCTCGCCCGCCGGCCGATCTCCCAGCTTTCCGGCGGCGAGCGCCAGCGCCTGCTGATCGCCCAGACCCTGATCGGCGATCCCAGGCTCCTGCTGATGGACGAGCCGCTCGCCAGTCTCGACCCGGCCCATCAGCGCGGTATCGTCGAGTTGATCAAGGAGGTCGCCTCGGAGCGCGGCATCGCCGTGCTGTTCTGCGCCCATGAGATCAACCCGCTGCTCAACGCCGTCGATCAGGTGCTCTATCTCGGCCATGGCCGCGCCGCGATCGGTACCGTCGACGAAGTCGTCAACCGCCATGTCCTGTCCGATCTCTATCGCACGCCCATTCACGTCGCCCGCGTCAATGGCCGCATCTTCGTGATGGCCGAGGAAGGCGAGCTGGAAAGCCACGTGCATGATGGGTGACGCCTGGGAGCGCGGGCATCCTCCCGGGACCGCCGGCTTCCAGCCGGCTCTTCCCACCCCCTGACCGATACGGTTCCAAGAGCCGGCTGGAAGCCGGCGGTCCCAGGAAAGAAGCCCCACGATGTTCGAGTATGAGTTCATGCGCAACGCCTTCATGGCCTGCACGATCGTGGGGATCGTCGCCGGTACCGTGGGCTATTTCCTGGTGCTGCGCGGCGAGACCTTTGCGGGCCATGCCCTGGCGCATGTCGGCTTCCCCGGGGCGACCGGCGCCGCGCTGCTCGGCCTCTCGCCCTTTGTGGGCTTCACCATCTTCACCGTCCTGGCCGGCATCGGCATCGGCCTGCTGGGGGAACGCGCCCATCGCGACGTCGCCATCGGCATCGTGCTCACCCTCTCGCTCGGCATCGGCCTGCTCTTCTTGTATTTCTACAAGGCCTATGCCGGGGCGGTGACCAATCTGCTGTTCGGCAATGTACTCGGCGTCAGCATCGCCACGGTCTGGATCCTGGCCGGCCTCGGCCTCCTCTGCCTGGTCGGTCTTGCCGTCATCGGGCGGCCCCTCCTGTTCGCCAGCCTGCAGCCCGAACTCGCCGAGGCCAAGGGCGTGTCGACATCCCTGATATCAGCCCTCTTCATGGTGGTCGTCGCCCTGGCCACCGCCGAGGCGATGCAGATCGTCGGCGTCCTGCTGGTCTTCGCGCTGATGGTCGCCCCTGCGGCGGCGGCATTGCGGATCAGTCACCGGGTCCGCCAAGGGTTGATTATCTCCGTGGTCCTGGCGGTCGCCATCGCCTGGATCGGCCTGATTCTGGCCTTCTATACCGATTGGCCGACCAGTTTCTGGATCACGGCCCTGGGAGCGCTCGCCTATCTCGCTGCGGGGCTTGTGGCACGCAAGCGCGGGCGCTGAACAGGAGATCACGCACCCCCGGACAGTGTTGCCGTCTTCTCCATCACTGCGGCGAGGACATCGAAAATGCGCTTGTCGGCCGACTGGGCCACGTTGAAGCGCAGGAAGCGAGCGGCGTTGCGCGAGACGCTGAAGACGTTGCCGGGGGCCATCACCACGTCCCGCTCCAGGGCCTTGCGTGCGATCACCGCCGAATCCAAGCCCTCGGGCAGTTCGGCCCACAGGAACATGCCGGCCTGCGGCTCGAGCCACAGGCGCAGCCCGCAGCCCTCCAGTCTTTCCGCCGTTGCGGCCATTGCCTTGGCCAACCGCGGGCGCAGACTGTCGAGATGGCGACGGTAGCTGCCATCGGTCAGCAGGCGCAGCGTGGTCTGGGCCGCGACATCGCTGCAGCCGATGCCGGTGGCGAGCGCCAGATCCGTCAGTCCTTCGATCCAGTCGGCCCGTGCCACGATATAGCCGCAGCGCAAGGCCGCCGTCAGCGTCTTTGAGAAGCTGCCGAGATGGATGACGCGCTCGAAACCGTCGAGCGCCGCCAGGCTCGGTGAAGGCCGGGCTTCGAAATCGGCGAAGATATTGTCCTCGACCAGGATGAAATCATGCTGCTCGGCCAGTTTTAAGAGGCGGTGGGCGGTTCCCACGCTCACCGTCGCGCCGGTGGGATTATGGAGGACGGCATTGGTCAGATAGAGCTTGGGACGATGCTCGGCGCACAGGCTGGCGAAATGCTCGAGATCGGGACCCTGGCGGGTGTAGGGCACACCGATAATGCGGGCACGCTGCGCCTGCAGCAGCGATTGGAAGTTGAAATAGCAAGGATCGTCCACCAGCACGACGTCACCGGGCTGGATCAGGAAACGGCAGACCAGGTCGATGGCGCGCGAGCCCGAATCGGTCAGTAGAATGGCGGCAGGCTCCACTTCCAGGCCCCGCTCCGTGAAACGGCGGGCCAGATGCTCACGGAGTGGCCGCAGCCCCTGGGGCACGCTATAGGTCGAGATATTGGCGCTCTCGTCGCGCGCCACGGCACGAAGCCCGCGCCGCACCATGTCCTCGGGCAGCCAGGAATCGGGCAGCCAGCCGCAGCCGGGATGCAGCGCACTCGTCTGCTGGGTCAGGGACTGCCGGTAGATCCAGAGCGGATCGATGGCACGGTCAAGGCTCGGTCCGCTCTCCGCCAAGGCGAAGGGGCGGATGCGACCGGCAGCAAAAAAGCCCGAGCCCGGCCGCGCCGCCACGGCGCCCTGCGCGACCAGCCGGTCATAGGCCTCGACGACGGTCGATTTCGATACGCCCTGCCGTTCGGCCAGCCGGCGGATGGAAGGCAGGCGCGCGCCGGGCGCCATGGCAATCAGCCGGCGTATCTCCGCCATCGTCGCCTCGATCAGGGTCGAACCACCGATTTGGTCCAGCATCCGTACCTCTCCATGACCCAGTACAGTTCAGATCGATTGTACCGGTCTGTCCCTGTCGGCGCCAGCGCAGTTCTGGGACAAGAAACCGAAATATTCGAAGGTTTCCCCATGACGACTGCCATCAGGATCAGACAATTCGAGCCGGCCGACCAGGATGGCGTGCTCGGCGTCATCCTCCCCATTCAGCGAGAGGAATTCGGCATCGAGATCACGGCGGGCGACCAGCCGGATCTGCTGGGGATCGACGCCTTCTATCAGACCGGCTGCGGCGGGTTCTGGGTCGCCGAGCATGAGGGAGCCGTCATCGGCACGATCGGCTTGAAGGATATCAGCATGAAGGATGTCGACCTGGGGCGGGCAGACAGACCACAGGCCGCGTTGCGCAAGATGTTCGTGGCCGCCCCCTATCGCGGCCGGCCTCATGGCGTGGCCTCGCGCCTGCTCGACCATCTCCTGGCCGAAGCGCGCGAACGCGGCGTCGAGGAAGTCTTCCTGGGAACCACGGCTAAATTCCTGGCTGCCCACCGATTCTACGAGAAGAACGGCTTTGCCGAGATCGCCCGGCACCATCTGCCCGCCAGCTTCCCGATCATGGCGGTCGACACGAAATTCTATGTCCGCGGCATTGCCGGCTGACGAAACGAAATACGAAAGAAACAAAAATGGACGACAAGTCGGCAGGCTGGCTCAACGGCTTCCTGGGCGTGGCAATCTTCTCCGGATCGCTGCCGGCCACCCGCGTCGCGGTGCATGACCTGACGCCGCTCTTCCTGACCACGGCCCGCGCCGCCATCGCCGGCCTCCTTGGCATCGCCCTCCTCGTCGTCCTCAAGCAGAAATGGCCACGCGCCTCGCAACTGGGTTCCTTGAGCCTGGTCGCCATCGGCTGCGTGGTCGGCTTTCCCCTGCTGACCGCGCTTGCCCTGCAAAGTATCACCTCCTCGCGCGCCACCGTCTTCATCGGGCTCCTGCCGCTCGCCACCGCCATTTTCGGGGTGCTGCGGGGTGGCGAGCGTCCTCGCCTGGGCTTCTGGGTGTTCTCGATCGCCGGGGCCGCCATGGTGGCCGCCTATGCGTTGAGCCAGGGTGCCGCCGGCAATGCCTGGGGCGATGGGCTGATGGTGGCCTCCATCCTGGTGTGCGGCCTCGGCTATGCCGAAGGCGCCCGGCTGTCGCGCGATCTCGGCGGCTGGCAGGTGATCTCCTATGCTCTCATCCTGTCGCTGCCGGTGATGCTGCCGCTGGCGATCTGGTGGCTGCCTGCCGATCTCGGCGCCATCGGCTGGCCGGCCCTTTCGGCCCTCGTCTATGTCTCGCTGTTCTCCATGCTGATCGGCTTCGTGTTCTGGTATCGTGGCCTTGCCCAGGGTGGCATCGCCGCCGTTGGCCAGTTGCAATTGCTGCAGCCCTTCATGTCGCTGGCTCTCGCGGCCTTGCTGCTGCACGAACAGGTCGGCCTGGCGGTGTGGGCCGTGGCCGCCGGCGTGGTGATCTGCGTCGCCGGCGCCAAGCGCTATGCCTGATGCGCGCGCCATGGCCGACACGATCCCGCCGCTTCCCCCGCGGCGGTATGCCCCGGAAAGCGTGATTTTCGTACCGACAGCATCAGACTCGATTTCGGAATCGAGTCTGATGCTGTCGTTTCTTGTTGTCGCATCGGTCCTGCCGAACACCGGCCTCCACTTTTCGGGACGATGCTCCGGAGCAAAACGCGTTCAAATGTGAACGCGTCTTTGCGATTCTTGGTGACTCCGTCAAATCGCAAAACGCTATAGGCCCGCTGTCCAGCGGGCTTTTTTGGGGCGGTCAGAGCGGGAACGGAGAGCCGATCATCGGCTGAAACTGCCCTGGCCCTCGGCATTCAGGTAGTTGACTACCATCGTCCTCGGGCTACTTCCCTCGCCCTGGAACTTGACTGAAGACAAGGAACCCTCCGGCGCATTCTCGCCGTCGGGCTTCAAGGCAAAGACATCGCCATCCCAGTGGCGGAGAGGGAATTTCATCGGGCGCGGGCCGAGCAGCAGGACCAGATGGTCACCCTCGACCTGCACCGTACCGACCTCGAAATAAGGGCTCGCATAGGCGCCGGCGTAACTGGCAAGCGGCCTGGCTGGTTTGGGATGGGCTGGCGGAGCCTCGCCCACGAGGTCGCCGATCGGCTTGAAAAAGCCCATCATGTGCTGATGCATTAGGGTATACCAGTCCCGCGTTTCCTCGCCATATTGCACGATGTCCATGAAGCGGGCTGCGATGGCCTCGGCGGCGCCGATCGGCGCGCCATTTGTCAGGACCACGATGCCGACATCGGCCGAAGGCAGGATCTGGAAGGTGGTGCCCGCCCCCAGCAGGAACGCGCCCGAATGGCCCATGGAGGTCCGACCATTGGCATTGACGTTCACATTGAAGCCATAGCCGTAGAAGCTGGTGCGCGCATCGAGCGTCTCGCCGCGCCCGCCCACCGCCTGGGGCGTCAGCGCCGGCAGGATGGCCTTGGGCGCCATCAGCGTTTCGCCGCCATATTTGCCGCCCGCGAGCAGCAATTGCAGCCACTTCGCCAGTTCCGTGACATTGGAGGAAACCCCGCCCGCCGGCGCCTGCTGGTCGGGATCGCGATCATAGCGGGCCTTGAACTCACCACCCTCGAAGGCATGCAGAACGGCACGGTTCCGTTGTGCCAGGAAATCCTTGTGAAGATAGCTGGTCGACCGCATGCCCAGAGGCTGGAAGAGCAGCCGATCGGCCAGGGCCTCCCAGCGCTCGCCCATGGCGGCGGCGACTGCCTCGGCCCCGATCGTCGTACCGTAATTGGCATAATGATAGGAGGTCCGGAAGGGGTCGAGCGGCATCAGCCGGAGTCGCGGGATGATGTCCCTCCGCTCAAAGCCAAGATCCTCCAGATCGTCCCCGGCCGCTTCCGGCAGGCCCGAACGATGGGCGAAGAAATCCCCGATGGTGGCCTGATTCGAGACATAGTCGTTGCCAAGCAGGAAGCCGGGCAGATAGGTGCGGACGCGATCGTCCCAACTGATGGCCTTGCCGGCCATGGTGCCCTTGGTCATCGCGATCGCGGCGATCGTGGCGGAAATGGACTTGGAGACCGACGCGACCTGGAACACCGTGAATTCATCGACCGGCTGGGTTTTGTCGTCCTTGACGCGTTCGCCGTATCCCTTTGCGAACACGGTCTTGCCGCCGTGCACGACCGCCACGGCGATACCGGGGACATGTGACTGAGCCCTGACGTCACGAACGATCTCAGGCAAGCCGGCGATCGCCTTCTCGACGCCGCCCTTGTAGAGCGGCATGGCATCCTCGGGCGGCGACGGCCCGATCTCCGGCTTGAGCGACTGAGCGACCGCCATAGCCGACAGCATCGTCGAACCGGCGACGACGGCTGTCATCAGCGAATGCCGCAACCGAGAGCGAACTTTACTACCCTGGTGACATATAGGCATCGCCGAATTCTTCCGATGACATGAGAAAGACTCCGACCACCCTGCCCTTTTCAGTTTATTTTTGCCAGCGTGAAATAGCCCGCCAAGCTGTATTCGATCAGCACGGTTCGCTGTACGAAATTTACTACGAATTCAACGCGTGAAAGATGGGCGCGACTGCCCTCCCGGACATGCGTTATGTCGCATGATGGGCGATAGCTTGCACCATCTCGTCGATGTCCCGGTCGTGGATTTCGTGCCCGCCGCCTTCGATCCGGTGCAACCGCGCATTCGGCACGGCCTTGGTGAAGGCCTCTCCATGGGCAATGGGAAACAAGGGATCGGCCGTACCGTGGATCGCAAGAACCGCTATCGTGAGATCGGAGGCTTTCAGCCTTGCGGGTTCCTCCCCGCCCACCAGCGCGAAATGGTTGGTGGCGCTGGCAAATGACGGCGCCCGAGCCATGTCGCGCGCAATCAGCGCACTGACGGCTTCGGCATCATGCGGATGCCTGGTGCCGGCGAGCATGGCAGCATCGCGGCGCAGGAAATCGGCGATGGCCCCGAGATCGGACCAGTCGACTGCCTCGCCCGCCGCGGAATGCTCCCGATAGGCTTTGGTCGAAGGCGGCAGTCCCTCGACCGCGAGCGGCGAGGTGCTGATCAGCGTGAGCGTAAGCACGCGGCGGGAATGGCGCAATGCGGTCTCCTGCGCGACGAAACCACCCATCGACATGCCGACCAGATGCGCCGCTTCCAGGCCATAGCCGTCGAGAACCGCCATGACGTCGTCGGCCAGATCGCTGAAAGAGTAGCCGGGTTCGCCTTGCGGATAGTGGGTGGCGAGGCCGGTGTCGCGCTGGTCGTATCGGATCACATAATGTCCCTGAGCGGCCAGGTCCCGGCAGAACCTCTCCGGCCACCACAGCATCGAGGACATCATCCCCATGATCAGCACGATGGGCGGGCTGGATGGCGCGCCGAAAGCCTGCGTCTGAAGTTTCGCGCCTTTGACTGCGACCGATTTCTCGGTGACGCGGGATGATCCGGCCCATTCCATATACACCATCCTTCTGCTTGCATATCGCAACTGGATTCGACATTGCATATCTGATCCTATTATGCAATCAGTTTGTGGCGAAGGACCTGGTATGCTCCGGCCTTCGGGCCGTCCAGTATTCGGCAGCGGGATGCGCTTCTCATAGCCACGACAGAACCGGATGGACCTCATGGCGTTGGACTGTGCCGATTTCTACGACGCGGAATTGTCCCGGCATAATCGCCATTTACGGGCCGCCGCCAGTGTCGGCCCAGGCGACCGGGTGCTCGATATTGGTTGCGGTGCCGGCCAGACCACGCGCGAAGCCGCCAGCATCGCGGTGGAAGCGGGTGTCGTCGGCGTCGATACGTCCGCCGAGATGCTCGCGATTGCGCGACAACGCAGCCTGGAGGCGGGCTTGAGGAACGTCGCCTTCGAACAGGGCGACGCACAACACCATGCCTTTCCGGCTGCCGTCTTCGATTTGTGCATCAGCCGGTTCGGCGTGATGTTCTTTGCCGATCCGGCCGCCGCCTTCGCCAATATCGCGCGGGCCCTGCGCCCCGGTGCGCGCCTGGCATGGATGGTGTGGCAAAGCCAGGAGCGCAACAGGTGGTCGGGCGCCATCAGGCAGGCACTGGCTCCGGGAGGGGTGATTTCCGTCGATGCCGGCAAGCCGTTTTCACTCGGGGATCCTGCAGTGGCCACGGCGCTTCTCCGCACCGCCGGCTTCACCTCGATCGACTTCGCTGAAGTGAACGAGCCGGTCTTCTACGGGCCGAATGTCGATGCCGCCTTCGATGCCATCGCCGGCCTCTATCTGGTGAAGGACGCGCTCGCGCGCACGGACGAACCACCGGATCGGCCCCTGCAGCGGCTTCGAGATCTGCTGGACGCCCATATGACGGCCGAGGGCGTGCTTTTCGACTCGCGCGCCTGGATCATCAGCGCCGAACGGGCGAGGGATTAGTGGAAATGACAGGGTGAGGGGCAATTTGCCCCCAGCCCGCGCCAGCCAGGGCGCCTTGCAGAACGATCCGCCATTCTTGCTTGCCGTCGCAAGGCCCCGGCGGTGTAGAAGGGACGCAAAGGACTTTGCTTGCCCGATGATTCCTGACGATCTTCCAATATTGCTGCGTCGCCGCACCGCCACGACCATCGGCGCCGTCGTTCTCGGCCTCGTCGCCCTTGCCTTCACCTGGACAGCCGACCAGGCCGCGAAGCTGTTCGAGCTGATGGTAGCCAAAGCTCCCTATGCGCCACTGGTGGTGACGCCCCTCGGGCTCGCTCTCCTGGCCTGGCTCACGCGTCGTTTCGCTCCCGCAGCGCGGGGCTCCGGCATTCCCCAGATAAGTGCCGGCGCCCGCGATCCCCGTCATGCCGTTGCAACCGGCCTGATCTCCATGAAGGTCGCCGTCTTCAAATTCGCGGCGACGGTCGGCGCCATCCTGGTCGGCGCTTCGGTCGGTCGCGAGGGACCAACGGTGCAGATCAGCGCCGCAATCATGGCCTTCATGCATCGCCTGCTGAAGATCGACCTGTCGCCCGCGGTGATCATTGCCGGTGGGGCGGCAGGGGTTTCCGCTGCCTTCAACACACCGCTCGCCGGCATCGCCTTCGCCATCGAGGAACTCGCGGCCTCCTACCACCAGCGCCTCGCTCTGCTGGCCATGGCGGCCGTGATGATCTCGGGCCTGGTCAGCCTGGGCATTGCCGGCGACTACATCTATTTCGGGTCCGTGCACGAAGCGCTGCCGCTCGGCGCCGCCCTGCTCATCGCGCCGCTGGCCGGCGTGATCGGCGGCATCACCGGCGGCCTGTTCTCGCGGGCGATCCTGGCCTTCGGCGCCACGGCGCTCGCCCCGATTGCGGCGCTACGTCGCCGTCCCATCCGCCTTGCCCTGGTCTGCGGCCTCCTGGTTGCAATCCTCGGCGTACTCAGCCAGGGCGCCACCTGGGGCACGGGCTATGAGGTCGCCCGCCGGCTGGTGGAATCCCACGCCGAGCCCCTCTGGTTCGGGCCGGCCAAGTTCCTCTCGAGCCTGATCACCGTGCTGTCCGGCGTGCCGGGCGGGATTTTCGCACCCTCGCTCGCCACGGGTGCGGGAGTCGGCAATCTGATCGCCCTCGCCTTTCCCGATCAGCCGCTCGGCGCCATCGTGCTTCTCGGCATGATCGGCTATTTCGTCGGTGTGGTCAGGGCTCCGCTCACCGCCGTCATCATTATTTCGGAAATGTCGGACAGCCGCGCCATGGTGCTGCCCCTGCTCGCGGCCGCCATCATTGCCGACGGGGTCTCGGCCCTCATCTGCCGGGAAAAGCTCTACCACGCCCTGGCCAAACCCTTCCTGGCGCCCGGCAACCGGACAGATGGTGACGAAGTTAAGGCCTGATTCAGCTTGTTGCCGAATTGTAATGATCGAAGCGAGATCAATGACTTTTCTGAATTTCCTTCAACAATTTTTAAGCGAGCGCTCCTAGCCTGCAGCTCACATGGTCATTCGAATTGTGTGAGCGTACCCATGACCGAAACTCTTCGCCCTCGGGTGAAATATGTCATTGGCCCCGACGGCAGCCCCCTGACCGTTGCGGACCTGCCACCTCCCGGTACCCAGCGCTGGGTGATCCGGCGCAAGGCAGAAGTGGTGGCCGCCGTGCGCGGCGGACTTCTGAGCCTCGAGGAGGCCTGCAACCGCTATGTGCTGACCACCGAGGAATTCCTGTCCTGGCAGGCCTCGATCGACCGCCACGGCCTGGCGGGTTTGCGTACCACGCGCATCCAGCACTATCGTCAGTAGACTCGGGATCAGGCCTTCCGGCCTGCTCTTTCCGCTTGCTGCGGATACGACAGTCCAAGAGCAGGTTGCGATGATCAAAAGCCGCAATCTGCTCTTTTTTGTCGCGCGGCGCGCCACATCTCCACGGCCTATAATAGCCTGTTGATCTGCGAGATCGGGTTCATGCTCCCCGCACAAAGGGTCTTGGCGTCATACCAAGGCTCGACGATGCCGACCGGGCGAAGCATGACCTTCCTGGACATGACCTTCCTGGAAACGCTGGCGTCCTCGCCCGCTCTTTAAAGCGCTCAGGCCGGCCGATCGGAAGCGAGGACGGACGCCAGCGACGCCACGAATAGACAACGTCCGGACGCCTTGGGTTGGCCGGTCCAGCGCTGCGAACGCTTCGCTGTCGTCTGCCCATCGCGGGGATTTCCGCCGGGTGCACCGACGTCGGGGCCTGGAAGAGTTCGGACGCGCCTACGCCAGAGATGGCCCGGAACTTGCTTGACTGGAGGTCTGTTCACACAATCGCGGCGATTGCATGAAGACCGTCCCACGGCAAAGGCCCAGCGACAACGCGACGTCGAGCGGGGGCATGGTCGTCGCGCCGCACTGGCTCGCCACAGAGGCCGGGGCAAAGGTCCTCGAACAGGGGGGCAATGCCATCGAGGCGCTGGTTGCCGCGAGTGCGGCACTCTCGGTCCTCTATCCACATTTTTGTGGTCTCGGCGGAGACGCGGTTTGGCTTGTTGCCGATCGCGCGGGCTCTGCCACCGTCTTCCTGGGTATCGGCCAGGCGGCGAGGTTCATCCCCGATCTGCCTGCCATCCCGCTCCGCGGGCCGCTTTCGGCCATGACGACGGCGTGCCTCGCCGACAGTTGGGGACAAGTCCTCGACTACTCCCACAGCCACTGGCAGGGCCGATTGTCCATCACCGGCCTGCTCGACGACGCCGTCGCGCTGGCACAGGACGGCTTCGACGTCAGTCCTTCTCAAGAATTCTGGCATCGTTTCCGCGCAAGCGAGGTCACGCAATGGCCTGGCTTCCAAGAGATCTTCTCCCGGGACGGCATACAGCGCCAGCCGGCTTTGGCGAGTTCGCTGCGCGCCATAGCCGATCGCGGCGTGCGCGAGTTTTACGAAGGCGAGCTGGGCGCGCGCATCGCGTCGGGCCTCCGGGCCGCCGGTTCACCCCTGACTGCCGCGGATCTCGCCAGCACCCGCACACTCCGTGAGCAGCCGCTTATGCAACGCTATCGCGACGTGACCCTTCTTGCGCCGCCGCCGCCGACGCAAGGCGCGACGACGCTTGCCATCATGGGCGTCTTGTCTTCCTTCGATCTGGGCCGGCTCGACCCTGCCTCGGCCGAATTCTATCACCTCCTCGTGGAAGCCGTGAAACGGGCTTTCCTCGATCGCCCATCGATCGCCGACCCCGCCTTCGCAGACGTGAATGTCGCGCGGTTGCTCGATGGGCGCCGGTTGGCTGCGAAGGCACGCTCGATCGATCTCGACAGGGCGTTGCCTTGGCCGCACCCCTTCCAGACCGCCGACACGGCCTTCCTGGCGGCGACGGACAGCGCGGGCAGGAGCGTCGCCATGCTGCAGAGCCTTTATTTCGACTGGGGCAGCGGCGTCGTCGCCGGCGACACCGGCATCCTGTGGCAGAACCGCGGCGCGGCCTTCAGCCTCGATCCGGCGAGCCCGAACTGCATCAGGGCCGGCAAGCGTCCCTTCTACACGTTGAACCCCGGTATCGCCTTGAAGGACGGGCGTCCTTGCCTGCTCTACGGCACTCAAGGCGCCGACGGACAGCCGCAGACCCTCGCTCTGCTGCTGTCGCTGCTGATCGACCACGGGCTCGATCCGCTTGCGGCGCTATCCCGGCCGCGTTTCCTTCTGGGACGCACCTTCTCGGACAGTCGCGACAGCCTGAAGATAGAGGCCCATGCCGGAGATTTACTCCTTGCCGAGCTTGCGGACAGGGGACATCAGGTGGGCCGGATCGAACCCTTCAGCCAACTCGGCGGACATGCCGGCATCATTCGCCTCCGACCCGACGGGACGATCATCGCTGCACATGATCCGCGCAGCGATGGCGGGGCGATCGGTCTTTGACGATGAACATTCCCCCAGCCGACCTGCTTATCCGCAATGCCCGCCTGCCGACCAGTGAGGAACCGGTTCACTTGGCGATACGGGATGAGGCGATCGTCGCGATCGGGCGAGAACTTCGCTGTGAAGCGGTTGAAATCGTCGACGCCGACGGTGCGCTGGCTTGCGGCGGCTTCGTCGACAGCCACATCCATCTGGACAAGGCCTGTATCCTCGATCGCTGCCGCATCTGCGAGGGTACCTTGGCGGAGGCGGTGCGCGAGACGGCAAGAGCCAAGGCGTCCTTCACCGAGGCGGATGTCTATGCACGGGCCGCTGGCGTCGTCGAGCAGGCCATCATACAAGGCACCATGGCGATGCGCAGCTTCGTCGAGGTCGATCCGCGCGCCGGCTTGCGCTCCTTCGAAGCCGTCAAACGCGTTCGCCGGGATTACGCGTTCGCCATCGATATCGAGATCTGCGCCTTCGCGCAGGAAGGGCTCACCAACGAGCCGGAAACGCTAGGTTTGTTGAACGAGGCCCTGGCGGGCGGAGCGGATCTGGTGGGTGGCGCTCCCTACACCGATCCCGATCCGGCTGGACAAATCAGCCTGATCTTCGACCTCGCGCAAGCGCACGGCGTCGCTGCCGACTTCCATCTCGATTTCGATCTCGCACCCGAAAAGAGCAATCTGCCCGTCGTCCTGAAGGAAACGATACGACGCGGTTGGCAGGGACGCGTTTCGCTCGGACACATGACGAGCCTTTCGGCGCGGCCGTTGCATGAGGTTGAAGCGATCGCGACAGGGCTCCGGGAGGCCGGTATTGCAGTGGTGGCCCTACCAGCCACCGACCTGTTCCTAAATGGCCGCGAGTATGAGCGACTGGTGCCGCGTGGGGTCGCTCCGACTCATATTCTGGCCTTGAGGGGCGTGAATGCCTCGATCGCCACCAACAATATTCTCAACCCCTTCACGCCATTTGGCGATGCCTCACTCCTCCGCATGGCGAACCTCTATGCCAATGTCGTTCAACTTTCGCGCACCGAGCATCTGCGGCTCGTCTTTGACATGATCGGTCCCCTTGCAGCGCGCGGAATGCGGCGCGCATCCGGCCTATCGGTTGGAGCGGCAGCCGACATCGTACTGATCGACTGCGTGACGCCCGAACAGGCGATACGCGAGAACAGCCGCGTGATACGAGGCTGGAAGCGCGGTCGCCCGACATTCCGTACGACGAGGCCGGAGATCATTCGTCGAGATTACTGATGTCGCCGGGCTGCAACGCCAGAGGCAGTCGAATTCCCCAGCTGGAGCAAAGCGCATTTGGACCGAAACGCTTGTTGCTAGCCCCGCAGGTCCTTGCGCAGGATCTTGCCGACATTGGATTTCGGCAGGTCGTCCCTGAATTCCACGAATTTCGGTACCTTGTAGCCGGTGAGATGCTGCTTGGCATAGGCGCGCACCGCCTCGACCGTCAAAGCGGGATCGCTCCTGACCACGAAGGCCTTGGGTGCTTCGCCGGCCGCGCCGTCTGGCACGCCGATCACCGCTGCTTCCTTGATCCCCGGCATCTTGGCCAGCACGTCCTCCACCTCGTTGGGGAAGACGTTGAAGCCCGAAACCAGGATCATGTCCTTGCGCCGGTCGACGATGCGGAAATAGCCGGCTTGATCCATCACGGCGATGTCGCCGGTGAGGATCCAATCGCCGCGCATCACCTTGGCCGTCTCGTCCGGGCGGCGCCAATAGCCGGCCATCACCTGCGGCCCGCGCACGGCGAGTTCGCCGGGCATTCCGAGCGCCACCTCGTTGAAATCGTCATCGACACATTTGACATCGGTATCCGGCAAGGGAACGCCGACAGCCCCATTATGCCCCGACCCGAACGGGTTGAAGCAGACGACGGGCGACGTTTCGGTCAGGCCGTAGCCCTCCCCCACCGGCACGCCGACGGCCTTGTGCCAGCGCTCGGCGACCGCAGCCTGCAGGGCCGTGCCGCCGGCGATGCAGACCCTGAGATGGGGCTTGGGCATGGCGGTGAACCAGGCCTCGTTCAGCAGGCCGTTATAGAGCGTGTTGACGCCGGTGATGTAGCTGACCGGATATTTCTCGAAAGCCTTGCGCAGATTGCTCAGGGGACGCGGATTGGGCACCATCAGCACATGGGCGCCGCGCGCCGTGAAGGTGAGGAAATTCACGGTGAAGGCGAAGATGTGATAGAGCGGCAGCGCCGTCATGATCACATCGTCCCGCGTGAAGGCGCCGCCCCCGAAGGCCAGCACCTGCAGGACATTCATGACCAGGTTGCGGTGGGTAAGCATGGCCCCCTTGCTCACCCCGGTGGTGCCGCCGGTATATTGCAGGCAGGCCGTGGCCGAGGCGTCCATGCCGGCGGTGATGTCCGCGACCTTCAAGCCACGCGCGAGCTTGGCCTGGCCGAGTGCCAGGGCCTGCCTGAGGCGGATATGCGGGAAAGTCGCGGCGGGAATCTCCTTGCGTACATGTTTCTGCACCAGGCCGATCACGGTACGCGGCCAGCCCGGGAAGAATTCGGCCGCGCCGATCAGGACCACATGCGGCACCTTCACCGTTGCGAGGGTCTTGGCGGTGCGGTCGGCGAACATGTCGATCACCACCAGCACCGAAATGCCGCCATCGGCGAAGACAGCGCCCGCCTCCTCGGCCAGGTAGAGCGGGTTCACGTTGACCAGTACGCAGCCTGCCTTGAACACGCCGAAAGCGACCACCGGATAGGCAAGCCCATTGGGCGCCTGGATGGCCACGCGCGAGCCCGGCGGCAGTTTCAGCTCGGCGTGCAGATAGGCGGCGAACTGATCCGACAGTCGATCGGCCTCGGCAAAGCTCAGCGAGCCATGCATTCCGTTGGGCATGACGCAGGTGTAGGCGGTCTTGCGCGGGGTCTCGCGCGCACTCTGGACGATCATGTCGCCCAGCAATCTGTAGGGCACCTCCCCGACATGCGGTTTCATGTCTCCGTCATAGGCCGCCAACCATGGCCTTTGCTCAGACGAAACCGCCGTCATGATTCCTCCCAATCCGTTTATGGTTGACGATATCATGACGGAATTGTCGCGTCGGGCAAGCTGGCTCGAAACGGACGCACATTAATTCGGGGGAACGAAGTAGAATTCCGTGGTCAAGCCCGACAGGCGCTCCGGACGCTGCTTGTCCCCCGTCGCCTCCTTCACCTCGGCCGTCACCCTCTTCATCAGGGTTTCGACCTCCACACCCGGCGCGCCGACATTGTCGAGAAAGGCGCGGGTGAAGGGAGAGTTGCGCCCGGTGCCGTCCGCCGCCACGTCATTGGGCTGGGTGGCGAACACCACCAGCGTATCGGGCGAATCGACCGTGATGCGGGCAAGCCCGCGCGTCTCCGCATAGGCCCGATTCCGCGCCTTCAGCTGAGCCTTGAGGGCATCGGCAAACGGATTGTTGCGGCAGCCGTCCAGAAAGACCAGCGTGGTCTTGGCCTGCGTATCCACGGTCTGCAGCAGGCGCTGCAGCGACACGTTGAACTGCTGGACATCGAACAGGCTGCGCACCCTGGTATCGACAGGCAGCAGCCAGTTCTCGCCATCCACCTGCATGGCGTGGCCGGAATAATAGAAGACGGCGACATCGGCGCCTTGCGCCTTGGCGACGAAGCGCTCCACCGTGTCGGAAAAGCCCGCGAGAGTGAGGTCGTAGCCGGTCACCACCTCGAAGCCGAGCTGGCTCAGGCGAGCGCTGACATCGGCGGCATCGTTGTGGGGATTGGCAAGGGGAGCCTGCGGATAGGCGGCGTTGCCGATCACCAGGGCAACGCGGCGCTGCGCCTTGATGGCCGCGAGCGCGCCGGCCATGGGCGCCACATTGGCGCCGGACGGCGGAACGGATGCTACCGCGCCGGACTTCTCGACGGCGGCCAGCAGGTCGCGCGTGTTCAGGAAGTCGGACTTCTGGGCGAGGATGTTGCGGAAATCCGCCGCGGCCAGGTCGAGCTTGCCGAGTTCCTTGTAGGCCTGGCCCCTGCCGTAACGCGCGTTGAGATAGGAAGGATCGAGGTCCAGCGCCTTGGTGAAATCGGCGATTGCGAGCTCATAGTCCTTTTTCAGGCCATAGGCGCCGGCCCGCCCGCTCCAGGCGAGGACGGTATCCGGCTGGAGGGCCAGAGCACGGTCGTAGTCGGCGATCGCTTCGTCGAAGCGCTTGGCGAGTACGTAGTTGTTGCCGCGATTGACGAGGGCATTGACATAGGTCGGATTGAGCTTGAGCGCCTGGGAGAGATCCGAAATTGCCCGGTCGGTCTGCTTGAGTTCGGCGTAGACATTGGAGCGGCCGCTATAGGCGTTGAAGAATTTCGGGTTGATGCGGATCGCCTCGCTATAGCTCTTGATCGCCTCCTCGTAGCGGCCCTGGTTGAAATAGACGTTGCCGCGGCCGTGATGAGGATTGGCATCCCGCGGATCGAGCTTGATGGCCTGTCCGAAATCCTGGAGGGCGAGATCGTTTTCGCCGCGCCAGAAATGCACGTTGCCACGGCCGACATAGGCCGTCTCGTTCCTCGCATCGAGGCGCAGCGCCTCGACGAAATCGGCCAGCGCCTCGTCATAGCGCTGCAGGCTGACATAGGCGTTGCCACGGTTGGAAAAGGCATAGGTGCGAAACTGCTCTCGCCGTCCCTCGGGCAGATCGAGAAACTGCGTGCAGGCTTTGACGCTGGCTGCCGGATCCTTTGCGATGGCCCGGCAACTCTGCCAGAGCGCCTCGACGGTGGCCGGTGCCGTCCTGGCTGGCGCGATCGTCGGCATTGCCCACAAGGCACCGACCAGTATCGCTGCCGGGATCAGCCGTTTCCCGAGCTCCATGGCAATCACCTCGTTCATGAAAAAGGCATGATGAAATCAATGGCTTGCGCAGGCTGTTCCATGCACAACACCAGACCATGCCCGAACTCGGCATCGCTGTCCAAAAGGAAGGGGCGGACCTTGCCTGGGACATGGCCATCCCTGCCCTAATGCGGTTCACTTAAGCATTTTCGAATCTGCTCGCCCTTTGTCATTGTCGGGCTTGACCCGGCAATCCAACTCCCCGACGGTTTGTGCGTGCGGCTTTCTGGGTAGCCGGGTCAAGCCCGGCTATGACAAACTCGCAGTGGCTCCTGCCTAAGTGGACCGCATTACATCCCCGCTCGGTTTGCGAAAGCGAGCGTCAGCCCATCTTCACCATGACGTGGCGCGCCACGGTGTAATCTTCCAGGGCATACATCGACAGGTCCTTGCCATAGCCGGAGGACTTGACGCCGCCATGCGGCATCTCGCTCACCAGCATGAAGTGGCAGTTCACCCAGGTGCAGCCATATTGCAGGCGCGAGGCCATCTGCATGCCCCTGGAAATGTCGCGGGTCCACACCGAGGAGGCCAGGCCGTAGTCGGAATCATTGGCCCAGCCGAGAGCTTCCTCGACATCGTCGAAACGCGTCACCGAGACCACCGGCCCGAACACCTCGCGCCGCACGATCTCGTCGCTCTGCAGGGCCCCGGCGACCACGGTGGGTTCATAGAAGAAGCCCTTGCCGGCCGCCTGGTGGCCACCCGTGGCGATCTCGATATGCTTGTGCTCGGTGGCGCGTTCGACGAAGGAGGCGACGCGCGAACGCTGGCGCGCCGAGATCAGCGGGCCGATATCGTTCTCGTCATCATTGGGCTGGTTGTATTTCAGCCCTTTTACCGCACCGGCGAGTTCGGACACCAGATTGTCGTAGATCTTGCTGCCGGCATAGATGCGGCAGGCGGCGGTGCAATCCTGGCCGGCATTGTAATAGCCGAACAGCTTGACGCCCTCCACCACGGCCTCGAGATCGGCATCGTCGAACACGATCACCGGCGCCTTGCCGCCGAGCTCGAGATGGGTGCGCTTGACCGTCTTGGCGGCCGCCTGCAGCACCTTCTTGCCGGTGGCGATATCACCCGTCAGCGACACCATCGCGACCTTGGGATGATGGATCAGGGCATTGCCGACGCTCTCGCCGCGCCCGACCACGACATTGACCACGCCTTCCGGAAAGATCTCCGCAATGCTGGTGGCGAGCTTGAGCAGGGTCAGCGGCGTCTGCTCGGACGGCTTGATCACGATGGTGTTGCCGCCCGCCAGGGCCGGCGCCAGTTTCCAGGCTGCCATCATCAGGGGATAGTTCCAGGGTGCGATCGAGCCGACCACGCCGACGGCATCGCGCCGGATCATCGAGGTGTGCCCGGCCAGATATTCCCCGGCGACCAGCCCGTGCATGTTGCGCACGGCGCCAGCGAAGAAGCGGAAGCAATCGACGACGCCGGGGATCTCGTCCTGCAGCACGCGGATGCGCGGCTTGCCGCAATTGAGCGCCTCCAGCGTGGCATAGGCCTCGGCATCCTTCTCGATCGCATCAGCCAGCTTGAGCAGCAGGGCCGAGCGCTCGGCCGGGGTGGTGCGCGACCAGCCGGCGAAAGCCGCAACTGCCGCCTCCACGGCCTCGTCGACCTGTTCGACGGAAGCCTCGGGGAGGTCGACCAGCGTCTCCTCGGTCTTGGGATTGAGCACCTTTTCCGGCGCCTCGGTGCCGGGCACGAATTTCGAACCGATCAGCATTTTGGTATCGAGCATGGCGATCTCCTTGGGCATTCCAGAAGCGTTTTCCAGAAAAGTCGACGGACTTTTCGCTTAAGAAAACGTGTCAAAACAAAGAGTTTGAGCAAGGTGCGATTGAGAGATCGCACCTTGCTCAAGAGGCTTGGTCATTTGCCGGAGCCGGCGACGCTCTCGCCTTCACGGGTGAGGTAATAGGCGGCCAGGATCGGCAAGGCGGTGACGAGGATGACGATCACTGCCACCACATTGGTGACCGGGCGCTGGCGCGGCCGGATCAATTCCGACAGCATCCAGATCGGCAGGGTCTGCTGCTGGCCGGCGGTGAAGGTGGTGACGATCACCTCGTCGAAAGACAGGGCGAAGGCCAGCATGCCGCCTGCCAGCAGGGCCGTGCCGATCGAAGGCAGGACGACATGGCGGAAGGTCTGGAAGCCGTCGGCTCCAAGATCCATCGAGGCCTCCATCAGCGAAGGCGACAAGCGGCGGAAACGCGCCACCGCATTGTTATAGACGACCACGATGCAGAAGGTGGCGTGGCCGAGCACGATCGTCCAATAGGAGAAGGGTATGTCGGCCAGGTTGAAGGCGGCCCGCAAGGCGATGCCGGTGATGATGCCCGGCAGGGCGATCGGCAGGATCAGCAGCAGCGAGATGGCTTCCCGGCCGAAAAATCTGGTGCGCGACAAGGCTGCCGCCGCCAGCGTGCCGAGAATGATGGCGAGGATCGTCGAGACCAGCGCGACCTTCACCGAGAGCCCCAGCGCGGCCCAGACATCGGGCCGGTTCCAGGCGACGCCGAACCACTTTAGCGTGTAGCCCGGCGGCGGGAACTCGAAGCTGCGCTCCTCGGTGGTGAAGGCATAGAGGATGATAAAGAGAAGCGGCAGGTGCAGGAAGAGCAGGCCGGCGGCAGCGGCAAGGCGCAGGCCCAGCGGTGAGTGGTTCTCGGTCATGGTGCCCTCGCCGGAACGCCGATAGCTGGCGACAGAGTTGCCGCAGGCCGAATGCCGGCGGGCACCGATACGCCGGTCGTACGAGATGATGGGCCTGACAAAAGAGCGCGACATAGGAGTCCCCTCGCCCCGTTCTTACGGGGAGAAGGGGTGGCTGACGTTGCGTCTTTGCGCCTTGAGCTAGCATTCATGGGCACGATACCCGCGCTCTCTTTGCGATCACAGCGCATCGAAGGCCCCCAATCGTTTGGCGACGGTGAGGAAGATGCCCATGATCAGCACCGGCACCACCGAAAAGGCTGCGGCCAGCGGGATGTTCCCTGCGGTGCCCTGCTGGGTGTAGACGACCTGGCCGAGGATCAGCGAGGACGGTCCGACGATCTGCGGCACGATGTAGTCGCCGAGGGTGAGCGAGAAGGTGAAGATCGCCCCAGCCACCACGCCGGGAAAGGCCAGCGGCAGAATGACCTTGCGAAAGGTCTGGCCCGGACTGGCGCCGAGATCGCCGGAGGCCTCGATCAGCGAGCCTGGCACGCGCTCCAGCGCCGCCTGCACCGGCAGGATCATGAAGGGCGTCCACAGATAGAGGAACACCAGCACCATGCCGGTATAGCTCACCGAGAGCGAGGGGCCGCCGAGGATGGGCAGCGACAGCCAGGCCTCCAGCAGCCATGCAAGGCCCAGCTTGGCCATGATCCAGCCGATCACGCCTTCCTTGGCCAAAAGTAGCTTCCAGGCATAGACCTTGACCAGATAGCTCGACCACAGCGGCATCATCACCGCGATATAGAACAGCGCCTTGATGCGCCCGCGGGCATAGCGGGCGGCATAATAGGCGATCGGGAAGGCGATCACGGCGGAGAGCAGCGTCACCACCGCCGAAAGGCTCACCGTGCGGATGATGATGTCGAGATTGGAGGGCGACAGCAATTCGCCATAGGTCTTGAGCGAGGGCTCGCGCACGATGGTGCCGGAGAACTCGTCGATCGAAAAGAAGCTCTGCGCCAAGAGGGCAAAGAGCGAACCGAGATAGACGATGCCGAGCCAGAGCAGCGGCGGCACCAACAGGAGCAGGAGATAGAGCCCACGCCGGGCGACCAGCACATCCGAGATGCGCCGCAGAAGGCCGTCCCGTGGGGCCTGAAGGGTGGCGAGGCTCATCACGCGTCCTCCATCAGGTGCAGCGCCTGGCGTGGAAAGCTGACGCGCACGGCCGCTCCCTGTTCCGGCGGCGTGCCGATGGCGGCGGGAATGGCGGCGCTGAGGCGGGCGCCGTCATCGGTGCGCAGTTCCAGGCGATTGACGGCGCCATGATAGAGCACCTGGGTCACGGTGCCCGGCACCACCACGGCATCGCCGGCGGCGCCCACGCCCTGGGGCAGCAAGGTGATCTTTTCCGGCCGCAGGCTGGCCGCGCTGCGCACACCGATCCAGCCCTGCGTCTGGCCCGGCTCGATCACATTGGAAGATCCGACGAAATCAGCGACGAAGCGGGTGCGCGGCCGCTCATAGATGTCCTGCGGACTGCCGACCTGGGCGATGCGCCCCTCGTTGAACACGGCGACGCGATCGGCCATGGACAGGGCCTCGCCCTGGTCGTGGGTGACGAAGACGAAGCTGAGGCCGAGGGAGCGTTGCAGCGCTTTGAGCTCGCTTTGCATCTCTTCGCGCAGCTTGAGGTCGAGAGCGCCGAGCGGCTCGTCGAGCAAGAGAACCTTGGGCCTGACCACCAAGGCGCGGGCGAGCGCCACGCGCTGACGCTGGCCGCCCGAAAGCTGGCCGGGCCGGCGGTCTTCCTTGCCCGCGAGCTTGACCATGGCAAGGGCCTCGCGTCCCTGGCGGTAGCGTTCCTGCCTGGCGACCCCGCGGATCATCAGGCCGTAGCAGACATTGTCGAGAATGTTGAAATGCGGAAAGAGGGCATAGTCCTGGAAGACGGTGTTGACCGGGCGCCGATAAGCCGGCATGCCCTCCACCGCTTCACCGAAGATCTCGATATGGCCTCCGGTCGGCTGCTCGAAGCCCGCGATCAGGCGCAGGCAGGTGGTCTTGCCCGAGCCGGACGGCCCCAGCATGGCGAAGAATTCGCCGGGCGCGATGTCGAGATCGACGCCGTCGACCGCCTTCACACTGCCGAAATGGCGCTGGACGCCGCGGAACGAGACGGCAGGAGTGGTGCTGGTTACAGCCATGAGGATACCTCGAGGACGGGAGACGCAACCTGGGCTGGTTCAGCCGCCTCTATCTGGACGAAAATTTCATGGCCCGCATGGGCACAAAGGCGAAGCGCTGGTACGCCGATCTTCAGATCGGCATACCCTGGAGAAAGTGCGATTTCCGCTCGACCTTTGTCATTGCCGGGCTCGACCCGGCAATCCAGCCCCCACCGAGCGCTGTGGGCGGGGCCGTTGGATGCCCGGATCAAGTCCGGGCATGACAAAGGTAGCACTTCGAGTATTTCCGAATAAGCGCCTTCGTCGCGCGCGCCTGCCTCAACGCCCGCCGATCACGGCGATATAATCCGTGACCCAGCGGTAATAGGGCACGCAGGCGCTCTGCGTGGTGCATTTGGCCACCGGGGTGCGCCAGAACTTGATCTTGGGGAAATTGTCGAAACCGTTGGTGGCGCAGCCCGTATCGGTCAGCAGCGCATTGCCCTTGCAGGCCGCCGGAACGGAGGGAAGCGAGCCGAACCAGGCGGCGACATCGCCCTGAACCTTGGGCTGGATCGAATGTTCGAGCCACATATAGGCGCAATTGGGATTGGCGGCATCGGCGGCCATCATGGTGGTATCGGCCCAGCCCGTCGCCCCTTCTTCCGGCACGGTGGAGGCGATCGGCTTCTTGTCGGCCCGCATCAGATTGACCTGGAAGGGCCAGGAACCGGACGCGACCACGCCTTCATTCTTGAAGTCGTCGACCTGGATGTTGGCGTCGTGCCAATAACGCTGGATCAGGGCATGCTGCTGGCGCACCAGCTCGAGCACCGCCTTGTACTGGTCCTCGTTGAGCTCATAGGGATCCTTGATGCCGAGCTCGGGCTTCTTGCTCATCAAGTAATTGGCGGCATCAGCGAGGTAGATGGCACCATCATAGGCCTGGATGCGACCCTTGTTGGGCTTGCCGTCCGGCAGGTTCTGCGGTTCGAACACCACGCTCCAGCTCTTGGGCGCTTCCTTGAACACGTCGCTGTTGTACATCAGCACATTGGGGCCCCACTGATAGGGCACGCCGTAATGCTTGCCGTCGACCGTGTGCCAGGGTGCGTTCTGCAGGCGCTCGTCGACGGTCTTCCAGCTCGGGATCAGCGAGGTATCGATCTCCTGCACGCGCTTGCCGGCGACCAGGCGCAGGGAGGAGTCACCCGACGCGGTGACGAGATCATAGCCTCCCTCGTTCATCAGGGCGACCATCTCGTCGGAGGTGCTGGCGGTCTTCACATTGACCTTGCAGCTGGTCTTCTTCTCGAAATCGGTGACCCAGTCATAGCTCTTGTCGGTGTCGCCGCGCTCGATATAGCCGGGCCATGCCACGATGTTGAGCTGGCCCTCCCCCTTGCCGATCTCCTTGGCGAGCGCCGGTACGGCCACTGCCGTAATACCCGCCAACGCCACAACCCATCTAAGCCTGGACATGGTGCTTTTCCTCTGGTTGCCGTCCGTTCGAATACAGGGCGAATTCTTGATTGAGGCGAGCATGCCTTGGAAAAGCCACAGGCGCCACACCATTCGGGAGATCGATGATATCGATTTTTCCGATATCATCGCCGAGTGATCGTTTCGCTGCATTCCGGCCGCCTCGAGCAAAGCCGTACGGCCGAAATGCCCGTCTCCTAAGCTTCTCTGGCCTGACGCATCCTGGCGCTTCTCGACGTTCCGTCGAGCCGCACAACGCTCTAGCTGCGCCCTCTCCCCGCCCGATAGGTGCGCGCCACGGCGACGAATTGCGTGGCGATGGCATCGAGCGGGGAGCCGCGCCGCCAGCCGATCACCACTTCCACCGGCGACAGGGCCTCGGCTAGGTCGCGCGCCTCGATCTTGTCGCCTTCGAGCGACCAGGGCCGATAGGTGAGGTCGGGCAGGATGGCGACGCCGGCCCCCGTCGCCACCAGGCTGCGGGCGGCCTCTACCGAGCGGGTGCGGATGGCGACCGGCGGCCGCACACCGGCCCGCCGCCAGGCATATTCGGCAGCCTCGGCGATCTCGTCGAGCATCAGGAGCACGAAGGGCTCCTCGGCGAGATCCACGATGCCGATGCTCTCGGCCTCCGCCAGGCGATGGCCGATCGGCAGCCAGAGACGATAGGGCGAGGCTTCCATCGTCTCCACATGCAGGGCGGCGGAGCTGCGCTCGGTGCCCGCCACCATCACGGCAACGTCGAGCTCGCCGCCCACCAGCAGATGGTCGAGATAGTCCCTGGTATCCTCGATGATCTCGACCGCGACATGGGGAAAGGCCCGTCGGAAGCGGGCGAGCAGGTCCGGGAGCACATAGGCGGCCACCAGAGGCGTCACGCCGACGGCAAGCCGCCCCTCGATCGGCGCCGTTTCCGAGCGCAAGGCACGGCGGGCATCGGCAATCTCGGAGAGGATCTTGCGGGCATGGCGCAGGAACTGGTGCCCCTTCAGCGTGAGCTCGACGCCATGGGAGCGCCGATCGAACAGGGGAAAGCCGAGATCACCCTCCAATTCGCGAATGGCTTCCGTCACCGTCGATTGCGAAATCGAAAGCTCGTGCGAGGCACGCGATACCGCGCCATTCTCGGCCACCGCCACGAAATATTGGATTTGCCGGAAGGAGAATGCCATGAGGGCAGTGAGCACAACGCGAATGGGAAATAAAGACGGACGTGGCCGATAGCAGCGACATCGTCATCATCGGCGCCGGGCCGGCGGGCCTGATCGCCGCCGAAAAGCTGGCCGAGGCCGGGCATGGCGTGGCTATTTATGAGCGCATGCCCTCGCCGGCCCGCAAGTTCCTGATGGCCGGGCGCGGCGGGCTGAACCTCAGCCATGGCGAGGATCTCGATCGCTTCCTGACCCGATATGGCCCGGCCCGCGGCGTCCTAGAACCCGCCTTGCGTGCCTTTGCACCCGGCGATCTGGTCGCCTGGGCCGAGGGATTGGGCGAAAAGACTTTCGTCGGTTCGAGCGGGCGGATCTTTCCCGAAAGCTTCAAGGCCTCGCCGCTGCTGCGGGCCTGGCTGGCCCGGCTGGCACGCCTGGGCGTGACCTTGCACAGCCGCCATTGCTGGACGGGGTGGGATGACGAAGGAACGCTCATTTTTCGCGGGCCGGACGGCGACGCCGTCAGCCGCAAGCCCCGCGCGACTCTGCTGGCCCTCGGCGGTGCCTCCTGGCCGCGCCTGGGTTCGGATGGCGGTTGGGTCCCGCTACTGCGCGGCCGCGGCGTCACCGTCACCGAGTTCGCGCCGTCGAACAGCGGTGCCGAAATCACCTGGAGCCGGGCCTATGCGGAGAAATCGGCTGGCGAACCGCTGAAGCGCATTGCCATTTCCATCGCCGGCACCACGCACCGCGGCGAGGCCGTCGTTACCGAGCAGGGGTTGGAGGGCGGCGTGATCTATGCGCTCTCCCCTGTCATCCGCAGCGCGATCGCCACACACGGCCATGCCGAGATCGGCATCGACCTGCGCCCCGATCTCGACGAAGCGGCACTGGCCCGCCTGCTCGAACGGCCGCAGGGCAGCCAATCCCTTTCGACCTATCTGCGCAAGACCGTCAAACTGGCGCCTGTCGCCATCGGGCTCCTGCGCGAAGCGACCGATAACGCCCTGCCGCGCGGTCCGGCCGCCCTCGCCCGCCTGATCAAACAAGTTCCCTTGACGGTGACGGCGCAACGCGGCCTCGAACGCGCCATCTCCAGCGCCGGCGGCGTCGCGCTCGACGCGATCGATAGCGAGTTCATGCTGCGCAAGGCGCCCGGCGTCTTCGTCGCCGGCGAGATGCTGGATTGGGAGGCGCCGACCGGCGGTTACCTGCTGCAGGCCTGCTTCGCCACCGGGGTGGCGGCGGCAAGGGGCATCGAGGCGTGGTTGGCGACAAACTAAGAGGCGGACAAGATGTCCGCGGTCCCAACCGCAGCGTTTCCAGCGCAAACCTGGTAAGGTTCGCAAGGGCAGCACGGCGGCTGGGACCGCGGACGTCTCGTCCGCAATTTCGTTATACCGCTCGCAACAGGGTCTGCCGGTAGAGATCGAGCAGAGGCTGGTCCTTGACCTCGATGCAGACGGCATGGCTGGGACGGCCATCCCAGTCATTGGGCGGGAAACCGATCCCGGCGGGCCGCTGGATGGTCTGCCCGAAGGCAAGCCCCTCGCACACCACCCGGACCGGGCCGGAGCGGGTCTCGAACAAGTCCGGCGCCACCAGATAGATCGCCGCCGAGGCATCATGCACGGAAATGCCGGCCAGCCCCTTGTCGAGATAGAAGTTCTCGTAGAAGCGGGTGATGTCCCAGATGAAGCGGCCGACCTCGCCGGCCTCCTCCCCGAGCCGACGCAGATAGTCCTGCGGCATCAGCACTTCGTGGGTGACGTCGAGGCCGATGACGGTAACGGGCCAGGCTGCGGCGAACATCTCGTCGGCAGCATGCGGATCGCCATGGATGTTGGCTTCGGCCGCCGGGGTGACGTTGCCCAGATGTCCGCGATAGCCGAAGGCACCGCCCATCACCACCACCTGGCGGACCAGGCCGGCGATCTCGGGATCCTCGCGCAGGGCCAGGGCCAGATTGGTCATGCGCCCAACCGCCAGCAGCGTGACCTCGCCGGGATGCTTGCGCACAGTCTCGATGATGAAGCGGTGGGCGGGCGTGTCGATCGCCTTTGTCTTGATCTCGGCAGGGAGCTCGATCTCGCCGAGGCCATTGTCACCATGGACAACGGCAGCGTGATGGGCGTCATCTCCCGTCACCGGGCCCGCCGCGCCGCGCGCCACCGGCGCATCGATGCCGAAGCGTTCCTTGAGATAGAGGGCGTTGCGCGTGGTGATCTCGACCGGCGCATTGCCGTGGCAAGTGGTGATGCCGACGAGCTCGATGTCCGGATGGTAATGCAGGAAGAACAGGGCCATGGCGTCGTCGACGCCGGGATCGGTATCATAGATGACTTTATGGCTGGGCATCGCAGGCAAACCGGGAAAAAGGCGGGAACCTTTGCCTCTGCGCCCGGCCATGGGGAAAGTCAACGCCGCGAAGCCCCTTGCGACACCCCGGCAACGCCCGTTTCAAGGCTTGACGGCCAGGAAGGTGTTCCAGGGATCGCCATCCGGATCGACGGAGAACTCGTCCCACAGCAAGGTCAGCCCGGCTTGTTCGAGCCGCAAGGCAAACGCATCGCGTCGCCAATAGACCGTATGGAAGTTTCCGACGGTCTCCCCGTCGCCATCGCGCATCGAGACGAGAAAAGGTGCACCGGGACGCAGCGACGCGGCAACCTTGGCCAGCACGTGATCGATCCGATCGCGGGGAACGTGGATCAGCACGCATAGGCCGACGACGGCATCGTAGGGACCGCCGAGATCGTCCGTGACGATGTCGAGCAGTTCGCCATGCTTGCCGCGAGTGGCCTGCAACTCGAGAAAGCGGCGGGTCGCATCGGTGCGGCGCACCGTGACGCCGAGCGTCTCCAGGAAATCCGCCTCGCGGCCGGGGCCCGACCCGACCTCCAGGATCAATCCGCCACGTCCTGCCATTTCGGCGATGCGCCGCAATGCCGCCTGGTCGCGCAGATTCGGCATTTCGGGAATGCGGGCATAGTAGCGATCCGCGCAGCCCTCATAGGATTGAATGGTCTGGCGGCACTGTTCGAGTGCCTTGGTCGTCCTGTTCATGACAATGGCCTCCCTCTTCTTCGGGATGGGCCTTCCCCATCCTGTCGCATCGCGTCGGCAATGCGGGTCAGCGCCAGCGGACACCGCCGACAACCCGGTTTCCATCGACCAGGCCAAGGTCGCGCTTCAGGTCGTCGCAGAGGTCGCGGGGATCGAGCAGGCGATGGGCACGCGACCGGAACGGCGCGGCGAAAAAGTCGAGGATCGAAAGCCTGTAGCGCTTGATGTGTTTCGTCATGTTCGTGGTCCTTTTAGGCTGGAGCGATGGAGACATCCTGCCGCCGCCGAGCCTTGGATTCCAATCGAACGTCGCGTAGTATGCATCAACTGGATTGATGCATCATGCCGTGGGATTTGCCGCCTCTGGGCGCCATCAGAGTCTTCGAAGCCGCCGCGCGGCTCGGCAGCTTCACCAAGGCGGCCGAGGAGCTCGGCATGACCCAATCGGCTGCCAGCTATCAGATCAAGGTTCTCGAGGAACGCGCCGGAACACCGCTTTTCATCAGAAAAACCAGGCAGATCGCGTTGACCGAAGCGGGTGAACAGCTCGCCCCCCTGGTTTCGAATGCGTTTTCAACCCTGTCGGACGCCTGGTTTGCAACCAAGGGCGGCGCCTCCGGCGTGCTCTCGGTCACGACGATCGATACCTTCGCGTCGAACTGGCTTGCCGTCCGCCTTGGAACATTCCAGTTGATGTATCCCGATCTTGCCGTGAAGATGGACGTCACATCCCGCTCCCTCGATATCGCTCGCGAAAACGTGGATGTCGGCATCCGTGTCGGCGCCGGAAAATGGCCCGGACTATCGGCGCACTACCTGTTCAAGGCCGACTATTCGCCGATGCTCAGCCCTGCACTGGCGGAGAAGGTCGGTGGTATCCGTGCGCCCGAGGACCTCTACAAGGTTCCCCTGTGCTGCCCGCAGGATCCCTGGTGGGAGGTCTGGTTCAAGGCAGCGGGAGCACGATTCGAGCCGGATCGGGTGATTCCCGGCCCGACCTTCGGCACCCAGGCCTATGAGGCGACTGCAGCGATCACCGACCAGGGCGCGGCGATGCTTACGCACAACCTCTACGCGGCCTTCCTCGACAAGGGCCAGTTGATCCAGCCCTTCGACGTCACCGGGTCTGATGGCGATGGCTACTGGCTGGTGCACGCCGAAGCGCGGCGCACGACGCCCAAGATCAGAGTGTTCCGGGACTGGATCCTCGCGCAGACAGCTGAGATCCGCAGCCGCGAGAAGCGCGAACTCCCGGCAGCCGGAGCAACCCGGCGCGACTGATCGCTGCCGCTCAAGCACCCGAGGGCGTGCAGCCGGCCGCGCACCCTGGAACTTCTATAAACTATTGAAATAAAAAGAGATTTTCTTGAACAAATCAGCTCGGTGTGGTCCTATGCGCGCCGTTGCCAATGCCGGGACCTTGAACCCCGCGGATTGAAGGACACCATCATGACCCTGCCAAGCCCCGACGTCGCACGCCCCGTCGGCTATCATATCGACGCTCCGGCCGAGAACCTGCTCTTTTCCGTCTTCCGCTGCTGGATGGCGGGCTATGCCACCGGCGATGCCGCCTGCTGGGATATCGCCTGGGAAGGGCTGGCGCGCGAGATGCCGGAAGAAAACGCCAAGCCGCTGTTCGGCGAGTTCCACCATTTCGTGCGCACACTGCGGGCAACGGCCGACAATGAGATCGGCTGGCGGCCGGCCGCCTGCCGTGCCCTGTGCCGCGACGAATGCCTGGTGCTTGCCATGGTCGATGCGGCGCAGCGCGACGACAGGGTCCAGTTGCTCCACGCCGCCTCCTACCTGTTGAAGAGCGATGGCCTGCACCGGGCGCTCGATGCCACCACCGCTCTTGCCAAGGCTCTCGCAAGGGTCGGGCTGTTCATCGCACCCGTCAGCCCCTGCGCCCTGGACACCATGACCCGGATGAAGCCCCCCTCCGCGACGGCCCACTGAAACAAGGCGCGACAAGACGGCCGATTCCGGCCGGTGGTTCGAGGCCGTCGATATGGATGGCCGCGAACCGGGACAGTCCACGCTCAAGCGCTGCCCGCATCCGGCAATTCGCTCCCCGCTGGGGGGACGAGCACGGAGCGGTGCTTGGCGCGCACCAGGCGCGGCGAGGTGTCGAAGCGCCTGCGGAAGGTGCGGTTGAAATAGGACAGGTCGCCGAAACCGACATCGAAAGCGATCTCGCTGATCGAACGCTTGCGCTCGTCCGGCGACTGCAGGCGGCGCATCGCCCTGTCGAGCCGGCGCTGCAGCACGAATTCCGAAAAGGTCTCGCCTTCTCCCTCGAACAGCTTCTGGAGATAGCGTGTGCTGATGCCGTGCCGTAGGGCGATCTGGCTGGCATTGAGCGCCTGGTCGTCGAGATGGGCCTCGATATCCGACTTGATGGCGTTCAGCCGCGCGGCTGCGCGATCCTGCACGGTATGCGGCGTCTGCGCCTCCGCCTCGCCGCACAGGATGTCGACGAGATCGCCCATATAGGCGCAGGCATGCTGCAGCAGCACCGGACCGCTCATCGGCAGCAGGCCGCGCATCAGCGCCGCGCCGTAGTTGCCGAGCAGAACCAGCGTGTCGTTGTTTTGCGGGAAGACGCGCAGGCTGGCCGAGCATTCGAGCATGTTCGCGGTGATGCGTTCGCTCGCCAGGATCAGGCAATCGACGCGGTCGACATGCCTTAGCCAGACGCTTGCAGGCCTGCCGCCCGCCAGGAAGATCGCCTCCCTGGCCGAGACGACGGTGCGCTGCCCGTCCCGCACCACCTCCATCCGGCCGTTGGAGGGACGCAACAGCATGCCGCCTGCGCCGGCTTCGGTGCTATCCAGACCCGCGGCATCGAGGACGAGTTCGCTGTCCTGGAGCGGCGAGAAGCAGGAGATCGGACCGATATCGGGATCGAGGCGCAGCAATGCCCGGGCGCCGAGCAAGACCGGATCCGATGGACCGAGCCTGCGCTGCGCAGCCAAGCGTCCGCTGGCCCGCAGTTCGATCAGCGCCAGTTCCTCGCTCGTCAGCCCGTGCCCAAGCAGCCAGACAGGCCGCAGCCTTCCCGCAAAGGGCTCTCGCGGCGTCAAAACGGCGTGATCCGCGCCTCCAGTTCGCTTCAGTCCATCAATCAATGCGCCCAAGTCCAAGAAATCAAACAACTCGACAAGTAAGACCGCTCATCAATATAGAGCGCGAAAGGTCGGATATCCAGAAGTATATGCCATCCAAACCCAGATTATAATCGTTATAAACTGGGAATGTACTATGAATATACAACAGGAATTCGTCTGGAATCGCCAAATATAACTTAGTTTCGGATCGAGAGTGGCTGGAGGTCTAAAAATTCATCATGGGCAAGATATCCGTATCGGCGGTCATGTTTCTATCGGTTGTTTCGCCTGCACTGGCACAACAGTCGCAGGAGCAGCCGATTGAGCTCGATCCGGTTACCGTTACCGCCTCTCGCGCCGAAAGATCCGTCTCCGATATTCCGCAATCGGTCCAGGTGATCGACAGGCAGGAAATCGACAAGCAGCTCCAGCAAAGCTCGAGCGCGTCGGCGGCCCTGGCTAAGCTGGTGCCGGGCTTTTCGGTTTCCAACCAGACGGTCTCGGGCGCTTCCGAAAGCTATCGCGGCCGTGACCTGCTCGTGCTGGTCGACGGCGTTCCCCTCAGCACCCCGCTGCGGGACGTTTCGCGCATCCTGTCCCTGATCGACCTCAACTCGATCGAGCGCATCGAGATGGTGGCCGGCGCGTCCAGCCTCTATGGGGCCGGCGCCACCGGCGGCACCGTCAATTTCATCACCAAGAAGGCTGAACCCGGCAAGCCCCGCATCACCGTGAACACGGCCCTACGCGCCTTCACGGCGAATGCCGTGGATTCGGTGGCGCCGGAACTGTCCGCCAGCATCTCCGGCAAGGCCGAGAATGGGCTCGATTATGTCCTGAGCGGCAGCGGCTATCTCGGGCGTCGCACCTATGACGGTTCCGGGCGGGAATTGCCATCCGACGCCATGCTGGGCCAGGGCGGCGGCGACCGTTTCGGCCGGGTCAATCTTCTCGCCAAGTTCGGCTATGACTTCGACGCCGGCAAGCGGCTCGAATTCTCGGCAGGCTGGTACTACTTCAACCAGACGCCGCGCTATCTGACCGCCTATTCTCCGCCCTATGCTCGCCCGGACTTTGCCCGGCCCTATACGGGAGAGAGCGTACTCGAAGACACCAAGTCCCTGTCGCTCCGCTATAGCGACAAGGATTTCGCGCTTGGCAGCCTCAACATCGTCGGATTCTACAACAACATCAAGAAGCGCTTCAATTATTCAACTTTCGATCCGATATACAACAATCCGGTCTACTATTCCTTCAATCCAGCCGACCCGACGAGCCCCTATAATCAGACCACGCTCTATTCGGACCGCGGCGGCGTCAACCTGACCATCGACACGCCCCTCGATACCATCTGGCAGGGCGCCAAGCTCACCTGGGGCAGCGATCTCATCTTTGAAAAGACCCATCAGACCCTGACCAACGGCCAGGATGTCTTCACGCCGCTGCAGCAGGTCACCACCGCGGCCTTCGGCCAGTTGCAAGTGCCGCTGACCGATCGCCTTACCGTGCGCGGCGGGGTGCGCTTCGAGCATTTCGCCCTCGACGTCGACGATTTCACCCGCCCGGCCGCCTATACCGTCGTCGCCTCCAGACAATACGTGCTGCCGGCACTGCGCGTCACCGGTGGGAGCTTCACCTATTCCAAGCCGACCTTCAACATTGGCGGCACCTTCAAGCTGACTGAGACCAGCGAGATCTTCGGCGGTTTCTCGCAGGGCTTCGCCTTGCCCGACGTCGGCGCCTATACCCGCCGCGCCGGCCTGTCGACGGCCTATGCCTGCCCGATTGCCCGGCCGAACTGCCTTCCCGCCGGCGCGAGTGTTTCCTATGCCTCCATCAGTCCCGAGGCCCAGATCGTCAACAACTACGAACTCGGCATCCGCGGCAGCCATGACCGCTTCAAGGGCAGCCTGACGGGCTTCATCTCCACCTCCAGCCAGGGCGTGACCTTCGATCCCATCACCAACACCATCTCGCAGCAGAAGGAATTCATCTATGGCGGCGAGTTCACCGGCGAATATGCGGCGACGGACCAGCTGACCATCGGCACCGTGCTCGGCTATCGCGAGGGGCGCTACGATTCCAACAAGGACGGCAAGCTCGACAGCTGGCTGCCCAACAACCGCATCGCCACCCCCTTCCGCGGCACGCTCTATGCCAGCTACGTCTTCGACAATGGCGTGTCGGTGCGCGTGGAGGGCGAGGGCTTCTCCGGCCGCGACAAGGCGATCGACCTCAAGGGCACCCGTTACAAGATCAAGCCGGGCGCCACCATGAACGTAGCCCTGTCAGCACCGGTGAAGGGCGGTGAGGCCTATGTGTCCGTCGACAATCTGTTCGACACCCGCTTCCAGAACCCCACCGCGACTTCCGTGCGCAACCTCCCGGTCTATTCCTGGGGTCGTACGGTGACGCTCGGCTACCGCAAGACGTTCTGATCATGGTGGAACTCGACAAGCATGGCGCGCTCCTGATCCTGCGCTACCTGCCGCCCTACGAGGATCGCGACGAGCGCGCCTATCTCGATGCGCTGATCGAAATCGGCCGCAGGGACAGCACCTTTGCCCTGCTGGCCGTCTTCGCCGGCGGCGGCGGGCTCTCCCAGGCCGGCGAACGCGAGCAGGCCCTTTGGTTCAAGGCGACGCGGGAGCGCTTCGAACACCATTGCCGCGCCCTCGCCATCGTCCGGCCGGACGCGAACCCGCGCATGATCGAGACCTTCCAGCGCCTGTGGTCGATGCCGCTGACCGCGACTTGCGACGAACAGGCGGCCAGACGCTTCATCACGCAGCATATGGAGACGGCATGACGGCGCTTGCCCAGGATATCCCTGCCTCCAGGCCCGGCCGCCTGCGCCTGTTCGCGGTCCTCGGCGGCCTCTATCTGGCCCAGGCCATTCCCTCCTACCTGATCGCCGCCGCTCTGCCCCCCATCATGCGCGAGGCAGGGGTCTCGCGCACGGCGATCGGCTATCTCAGCCTGCTCTTCCTGCCGCTGGTGCTGAAATTCCTGTGGGCGCCCCTGGTCGATCGCATCCGGCCCTTCGCCCGGGCGCATCGGGCAGGATGGGTGATCCTTACCCAACTCGGCGTGATCGCCTCCATCCTGGCGTTGCTGCCGCTTGGCCCAACCCATGTCGGCGGCATTCTGGGAATCGGCCTCGTCACCGCGCTGCTGGTCTCGACCCAGGACATCGCTACCGACGGCTATGCCGCCAAATATCTGGCGCCGGAGGACCGCGCCATCGGCAACGCCATCCAGGGCGGCTCGGTGGCCTTCGGCGTGGTGATCGGCGGCACGCTCGGCCTGGTGCTCTACCACCATATCGGCTGGGCCGGCATGCTCCTGGTCATCGCCGCCTTTTCGGCCCTGCCGCTGATCGCCGCCTTCGCCATGTGGGAGGCCCCCGCCTCGCCGTCCGACCGGCTGACGCGCCCCTCCATCATGGGCTTCCTCCGACGCCCGGAAATCCGCACCGTGCTGTGGATCGCGCTGATCTACCGGATGAGCGAGGGCCTGGTGAAGGCGATGGAAGGCCCCTATCTCGTCGATGCCGGCGTACCGCTCGACCGTATCGGCTATCTTTCAGGCGTATCGGCGGCGACGGCGGGCCTTGCCGGATCGGCGATCGCTGCCCTCCTGGTCAAGCGCTGCGGCACCGCCGCCACGCTCGGCCTGCTCGGCGGCTTGCGCACCTTGTGCTTCGCCCTCTTCGCTGCTCATGCGCTCGGCGTGGTCACCGGAGCCTGGCCGCTGTTCGGCGCCGCAGGCTTCCAGACCTTCATCCGCTACATGGAGATCGTCGCGCTCTACAGCCTGTTCATGACGGTGACGTCATCGGACCAGCCCGGCACCGACTTCACCATCCTGGCCTGCGCCCAGATGGTGGTCTATCTCGTCGGGTCGCTGATCTCGGGCAAGCTCGCCGACCTCATGGGCTATGGCGCGCTCTTCGGCCTGGCCACCGCCCTTTCGGCCATCGCCGTTCTCGCCACCATCAGGTTGCTGGCGAATGTGGCCCGCCCTCAGGGAGCCACACCATGATCCCGAGATACCTCATCCCGGGGCATCTCGTCCTCGGCGCGGTCATCCAGACGCAGCAAAGCGAGGCAGGTTGCGATCGCAATGCCGACGGCCATCGCGAAGGGCAGCTCCGGCGACAAGGCGAAGGCCGCGCCGCCGCAGAGCGCGCCCAGACCCTGCCCGGCGGCATGGGTGCTGGCGAGCCAGCCGGCGGCCCCCGCCTGGCGATGCGCCGTGACACGCTGGCTAAGGCAGGCGGTATAGGCGGGCGTCGCGACCGCCAACCCGATGCCGGCCCAGACCGCGGCGGCCGGCACCAGCCAGGGCAGCGGCGCCAGGATAATGGCCAGGCACCCCAGTGCGAAGCCCGCAACGCCCCAGCGCATGTTGCGCCCCAGTTTGAAGGCAAGGCGCGGCACGAGCAGGATCTGCGTCGCGATCATGGCGACTGCAACCGCGGCATAGGTCGCGCCTCCCAGGCCCGCGGCGGCAATGGCCTCGAGGCCGAAGCGATGCTGCAGGAACAGGCCGAGGACGAGCTGGATCTGGCCGAAGCCGAAGGTCAGCGCAAAGCCGACGGCAAGCAACGGAAGGACACGCCGGATATTGGCACGCCTGCTCGAGGTTTCGCCTTTCTTGCCGACTGCGGGAGCCGCCGGCAGGTTCGGCGCGCACAGCAGCAGCACCGGGCTGACAACCATCATGACGACGGGCACGATGACGCCGGCTCCCGCGCCCAGCGTCACCAGGGAACCGGCGATGCGGCCGACATTCAGGCCAGCGCTGAGATTGGCAAGCGCGGCCGGCCGACGCTCGGCGACGCTGCGCTGCACGATGGCGGCCTGAGCGTGTGGCATCACCCCGGCAGCACCGACACTGTAGAGCAGGCGCGAGACCAAGAGCAGCCCGAGCGCGGCTGCAGGCACACCGACATAGAGCGCCCCCAGGAACAGGCCCTGGCCTGCAATCATCAGGCAGGCGAGCCCGGCGAAGAACGGCCTGATCCGCCAGGCCGCGCCGTGATGCCCCCAGAGCGGCGCTGCCACCAGGAAAACCGCTGCGCCCAGGAAGGCGACCGCGCCGATCTGCGGCGACGCCAGCCCCGTCCTTTCCGTGACGATCGGTACCAGCGCCAGCAGGGCCGACTGGCCGAAGCCCGACGAGGCCGCGATCAGCGCCAGGCGAAGGCTGTCCGCGCGCGAAACAGAGAGGGCGGCATCGGCGGCCATGCTTTTCTCCAAACAATTTCCTTGATCCAACTAAAAACAAACTCTAGGTAATTCAATAGTAATTTTAGAAAACTTGTAGAAATATTATAAATTGTACAAGTAGTTATTTATATAACTTCTTTGCAATTCGGAGTTCTTCCGAAAAGGAACACCATGAACGCCATCGACCTGATCAGACGATCCATCGACATCGCCCACGACGTCTCCATGCGCGCCTTCCTCAACAGCCTGATGCGCGAATGGCAGGGCTGGACGATGGAACATGAAGACACCAGCGCCGGAAGCGGCCGGCTTCTCGCCCGCTTCCCCCTGCCCCGCCGGGGCGGCCATGTCGCCATCGAGATGACGCATCGATCGCGGGCGGCCTATCACGGCTTCCGTCCGCCCTTTCTGGAATTCTCAGGCACCGCGCCGCCGCGCCCGATCAGCTTTCAGGAGTTCGTCTTCCTGCTCGCCAGCGAACCGGACATCGTCGGCAGCGGCGACAAGGACAGGAGCCTGACCTTCCTGTCGCGGGTGCTCGACAGCATCCGGAACATCGAGGATGTGGCGGCACGCGTCCCGTCCCCCGATGCTTATTTCGCGCAGCGCGACCCCAGCTTCGCCGAGGCGGAGGGCTCGCTGCGCTTCGGCCATGCCGTGCATCCCACGCCGCGCAGCCGGGACCAGTTCACCCTGGAGGATTCCCGGCGCTTCGCCCCCGAATATCGGCAGGGATTCGCCTTGCGCTGGTGGGCTGCCGATCCGGCTCTGGTGCTTCAGGACAGTTCGCGCCCCCAGACCGCGGCCGAGTTCTGCCAGAACCTGGCCGCCGGCGATCCTGCGATGGATCCGGAGGTCGTGCAGTCCGCCAAGGGCCGCGTTCTTTTGCCGATGCATCCCTGGCAGGCCGCCCAGCTGGCGCTCGACCCGGCCATTGACGGGCTGTTCCGCCGCGGCCTGCTGAAGGATCTCGGCCATGCCGGCTCGCTTTGGCAAGCGACCTCCTCGCTGCGCGCCATCCATGCCCCGCACGCCGACTGGATGCTGAAATTCTCGCTCAGCCTGCGCCTCACCAATTCGCGCCGGGTCATCGAAACCCGTGAATGCGAGCGCGGCATCGAGATCGACCGCCTTCTGGCCGGTGAAGTCGGCCGGACCATCGCCCGGCGTTTCCCGAGCTTCAAGGTGATGGGCGAGCCCGCTTATCTCCTGCTGCAGGATGCCGACGGCAAGGCCCTGCCGCAGACCACGGTGATCCTGCGCGAAAACCCGTTCAAGGGAGCAAGCCAGCCGCCAGCCGCCGTGCTGGCCGCTCTTTGCGAGATCTATCCCGACGGGCATGACAGCGCCCTTGCCACCATCATCCGGCGCATTGCCGGGCAGGAGCCGGCCGATCCCGCCGCGGTGGCACGCCGCTGGTTCCGCCAGTTCCTCGACAAGGTCGTCGCGCCCTTCCTGTTGATCCAGGCCGATATCGGCCTCCTCTTCGGTGCGCATCAGCAGAACATCGTGGTGGAACTTGCCGAAGGCTGGCCGGTGGCCGTGCATTTCCGTGACTGCCAGGGCACCGGCTATATCCGCGAATTCCTGCCCGAGCTCGCCAGGAAGGCTCCCGGCAGCCCGATGAAGGCAGGCCATGTCTTCAACTCGGACGAAGCGGCCCAGCTCGTGGGCTACTACCTCCTCGTCAATTCGGTCTTCGCGGTGATCGGCGCGCTCGGCACCTCGCGCCTCATCGCCGAGGACGTCCTGATCGGCGATCTGCGAGCCTTCCTCGAGGAGCTCGCCGCCCTGCCGCTCGCCGACAAGATCTGCCTCACCTACCTCCTCACCGCGCCGACGCTCGGCAGCAAAGGAAACTTCATGATCTGCTTCCGCAACATCAATGAAAACACCGAAGTGACCGATCCCCTTGCCGGCTATGTACCCCTGAGCAACCCCATCGCGGAGGCCGTGGCATGACCCTGCAGATGAAGATCGCTCCCGCCGAAGTCGCCGCTCCCACCGCCCCCAGCCGGCATTGGCCCCTCCGCCTTGACGGCGAAGCCGTTATCGAGAGCCGCCTGCAGGCGGATGGCAGCCTTGAGCTGACGGCGCAGGCCGGCTCGGCGACGATCGGACGTGCCGGGCTGCGCACGCCCGAAGGAGATGGCCCGGGCATTCTGGTCATCCACCGGCCCGATGCGACCCATCCCGGCGATATCCATGTCATTGCCATCCTGGTGGAAGCCGCTTTCCAGCTTTTTCCTGCCATGGTTGCCCTGCACCTGCCCGATGTCGCCGGCAAACCGGCCCTGCTGCCCCTCACTGCGCAGACCGTGACGGACGACGCGACCAGTACGAGCGCCGTGCGCATCGCCCGCGAGCATTTCTACCAGCTGCCTTTGCTCTGGCACCGGCCGGAAGGGCTGCGGGCCTTTCCCGAGATCCGCTCCGCCATCGGCCCGCAGGATCGCCTGCCGCCCCTGCGGCCGCCGCAGCCGACCGGCATCTTCTATCGGCGCTGGATTCCGGAACTCGGCACCACGTTGTCGATGCGGGCCATCGACCGCCGCCGCGATCTCAAGCTCTTCCATGGCTGGATGAACCAGCCCCGCGTCGCCTTCTTCTGGGAGCTGGCCCAGAGTGAGGCCGAGCTCGACCGCTATCTCGCCGAGCAGGAAGCCGATCCGCATATCTTCGGCGTGATCGGCAGCCTGGGCGACGAGCCCTCCGGCTATTTCGAATTCTACTGGGCCAAGGAAGACCGGCTCGGCCCCTTCTACGACGCGGAAGACTATGATCGCGGCTGGCACGGGTTGATCGGCAATTCCCGCCACCTCGGCCGCGCCAGGACCGGCACCTGGTTCCGCTCGGTGACCCATAGCCTGTTCCTCGACGAGCCACGCACGCGCCGGGTGGTTGGCGAGCCCCGCGCCTCGCACCAGAAGATGCTGAGCTATTGCGCCCAGACCGCCTATGACAAGGTGAAGGAATTCGACTTCCCGCATAAGCGCGCGGCGCTGGTGTGCTGCCAGCGTGAGCGCTTCTTCCGGGAGGTGGTGCTATGAGCCAGGGCACGCCAACCCTTGGCCCCCTGCCCGACGGCAGCCCGATCGATGCCGGGCTCTGGCTGGCGCTGAACCGGGCCGTCATCGCCAAGGCGATCAGCGAACTCGCCTTCGAGGAGGGCCTGGCACCCGAGCCCGCCAATGCCGAGGGAACCCAGTGGATCCTGCGCTTTGCCGGAGGGGTCGCCTATCGCTTCAAGGCCGTGCGCCGCATCTGGGGCAATCTGTCGATCGACGCCGCCAGCCTGATGCGGCAGGACGGCGCCGCCCTATGCCCAGCCGACGATGCCGCCGGCTTCATGCTCGATGCCCGCGAAACCCTGAACATCGAGCCGGATACGCTGTGCATCTACGCCAAGGAGCTGTTCAGCACCTTGCTGGCGGATGCCCGGATCGCGACCATGGCCGGATCCGGCGAGAGCGAACATCTGCTGAGCCTGCCGGATGACCAGGTCCAGGCCTATCTCGACGGCCATCCCAAGGCGCCGGCCAGCAAGGGCCGGATCGGCTGGGGCCTCAGCGACTTCTCCCGTTACGCGCCCGAATTCCAGCCGACCTTCCAGCTGTTCTGGCTGGCGGCGGACCGCAGCCGCTGCCGCCTCAGCCTGGCCGGAGACATCGATGAAGAGGCGCTGCTCGCTGCCTCCCTTGGCGAGGCGGAGCGCGAGAGGCTGCAGGCCGCCTGCGAGGCGGCAGGCCTCGATCCGGCCCGCTTCATGCTCCTGCCGGTGCATCCCTGGCAGTGGGACAACATGATCGTGGCACAGTTCGCCGGCGAGATCGCGACCAGGCGCATCGTGCCACTCGGGCTTTTCGGTGACGCCTACCGTCCTCTGCAGTCACTGCGCACCCTGGCCAATACAACTTCGCCGACCAAGCTCCACCTCAAGCTCTCGCTCACCATTCTAAACACCTCGGCCTGGCGCGGCGTGCCCGGCAAATACATGGCGATCGGCCCCGCCTTCTCGAACTGGCTCGCCGACAAAGCCAGGCAGGATCCCGAGCTCGCCAACGCGCTGGTGCTGCGCGAATGCGCGGGAGCCTTCTACCCCCACCCCCTCTATGAGCGCGTCGCGGATGCTCCCTACCAGTTCCGCGAGATGCTGGGCGTGATCTGGCGCGAGAGCCCGGAAGCCGGCCTCGCCGCCGGGCGGCGCCCGCTGATGCTCGGTGCCCTCATCAAGAGCGACTTTGCCGGCGTGCCGCTCGCCAGCGCCCTGATCGCAGCATCAGGGCTGTCACATGCCGAATGGCTGGCCCGCCTGTTCGATGCCGTGGTCCTGCCGCTCTACCATTTCCTCTGCCGCTACGGCGTGGGCTTCATCGCCCACGGCCAGAACATCACCGTGCTGCTCGACGGCGCCATCCCCTACGGCGTCGCGCTGAAGGATCTGCAGGGCGATGTCGACCTCGTCGATCAGGCGTTCGAAGAGGCCGCCGACCTCGAGCCTGCCATCCGTGACACCCTGCTGAAGCGGCCGGCCGCCCATCTGCTGCAGCATCTACAGACCGGGCACTTCGCCAGCGTGCTGCGCTTTCTTTCCGATACGCTCGCAAGCCACGATCGTTTTCCCGAGATCGAGTTCTATGGCGCGCTGGCGCAGCGCCTGCGCCTCTATCAGGCGCGCCACCCCGATCTGGCGGATCGCTTCGAGCTGTTCGATCTCTTCACGCCGAAGGTGCCGCGCATCTGCATCAACCGCGTCAGGCTCGCCATCGGCTATGGCGACGCCAATCGCCGCCCGGTACCGAGCCTGGGCAGCGAACTCGACAATCCCCTTCACCTCGCCGAACGCGAATCCCGCCCCTTGCGGGACCGCGGTTTCGCCGACAAATCCGCAGGAGTCCAGGCATGACACAGCGCAATCCGCTCGACCTCGCCGGCATCGGCATCGGCCCGTTCAACCTCAGCCTCGCCGCCCAGCTCGACGCCATCGACGGCGTCGAAGCCGCCTTCTTCGAGAAGCGCGAGCGCTTCGACTGGCATCCGGGCATGATGCTGCCCGACGTGACGCTGCAGACCTCCTTCCTCAAGGACCTGGTCACGGCCACCAATCCGACCAGCCCGTGGAGCTTCATCGCCTATCTCGTCGCGCATCGGCGCTTCTATGACTTCATCAATGCCGAATTCGCCGACGTGCCGCGCCAGGAATTCGCCAATTACCTGGCTTGGGTCGCCAAGGGCCTCGACAGCCTGCGTTTTGGCGAGGACGTCCAGGCCCTCGACTTCGACGGCCGCCATTTCATCCTGCAAACGGGCAACGGCACGGTCGAGGCCCGCAACGTCGCTCTCGGCATCGGCCTGCAGCCCTACCAGCCCGACTTCGTGCGCAAGCTGACCGGCCAGAACCATTTCCACTCCTCGCGCGCCGCCTTCGAACTCGCCCGCGCCGCGGGCAAGCGCGTGGCGGTGATCGGCGGCGGCCAGAGCGGCGCGGAGATCCTGCTTCATCTGCTCGGAGCGGGTGAAGCCGCCGCGGCCTCGGTCGACTGGATAAGTCTGCGCCCGAACTTCCAACCGCTCGATGCAACCCCCTTCACCAACGAATTGTTCACGCCGCATTACGTGCGCAACTTCCACAATCTCGCCGAAGGGCGGCGACTGTCCACCGTGGAGCGCGAGAAACTGGCGGGCGACGGCGTTTCAGCTTCCACGTTGTCGGAAATCTATCGGCGCCTCTATACGCTGCGCCATATCGAGCGCGGCGGGCCCCAGGCCCGCCTGATGCCGCATCGCGAAGTGCTGGATGTCGAGCAGAACGCCGGCGGCTTCCGGCTGGTGATGCGCAACGGCTTCGACGGCGGCATCGAATTCAGCCAGGCCGAAATGATCGTGCTGGCCACCGGCTACAGCTATCGTCTGCCCGATTGCCTCGCCCCGATGCAGGACCGTATCGCGATCGACGGAACGGGCCGGCTGCGGCTGGAAGCCGATTTCTCGGTGAAATGGGACGGCCCCGCCGATAACCGCATCTTCGCCCTGAATGCCGGGCTGATCAGCCATGGCATCGCCGAACCGCAGCTCAGCCTGATGGCGTGGCGTAGCGCGGTGATCGCCAATGCCCTGATCGGCCAGCCCTTCTTCGATGTCGAGCCGCCGGCCTCGCCGCTGGCCTGGTCGACGGGCAGCGACCAGGCGGAGATGGCCGATGCCGAGGTCGAGTATCTGCGCCGTCCATCCCATCGTAGTTGCTGAGGACAGGATGAAAGGCTGGGGGCCTGCCGCCACTACCCCTCCCCTGCCTGGCTATCTCAGGCCGACAGCGCCTGCGGGACGGCCAGGGAGGGCGTCGCTTCCAGCAGGGCGCGCGTATAGGCGTGCTGCGGCCGGTCGAAGATCTCGGCGACACTGCCCTGCTCGACAATCCGGCCGTCCTTCATCACCACGATGCGGTCGGCGACCTGCGAGACCGCCGCCATGTCGTGCGAGATAAAGAGACAGGCAAAGCCGTGCCTGTCCTGCAGGCGGCGAAATAATTCGAGCACCTGTTTCTGGATGGTCATGTCGAGCGCCGACACCGGCTCGTCTGCAACCACGAAAGCGGGGTTGCGCACCACGGCCCTGGCAATGGCGACGCGCTGGCGCTGGCCGCCCGACAGGGCATGCGGAAAGCGCTCCGCAAAACCGGCGAGCCCCACCTCGGCCAGGATGGCTTCCACGCGCTCGCGCCGTTCCGCCCGGCTGAGTCCCGGTCCATGGGCCAGGGGTTCGGCGATGATGTCGCCGATGCGCTGGCGCGGATCGAGCGAGGAATAGGGGTCCTGGAAGACGAGCTGGCAGTTGAGACGAAAATCGCGCTGGCGTGCCCGCTCCGCCCCCGCCATCGGCTCGCCGCGAAAGGCGACCTCGCCGCTCGCCAGAGGCAACAGGCCGATCATCGCCCGCCCCAGCGTTGTCTTGCCGGAACCGGAACCGCCGACCACCGCCACCGCTTCGCCGGGACGCACAGCCAGAGACACGCCATCGACCGCCAGTTTGGGCGGGGTCGACGAGAACATTCCACCAGAGCCCGGGAAGCGCACGCTGACCTCGCGCGCCTCGATCAGGGCCGGCGCATCGGGGACCGGCGCGCGACTGTCCTCGCGCCTGGGCAAGGCATCGAGCAGGGCCCGCGTATAGGCCTGACGCGGCCGGGTCAGCACCTCGGCCACGCCGCCCCGTTCGACCAGCCGCCCGCGCTGCAGCACCACGACCTTATGGGCATATTGCGCCACCAGGCCGAGATTGTGGGTGATGAGCAGCACCGCCGTACCCTCGGTCCGCGTGAGTTCCACCATTAGCCGGAGCACCTCGCGCTGCGACAGCGTGTCGAGCGCCGTGGTCGGTTCGTCGGCAATCAGCAATTTCGGCTTCAGCAACATCACCGAGGCCAGCATGATGCGCTGGCGCATGCCGCCGGAGAACTGGTGCGGATAGGCGCTCAGGCAGCCTTTGGGATCCTTGATCTGCACCCGCGCCAGCATTGCGCAGGCCAGGCGATCGGCCTCGGCCGCAGTGACCTTGCGATGCAGCATCAACCCTTCGGCGAGCTGGGCGCCGATGGTCATGGCCGGATTGAGCGAGACCATCGGCTCCTGGAAGATCATGCCGATCGAGCCCCCGCGCAGCCGGCGCATCGCCTCCGTGCTCAGGCCGTCGACGTCGCGGCCCTCGAACAGCACCTCGCCGGCGATGCGGCGCACCTGCGGCGGCACCAGCCGCAAGGCGGAGCGCGCCGCCATGGTCTTGCCGCTGCCGGATTCGCCGACCAGCGCCACGATTTCCCCGGCCCCGACATCGAAGCTGACATCATCGAGGATGCGCAGGCCGCCGGGCCCCTCCATGGTGAGGCCGCGCACGCTGAGCAGCGGGTTTGCGATCGTCTCGTTCATCGCTGTCCCTCCATGCGCGGATCGAAGCGGTCGCGGATGGCATCGCCCATCAGGTTGATGCCGAGCAGCGTGACGGCGAGGCAGAGACCGGGGGCGATGCCGAGCCAGGCCGCCCGCTCGATATAGGGCCGGGCCGCCGCCAGCATGTTGCCCCAGCTCGCCATCTCCGGCGGCGCCCCGAGGCCGAGGAAGCTGAGCGAGCTTTCCGACAGGATCACCCAGCCCAGCATGGAGGTCGCCAGCACGATGATCGGCGCCAGGCAGTTGGGCAGCACATGCTTGACCATCGTTTTCCATTCGGAATTGCCGATGACGCGCGAAGCCTCGATATATTCGCGCTCGCGCACCGACATCACCGTGCCGCGCACCACTCGCAGCACGGAGGGGGTATAGGCGAGACCCAGGGCCAGCACGATCGCACCGACGCTGTGGTCGCGCCCGACGATGACGATGACGCCGAGCGCCAGCAGCAGGCCGGGAAAGGCCAGCAGGGCATCGCTGACCACCATCAGGACGCGATCGGCCGTTCCCTTGAGATAGCCGGCGAGAAGACCAAGCGCGGTGCCGAGCACCACGGCAAAGCCGACCGACAGGCAGGCGATGCCCAGGCTGATCGATGCCCCGGCCATCACGCCGGAGAGCACGTCATGGCCATATTTGTCGGTGCCGAGCCAATGAGCAGCCGAAGGCGGCTTGAGCAGCGCGGTGAAATGCACCTTCATCGGCGGATAGGGCGTCCAGACCAGCGACAGCAGCGCCATCGCCACCACGATGCCGACGAAGACGCTGCCTAGCGCAGCATTGAAGCGGAAGCGGGGGATGCGAAGCATGCTCATGTCGCCGAGACCCTCGGATCGAACAGCGGGTAGCACAGGTCCACCACCAGGTTGACCAGCACATAGATCAGCGCCGTCATCAGCAGGCAGCCCTGGATGACGGGGTAGTCGCGCGAGAAGATCGAATCCACCATCAGCCGGCCGAGGCCCGGCAAGGTGAACACCGTCTCGAGCACGGCGATGCCGCCGAGCAGGTTGCCGAGGGTGAGGCCGATCACGGTCCAGGTCGGCGCAAAGGCATTGGGCAGTACGTGGCGCAGCAGCACCCGGCTTTCCTTCAAGCCCTTCGCCCGGGCATGCATGACATATTCGAGCCTGAGCACCTCGATGGCGCTGGCGCGCGACATCCGGGTCAGCACACCGGTCTCGATCAAAGCGAGCGTGGCGATCGGCAGGATCACATAGAGCAGGGCCTGGCCGGCATCCTGCGAGAAGGGCACATAGCCCACCACCGGCAGCCAGTGCAGCTTCGAGCCAAAGACGAGCAGGAAGATCATGCCAAGCCAGAAGCTCGGGATCGACAAGAGCAGCGTAGCGCTGGAGACGATGGCGAGATCGGCAGCCCGGTTCTGCTTCCAGGCTGCCAGCAACCCGCCCGGCACCGCCAGCAGGGCAGCCAGGAACACGGCAGCGAGCACGATGATGGCCGAGACCTTGAAGCGATCCACGATCAGGGGCAGCACCGCTTGGCCATTGGTGATGGACTGGCCGAGATCGCCCTGCAGCATGTGCTGGAGCCAGTACCAGAACTGCACCACGATGGGCTTGTCGAGCCCCATGGCGATGCGCAGTGCCAGGAGCTGGGCCTCGCTGGCATTGTCGCCGAGGGCGACCTGGGCCGGATCGCCCGGGATCAGGCGGACGAGCACGAAAACCATGACGGCAACGAGCAGGAGCGTCGGTATCGCCCACAGGATCCGGCGCGCCACATAAAGAGCCAGTGCTTTCATTGCTGAGCTACCTCGCCGAGCTGGACTATCCGGGCGCGCGCTATTTCAGCATCACGCCCCAGCCTCGCGGCTGGCTGAGCGACCAGACCTCGAAGCCCTCGACATTGGCGCGCGTCGCCCCCTTCGCCGCGGGGTTGTAGAGCGCGATCATCGGCACGTCGGTGCGGAACATCGTCTCCATCTGGTCGATCAGCGCCTGCCTCTGGGCCTTGTCGGCGACCTGCGTGCTCTGCTTGAGCAGTGCGAGCGCGGCGGGATTGTCCCAGACCTTGCGAGGGGCCTTGGCCTTGTCGCCGCTGACCATGTCGAAGGACAGGGACGGGTCGAGCCGGGCCGAATAGGAGAAGGCCGCCGCCTGATAGTCCCCTTTGGTGTAGTGGTCGAGCAGGGTCGCCCAATCGAGCACTTCGAGCTCGATCTTGATGCCGGCCTCCTCTGCCATCGCCTGCACCAGCACGGCCATGTCATAGAGATATTGATAGTGCTTGGAGGTCAGCATCCGGATCGGCTGGCCTTTGTAGCCGGCCTCTGCCAGCAGCTTCCTGGCGGTATCGAGATCGCGCTCCGGCATCTTCGCCTCGGGTTCGCCGTAATAGGCCGAGCTGACGGGGATGAGCGAGCGGTTCGGCTTGCCCTCGCCTTCGGTGACTGCCTGGACGAGCTGCGGCACGTCAAGCGAGAGGGCGAGCGCCTGCCGGATGCGCGGATCCGATAGCAGCGGATCCTTGACCTGGAACAGGATGGCATTGAGCTCCATGGTCGGCTTGCTCTGCACCTTCACATCCGCATTCGCGCGCAGTTCGGCCATGTCGGAGACGGCGATATCGGGAATGACGTCGATGCCGCCCGAGAGCAGGGCCGCCTTGGCCGCCGAGGGATCGGGAATGATCATGAAGCGCACGCCAGCGACCTTGGGCATCTTGTTGCCGGCATAGCCATCGGGCTTGCCGGGCAAGGCTGCATAGGCCTCGTTGCGGGATAGGTCGATATATTGTCCGGGCACCCAGGCTTCGAACTTGAACGGGCCGGTGCCGACAGGCTTGGCCCATTTGCCGTCGGCGCCGATCGAGCTACGCGCATAGATGCCGGTGCCGCCGCAATCGACCCGCGCTAGCGTGGTCAGGAACAGAGCCGAGGGTTCGGCCAAGGTGAAGCGCACCGTGAGCGGGTCGACGGCCTCGACGCCGGTGACCTTCATGCGCCCGCTACCGTCGAATTCCGGCAGGCAGCGCCAATTGTTCTGCGGCGCCATGTAGCGCTGCCAGTCGAACACCACATCCGCGGCGGTCAGCGGCGTGCCGTCGTGGAAGGTGACGCCCTTGCGCAGCTTGAAGGTGTAGCTGCGGCCATCCGCCGAGGTATCGATGCTCTCCGCCAGCATGGGACCGACGGAGGCGTCCTCGCGAAAGGCGACCAGCCCCTCGAGCACGTTCATCACCACGGCGTCGGAATTGGCGTCTCGATTGATGCCGGGATCGGTCGAACGGATATCGGCATTGAGCTGGATGCGCAGCACATCCTGCGACTGGGCTAGGGCGGGCCCCCCAGCCAGCAATCCCAAGGCGACCGCGCTACCGGCGAGGATCCCAAGATTCGTCATGTCAGTCCCCTATGCAGACTTGAGGTCGGGCTGGTGGTGGAGCCGGGCGGTCTGCGCCGCCTCGGCCCATCAGGCGGCCTGCCGGGACAGGACGCCGCTGCTTGGCACATGGATGTCCATGTCGAGGCGGTAGGTTTCGAAACTGCGGTTGAGAGCCGGCAGCATCGCCACCTCCATCACGCCGAGCGCGGGCTCCATCGCGATCATGGCGACAGTCGCCGAGAGGTTGGTGGAGCCTTCGCGATGCGGCGGGCGGCAGACAGCCCAGGGCGTCTCGAAATCGTCGAAGAGCGCCGCCTTGACATGGTCCATGGTGACGGCGCCGAGATGGGGCTCGATCAGCGCCCTCACCCTCAGGTCGCGATAGAGCGAATCCGGCGTGTCGGCGATGCCGCGATCCATCAGCTTGGACAGGGCGACCGGGCTCTGGAAATGGTTGGCGTGCACGATCAGCCCGGCCTGCGGCAGCACCTGGAAGGTCTCGTCGGGGGCGCATTCGAAATCGATGGCGATGCCGTTGGCCTGGGCCACGATCATGTTGTTGGCGGCCGATTTCGGTGTGGCATAGACGGCATGCATGGCGAGGGCCAGCCGCTTCTGCTCCAGGACCTTGCGCCGGATCAGGGCCAGCGGGACGCCAAGGCGGCGATAATCGCGATCCGTTTCCAGATAATTGGCGGTGATGGAGATGCCGGCTGAATTGAAGCCGCTGCGCGCAAGCCCGCCCGCCTCGGTGAAGGTAAGAATGTCGGGACCGTCCTCGCTGCGGATCTTCAGGACGATAGCGGTCTCGGCGCATTCGGCCTTCCAGTCCCAGTTCTGGGCATGGAGCAGGCGGCCCGAGGCGGTCGCCTGCGGCAGGACGACGGCGCCGGTGCAGCCGTCTGCTTCGAGCGGCGCGACAATGCCGTTCTCGCGCATTTCGGCAAGCTTGAGAATTTCGGTGCGGGCATTCAGCAGCACGATGGCCGCGTAGGGCAGCCCTGCCCCCTCGGCGATGCCGCGCATTTCATCGATATAGGCCGGGGCGAAATCGCGGATGGTCGGCTCGAAGCGCGAGACCAGCCCCTCCACCTCGTGCCAGGGCAGCCTGGCCGCCTCCAACTGGGCCGAATAATGCTCGATGCCGTGCCGGATGCGTGCGGCGGCCTGCTCGCCATATTGCCGGCCTCGCTCCCGCGGAGCACCGGCAACCTCGATCAGGGGAAGCGGCAGCACCCGCGGCTGATAGGACGCCGTGCCATCACCGTTTCGCGAACTCATTTTCCACCGTCTCCCACTTTGCATGTGCCTGTGATGAAGGCCGAGCCTTCATTGTCGCAGCGGGACCTGATACATCAGAACTGAACAGGTCCACGCATCATGAATTGTATTTTGTGATTACATGAAACAATCTGAGTTGGATGTCAAGGAACCGTCGACCCGTCTGCGGCAAGATCTGCTCGACCGCATCGTGCGCCTGATCCACGACGAGGCGATGCAGCCGGGGGCGCGGCTGAACGAGAACCGCCTCGCCCAGGAGCTCGGTGTCTCCCGCACGCCGATCCGGGCCGCCCTCGACCAGCTCGCCGCAGGAGGCTTCGTGGGTCGCCGGCCCAACCGGGGCGTCGAGCTCATCGCCCTGCCGCCGCAGCCGGCACCTCCCCCCTCGCGCAGTACCGACCTCGACGATGAATTGCTGGTGCGCATCGCCCACGACCATGAACGCCAGAGCCTGCCGGTCGACATTTCGGAAGCCGAGCTGATGAAACGCTACGGCGTCAGCCGCCAGCGCGTGCGGGACGCCCTCGCCCGGCTCGAGGAACTCGACATCGTCGAGCGCAAAGCCGGCTATGGCTGGCATTTCGCCGATCTTCTACGGGATGACGGCGCCAATCAGGAAAGCTATCGTTTCCGCATGCTGGTGGAGCCGGCCGCCATCCTCGAGCCCGGCTTCAAGCTGAGACCTGGATGGGCCGAAGACATGCGCGAACGCCATGCCGCCGCCCTCGCCGCTGCCCGGGCGGGCCAGTGGAGCGCTTCGGCCAGCATCGCCTTTTTCGAAACCAACGCGGCCTTCCACGAAGGCATCGGCGCCGCATCCGGCAACCGCTACCTCGCTCATGCGGTCCGGCGCCAGTCGCGGCTGCGGCGCCTGTCGAACTATGACTGGACCTATGGCCGGGATCGCGTAGAAATTTCATGCCGCGAGCATATGGAGATACTCGACCGGCTGGAGGCCGCCGATTTCGAGGTCGCCGCCGCGCTGCTGCGCCGCCATCTCCTCAATGCCAGCCTGGTCTAGAAACATCCCGGGCACTTTGTGTCTTTCGTGATGATCAAAGTCACAAAATGCCCGTGGTCGCCCTGCGTTCCCCGACCGTGCTATGAGAAACGGTCCAGCCAATCCAGAGTGAAGCATGCCCAATCCCGTCCGCATCATCGAACATCTGACGATCGCCATGCCCGACGGTGTCAAGCTGGCGGCGCGCCTGTGGCTGCCGGAAGGAGCGGAGACGAAGCCTGTTCCCGCCATCCTGGAATATATCCCCTATCGCAAGCGGGACGGCACGCGTTCGCGCGACGAAGCGATGCATGGCTGGTTCGCAGCGCATGGCTACGCGGCCATCCGGGTCGACATGCGTGGTTCGGGCGACAGCGAGGGCCTGCTCGACGACGAATATCTGCCGCTGGAGCAGGAGGATGCCTGCGCTGTCATCGCCTGGATCGCACAGCAATCCTGGTGCGACGGCAAGGTCGGCATGATCGGCAAGAGCTGGGGCGGCTTCAACGCCCTGCAGGTGGCTGCCCGCCGGCCACCGGCCCTGAAGGCGGTGATCAGCGTATGCTCCACCGATGACCGCTATGCCGACGACGTGCATTTCATGGGCGGCGCCCTGCTGGCGGACAATCTTTGGTGGGGCTCGGCGATGATGGCCTGGCAGGCCCTGCCGCCCACGCCTTCGCTCCATGGCGAGGGCTGGCGCGAGGCCTGGGAGCAGCGCCTCGACCACCTGCCCTTCTTTCCGGCGATCTGGGCCAGCCAGCAGCACCGCAACGCCTATTGGCGCCAGGGCTCGGTGTGCGAGGACTGGTCCGCCATCGCGGTGCCGGTCTTCGCGGTTGGCGGCTGGGCGGACGCCTATTCCAATGCGATACCCCGCCTCATCGAACATCTTCCCGGCCCGCGCCTCGGCCTGATCGGCCCCTGGGCCCATCACTATCCGCATCAGGGCATGCCCGGTCCTGCCATCGGCTTCCTGGAGGAGGCCCTGCGCTGGTGGGATCACTGGCTCAAGGGGCAGCACAACGGCATCATGTCCGAGCCGATGCTGCGGGCCTATATGCAGGAGCGCGGCACGTCGGACGAAGGCCGCAACGGCCGCTGGATCGGCGAGGCCTCCTGGCCCTCGCGCCTGATCACCCGGCGTCCGATGTTCCTGTCGCCCGGCCAGCTCTGGTGGCGGCCGGCCCCCGCCGCGGAGCTTACTATCCGTTCGCCGCTGTGGTGCGGTGCCGGCGGCGGCGAATGGATGAGCTCGGGCCTGCCGGGCGAGGCGCCCGCCGACCAGCGCCTCGACGACGGCCTGTCCCTCGTCTTCGACTCCAAGGAGCTCGCCGACCGCACCGAAATCCTCGGCGCGCCCGAACTCGTGCTGGAAATCGCCTCCGACCAGCCGACGGCGCAGATCCATGTGCGGCTTTGCGATGTCGCGCCGGACGGCTCGTCCGAGCGCGTCTCCTACGCCATCCTCAACCTCAGCCACCGGGACGGCCACGCCGAGCCCAAGCCCCTTACCCCGGGTGTCTTCGAGACCGTCCGGATCAGGCTCAACGATTGCGCCCATGCCTTTGTTGCCGGCAACCGCGTTCGCCTGTCGATCGCGACCTCGGCCTGGCCCATGGCCTGGCCGGCGCGCGACCAGGCGACGCTGACGGTCCGCACCGGGGAAGCCGCCCTGATCCTGCCGGTGCGCCGTCCGCGGCGCGAGGATGCCGCCCTCGCCTTCCCGCCCGTCAGCATGGCAGAAACCGGCCCGGTGCATGCGAGCGGCACGCCCCAGGCCGAGCGCAAGTTCAGCCTCGACCTCATCGAAGGCACCGCCCATCTGGTGGTCGACGGCGACGCCTTCGGCTCGGCGCCGATGCGGTTCGAGGAGATCGCTACCGATTTCGCCCACAAGCTGCGCCGGGAATTCTCCATCCGCGACGGCGAGCCACACAGCGCCTGCCAGACGGTGACGCATCACTGCACGCTTACCTGCGACGGCATCGAGTTCCGCATCGAGGCCGAGGCTCGCATGATCGCCGATGACGAGAATTTCGAGATCAGCGCCCGGGTCCGCGCCCTGCGGGACTGGGTCGAGATCGCTGACCGCGGCTTCCACGAGGTGATCCCGCGCCGGCTGGTGTGAGGAGGCGGGCGTGGCGGTGCCTTCCAATTTCGCCAGGCTGACGGATCTGTCATCCCCGGCGAGGCCGAAGGCCGAGGGAAGGGGATCCAGGAGCCATAGATCGCGTTCAGAGCCCCTGGATCCCCTTCCCCTCGCTACGCTCGGCCGGGGATGACAGACCCTTGATCGCTCGCTTCACGCTGCCTGTTTCAGCAGGAAGGCATCGTGCCGGACGAGAAAGTCGCGCAGCCGATCGGGATAGTCGGGTTCGACCGCCGCGCGCACGCTGGGGCGGACCGAGAGCGCCTGGCGCCAGGCCTGGACTCGCGGCAGCGCCGCGAAAACGGCGGTATCGGCAAGCGTGTCGAACAGGTCGAAATAGCGGAAGATCGGCGCAAAGACGGCGTCGACCAGGCTGAAGGCGTCGCCGGCGAAATAGGGGCCGTTGCCGAGCACATCCTCCACGCGGGCGAACTTGTCTGCGATCCTGGCACGTGCGCGCTCGTAGCCCACCGCGTCGGTGGCCGTCTCCAGGCCCCAGAGATCGGCGAGGATGGAGGAGCCGAATTCCATCCATCCCCGATGCCGGGCGCGCTCCAGCGGATCGTCGGGATGCAGCTTCGGCCCCTCCACGGTCTCCTCGACGAATTCGCAGATGACGCTGCTCTCGAACAGTACGGCCTGAGGCGCCCCCGCCGGCTCCACCAGCAGCAACGGCACCTTGCCGAGCGGCGACAGGGCCATGAACCAGTCCGGCTTGGCGGCAAGATCGATGAAGCGCCGTTCGAACGGCGCTCCCTTCTCCATCAGCGCGATCACTGCGCGCTGCACATAGGGGCAGAGATGATGGCTGACGAGCGTCAGCCTGGCGGGACGGAACTCGCTGCTCATGCCGCCACCCTCATGCCTTCTGCCTGCATGGCGGCCTGCACGGCCGGACGCGCGCCGACACGCGCCATGAAGGCACGGATCACCGGGAAGGGTGCAAGGTCCACCTTGGTGTAGGGCGACCAGCCGACGATGGTGAAGAGATAGGCGTCCGCAGCGGTGAAGGTCTCGCCCAGGAGAAATGGACTGCGCTCAGCCAGATGGCGCTCGACGGTGGCGAGGCGCTCGGCGATCTTGGTGCGGGCGACGTCCTGGGCCTGCGTGCCATATTCGGGATGGAACAGCCACGGGCTGTACATCTTGTGGAGTTCCGAGGCGATGAAGTTCAGCCAGGACTGCAGCCGGATACGCTCGACCGTGCCGGCGGCCGGGGCCAGACCGCTTTCGGGCTTGAGATCGGCGAGATACTGGCTGATCGCCGCGCCTTCGGTCAGGACCGAGCCATCATCGAGTTCGAGCGCGGGCACATAATGGTTGGGATTGACGCTGGTGTAATCCACCCCCCGTTCGGTGACATGCGGCGTCTTGCGCAGGTCGACGCGTTCGAGCTCGAGCCCGATGCCGGCCTCCTTCGCCACGATATGGGGAGAGAGCGAGCAGGTACCGGTGGCGTAATAGAGTTTCATGTTCCATTTCCCTTCAGTTTGACGCGACCGCCCCGCCGGTATCCGGCAGGTCTGCGGTTTGTTCGACGCAAAGGTTAGGGCAATGCACGTACGCATGGCCAATTGGGATTGCACCAGTGGCGCTTGCGTGACTGCAAGCCGTCGCAATGCTATGAAGAAGCCATGGACGACTGGAACGAATTGCGTCTGGTGCTGGCAATCCAGCGCGCGGGCAGCCTCACGGCAGCGGCGAAGGCCCTGACGATCGATCACTCGACAGCCTTCCGGCGCCTCAACGCCCTGGAAGCACGTCTGGATCTGCGCCTGTTCGAGCGACTGCCCGGTGGCCTCTACCAGGCGACGGCCGCCGGCGAGCGCATGGCCGTCGCGGCCGAACGCATGGAGGATGAGGCGCTGGCCCTCGACCGCGACATCACCGGCCGCGACCATCGCCTCTCGGGCCGGCTGCGCGTCACGTCCTCCGAAACGCTTGCCTATAGCCGCCTGACACAGCACCTCGCCGCCTTCCGCCAGGCCCATCCGGGCATCGTGGTCGAGCTTGCCATCGACAACCGTGTGCTCAGCCTGTCGCGCCGCGAGGCGGACATCGCCTTCCGGCCGGTGCGACCGAGGGAAGGCGATCTATGGGGCAGGAAGCTCGCCGGCATGGCCTGGACCTTCTATGGTTCGCCCGCCATCGTTGCGACGAATGGCGGCCCGGCCATTGCCGCGGCCGATCTCGCCGGCCGGACCTTTGTCGGCTGGCAGGAAGGGACGGCAGGAATCCGTGCGGCCGATTGGCTGGCGCAACACCTGCCAACCGACGCCATTGCCTATCGCTCGAACAGCCTGGTCAACCAGGCCGTCGCTGCCAAGGCCGGGCTCGGTCTTGCTTTGCTGCCCTGCTATCTCGGTGACGGCGACCCCGACCTTGTCCGTGCCCTTGCCGAACCAATGCCCGAACTGACGGGCGAATTGTGGATCGTCACCCATGGCGACCTCAAGAACACCGCCCGTATCCGTGCCTTCTTCGATCTGGTCGGCAACGGCCTCGCCGCGGAGAAGCGATTGTTCGAGGGGCATGGCGTCCCGGACGGGCAGGTACCGGTCAGGTCATGAAAAGATGAAAGCGCGTGCGCAAACCTGTGCTGACCGAACCCGAAACGCAGCTCGTCCGATCTTGGGCCTCAAATGTCTTGCGCTAAAACGCGATCGGCATGGTCCTGTACCAGACAATGATATATATTGGTATCGATTTGGAGATATGGACATGGCCCGCAATACCTCTGTCTCCCTAGGAGATCACTTCGCGGCCTTTATCGACGAACAGGTCGGCACTGGGCGTTACGGGTCGGCGAGTGATGTCGTACGGGCAGGCCTTCGCCTGCTGGAAGAGCAGGAAGTGCGATTTCAGGCACTGCGCGATGCCCTGATCGCCGGCGAGGAGTCCGGGTCTCCCAAACCATTCGACGGTGAAGCCTTCCTCAAAAGGTTGCATGACAAGCATACCGGACAGAAGCAGCCGCTATCGTCTCACGCCACTCGCCGAAAGCGATCTTGAGGAAATCTGGCTCTATACACTGCGAACATGGTCCCGCGAGCAAGCCGACAGCTATTTCCGTACACTCTTGGCAACCTTCGAAGGGCTCGCGGTCGGGACGAAAACCGGCCGCCCGGTCGAGATCCGGGAAGGCTATCTCAAATATAATGTCGGCTCACACATCGTATTCTATCGCCGCGCGGGGCAAACCACCGACATTATCCGCATATTGCACCAGCGCATGGATATCGGCCGGCATCTCTAGAAGAATTCCGACATTCAACCCAGATCACTCATCCCATTCCGCTGCAAACGCAGGCGAAAGCAGGCACCAGGACCCTCGTCGACATAGTCGATGCTGGCACCGCTATTGGCAAGCAGGGAGCGGGCGATCGGCAGGCCGAGGCCGGTGCCGCCATTGGCGCGCTTGGTGGTGAAGAAGGGCTCGAACAGGCGGCTTCGGTCGTGAGGCGGAATGCCCGGCCCGTCATCGGCGACCTGAAGGTCGAGATGGTCGTCGCCGACCGCCGCCGAAATCGTCACCCTGGATGCCCCGGCCTGGCGGCTGTTTTCCACCAGGGTCGTCAAGACCGCCTCCAGGACGTCCGCCGGAATGCGCACGGTGGGCAAGCCGGCATCGATGATGACCTCGACCTTGAATCGGTCGTCGGAACCGGCATCGGCGATGCGCCGCACGGGATCGGCCAGGGGCGTAGACACGGCCTCGCTCTCATCCGCCATGTCGGCACGGGCGAGCTCGAGCAACCGTGCCACCAGGCGCGACAAGCGCTCGGCGTCGTCCTCTGCATTGGCGATGAAGCGCCGGCGCTCCTCGGCGCTCATGGTGTCGCCATGTTCGTCGAGCAGCTCGAGCACCCCGCGTATGCCGGTCAGCGGCGTCTTGAACTCGTGACTCATCGCGGCGGCGAAATCGCGCAGATAGCGCGAGCGCAGGTCGATGGCCACGGCCATGCGCCGGAAATTGTCGAAGAGCGCCCGGATCTCGATGGTAGCGGTTGCCGGCGTCGGGGGGACCTCGCTGCCGCCACGGCCGAGGTGGCGGCCGACCTCCGCACTCGCCAGCGTCAATTGTTCGATCGGCTTGGCGATGGCCCTGGACAGCAGGCCGGCCAGGCCGATGATCACGGCGAGGATGATGCCGAAACCAAGCGCAATCTTGCCGAGATCGTCATAAATCCCGCGGAACAGGGCGCGAGGCGAGCGGGACAGCAGGAGGACGCCGACAGTGCGCTCCCCCAGCTTGATCGGCCGGGCATAATGCACGCGGATGGCCGAGGCACGGCTGAAGACCTCGAAGGCATAGCGCGGCACATAATCTCCGCGCCGCCGCAGGACCGATTGCGAGCGCCCCGCGATGGCCGACTGGACTTCCGGCAGGAAGGCATAGCTCTGGCCCTGAAGTGGCCCGTCGGAGAGCACCGTTCCCCTGGCGTCGAGGATCAGCGCACTCGCAAGCGTGGTGCGTCGGCTCTGCTCGATCAGCGGCGTGATTGCGTTGGCGGCGAGCAGCGCTTCCGCATCCGGCGCCTGCGACGCAGCGATGGGCTGGGGGCGCTGGGACAGGATCGGCATCGTGTTGAGATCGATCGTCAGCTGCTCCGGCGTGAAATAGGGCTCGGCTGACGGATCGTCCCGCCGATAGGAGTCGTTCGGATCGTTCTCCGTCGGGGGCGGTACCGGCAGCGGCTTTGGGCCGGGCCAGGCGAGATCGAAGGCCGCATCGTAGACCGCAGCCTGGGCGATCAGCTCCGCCTCGGTCTGGCGCACCAGGACGTTTTCGTAGACCCTGAGGAAGATGGCACCGATGCCCGGCATCAGGGCGGTGAACAGCAGCACCCCGATCAGGATCGAGCGCAGGCGCAGCGCCGGCCAGCGCGCCTTGATGGCGTCCTTCAGCCGGCTGAGCAGGATCACGCCGCCTTACCCGCGCAGGCGCCGATGCGATAGCCGATGCCCGCCCGGGTCTCGATCACATCCTCGGCACCCACGACCGAGAATTTCTGGCGGATATGCCGGATATGGCTGTCGATGGTACGGTCGGTGATGGCAAAGCCCGGCCCGTGCAGGCGATCGATGATCTCATCGCGGGAGAAGACCTTCGACGGCGTCGCGGCCAGGATCTGCAGGAGCTGGAACTCCTTGGCCGTGAGACCGACCGGCTCCCCGGCCCATTGCGTCTGCCAGCCCTCGGGGTCGAGGTTGAGCAGGCCGCGCGCCAGCACCGATGCCGGTACGGCCTGGGCCGGCCTGGCGCCCACCCGCTTGAGGATGGCACCGACACGCGCCACCACTTCGCGCGGCGAAAAGGGTTTCACCACATAATCGTCAGCGCCCATTTCCAGGCCGAGCACCCGGTCGATCTCGTCATCCCGGGAAGACAGGAACAGCACCGGCAGTTCGCTCTGCGCCCGCAGCCGGCGGCAGACCTCGAGGCCATCCATGCGCGGCATGTTGATGTCGAGGATGGCAAGGTCCGGTTTGAGGGAGAGAGCCTTGGCCAGGCCCTCCTCGCCGTCACCGGCCTGGTGCGTGGTCATGCCGGCCTTGGCAAGGGCGAAAGCCAGCAATTCGCGGATATGCGGATCGTCATCGACGATGAGAATGGTGCGGGACATGAGCGATGAATGTCATTTCAAGGGGAAGGTGTCAAAGCGGGGTTCGGCGGCGCCGGATCGGGTAAGGGTCCCGCCTGCTGCAGCCGCCAGGCGCCGGCCAGCGTCCACCGGCGCCAGTCCACCTGCTGCGCCTCCAGCCTGGTCTGCACCGCCTGCCTCAGTCCGCGCAGTTCGGCAAGATCGCGGCTCTGCGCCGTGTCGGTTGCCATGCTGGCATCCTTGAGCGCCAGCAGCGTGCCCGTGCCGCCGAGGCTCCCCACATAAAATGTGTCTCGCCGCTCGAAGGTTTGCGGCGATCCCTGCCGTTCGAGATTCCAGCGGGCGATCACCCCCTCGAAATTGACGAAGCAGCAGACGCCGAGCACGCTGGCCAGGCATAAGGCGTTGGCATTGATCAGCCACACGCCATCGCGCCGGCGGGCGATACGCCATGAGATCAGCGCCAATCCCGTCAACACCAGGAAGAGGAAGATCAAGGCCGTGATACGCAGATAGGTCAGCGAATAGGCCTCGATATAGGCGACGATGCGCACCATGGTGGAGGCCACCAGCAGCATGGTCTGGCCGATCCACAGATAGACCAGCAGGCGCACGCTCGCCTTGCCCGCCAATGGCGAGCCCGTACGCAGGCAGACCAGCACGAAGCCCGCCGCCAGGAAGGCCGCAAGAACCAGGGCTTGCGTGCCGCGATGGGCATATTGAGAAAAGGTCACGCCTTCGGGAAGCTTGGCGCCGCTCCACAGAAAGGCGATGTCCGAGGCATTCTGGAGGGCGAACACCAGGTTGAAGGCAGCAAGCGCGATCACCACCGGCGCCATCCCGGGCCAGGAAGGCAGGACCGGCAGCGACGCACGCGTGGAGGCACCGGCAAAGGGGCGCAGGCGCAGCGGCCTGAAGCTCGCCCATAGCGCAACCACGCTCGCCAGGACGAACAGACCATGCCAGAACAGGCCTGTACCTCCGCTCTGCAGGGCGAGCGCATCCCAAAAGGCAGCGAAACCAAGGCCGATCAGGGGATTAGCGTCGGAGAACAAGAGCAGGAAAAGAACCGAGCCGAGGCTGGCCACGAGCAGTCCCCCCGCGATCCCGCCAAGAGCGAAGCCTCCTCGCCACCGCATGATCCGAACCAGCCGGCCTGCATCGAGCAGGGCCGCCATCGGGCTGAGAACCCCATAAAGGGGCAGGCGCACGGCCCAGGCCAGCGCATTGCCGAACTCGCCATGGCGCGGCATCAACAGCGCCAGCGCCAATCCCGTCAGGAAGAGCAGGCCGGCCAGCAGGCTCGGCTCGACGATCAAGGCAAAACCCGCCAGGCTGGCGCCGATCACCGCGAAGCGACTGGCCCGGCTGCGGCGCATCAGGCTGTCGCAGGCCAGCAGCGCTCCAAGCCAGGCAAAAGCCAGGAAGCCGATGATGCTGCCCACCTGCGGCAGGGCTTGCCCGGCCGACAGGACGAAGTCGGCCAGGACGGCCAGCACCGTGATGGCCAGGACCTTGAGAACGAAGCTCGGTCGAAGGGGCGAATGGTTGCGGGCCGGCAGGGTCTGGCCCGGCGAGGCGGATGCGATCGGCATGGGTTCCTCCATGGCCTCCATCCTGCTGCGCCGGTGTTCAGCCGTCATACAGCATTCGTGGCGGCACGGTGGGCTCCTCGTGCAGAAATCGTGCAGGGACCCACTGCGCCCTTCCCGCGCTCACGCGGGCAAATGCTCCATCACGGCCTTGGCCACGGCAGCCAGGGCGGCATTGCGGCGGTCGGCCGCCGCAATCGTGCCGGTCAGATAGGCAGCAATGAGAAGGGGCGGACGACCGGGCGGCCAGGCAATGGCGACATCATTGGTCGAACCGCGCTCGCCGGTTCCTGTCTTGTCACCGAAGGCCCATCCTGCGGGCAACCCGACCCGCAGGCGGGTATCACCGGTTCGGCTGGCCTTCAGCCAGGCCGTGAGCTGGCTGCGCGAGGACGGCGACAGCGCCTCTCCGACCAGCAGGCGCTGGAGGTCCGCCAGCATGGCTGCGGGGCTGGTGGTATCGCGCGGATCACCCGGCAGCGATTCGTTGAGCTCCACCTCCCAGCGGTCGAGACGGCTGACCGGGTCACCGATCGAGCGCAGATAACGGGTCAATCCGGCCGGTCCATCGACGGCTTCCAGCAGGAGATTGCCGGCCAGGTTGTCGCTCACGGTGATCGCAGCCTCGCAGAGCTCCGCCAGGGTCAGATGGCCGCCGGCATGCCTGGCCGTTATCGGCGAATTGGGCAGCAGCCTCGCGGCCCCGATCGGGACCGGACGGGACAGTTGTTCATGCCCCTGGTCGACCCGAGCGAGCACCGCAGCGGCAACCAACAGCTTGAAGGTGCTGCAGAGCGGGAAGAGCTCGTCCGGTCGATAAGCCAGCCTCATGCGCGATTTGAGATCGAGAGCGGCAACGCCCAGGCGTCCGCCCACCTCGCCTTCGATCCGCCTGATTGCCGCTGCGAAATCCGTCGAGGCTCGCGATTCGGCCACTGGAAACGCGACGCCGAATGGTAGCAAGAACAGGGCTGCACTTGCTCCAACCATGAAATTCCGTCTGGTCATACCAACTCCTTACACCGTTCGATGTCAGGATGGCTGCGGTCTGAGCGGAGGGCAAACGATGATAAATCGCCTCAGACCTGAGAAAAATTTGGGGATCCATGATCCGTTCGCATCTGCCTCTCAATGCCCTGCGCGCCTTCGAGGCGGCGGCGCGTCATCTCAGCTTCACCGGCGCCGGGCTCGAATTGAGGGTGACCCAGACTGCCGTGAGCCACCAGGTGAAGAACCTGGAGGAGATCCTGGGCGTGCGCCTGTTCCGCCGCCTGCCGCGCGGCCTCGCCCTCACCGAGGAAGGCCAGGCGCTCGTCCCTGTCCTCAACGAAGCTTTCGGGCGCATCGGCGCCACGCTCGACCGCTTCGAGAAAGGCCATTTCCGCGACGTGGTGACGGTCGGCGTGGTCGGTACTTTCGCCGCCGGCTGGCTGCTGCCGCGCCTGCGGTCCTTTGGCGAGGCGCATCCTTTCATCGACCTGCGCATTCTGACCAACAACAACCGCATCAATCTGGCCGGCGACGGCCTCGACTATGCCATCCGCTTCGGTGACGGCTTGTGGCATGGCACCGAGGCGATGCTTCTGATGCCTGCCCCGCTCTCGCCCGTCTGTGCGCCGGCCGCGGCCGAACGGTTGCGCCGGCCGGCGGATCTCGCAGGTGAAGTGCTTCTGCGATCCTATCGCGAGGATGAATGGCAATTGTGGTTCGCCGCAGCAGGATCCAGCGGCCCCGCCACCCATGCCGTCGTCTTCGATTCCTCGGTCACCATGGCCGAGGCCATCGCCCAAGGCATCGGCGTCGGCCTGTTGCCGACGGCGATGTTCTCGAGCGCCTTGGCCAGCGGCCGGCTGATGCGCCCCTTCGAGACCGAGGTTCACGCCGGTTCATACTGGCTGACTCATCTCAAATCACGCCAGCCTTCGCCCGCGATGCTGGCGTTCCGAGCCTGGCTCCTGGCAGGCTGCCAGACGCAAACGACCTTGCCCGCGTGACCTCGAAAAAGCCCCCTCGCGCGCCCCTCCGCCTACGCCAGGGCGTCGCGGATCGCCCGGACCGCGGCCAGGCTGGCGCGCGTCCGCGGTGCGTGCAGGAATTCCGGCCAGCTGGACAGCACCACGGCGGCAAACTCGCCGACGGGATCGATATAAATGAGCTGTCCGAACACACCCCGGGCCATATAGGCCCCGCGCTCGACATCCTCGATCCAGAACTGGTTGCGATAGGCGCCCCGAGGGAGAATGTCGCGATAGACGCCCTGGAAGAGATCGGGCCGCGCAGCGAAACGCGTGTCTTCCAGCCAGGAGGACGGAAGGAGGCGCCGGCCCCCGATCTCCCCACCGCCGAGATGCAGCAGGGCGAAACGGGCGTAGTCCCGCAAGGTGGCATTGAAACCACCGTCCGCCAGGCCATAGCCGGCGGAATCGACGGTGAAATAAGCATCTTCCTCGGCCCCCATCGGTGACCAAAGCTCTCGGCTCACCAATTCGGGGAGCAACAAGCCGGTGGCGCTCTGCAGCACGAAAGCCAGCACGTCGGTCTCGACGGAGCGGTAGTTGAAGATGGCGCCATGGACACTTTGGCTGGCCTGGAGTTGCAGGATCAGCTCGAAGACATGGGTCGGCCAGCTCGGATCCTTGCGGGCCTTCCAGCCACTGGCCACGTCCATCTTGGCGATATGCGAATCGAGCGCGGTATAGGTTTCGTCGAACACGACGCCGGTCGTCATGTCGAGCACTTGCTGCACGGTGGCGCCACGATAGGCGGTCGTCTCCAGCTCCGGCAGATAATAGGTGACCGGCGCGGCGGGATCGAGCACGCCGCGCCCGATCAGGATGCCGGCAACCGTACCCACCACCGATTTTGCGACCGATTGCGACAGATGCTGGCTGTGGCTCGTCATGCCGTTGAAATAGCGCTCCGCCACCACTCTGCCGTGATGCAGCACCAGAAATCCGTCGGCGTAATTCGCCTCGAAGAAGCTTCCGATCGTTGCCGGCTGGCCGTCGCTCTCAAAAGCGATCCCATCGATGTCCTGCAAGGCGACCGGCAGCGCCGTGGCCGGCCCCGGCCCACGCCAGACCTGCGCCGTCGGCACCAGTTCCCGCACATGCTGGAACGACCAGCGGTTCCACGGCGCCCGGTCCCAATCCTCGCGTGGAATGGAGGCGGCGCCGAGAACGGTCGGTTCCTGTGTCGATCCTTGGAGCTCCGGCGGGCTGTCATACATTCTCTGCGTCTTCCTTTCGGCTATCGAGGCAAATGAACGGAACGATCCGATCTATTCGATCAGCCGTCCTATTCGACGATCCTTGCCTCCTCGGGCAGCATGATAGGGAAACCATCCCGGATGGGATAGGCAAGCTTGGCGGCGCGCGAGATCAGCTCCTGTTTTTCCGCATCATATTCCAGCGTCGTCTTGGTGAGGGGGCACACCAGCAATTCCAGGAGCTTGGGATCGGTCAGCGGCGGTGGGCGGTGCGGTGTCGGCGTGGGCATCGGCACTCATCCTCACTGCAACGGCGTATCGGAGCCGTCGCCGCTCTTGGCAAGTTCGATCTGCGTGATGGCGACCAGGATCTCGGCGCGCTCCCGCAGGCAGGAGGCCTCGAGCAGCGCCTGTTTCTCGCGCCGCCCGAACGGACTCATCATCGATAACGCATTGACCAGCGCCTCGTTGGAGGCCTCGTGAATGTCGTTCCAGTCAACCTGGAAGCGATTGACGGCAAGATAGGCGCGCAGCGTATCGATCAGGCTCTTGCGGTCGACCTCCTCTTCACCGGCACGCGGGGTGAAATCGATGGCGAAGGGTTCGGCCGTGATACGGCATTGGCGGTAGGCCGTCGTGACGGTTTCCTCCGACAGGACCTTGAAACGCGAGATGCCGGTGAGCTGGATGAGGTAGCGCCCATCGCCTGTCTCGGCGAATTGGGTGAGACGCCCGACGCAGCCGACCTGGAACAGGCGCGGCATCGTCTCGTTTTCCTCGTCCTCGGGCTGAATCATGCCGATCAGGCGCGGTCCCTTCAGCACGTCGTCGATCATGGCCAGGTAACGCGGCTCGAAGATGTTCAGCGGCAGTTGGCCACGCGGCAACAGCAGGGCGCCGGCCAGGGGAAAGACCGGAACGACAGGAGGCAGATCGGCCTCCGTCTTGAACAAGGGATGCATCGGCTGCCATTCCTCAAACGGGCCTGGAGGCTGTCATGGCCCAAGGACGGGGCATGACAGTTTCTCAAGGTCGCGACCGCGACCTCCGGGCGGCATCTTACGGCCTGCTAGCGGGCCGCGTCACTATTTATGAGAACAGGATCGACGACAGCCGGCGGCGACCATAGATGGTGTTTTCGTCCATCGGGCCCCAGGCCTCGAAGAACTGCACGAGCTGCTTGCGCGCGCCGTCCTCGTTCCATTTGCGGTCGCGCCGGGCGATGTCGAGCAGCTGGTCGACCGCCTCCTCGCGCCTATTGGCAGCGGCGAGAGCCAGGGCGTAGTCGAACTTGGCCTGGTAATCCTTTGGATCAGCCTCGACCTGGCGCGCCAGCCCTTGCAGATCACCGACATCGCTGGCCTGTTCGGCCAGTTCCAGTGCGGCCCGGGCGCTGGCGATGAGGGGATCATTCTCCTTGCCCTTTGGCGTAAGCGAAAGCGTGGCCTTGGCCTGATCGAGCTCTCCGGCGGCAAGCGCACAGCGCGCAAGGCCGGCGATCGCCTTCAGGTTCTCGGCGTCCTGCTCGAAAATCTGCGCGAAGAGCTGAGCCGCTGCCGCTCCATCGCCTTCGTTGAGCAAGGCTTCGGCCTCGGCCAGCAAGGCCTCCGTATCCGGATCGCCGCCGGGACCGGCGATCCTGGTGATGAATTCCTTGATCTGGCTTTCGGGAATGGCCCCCATGAAGCCGTCGACAGGCTGACCCTTGGAGAAGGCGAAGACGGCGGGAATCGATTGAACCCCCAATTGCCCGGCGATCTGCGGATGCTTGTCGATATCCATCTTCACCAGCTTGACCTTGCCCTTGGCTGCAAGCACGGCCTTCTCCAGGATCGGCCCCAATTGCTTGCAAGGGCCACACCATTCGGCCCAGAAATCGACCAGCACCGGCTGCTTCATCGATTCCTGAATCACGTCGGCCATGAAGGTCTGGGTGGTGGTATCCTTGATCAGACCGTTGGTTCCGGCAGCGTCGTTGCTCATCATTCCTACCCGCTTGGAAAGCTTCGTCCGCGGTTAGATGGGGGCAAAACGCCTCGAAGGCAACCGTCAGATGCCATTGCCGTACGAAACAATAAATTTCATCTTGCTTGTTGCGAGAATGGAACAAATGAAACTTGGTACCTATTTTTCGCCAATAACCCCCAAAAGGGGTAACGGCGGTAGTCAACCACCAGCAAAACGGCCCCGCAACATATTGAAGAGCGCCACAGGCTGCCGCGTATAGAAAGAAAAGATTGTTACCTATACACGGACGACTACCGGGATATTTTTAAAGATTAAAGTTTTTTAATCGTATTCGGAAACTTCACTCAAATCACGGCGAATTCACGCCACCCTTAATATAACCTGCATACACGAACCGGGAAGGCTGAAAATCGCCTTTTGCCTCAATATGATACCTTTTGGTGTTGACGATGGGGAAGGTCCCTTTCGGATTAATCCCAAAAGACTTTCGCGAATAGTCGTTTCTGTGAGATAAATGGCACATCGCGATAATCAATATTCTGGCATCCTATTATTCGTGAATCGTTTTACTTTTCGAGCCCCACGGCAAAGAATTTCGTGGCGGCCGATGAAGGTGGCTGCGTGCGACAACCGACCGTGCAGGTTGGCAACGCAGAACAGCCACACAGGTGTAATGGCTAACACCCTAACGACGTATTAGGGTGAAGGCCCAACCCACAAGAAGACTTGTAGAGGAAGTAACGCCAGAACTTTCAAGAGGCCAAATCATGAGTCACCACGTCACCTGCAATGACATGCTGGATTGCCATGATCATAGACAAACGGAGCCAGGCGCGTTGCCTGTTGTGGACCGCAAAGTCGTCTTGCTGATCGAGAGCCGTCCCCTGCTGGGCGAGATCTTTTCCCATGCCCTCAAGGAGGCGGCCGACGATATCGATGTCCGCATCATGGGCGCTCCCGGAGAAGGTGGCACACAAGCCTCGCTCGCCATACTGAGCCTGGTACAGCGCAGCACGGACCCGCTCTTCATCAACTTCGTCATTCAGCAATTGCAAAACCGTATCGGCAAGCTGCCCCTGCTGGTGGTTACCGACAACAGCGATCCTGCAATCGGACGATTGATGGACGAGGCCGGCGTTCATAGCTGGATCACAGCTTCGATGGGCTTCAATGCCATGGTGAGTGCGATCCGGCAGGGCCTGTCGCTGCCACCACGTGAGGAAGCAGCTTCTCAGCCAATTTCCTATGCGAGCGCGCCTCCCCTGTTTACGGAACCGTCCTTGAGCGCGCCCAAACCGCGGCCCGAACGTCAATTGCGTTCCGACATCCATCTCAGCCTGACCGACCGCGAGATGGACGTCCTCAGCCTGCTCCAGAAGGGCAAGCAGAACAAGATCATCGCGCATGCCCTCAACATTTCCGAGAGCACCGCAAAAGTTCATATCCGCAACATCATGCGCAAATTCCATCTGCGCAACCGGACCGAAGTCGCCCTGATGTGCGGCAGCCAGATGCGCGCACCCGGCACCACCATGATGATCGGGCCCGATTGCGAAGACAGCCAAATGGCCGTTCCTGCCATCGCCTACTGACGACGGCCACAAAAGACGTCCGATGGACCGAGCTGGGTGTGTTGGGGAACTCTGATCCAGCCGTTCCACGCCTTGAAAATTTCCTCTCGAACAATCCGGGGCTTTTGAGCTGCATGGCGCGTATTTGCGTCGCTGCGCGGCAATATTTGGCATGCCCAAATCAATTTTTAGTATATCGCCCTTGATTTAATACCCCTTTGTACTAATTCCAATAGACAAGTTTCTCTACACTGAAAAATCAATAAGCTTAAAACTGTAATCACCGCGGGCTTAAAGCAAATGCTTCTGCTGATTACAGCCTTAAGCACCTCACAAGACAGACTGAGTGGAGAGACCATTATGAAATCGCTTCTCATCGCATCCGCCCTGATCCTGAGCGTTTCCAGCGCCGCGATGGCCTTCAGCGTCGGCAGTGGCAATGGCAACGGCAACGGCAATGTCGGCTTCGGCAACGGCAACGGCAACGGCAACGCCAATACCGGCGCCTTCAACGGCAACGGCAACGGCAACGGCAACTGGGGCGCCCTCAACGGCAACCTGAACGGCAACGGGAATGCCGGCGCCGTCAACGGAAACGGCAACGGCAACGGCAACGCCGGCATCGGAAACGGCAATGCCAACGGCAACGGCAACGTCGGCCTCGGCAACGGCAATGCCAACGGCAACCACAACTTCGGCTTCGGCAACGGCAACGTGAACGGCAATGCCAACTACGGCATCGGCAACGGCAACGTGAACGGCAACCACAACTGGGGCGCCTTCAGCGGCAACGGCAACGGCAACGCCAACCAGTAAGCTTTGCTTGCTCTCAGGGAGCTGGCCCGGCTTTCCTCCCAGCCACTGGTCAGCTCCCGCCTCCCCTGGCGTTCAGCGTTCGCTGCTCGAGCTCTGAAATCTGGATGCGGCACTCCTCCTCCCTCCCTGCTCCGGCGTAGCGTCCTGCGGACGGCCGACGGAAGAGGATCCCGCATCCAGGCCTTTCCGGCCCGGCATCAGGCGGCTCGATCCGACGGACGAACCGCTTCGAACGCTCCGTGCAGGTCCAGTCAGATTGCATCATGGACGGGCCGCGGCAGCGACAGACCGCACCGCCCGATCATTGAACACGCCTCCCGGCCTCCGGGGCCAGGCTGTTTTTCGAGTCGCAAGAAAGGACAGTATCATGCGCACCCTCCTCACGCGGCTGCTGCTGAGTGCGGCACTGGTCTGCACCCCGGTCCTCAGCGCCTATGCGGGATTCGGCAATGGCAACGGCAATGGCAATGGCAACAGCGGAACCGGCAATGGTAACGGCAACGGCAACGGCAATTCCGGCACCAACAACGGCAACGGCAACGGCAACAACAACACCGGAACCGGCAACGGCAACATGAACGGCAACGGCAATACCGGGACCGGCAACGGCAATATGAACGGCAACGGCAATACCGGGACCGGCAACGGCAATATGAACGGCAACGGCAACACCGGAACCGACAATGGCAACTATAACGGCAACGGCAATACCGGTATCGGCAACGGCAACCTGAACGGTAACTTCAATACCGGCACGTTGAACGGCAATTACAACGGCAATTTCAACACCGGCGTCGGCAACGGCAACATGAACGGCAACGGCAATTACGGCATGGGTGATCCCAATGACCCGGATCCGCCCGCCGGCGTGAAGGTCACTGCAACCAGCGCGTCGCCCAGAAATCAGGCCCTGCCCTCAAGCTGCAATATCCAGAACCTGGGTTGCACCTCGCGGTAAGCCGAAGGACGCGAGACGGCGCGCCTTCCTCGGCCTGAAGGCACGCCGGACGATCGCCCGAGGCACGTGATCCCGGCAAAGCCCCATCTTTAGTCCCCCGGCGCCCATCGCCGCGGGACGGGGTCGATCGCATGTCCACGCGCTCCCAGTTTTTCCGGAAATCCGACGACCACAATGGGAAGGCAATGCCTTTCCCGAACCCAGTCCAGGAAAGGTAGAACCATGAGAATCACCGTGTTCCATGCGGCCCTCTACGCCGCGCTCGCCTGCACCTCGATCTCCGCAGCTCACGCTTTCAGTTACGGAAACGGAAACGGAAACGGAAACGGAAATGTCGGCGTCGGCAACGGCAATGCCAACGGCAACATGAATACCGGCATCGGCAACGGCAACGGCAACGGCAACGGCAACTGGGGCGGCTTCAGCGGCAATAGGAACGGCAACGCCAATAGTGGCCTCGCCAACGGCAACGGCAATGGCAACGGCAATTACGGGCTCGGCAACGGTAACTACAACGGCAATGCCAATACCGGCACCTTGAACGGCAATGCCAACGGCAACGGCGCGCCGGACGCCAACGGCAATATTGGCTACGGCAATGGCGGCACCGGCAATATCGGCGCCTATAACGGCCGCGGCAACTCCAGTTCCACCAGCGGCAACAACAATATCGGCGCGCTGAACGGCAACAACAATGGTGGCATGTTCAACGGCAACGGAAACGTCGGTTCGTTCAACGGCAACGGAAACGGCAACCCATAGGAGGCTGCCGAGGCAGCTTCGGCCGGATCGACTGCTGGGTCGGTCCGGCCTTTATGGTTTATACTGAACCACGCCGTCCCTGATCACAGGAATGCAACCATGATCGCAGACCTCGATATCGGCTGTTGGCAGACTCCCCCTACCCCCCAGGTTCCGGCGCTTTCCCGCTGCCATGTCCCAGGCCCGCAGCACGGGGCATCTCAAATCCGGATACTGCGGAGAGATGATGTTATCCTTGTTCAATACAGCGTTGGGCGAGGAAACAACAACGGCAACGGCAATACCGGCAACTTTAATGGAAATTTCAATCAAGGAAACAATAACGGCAATTTCAATTCTGGTAACGGAAACGGAAACTGCTTCACAAGTGACAATAACGAAAACCACAACGAGGCAACGTATAGCTGGGACTACAAGCGCCTCATGAAAGAACTTCAACGCTGCGGCATTACTCCCCGTCAGGTTCCTTAGCGATAAAATATTGTATTCATTGCGAAAATCACATTTGTAGCGTAGCCTCCTGTACACCTCATAGACTTTCCAAAAGTTTGTGGGCGTGTTTGTGTTTGGGGGAACGCATATGAAATCGCTTGCGAAGGGTATTGTCTATTTCTTCACCATCGTCATCTTCCTTACCGCTGCCTCGCTGGCACAGGCCCAGAACGGAACTAACAACGGCAATAATTCCGGCGACGGATCCGGCAATGGCAACGGCAATGGCAACATCACAGGCAATGTCGGCGGCGCCACGCTGAACAATCGCGATCGACGCCAGGCTCCCGCGGCGTTTGCCCCGGGCCTCGCGGCGGCCGGCATCGAAGCCTGCCTCGGCAGTGTCAGCGTCGGCGGCTCGGGCGCCGGCTTCGGCTTCAGCTTCGGCACCACCAAGCTCGACCAGGGCTGCAATATCCGCCTCTACGCCCGCACCCTTCAGGCCATGGGCTATCGCAGGGCCGCTACCCAGATGCTGTGCTATGATGCCGATGTTGCCGGTGCCCTGGCAACGGAAGGCATTCGTTGCCAGGTCGGCCCCAGGGCGGCACCATCGGCTGGCGTAGCCGGCGTGCAGCAACCGGCCCAGCGCTATGCCCGCGGGACTACCGCGACCCAAACCGCCTACGCGCCTCGCCGCAAATGTATGAGATACGACATCTTCCGCGGCTGTCTCGACTGAACGGGATCATGCCCGTCGGCAACCCGACGGGCTTTCCACACCATGCGCCGGCACGGGATGTCGGGGCTTGTGCCCAGAGCCATGTTCAGTGGCTCTGGGTGCTTTTGATTCTTGGTGCCTTCTGATGATTTTCGCCGAATCCTCGACAGGACGCCTGATGCCGCCAGGTGTTCGAGCCTCGGATGCGCCAGCATCTTCGAGACCCAGCATCTTCGAGACCTGGAATCAGAGCGAGGTGCGCATCGATGGAAGCGCGCTCGGCCTCAGGCGTCCGCCTGCTGAGGCTGCGAGACGGCAAGGATCCTGGGCTCGTGTCCGGTCGCGCGCAGGAAGGCAATGAGGTCTTCGCGGGCGATCGTGGTGGTCTGCGTATTGACCAGCGGATGATGGTTGAGCTTGTCATTCTCGAGCAACGCCTGATCGAGCACCACGGTCACCTGCGCTTCGGTATCGTTGATGGCGCCGAAGGGCGTGACCGCGCCCGGCAACACCCCCCAGACCTGCGTCAGCAGCTCGGCCGAACCGAAGGACACCTTGCCCTGAGCACCGATGATCTCGTGGATGCGCTTGAGGTCGACGCTGGCATCCTCCTCCAGCACCACCAGGAACAGCCGGCCCTTGCGATCCTTCAGGAAGAGATTCTTGGTGTGACCGCCGGCGATCTGCCCCCGCAGCGCCTTCGAATCCTCCACCGTGAACAGGGGCGGATGCTCGACGGTCGTCACTGCGATGCCGAGCTTGGCGAAGAAGGCGAACAGGTCGTCAGGCGTGGCCGGCATGGTTCGGGGTCTCCTGGAAAGGCCCCCTGACTAGAACGACGGGCCGGCTGGCGCAAGGCTGACCGGCCAAAGTAAAAGGGCCCCGCCATGCGGAGCCCTGAGAATTGGCGCGGCAGCGAAGCTCCGGTCAGAACTTGTAGTTCACGCCGGCACGCACCGTATGCACGGAGACGTCCGCCTTGGCAGTAACCTGGGCAATGTCGCTGTTGGCCTTGATCGTCTCGGCCTTGCCGAGATCGACATAGAGATATTCGGCCCGAATCGTCCAGTTCTGCGTCAGCGCATATTCGGCACCGGCACCCAAGGCCCAGCCGAACTTGGTCTCCGAACCGGACAGGTTGGTGCCACCCGTGGTGACCTTCGACTTCACATGGCCATAGGCCAGGCCGCCGGTGCCGTAGACCAGAACATTGTCGAAGGCGTAGCCGGCACGCAGACGGGCCGTGCCGAACCAGTCGAGCTCGGTCTTCACGGTCACCGGAATGTTCTGGTCGCCGATGAAGGTCTTCTTGGAATCGAGGCCGGCATATTGCAGGTCGGCTTCGGCGCCAATCACCCAATGCGGATCGAGCTGGTAGTTGTAGCCGATCTGGCCGCCACCGACGAAGCCATTGGCGGTATCCTTGACGCGAGCCACACCACCGTTCAGGCCGAAGCCAAGCGCCGTAGGAAGATCATTTGCCGTCGCAGTCGGCACCGCCTTCAGATCCGTGTCGAGATTGCCGCGGCCATAGCCCGCACTCAGACCGGCATAGAAGCCTGTCCAGGTGAAGGATGGCACGATTTCCGGCGCGACCGGCTCGACGGGCGGCGGCGCCAGGTCGGCGGCGAATGCCGCTGCCGGCGCGAGAATGACGACGCCCGCAAGCAGAGCATTCCTAAGAATTTGCATTTTAATACCCCAGCACTTGGCACTTGTTACGCTCGAACGCCTGATAGCACCGCCTTTACATGAAATCCTATGACATAAATGCAACACCGGTTTTTTTATTGAGCAATCCATAATAGATATACTTAATAATTATAGTTAACGCCCCAAATGGCACAAAATAATTACGTAGAGTAAGATAGGAACAAACATCGGCAGCGCCGCACCCGGCGGCTTTCGTTCGAACATCGGCGTTCCCCTCGCGGCCAAAATCGCGTAAAGGAGCGCCGTCGCAGAGACCTTGACCCTCTGATGGACGGAAGGATGCCATGTTGAACTCGCTCGACCTGCCGCGCCGGCCGCAGGACACCCGTGTCGTTGTTGCCATGTCGGGCGGCGTCGACTCTTCCGTTTGTGCCGCTCTTCTCAAGGAGCAGGGCTATGACGTGATCGGGGTGACGCTTCAGCTCTATGACCATGGCGCCTCGGTCCATCGCAAGGGCGCCTGCTGCGCCGGCCAGGACATTCACGATGCGCGCGAGGTCGCCGACCGCATCGGCATTCCCCATTACGTGCTCGACTATGAAAGCCGCTTCAAGGAGGCGGTGATCGACCGTTTCGCCGATTCCTATGTTGCCGGCGAGACGCCGATCCCCTGTGTCGAATGCAACCAGCGCGTCAAGTTCCGCGATCTGCTCGGCACGGCACGCGACCTCGGCGCCGACGTGCTGGCGACCGGCCATTATGTTGCCAGCCGTGCGGTGCCCGGAGGGCGCGGCCTGTTCCGCCCGCGCGACGCCGAGCGCGACCAGAGCTATTTCATGTTCGCCACCACCAAGGAGCAGCTCGACATCCTGCGCTTCCCGCTCGGCGAGATGACCAAGCCGGAAACCCGCCTGGCCGCCGAGCGTTTCGGCCTGTCGGTAGCGGCCAAGCCCGACAGCCAGGACATCTGCTTCGTGCCGTCGGGCCGCTACGCCCAGGTGATCGAGAAGCTCAAGCCCGGTGCCGCCGTTCCCGGCGAAATCGTGCATCTGGACGGCCGCGTGCTCGGCCAGCACCAGGGCGTCATCCACTACACCATCGGCCAGCGCAAGGGCCTTGGCATCGCCACCGGCGAACCGCTGCACGTCATCCGTCTCGATGCCGAGGCGGCACGGGTGATCGTCGGCCCGCGCGAAGCACTAGCGACGCGCCATGTCGCCCTGCGCGATGTGAACTGGATCGGCGACGGCGCGCTTGAAGACCTGCCTTCCGAAGGCCTGGAGATCGCGGTGCGCGTGCGCTCCACCCGCGCGCCCAAGCCGGCCTTACTGCATTTCGGTCCGGAAGGCCCGACGATCGAGCTTGCCGAAGCCGAGGACGGTGTTTCACCCGGACAGGCTGCCGTGTTCTACGACCACGCCGATGGCCAGGCCCGCGTGCTCGGTGGCGGCTTCATTCGGGGCGCACGGCCGCAGACCGTCTTCGCCTATGGCGGCCAGACCGCTGCAGCCTGATCCGGCCCGGCGCGCCATTGAGCGCGTGCTTTCGGTCCTTGCATTGCGTTAAGCTCTGGCCGAAAAGGAGAGCCCTCCTGTCGAGGGTTCGCGTGTGGATTGTTGAAACGGCGTGGTGCGATGGCCAGAGACCTTGATCCCTACAAGCTGTCTTCCCCCCGGATCTTCTTCATCCGCATGCTGATCTTTCTGGTGCTGGCAGCCTGCGTCACCGCCGTGCTCTATCGCCAGCTCTATATCGCCTTCATGGCCAATCCCGGCCTCAACGGCCTGATCATCTTCACGCTGCTGCTTGGCATCGTCTTCGGCTTCCGCCAGGTGATCCGCCTGTTGCCGGAAGTGCGCTGGGTCAATGCCTATCGCCTGCGCGATCCCGGCCTGGAGCTTCGGGACCAGCCGGTGATGCTGGCACCGATGGCGACATTGCTGGGTGACAAGGTCGGCCGGCGCTCGATCTCGCTCTCCACTTTGCGCTCCATCCTCGAATCGATCGGCATGCGCCTCGACGAGCAGCGCGAAGTCTCGCGCTATCTCACGGGTCTCCTGGTCTTCCTCGGCCTGCTCGGCACGTTCTGGGGCCTGATCGAGACCGTGGGTTCGGTCGGCAACGTCATCAATTCCATGTCGGTGGGCGGCGGCGACGCCAGCACCGTGTTCGAAAGCCTGAAAAGCGGCCTCGCTGCCCCGCTCAAGGGCATGGGCGTGTCGTTCTCGTCCTCGCTGTTCGGCCTTGCCGGCTCGCTGATCCTCGGCTTCCTCGACCTGCAGGCCGGGCAGGCCCAGAACCGCTTCTATACCGAACTCGAGGACTGGCTCGCCGCCACCGTGACGGACATCGAGGCCGAAGGCCTGGCCCGCGGCGGCTCGGACGGCGAGATGGCAGCCATCAAATCGGCGATCGAGCGCATGGCCGACGGCTCGCGCGAGGCCGGTTCCGGCCGCAATGCCACCGCCGCCATGGCTCAGCTCGCCGAGGGCATCCAGGGCCTGGTGCAGCATATGCGCTCCGAGCAGCAGATGATCCGCGACTGGGTCGAAAGCCAGGCCGAACAGCAGCGCGACATCAAGAGCGTGCTCGAGCGCCTGACGCAAGAGCGCGAGAAGAACTGATGCCGGAGTCAGAGTAATGCCGCTTGGGCGCAGCCGCCGTCGCGGCGAGGGCATCAATTACTGGCCGGGCTTCGTCGACGCCCTGTCGACCCTGCTCCTGTCCATCATCATGATCCTGTCGATCTTCGTGCTCGGCCAGTTCTTCCTGTCCCAGGAAGTCACCGGCAAGGACGAGGCGCTCAACCGGCTCAATGCCCAGATCGCGGAATTGTCGCAGCTGCTTGCGCTGGAACGCACCAATGGCCGCAACGCCCAGGAACAGCTGTCGGTACTCACCAGCGGCCTCGACAAGGCCAATGCCGACAAGACGCGCTTGCAGGGCCTGCTCGACGACGCCCAGAAGGATGCCGCAGCCGCCAGCGCCCAGGGCGGACAGGTCGCGCAAATCCAGGGTGAGCTCGACAGCCAGAAGCGCATTTCCGACCAGGCGATGGCGCAGGTCGAACTGCTCAATCAGCAAATCTCGGCCCTGCGCCGCCAGATCGCCGCGCTGGAACAGGCCCTCGACGCCTCCGAATCCAAGGACCGCGAGAGCCAGACCAAGATTGCCGATCTCGGCTCGCGCCTGAATGCGGCGCTGGCCCAGCGCGTGCAGGAACTCTCCCGCTTCCGTTCCGACTTCTTCGGGCGCCTGCGCGAAGTGCTCGGCAACCGTCCGGATGTCCGCATCGTCGGTGACCGTTTCGTCTTCCAGTCGGAGGTGTTCTTCCAGGCGGGGCAGGCCACGCTGCAGCCCGAGGGCAAGGCCGAGATGGACAAGCTCGCAGCCGCCCTCCTCGACCTGCAGGACAAGATTCCCACCGATATTCCCTGGGTGCTGCGCGTCGACGGCCACACCGACGACCGGCCGATCAACTCGCCGCAATTTCCGAGCAACTGGGAATTGTCATCCAGCCGCGCCATCTCCGTTGTGCAATATCTGATGTCGAAGGGGATCCCGGCACAGCGCCTCGTCGCAGCCGGTTTTGCCGAATTCCAGCCGATCGATACCGCCGGTACCGACGAGGCGCGCAAGAAGAACCGCCGCATCGAGCTGAAGCTGACCGAGCGATGAGCATGACCGCCGTCACGCTGCGCCGGGCCGGCGCAGCCGATCAACCCGCTCTATGCTCGCTGTGGTGCACAGCCTGGCAGGAAACCTATCCCGCCTTCGACTACCAGGCGCGCTGGCCTGGAATGTGGGCCCATTGGCAGGGATCTCAGGCTGAGATCTTCGTGGCGTCACGCGAGGACGCCGGGGCGAGCCCGATCATCGGCATGCTGGTGCTGATCCAGAAGGCAAGCGACGTGCTGGAACTGGAACAGATCGCTTTGCCATCCAGCGAACGGGGCAGCGGCACCGCTCACCTGCTGATGCTGTTTGCCAAGCAGCAGGCTCGCTCCGTCCTGCGCCTCACCGTCAATGCCTTCAACGACAGGGCGATCCGCTTCTATGAGCGCGAGGACTTCGAGCGCATCGGCAGCGGCGTCAACCCCGCCTCCGGCCTGCCGACCTTCGACTATGAATGGCGGCGATAGTCGTCTCGGCATCGGGCATGTCCCGGCCTCACCGGGACATGCCGCAATAGGTACAGCGCAGGCTCGTCAGCTCTGCGGCGGATAGACGGCTTCGAAGCGATCCTTCCTGGTGGCGAGTTCCCAAAGGATATCGGCGAGTTCGTCCGGCCTTGCTTGCGGAAACTCGCCGGTTAACTGGCCGCCAGCTTCGTTCTTGAGATGCTGCCGATGGAATTCGCTGCCTTGGATCAGTGCGCCGATCCACAGCATGCCGACATAGATGCCCTTGGCACCCACCTCGCCATGCAGGCTTTGCAGGAAGTTGCGCAAAGCCGCCGCCGCCGGCCCAGGCCCGCTCATGAAGGGAAAAGCGGTATGGCCTGACAGGCCATGCGGCATCAGGATGGTACCCTCGCCGCGGTCGAGCATCTCGGGCAGTACGGCCTGTGCCAGCACGAGGGGCGTATAGACGAAGAGCTCCATATGGTTGCGCAAGACCTCTACTGGCAGTTCCTGGGCCGGGAAGAACGGAATGACCGAAACGGGTGCATAATAGACCGCATCGATGCTGCCGAAGCGATGCCGTATCGCAGAAACCACCGCAGCAATATTGCCGGAATGGGCCAGATCGGCGGTAAAGACCGCCGCTTCGATACCGCCGCTGCCGAGATCGGCGGCCAGGCTGTCGAGAGGCTCCCGGCGCCGCGCCACCAGCGCGACCTTGTAACCCTGCTTGCCGAAGCGATGGGCGACGGCCGTGCCAAGCCCTGAACCGGCTCCGAAGATTGCAATTGTCTTGGTCATCCAAACATCCTTCATTTTACACGTTGGTTCGGTCGGCATCGCTCCGGCGCGCACGCAAACGGGTTGGCGCGAGCGGTGGTGCACCGCCCTCGCTAACGCCGGCTTTCGCGCCGGCCGGATTGGTATTTCTTTGTGACCAAGACTATTATTAAGACCGACTTCCACGCCGCAAGAAGGCACACGCGTGATACCGAGTGACATCGACCTGCCTGAACCCAGTGAGGAAACCTGCCGACCGTTCCGCGAGATCCTCGACCGGGTTGGCGACAAGTGGACCCTTCTGGTCATCGCAAAGCTCAATGACGGCCCGCTGCGTTTCAACGAAATCAAGCGACGGATCGGGTGTGTCTCGCAGCGCATGCTGACACTCACCCTGCGCGGGCTGGAGCGCGATGGCTTGCTGACCCGCACGACCTTTGCGACGATCCCACCGCGAGTGGACTATGAGTTGACGGAGGTTGGCCGCGGCCTGTTCCCCGCGGCCAAGGCCTTGGTCGCTTGGGCCTATATCAACCGCCAGGCTATCGACCAGGCACGCGCGCAATATGACCAAAGCCATGAAGCGCCCTCAGGGCCCCCGCTCATTCCCGCCGCCGGCCATGTCGGCACTGCCATGGCTCGCCCTCGCTGAGCGTGCGGCAAGACAGGTGCGCAGGAGCCAACCCGCTCGCCGGCGGCACAGGTGTCCTGTTACGGTTGAAAACATTTTTTGAAGCAAATTTCCGCATGATTTCGGGCATAATCGTGCCGGAAAATCTTGGGGTTGTCGCATGAGTCGCAAATATTTCGGCACCGATGGCATTCGCGGTCGGGCCAACAGTGTCATTACGCCGGAACTGGCGATGAAGGTCGGCATGGCGGCCGGCCTCGCCTTCCAGCGCGGCGAGCACCGTCATCGCGTGGTGATCGGCAAGGATACCCGCCTGTCGGGTTATATGATCGAGAATGCGCTAGTGGCGGGCTTTACCGCCGTCGGCGTCGACGTGATGCTGCTGGGCCCGATGCCCACCCCGGCTGTCGCCATGCTCACCAATTCGCTGCGCTGCGACATCGGCGTGATGATCTCCGCCTCGCACAACCCCTATGACGACAACGGCATCAAGCTGTTCGGTCCCGACGGCTTCAAGCTCTCCGACGAGACCGAGCGCTCCATCGAGGCGCTGATCGACACCAACCTGTCCTCGCGCCTGGCCGGCTCGCGCGATCTCGGCCGGGCCCGCCGTATCGACGACGTGCGTGCCCGCTATATCGAATTCGCCAAGCGCACCCTGCCGCGCCAGCTCCGCCTCGATGGCCTCAGAGTGGTGGTCGACTGTGCCAATGGCGCCGCCTACAAGGTCGCCCCGGAAGCGTTGTGGGAACTCGGGGCGGACGTCATTCCGATCGGCGTCGAGCCTGATGGCTACAACATCAACAAGGATGTCGGTTCCACTGCACCCGATGCCCTGGCCCGCAAGGTCCGCGAATTACGTGCCGATATCGGCATCGCCCTCGACGGCGACGCCGACCGCGTGGTGATCGTCGACGAGAAGGGGCACGTCATCGACGGCGACCAGTTGATGGCGGTGGTGGCCTCGGACTGGAAGGACGAGGGCAAGCTCACCCAGCCCGGCATCGTCGCCACGGTGATGTCCAATCTCGGCCTGGAGCGCTATCTCGGCGGGCTCGGCCTGCAGCTCGAGCGCACGGCGGTCGGCGACCGCTACGTGCTCGAACGCATGCGGGCGCAGGGCTACAATGTCGGCGGCGAGCAGTCGGGCCACATCATCCTGTCCGATTTCGCCACCACCGGCGACGGCCTGGTCGCCGCCTTGCAGGTGCTGGCGGTGCTCAAGAAGGCCGATCGCCCGGTCAGCGAGGTCTGCCACCGCTTCGACCCGCTGCCGCAGATCCTCAAGAATGTGCGCACGGGTGGCGGCAAGGTGCTTGATGATCCCAAGGTCGCCAAGGCAATCGAGGGCGCGCGCAAGCAGCTCGGAGACAGCGGCCGCCTGGTCATCCGTCCCTCCGGCACCGAGCCGGTCATCCGCGTCATGGCCGAAGGCGACGACCGCGTCAGCGTCGAGACTGCCGTGGACGAGGTGATCGAGGCCATTACCAAGGCAGCGTGAGTCGGGGAGCGGGTCTTCCGACCCGCTCGAAACATCGCGTTCACCGGAAAGGCGGGTCAGAAGACCCGCCCCCCAAAGCGCCTTCAGGACCGGACCTGCTCCTCTTCGATGGGCAGGAACAGGCTCGCTAGCAGAGTAAGCCCGGCGATCACCATGAAGAGCAGCGACAGCGGCAGCCACTGCACGCCATAGGTCTTGACCAGCCAGACCCCGACGACGGGCGTCAGGCCGCTGAAGATGGCACCGCTCAGCGACGAGCTCAGGGAAATGCCGGTATAGCGCAGATGCACCGGGAAGGCGCGTGTCAGGAAAGGCGCCATCACGGCATAATGGGCGGCGACGAAGAAGGTGCCGACCAGGATGCCGATGCGAATATTGCCGAGATCGCCGGTGACGATCAGCATCATCATCGGGATGGCGAAGACGAAGGCAGCGGCCGACATCGCCACCAGCAAAAAGCGTTCGTTGAACCGGGTGGCAATCCAGGAGCCGAACGGAAAGGCGATGAGCTCGAGCACGCCGACCCAGAAGATCACGTTCAGGATGTCGGATTTGGAGATGCCGAGCGACTCGGTGGTGAAGGTCGTCATCAGCGTGGTCAGGAAGTAGAAGCCGGCGACCCCGAGCAGGCACAGGCCCATGCCGAGCAGGAGCGTATAACCGCGCGTGCGGAAGATCTCCTTGGCCGGCACGATGTCGTCCTGCGGCGCTTCCTGCAGCCGCTTGATCAGTTCCGGGCTCTCCTTGATGCCGGCGCGGATGGCGAAGGCCACGATGATCAGCACGGCGCTGGCCAGGAAGGGAATGCGCCAGCCCCAGGCGAGAAAATCCTCGCGCGGCAGATCCGAGACCGTGCGAAAGGCGAGCGCGGCCAGCATCAGGCCGATCGGGCTGCCATATTGCGGGGCCGAGGCCAGGAAAGTCTTCCACTTCGGCGGTGCATGCTCGGCGGCGATCAGCACCGCACCGCCCCATTCGCCGCCGACCGCAACGCCCTGGATCAGGCGCAGCGCGATGAGCAGGATGGCGGCGCTGATGCCGATCGAATTATAGCCGGGCAAGAGGCCGATCAGCACGGTTGCCCCGCCCATGAGCAGGAGCGTGATGATCAGCGAGTTCTTGCGCCCGACCTTGTCGCCGAAATGGCCGAACAGCAGGGCGCCGACAGGACGGGCCACGAAGCCGATAGCGAAGGTGCCGAGCGAGGCGATGATGCCCATGAAGCGATCTTCGGACTTGAAGAAGACATCGCCGAAGACCAGCGCCGCGGCCGTGCCGTAGACGTAGAAATCGTACCATTCGATCATGGTACCGACGAAGGCGCCGAGTGCGGCACGGATCGGCTGGCGCTCGGGCGCCTGTTGGGCGCCGGCTGTCACAGTCTGTGTCATGATGGTCCTCGTCTCGATTTCTGGATCAGCGTGACGGCCGGGCCGTGCGGAACGCTGAGACGAAGCGCGGCGCAGCTTCCGACACCGCACTGAGCGAATAGCCGCCCTCCTGTACGATCACGACGGGAAGGGGCAGCGCACCCCAGACGGAACCGATCGCCTCATAGGCGGCGGTGGTCACGGCCAGCTTGGACAGCGGATCCTCGCGATGGGCATCCCAGCCGGCGGACACCACCAGCGCCTCGGCCCCGAACGCCGTCACGGCAGCGGCCAGCGCCCGGTTGGCTTCGACGAAGGCCTCGTCGCCGCTGCCTTCGGCCAAGGGCAGGTTGAGGTTGGTTCCCACGCCCGCGCCCTCACCCGTCTCGTCGGCATAGCCGGTGTAATGGGGGTAGTAGCTGGATGGGTCCGTATGGGTCGAGCCGAAGAAGACGTCGCCGCGGCTGTAGAAGATCGCCTGCGTGCCATCGCCATGATGGGTATCGAAATCGATGATGGCCACGCGCTGATAGCGGGCGCGCAGCCGCTCGGCGACGATGGCGGCATTGTTGAAGAAACAGAATCCGGCCGCGCGATCGACATAGGCGTGATGCCCCGGCGGGCGGCAAAGCGCGAAGCTGTCGAAGGCGCCGGCGATGAGATCGTCGGCGGCCGCCACGGCGCTCTGGGCCGACAGATAGGCGGAGGAGAAGGTGTGCTCCGTCATCGCATTGGACAGGCCGTTGATGTACCAGCCCGTCTGCCCGAGAATGCCCTTCGGGCGCGGGGCAGGACGCGGGCGGAAGGCCGCGTCGGCGCCCTGATAGGGGCTGACGGCCGGCAGGACTTCGGGCCCGGCATTGGGCAGTTCCTGGAAGCGCCGATAGGCCGTCTCCAGGAAGTCGACATAATGGCCGGCATGTACGGCCTCGATCGGCGCCCGACCCGCATCTTTCGGCTCCTCGAGCGTCAGACCGAGCGCCGTGAGAGACCCGACCAGGGTTTGCGCGCGCTCGGGATTTTCAAGGGCGCTGCCGATACGACCATTGATCATGTATTGGGTCGGCCGATGGGCCATCTGCCTGTCGGAAAAGAACAATTTCATCGAGCAACACTCCGGGCAACGAATGCGAGGCCCCAAAGCATTTTCCAGAAAAGCCGGCCGATCTTTCGGCTGAGAAAATGCGTCAGAACAATAAGTCAGAGGAAAAATACGATTCGGATGAATCGAACTTTGCCCCAATCTTGCAGAAGCTGGCGAGAATGCCACCCATCCGGCTGCCGGTCCTGTGAATTGGACTGGCGAAAGGAATATGCCGGAATTGCAGTCGGTGGTTCCACATTCACCGACGCCCTCGTGAATGCTGCGAGAGAGGAGCGCTGTTCTGCAGGACCTTCAATTTGCAACATTGGCGTGGTTAGCTGGCGGCGTCACAGGCAGCGGGGAACGACGATGGCCGAGATTCTGCTGTTTCACCATGCCCAGGGCCTGACCGCTGGCGTGCGAGCATTCGCCGACGCATTGCGTGCCGCCGGCCATCGCGTGCATGCACCGGACCTGTTCGGCGGGCGCATCTTCGCCAGCATCGAGGAAGGCCTCGCTCATATCAATGAGGTCGGCTTCGACGCCATGCGGGCTCGTGCCGAGCATTGCGCCGACGGCCTACCTTCGGACCTGGTCTATGCCGGCTTTTCCTTCGGCGTGGTGCCGGCCCAGAAGCTCGCGCAGACGCGCCCGGGCGCCCGAGGCGCCCTGTTCTTCTATTCCTGCCTGCCGATCAGCGGCGAATGGGCGTTCGGCCCCTGGCCGCAGGGCGTTCCGGTACAGATCCACGGCATGGACCGGGATCCCATCTTCGTCGGCGAAGGCGACATCCAGGCGGCGCGCGAGATCGTCGGGAAAGCCGAGGATGCGGAACTGTTCCTCTATGCGGGGGACCAGCATTACTTCGCCGACAATTCGCTGCCATCCTTCGACGCGGATGCAACGCGGCTGCTCACTCGGCGGGTGCTCGATTTCCTCGACCGCATCTAGAGCAAGGCGCGCCAATGGGAACGCGCCCTGCTCCAGAACCGGCCAAACCGCATCTCAGCGGGTCAGCAGCTGCTCGCTTTCCGTGATGGCCTCGCCGACATTGGGGCGACCCGCGCCGGTGGCAATCAGGTCCCGCAGGCTGCCACTGACATAAGTGTGCCAGCCGTCCGAACAGGCGTCATAACATTCATAGTCGGGCACGAGCCCCAGATGAGTGAAGGTGACCTCGGTCTGCTCGCCCTTCCTGGCGATCTCGAAAAGGATGTCGGTGCCTTTCCACTCGGACCTGTCCTGCGTGAAGCTGAAATAATTGTCGAGGACGTGCCAGACGACCCTGCGGTTCGGGATCAACTCTCGCACCTGGATCTCGCAGCGATGCAGATCCTCGTAGCGATATTTGAATTTCTCGCCGACCCGGCTGGTCTCGCCTTCGATGGTCTCCGACCACCAGCCGCGCACATTGCTGATGGCGGCGAATGCCTGCGCCGGCGTCTGGTCGACCGTGAAACTGGTGGTGTAGCTGCGATCCGTCATGGCTGTCTCCCGTTGCTTGGTTCGATGACGGGATTGTAGGAAGGCCCGGCGAACGGCGTGAGTTACAAGCATGGCGGGATTCGGCGCGTTTCAGCCCACACCCCTTCCAACGCCATGCCCGCCATTCAGGATCGACCTGTGAAGCCCAGGTCAATCCTGGACGGCCGGCGGACAAGATGTATCGAACCGTGCGGTCATCCGATCCTAGCTATCCCACAGTGAATGGTGTACAACTCCAAAAATTGGAGCGGAGCCAGTGCGTGAGATGCTGGCCTGATTGAGACACGCTCCACGATCGGCGGATTGACCGAAGCTCTTGCAGCATCCTGCCTGCAGGCTGCGATTTTTCCAGGAAACTGCAACTCTTCTCCCGGCCCCGCCGTAGCGCGCCGTGGGATGGGTAAGTCCGTGGCTGGCAATAGGGAAAGGTGCCCGCCGCCTTCAGTCCCGACCGATCAGAACGGTTGATTGGTGCAAGACGGTTACGATTCATCTTTGGGCCGGCGATGCGTTCGGCCCTTTTGTTTTTGGTATTTGGAGTTCGTATGCTGATACTCGTTCGTGAGAACAATATTGAACAGGCGCTCAAGGCCCTGAAGCGCAAGCTGGCGCGCGAAGGCGTCCTTCGTGAGCTGAAGCTGCGCAGGGCTTATGAAAAGCCGTCCGAGCGCAAGGTGCGCGAGAAGGCGGAGGCAGTCCGCCGCGCGCGCAAGCTCGCGCGCAAGCAAGCCCAGCGCGAGGGCCTTCTGCCCGCCCCCAAGCCCAAGGCTCAGTCGCGAGGACGGGGAGGCCCACCCAGGAGTGCACCCCCGACCGTCACCAGGACCTGATTGTCGCCGGCTCGACGCGTCGCGGATCGCGATATTGGCGGCACGGCGAGCGCCTCCCGACACCTCCAGAACATCCAAGGAGGAGTGAGTGATGAAGCATGCGTTTGAGGTCGGCGATATCGTCACCCTTCATTCGTCCATCTCAAGGCACGAGGAAGGCCCCTATCAAGTAACCCGGCAAATGCCCGCAGACGGCCCCGAGCCCGCTTACAGGCTCAAGGGCGTGGCGGATTCCCGCGAAAGAGTGGCTCGGGAACATGAACTGCGGGCTTCCAGGCAAGGCGCGGGTGCGATGGCGGAGCCGGGTCAAAGTTCCTTGAGGCCCACGCGGACGAGGCCGACGCGGCGATCGCCATGAGGTAGGCTGGGAAGGGGTGCAAATCTCGGATGGTCCTCCAGGTGGAGGGCTGGCCGTCTGTGGTCTGGGCGCCGGGTCCGCGCCGAGTCCCCGAAAGAACAGGCCTCGGGCGCAGATGCCGGTATAGGCAAGGTTGGTGGCCTCACCATCCTCCACAGCCGAGATTCGGGCCCACGACCTTGATGCGTCGCCGCGACATTCGGTCGAACCGGCGATATCGGTTACGATGATGGTAAATTTGTCAGATATATCCAACGTGATCCCGTCGGAAACAGGGCGCAGCTGGCGCAACACCAAGCACGCCGCCGAATATATCCTGCTGCGCGGCCTTGTGGGCCTGCTTCACCTCTTGCCACTCGATTTCGGTTCCTGGGCCATGGGGTCCCTATGGCGCCTGGTCGCGCCGCGACTGCGCCGCCACGAGCGCGCCTTGCAGCACCTCGCCGCGGCGTATCCGGCAAAGAGCGCCGCCGAGATCGACGCATTGGCGCGTGCCATGTGGATGGATCTGGGACGAACATTCGCCGAAAGCCTGATGGTGGATCGCATCGTCAAGGCCGGACGGGTCGAGGATGCGAGCGGCCCGTTGATCGAGGCGGTGAAGGCCAGCGGCAAGGGCGTGGTTTTCGTCTCGCTCCATACCGGCAATTGGGAACTCGTGGTCATCCCGACGGTGACGAATGGCATCAAGGTCGCCGGCGTCTATCAGCGCATGAAAAATCCGAAAGTCGACGATTATGTCGCGCTGGTGCGCCGCGACCGCTATCCGCGCGGGCTTTTCGTCAAGGGCGCGGATACCGGCAAGAAGCTGCTGCGCATCGTGCGTGGCGGGGGTGCCATCGCATTGCTGGCCGATCTGCGCGACCGCAATGGGCTCTCCGTGCCATTCTTCGATCGGCCCGCCCCTTCGACCACCTTTCCGGCCTTGCTTGCCAGGGGAAGCGATGCGCTGCTGGTCGCGGCCCGCGTCATCCGTACGCGCGGCGTGCGCTTTCGGATCGAGGCCGAGATTCTCGACATGCCCCGCACCGCCGATCGGAATGCCGATATCGACGCGGCAACGCACCAGATTCATCGGCTCTTCGAAAAATGGGTGCGTGAATATCCCGAGCAATGGATGTGGGCGCACCGCCGCTGGGGCTAGACACCTGGCGCTCCTTCATCGAGGGCGGTCGCAATTGGTAGGATGGTGCAGACGCTCAATATTTCAAAGAAACCGTAAATTTATCCCGCCGCCATTCTATCTTAATTTTAGATATATAATGACAAATCTGGAATTTAGTGATAGTTTGACATATGTCAAAATTGGATTTTTGCATTCCTTCTGAGCTTTTTGTAAAATCAAAGTCCACTGGATGGACTCGAAATTCTGTAAAATATCGCCGGTTTGACAGCCTCGCCTCTGCCGTAAAATTTGCCGTGGACGAGTATGGGGCCAATCTTAACGGGGTCTCTATTCACACAGACACGAGCGAATACACAGGCTCCGCCATTCGCTCTCTCTATGACGATGAACACTATCCTCTGAAGGGAAAGCATGCCGTTCAAGCCGGTGCCAAAAACACCTCGCGTTCGGCTAGTGGGGAGCCCGGCCCGACATGTCACAAATTCGGGATCGGCGACACCGTCGTCTATTTGCGTCCCGGCCTGGTGGGGCAGAGTGGGTATTACGAGATCGTCAATATCCTTCCCGTTGAAAATGCCGAGCCGGCCTATCGCATCAGGAGCAAGAGTGAGCGGCATCTGCGCGCAGTCAAAGAGCATGAGATAGCGCGCGCCTGACGGCTTGATTCTGAACGGCCAAATCCGATCGACACAACACCGAATAGATCGAGCTTTTGGAGCAATGAACGATGTTCGAGATTGCTCCCATGTCTACCCAACCAAAAAGGAGATGACTCATTGCAGGTGCTGGTGCGGGACAACAACGTCGAACAGGCCTTACGCGTACTCAAAAAGAAGCTGCAGCGAGAGGGCCTCTTTCGCGAGATGAAGCGCCGCCGGGCCTATGAGAAACCGTCCGAAAGGAAGACTAGGGAAAAGGCCGAAGCGGTGCGCCGGGCTCGCAAGCTCGCGCGCAAACAAGCTCAGCGCGAGGGGCTTCTCCCGCCTCCGAAACCGCGTGAAAATGCAGCTAAGCGCAGCGGTCCAGCGAGAGCCCCTTCACCGGCGAAGCCCGCTCAGGTTTCCTGACATCTTTCAGTTTCCCCCTTGCGATGAACCGCGCTGTCATTGCAAGGGAATGTTTCGCAACGATTATATCGCTTTGGGCAAGTGGACCGCAGATGGCTGTTCCACTTCCCAATTCAGGCAACGCCCAGGGAAAGGCGACGGCGAGGCCTGTTATCCTCTGTCGCGTGTATTGGCCATGCCCGCCGCTATCGTGCCAACTGGAAGACTGGTCCTTTGATGGCAGCCTGATCGGGGAATCCTATCGGAGCGAAGCGATGGTGATCTTATGGGCTCTCGAGGAGAGAGATTGGCCGCCGGTCGGGCTCGTGGTGAGGAACGATGATCGCTACTCGATCCAATGGCCTTGCACGGGCAATGAAGCGAGCATGCACTTGGCCAAGCTCAAAGTACCCGTGACGACCGACATTCTTCTTGGCGTGGCTTATGACCAAACCAATGATGCTACCGGATGGCGGATGAGGCGCCGAGGGAGTTGATGGTCATTTTACTGGCCGATGCAAAAAAGGCCGGGTGTGAACCCGGCCTCTTCAGAGCGCCTCAACAGACCATGCCGGTACATCCGTGGTCAAAGACTGCAGACGCTGGTTCTACACGGTCTGCAGGTTGTCTGCAGAGGCCTTGCCGCTGCGGCTGTCCGTGACGACGTCGAAACTGACTTTCTGGCCTTCGCGAAGGTCCGACATGCCAGCCCGCTCGACGGCGCTGATATGGACGAAAATGTCCCGGCTGCCATCTTCAGGAGCGATGAAGCCATATCCCTTCTGGGAGTTGAACCATTTGACAGTACCCGTGCTCACGACGATTTCCTTTCAATCGACATAGATAAACCTGCCGCGTTGATGCAGCAGGCGCTAAATTTCTACCGAAATTGTCGGAGGGAATCGTCAAAGGCAATTTGAAATTGCCTGGGAATTCATCAGCAAGATCGATAATTCTCTATATATATTGTAAATTTTCAAAAAAATATAGGCGTAAATTTTTTTTATTGAAAGGCCGCATGAAGGAATTATCTTGCTTTTTCGGCATGATCATCTGATTGCGGTGATCGGGCGCCCTCGCGCTATTCACCTGCCCTGCGGAAGGCAGCAAAGGCCGGCAGCCCTGCGATGTCCTTGCCAAGATTACCGCGCATGTTCGCGATAAAGCCCCAAGCACTTTTGGCATTGAAACTGGAAGGCCGATACAGGGAATGACCGCCATACAAGGGTAGCTCCGGCCAGAGGCTCAGTGGTTCGCATCCCCCCTGGCCGACTCCCACCGGGAGAGAGCGAATCCCTGCGACCAGTCCAAGTACATCCATCGGATATGCGGCGGCGCGTCCGATAAATCGAGGGATTCGCTGAATGGCATTGAAATGCCCCCAGCCGGTCTATTTGGCGCGGCTGGCCCAATGGATCAGGGGGACGGCAATACGCTGAGTCGATTGACGATCTTCATGGCGCTCAATTCGGACTCCCGGACCCTCCGCTCAAAAGGCTCCCCTATACTCTTGATCCTGTAGATGGGCTCCGATCCATCAGCTGGTAACAGCCGGATAATTTCATAAGCCTTGTCTTGCTGACGGATGGGAGCAAGCTTCAAGATAACAAGATCGCCAATTCCGAAAGTGTGTATACCCATCCCCTGTCCTTTGTTTCGGTCGTGTTCTGGAATGGATTCGACGCTGACGCCCCATCTTCTCTTGAATCGGATTTCGGCGTGCGACGAAGTAGGTCAGGAAAGTGGAATGCCTTGAGTTTTGGGGTAGAAAGACTTGCGGACGAGCTTAAGGCCCGCCGCATCATGTCTGCCTCTATTTTGATACTTTCATGCGGCCGACATTCCTCGTCGCCAATGACGATGAGCAAGAATTCTCACTTGGGATGCTAGGCCTGATGAGCAATTGTCGAAGGCAATGTCATCAAGCACCCGCAGCAACCTACCGAGTTCAGCCTACCCTGAGGTCGCCGGCCGAAGATTTTCCCGTCTTGCGGTCACGAACCAACTCGAAGCTAATCTTTTGGCCTTCCGCCAATTCCCGCAAACCCGCACGCTCCACAGCGCTCACATGTACGAAAACGTCTGGTGTTCCGTCGTCCGGCTGGATAAATCCATATCCCTTGGTGGAATTGAACCACTTCACAGTACCTGTGCTCATATCGTGCCCTTCTTAACTTCCTTCGCACCTTCCAGGTGGAAGACCATGCCAAATCACGTCGGTGAAAGGCTGGCTGATTCAAGGGCTTATTGGCCGCTGAAGATCGAGGTCACCGGCCATAATCGACTTCATCAGTGTGCGCCGCACGTCGGAGCCCGTCAAGCCGCAAGTGACAATGGCTTCTCACCGCGCCTGAACCTGCGGCATCCATGCCCCCTTTGATCAAGAGCCTGGAAAAGGCAAGATGGCCGCCCTGCTGCCGTCGTCGCCCCGACGGCCGTGACACCCGGGAGTTTGCCATGCCCAAGGTCGACCTTGCCACCGTCCCCAAGCACCAAGGCTCAGGCTATCCGTCGCCCTTCGATGCTCCCTGCGCGGAACGGGTCCGCCAACGCCTCGGCAATGCCGGCGGTCTCCAGGACTTCGGCATCAACCTCATGCAGCTGCCGCCGGGCAACTGGTCGAGCCAGCGCCACTGGCACACGGCCGAGGACGAATTCGTCTATGTGCTGCAAGGCGAGTTGACTCTCGTCGAGGATGGCGGCGAGACGATCCTGCGTGCCGGCGATTGCGCCGCCTTTCCCAAGGACTCGGGCAATGGCCATCACATGATCAACAGATCCGGTGCCATGGCGCACTATCTCGAAATCGGCTCCCGCTCGCCCGCCGACGTGATCCATTGCTCCGACATCGACATGACGAGCCCCAGTTCGGACGGTCGCTTCCTGCACAAGGACGGCACGCCCTATGCCGAGACCTGAAAGCAATCCCAGCCGCCGGTATCGATCAACGCCCTGTGGCGGGCGCCTCATCCGCCTGACGCAAGGCGATATGCTCGGCAAATTCGGCGATCAGGGGTTGGTACATCTCGGGCGCCGGATAGTGCTCGAAACTATGACGGGCCGGTGTCGAGGCCCAGGCCAGCTTCTCCGCGGTGAAGGTTTCGATGAACGGTTCCGTCCACACCGCTTCAGCCAGCATGGTCGGGCGGACATTGACGAAGAAATCCATGCCTTCGGGCCTGGTGAACAGCCAGCTCTTGCAATGGCCGCAGTAGAAATGCCGTGTCGGTCCATGCAGGGCACCGATCACGGGCTCGCCGCGGGTGACCCGAAAGCCTTCAGAAGGAATTGCCGCGCTGAGGGAATAGGCGCTCCCGGTCATCTTCTGGCAGCCGCGGCAATGGCAGGCCATGGTCATCAAAGGCGCAGCAGCAACCTCGAACTCGACCTGCCCGCAGCGGCAGCTTCCCGTCATCGGTGTCGGTTGATTCGGCATGCTTGCACCTTCCCGGCCATGGCTGTGATCGTTACGCCCCTGCTACTGCGCCGCCGTTGGAATGTCGAGCCGGGGTATCGGTCTCACCCAGCCAGCCCTCGAACAGCGTAACGACGGAATTATGATAGGTGACGTCCGGGCCGGCCTCGAGACCGAGCTTTTGGGCGATCCGGATCGAAGCAGTGTTCTCAGGCGCAATGATCGCCGTGACCCTGCGGCCGGGATGCATGCCGCGCGCCCAGTCGAAGGCGGCCTGGCCTGCCTCGAAAGCGATGCCCCGGCCATGGGCGTGGGAGGCGAACACCCAGCCCGCCTCCAGCGAGCCTACCAGGCTTGGCTCGATGTCGCGCATGGCATCCTGGAAGCCGGTCATGCCGAGATAGCGCCCGCTCGCCTTCTCGATCACCGAGAAATAGCCGAAGCCGAAGAAATGCCAGGTGCCGTGGGCCTGGAGAAAACGCTGCCACATGTCCTCGCGGCTGCGCCTACTGCCCGAGATGTACCTGTAGACTTCCGGCTCTGCCCACATCGCGGCATGGGGCTCGAAATCGTCGAGAATGGGTTTGCGCAGGAGAAGGCGCGGTGTTTCGATCATTATTTCAAATCTCGCTTTGCCATGAAATCGCCGCCCGCTGCGAGACGGCTCCTGGAAGCTTCGCTCACACCTTGATCCGCCAACCCGTGCGGAAGATCAGCGCGATCACGGCCAGGCACAGCAGCATGAAGACCAGCGTCATGCCCAGGCTCTGCCCGAAATCGACATCGGAAGCGGAGGCCCCATAGAAGGCCCAGCGAAAGCCGCTCACCAGATAGAGAACCGGGTTGACGTAGCTGACGCCCTGCCAGAAGTCGGGCAGCATCTTGATCGAATAGAAGCTGCCGCCCAGGAAGGTCAGCGGCGTGATGATCAGGGTCGGCACGATCTGCAATTTTTCCCAGCCATCGGCCCAGATGCCGATCAGAAACCCGAACAGGCTGAAGGTCACCGAAGTGAGTACCAGGAAAGCCAGCATCCAGAACGGATGCTCGATGGAATAATGCGAAAAGGGCCAGGCGGTGATGAGGATGATGAACCCGAGCAATATGGATTTGGAGGCGGCCGCGCCGACATAGCCGATGACGATCTCCACCACCGAGACCGGAGCCGACAGCACTTCGTAGATGGTGCCGATGAATTTCGGCATGTAGATGCCGAAGGAGGCATTGGAAATGCTCTCGGTCAGGATCGCCAGCATGACCAGGCCGGGCACGATGAAGGCGCCGTAGTTCACGCCGCCGACCGTGGGCATGTGGTTGCCGATGGCCGAGCCGAACACGATGAAATAGAGCGAGGTCGAGATCACCGGCGAGGCGATCGACTGCAGGAGCGTGCGGAAGGTCCGCGACATCTCGAAGACGTAGATCGCGCGAATGGCGTGGATGTTCATCAATGCGCCCCTACCAGGCTGACGAAGATGTCCTCGAGCGAGGATTGGCTGGTCTGCAGGTCCTTGAAGCCGATACCGGCTTCGCCGACATCGTGGAGCAGGCGCGAGAGCACTTCCGGATCGTCCTTGGCATCGAAGGTGTAGACGAGCTGGTTGCCGTTGTCGGCGATATCCAGCCGATAAGCGGCAAGCGCCGTCGGCACCGCTTCGAGGGGCTGCTGCAGGCTGAGCGTGAGCTGCTTCTTGCCGAGCTTGCGCATCAGCTCGGTCTTGTCCTCGACCAGGATGATCTCACCCTTGTTGATCACGCCGATGCGGTCGGCCATCTCCTCGGCTTCCTCGATATAGTGGGTGGTGAGGATAATGGTCACGCCGTTCTCGCGCAGCCCGCGCACCATCTCCCACATGTCGCGACGCAATTCGACGTCGACGCCCGCCGTCGGCTCGTCGAGGAAGAGAATGGTCGGCTCGTGCGACAAGGCCTTGGCGATCATCACGCGGCGCTTCATGCCGCCCGACAGCGCCATGATCTTCGAGTCCCGCTTCTCCCAAAGCGAGAGGTCGCGCAGGATCTTTTCGAGAAAGGCCGGATTGGGCGGCTTGCCGAACAGGCCGCGCGAGAAATTCACCGTCGCCCATACCGTCTCGAAGGCATCGGTCGACAATTCCTGCGGCACCAGCCCGATCTTGGTGCGGGCGGCCCGGTAATCCCTGACGATGTCGGAGCCGTCGGCACGGATCGTACCGCTGGAGGGATTGACGATGCCGCAGATGATCGAGATCAGCGTGGTCTTGCCGGCCCCGTTCGGCCCGAGCAAAGCGAAGATCTCGCCGCGACGCAGGGTGAGATCGATCTGTTTCAGGGCCTGGAAGCCCGTCTTGTAGGTCTTGCTGACGCCGGACACCGCGACGATGACGTCCTCGGCGGACGGTGAATTGTTGGCTTTCATGCGTGCCTCCCTGCGGGGAAATGGCGTCTTTCCAAACCAAGTGCAACCATGTTTCTTCAAAGACGCTGGAGACCGGGAGGGGTCTTAGGGGGAATGAAGATGATTAGCCACAGCCTGAAGGCAGGCTTGTTCTGTATGGCCTTCACCGCAATCTCGGCACTCGGTTCAGCCGGCGCCAATGCCCAGGAGAGCAGACCTGCCGATACGGTTTACCTCAACGGCCTGATCTATACGGCCGACAGCAAGGACAGCATGGCCGAAGCCCTGGCCGTGCGCGAAGGACGGATCGTCTTCGTCGGTACGGGCGCGGATGCCAAGTCCCATATCGGCCCCAAGACCAAGGTGGTCGATCTCGGCGGCCGCATGGCCATGCCCGGCCTCATCGACGGCCATATGCACCCCCTCGGCGGCGGCAAGAGCCTGACGGGATGCAATCTCAACTATGCGGCCCTGACCCTCGACCAAACCCTGGCCGCCATCCAGGCCTGTCTCGACGCGGAGCCGAACGCCTCCGCCGACGCCTTCCTGATCGTCAACAACTGGTTCCGCCAGAAGATGCTGCCGGCGGGCACCGACATGGCCCGCGGCGAGCTCGACAAGCTCAAGACCAAGCGCCCCATCCTGGTGATCAATTTCGACTACCACTCCAAGCTCGCCAACAGCCGGGCCCTGGCGCTCGCGGGTGTCACCAGGGACACCCCCGATCCCAAGGACGGCAAGATCGTGCGCGACACCGCTGGCGAGCCGACCGGCATGCTGGAGGATGGCGGTGACGCACTGGTGATGGCGGCGATGCCCAAGCTCTCGCCCGAACAGGAGGCCGAGCAGAATCTCGCCTTCGGGCGCACTGCGCTCGAGGCGCTGCGCAAGGGCGGCATCACCAGCTTCCTCGAAGCGGCCGCCGACGAGGGCGAGATGACCGCCTGGGCGACCCTGCAAAAGCGAGGCGAGTTGACGGCGCGTGCCCATCTGGCGCCGAAGCTGGCCACCGACACCGACCAGAGTGCCGACGCCCACGTCCAGCGGGTCCGTACGCTCGCCGCCCGCTTCGATCAGGGGCCGCTGCGGGCCGAACCCGGCATCACGCTGCGCAACGCCAAGATCTTCATGGACGGCGTCATCCAGGCGCCGGCGCAGACCGGCTATACGCTAGCTCCCTATTTCGTCAACAAGGGCAGTGTCGACAAGCCGGACTGGCAGCCGGGCACGGAGCGCGGCGCGCTCTACGTCCAGCCCGACCGCCTCACCCCGCTGCTGATCGGGCTCGCCAAGGCGGGCATCGATCCCCATCTGCACACGGATGGCGACGGTGCCGTCCATGTCACGCTCGATGCGATCGAGGCCATGCGCGCCAAGGTACCGGGCAAGGACATCCGGCCCGCACTGGCGCATAACGAGATGGTGGATCCGGCCGACCTGCCGCGCTTCGCCAAGCTAGACGCCATTCCCGTGCTCTCCTTCCAATGGGGCGCGGCCTCGCCCGACCAGGTGGCGGCCATCAAGGAGCAGGCCGGACCGAAGCGCCTGCCCTTCGTCGAGCCCTATGGCCAGATCTTCAAGGCTGGCGCGCGAGTGGCTTTCGGCAGCGACTGGCCGGTAGATCCGCTCAACGAATGGTATGCCTTCCAGATCGCCGTCACCCGCAGCGACCCGAGCAATCCGGGCAAGCTCAACGCCGATCCCGGCCTGACCATCAGGCAGGCGCTCAGGGCCGCCACCATCGACGCCGCCTATGAGCTGCATCAGGACGAGGTCACCGGTTCGCTGGAGCCCGGCAAATTCGCCGATCTGATCGTGCTGGACCGCAACCCGCTCAAGATCCCCGTGGAGCAGGTTTCCAAGACCGAGGTGCTGCTGACGGTGGTGGGCGGCAAGGAGGTCTACCGCGCCGAAGGGTTCAAATAGGAGAAGTCATCCCGCACGCATTGCAGCGCGAAGCGGTGCGGCGCGCACGGGATGACCATAGCCCTACCCTTGCCGAACAGCGAAGCATTCGGCTACCAATCCTCGTCCGACAAATCCAGTCAGAGGGAACCTCGCCGCATGGCCTCAGTCGATGTCGTCGACGTCAAGAAATCCTATGGCGCCCAGAAGGTGATTCATGGCGTGTCGATCAATATCGAGGATGGCGAGTTCGTCACGCTGGTCGGGCCTTCTGGCTGCGGCAAGTCCACACTGCTACGCATGATCGCCGGTCTGGAACCGATCACCGAGGGAACCCTCAAGATCGGCGACCGCCTCGTCAACGACCTGCCGCCGCGCGATCGCGACATCGCCATGGTGTTCCAGAGCTACGCGCTCTATCCGCACAAGACCGTGGCCGAGAACATGGGCTTCGCGCTCAAGATCCGGAAGACGCCGAAGGCCGAGATCGACGAGCGGGTAAAGCGGGCGGCCGAGATCCTCGACCTCGGCCCCTATCTGGCGCGCTATCCCCGCCAGCTTTCCGGCGGCCAGCGCCAGCGCGTCGCCATGGGCCGGGCCATCGTGCGGGCGCCGCAGGTGTTCCTGTTCGACGAACCGCTCTCCAATCTCGACGCCAAGCTGCGCGTGCAGATGCGTGCCGAGATCAAGGAACTGCATCAACGCCTGAAGACCACCACCATCTATGTCACCCACGACCAGATCGAGGCCATGACCATGGCCGATCGCATCGTGGTGCTGCATGACGGCATCATCGAGCAGATCGGCTCGCCGCTGCAGCTCTACGACCGCCCGGCCAATCTGTTCGTCGCGGGCTTCATCGGTTCGCCGGCCATGAATTTCATCAAGGGCCGGCTGGAAACCAGCCCCGCGCCGCGTTTCGTCACCGATGACGGCGTGGAATTGCCTGTCCCTTCAGCGCCAGCCGGCAGCGAGGGCCGGCGCGTCGTCTACGGTATCCGCCCCGAGCACTTTTCCCTCGGCGGCAACCTGCAGGCCAGGATCACCGTGGTGGAACCCACCGGGGCCGAAACCCAGGTCTTCGCCCAGCTCGGCGAGCAGAGGGTGCTGGGTGTCTTCCGCGAGCGGGTTACCGCCGGCTCGGGCGAGACCCTGGCGCTTCAGCCCGATCTTGCCGCCGTGCATCTTTTCGATGCCGAGACGGGTTTGCGGTTGAACTGAGATTTCCGGATGCACGGACGTCCCGTTCGTTCTTGGAATCATCGCGCGCGTTGCAAAAAGAACCGCCAGGATGCCCGTGCACCGGAATGGTCTGACCTTTTTGTTGACGGGAAAACAAGGCCTTCCTAGCATCCTGCCGCTCCGCCACAACCACGCGTTGTCGGAGCGGTTCGAAGAAACATCCCTGCTGCCAGACAGCCAAGAACAAGACGAGCCATCCAGACCGGGAGAATCGACGTGAAAACGGAAGACTACAACCATCTTCTCGCCCTGCAGGCGAGCCGCCGCGGGCTGCTCAAGAGCGCCGCAAGCGTCGGTGCCCTGGCCGCGATGGGCAGCCTGGGCGTCACCGCCGCCATCGAGCCGGCCATGGCGGACGAAGCCAGCGACCTCAGGGCCAAGATCCTGCAGATCCCCGGCGTCGGCAAGGGTTCGCCCACCGATGCGGACTGGCAGAAGGTCGGCGAACTCTGCCTCGGCGCCACCAAGGCCTCCATCAAGGAGGGCGAGTTCAAGGGCGTCGAACTCTCCTTCATGGGGCTCAACAACCAGAACCTGCACAACCTCCTGTTCCGCGGCTTCCTCAAACCCTGGGAGGCCTATACCGGCGCCAAGATCAACTGGATCGATCTCGCCCAGGCCGACTACAATCCCCGCCTGCAGCAGGCCATCGCCACCGGCACGGTCGATTTCGACCTGCTCGAGATGGGCGCCCCCTTCGAGGGCGACGTCTGCGGCAAGGGTCTGGCGTCGGAAATGCCGGACTGGGTCAAGAAGCAGATCGACATGGACGATCTGGTCTCCTACCTCAAGCCGCCCGTCGGTACCTGGGACGGCAAGCAGTACCGCGTCACCATCGACGGCGACACCCACAATTTCAACTACCGCACCGACTACTTCAAGGACGAGGCCCTGGCCAAGGCCTGGAAGGAAGCCGGCAACACCACTGAATGGGCAGTGCCCCGTACCTGGCAGCAGGTGCAGGCGGTGACCAAGTTCCTCAAGGGCAAGCAGGTCGACGGCCAGGACGCCTATGGCTATCTCGACGCCTGCAAGGCCTGGGGGGGCTTCGGCTTCTACTTCCTCGGCAGCCGCGCCACCGCCTATGCCAAGCATCCCGACGACAAGGCCTGGCTGTTCGACGTCGACACCATGAAGCCGCGCATCAACAACCCGGCCTGGGTGCGCGCCATCCAGGACGTGCTCGACGCCCTGCCCTCCGAGCCCGCCGACCAGCTCAACGCCGACCCCAACACCACCGGCTTCCAGCAATTCCTCGGCGGCACCGGCTCGATGTGCGTGTGGTGGGGCGACATCGGTTCCAACGCCAAGACCAACGACTCCTCGGTCATCGGCGACAAATGCGGCTTCGACATCCTGCCCGGCTCCGACGACGTCTACAATGCGAAGACCGGCAAGTGGGACAAGCTCGCCAGCGGCCCGAACTTCGCGCCGAATCTGGCCTATCTCGGCTGGGGCGTCTATGTGATGGCCCGCGTCGACAAGGACGAGAAGAAACACAAAGCCGCCTGGAGTGCCGCCGCCCATCTCGGTGGCAAGGACCTGGCGCTGTGGACGGCGGTCTATCCCTCAGGCTTCCAGTGCTATCGCAACAGCCAGCACAATATCGACGAGTGGGTGGCGGCCGGTTATGACAAGGCCTTCATCTCCAACTATCTCGACTCGCAGTTCAACTCCTACAACCACCCCAACGGAGCAATCGAGCCGCGCATCCCCGGCATCTTCCAATATTACAGCCTGGCCGAGGACATCCTCGCCAAGATCTATGCGGGCCAGCTCAAGGCCCAGGAAGGCGCCGACCAGATCGCCGCCGCCTGGGAGAAGCTGACCGACCAGATCGGCCGCGAGAAGCAGATCAAGCTCTACAAGGCCTCGCTGGGGCTGTAGTCTTCGTTCGACCACCGCCGACAAGAGCTCCTTCTCCCCCTGCGGGAGAAGGTCCCGGCAGGGGGATGAGGGGTGGGCGCGCCATACGTGGTGTGCACAGCAAGACCCCTCATCCGCCCCTTCGGGGCACCTTCTCCCGCAGGGGGAGAAGGGGAGCGTCGCGCCCGTCCATCATGTTCAGCGTCCAGGGCCCCTGATGCCGCCGACCTCGTCTGCAACCGCTACACACATCCCAAGCTCCATCCCGAGCGGCCGCATCCTCCTGGGCCGCGTCCTGATCGGCCTGGCCTCCGTACTCCTCGTCGTTGCCGCTCTGGTGCAGTTCCTGCACGAGAACCAGGGCCTGGCCCTCGGCTTCGACAATTGGCGTCCCGTGCTCTACGCCTTCGTGCTGTGGTCGGTGGCGCTCGGCGTCGGGCAGGTGCTGATGCGCGGGGAAGCGGGCGAGCGCGCCCTGTTCATCCTGCCGGCCGTGCTGTTCACCGTGGCGATGGTGATCTTCCCCACCATTTTCGGCTTCTATATCGCCCTGACCGACTGGAACCTCTCCTCCTTCGCCGGCCAGCGCTTCAACGGGCTCGACAACCTCGTCGCGCTCTTCCACGACCCCGATTTCTGGAACGCTCTGGCCAACATGGTGTTCTACGTGCTGATGGTGCTGGTGGAATACGCCATCGCCTTCGGCCTCGCCCTCCTGCTCAACGCCGAGATCAGGGCCCGCAAATTCTTCCGCGTCGCCTTCCTGCTGCCCTTCATGCTCAGCCCCGTGGCGGTGAGCTGGATGGTCGGCAAATCGATGATGGAATATCGCTATGGGCCGGTGGCGCGGCTGATGCGGGAGCTGGGCTGGTCGCAGCCGACCTTCTTTACCCAGCCCTGGATCGCCCGCCTCTCGATCGAAGCGATGGATGCCTGGGTCTCGATCCCCTTCCTGATGATCCTGCTGCTCGCCGGCCTGCAAGCTTTGCCCAAGGAGGTGATGGAAGCCTCCAAGATCGACGGCGCCTCGGGCTGGCAGCAGTTCAAGGAGATGATCTTCCCCCTGATGCTGCCCGTCTCGATCACGGCGATCGTGCTGCGCATCATCTTCAAGCTCAAGCTCGCAGACATCGTGATCAACACCACCTCCGGCGGCCCGGGCGGGGCGACGGACACCGTATCGAGCTTCATCTATCGCGAGTATAGGGACCGCTCGAATGTCGGCTACGGCACCATGCTGGCGATGTTCTATCTGGTGGCGATCATCGTCTTCGTCACCGTGCTCCTGAACATCGCCAACCGCTTCATGCAGCGCAGCAGCTGATCGGGAAGGGATCGACATGACGACGACAACCATCCCGACCGCCGTGCCCCGCGACACCGCCTTTCGCCTGACCACCGTGCTGAGCCGCGTGCTGATCTATGGCGCGCTGGTCGCCTGGGCCTTCATCTGCCTGTTTCCGATCTACTGGACACTGACCACCTCGATGAAATCGGCGGTCGACGTCACCCAGGGCCATCTCATTCCGTGGCTCGACTTCCAGCCCGACTGGAAGGGCTGGCGCTCGCTCGGCCTGTCGCCCGATACGCTCGGCTCGACCTCGACGGTGCGCTCGGAATTCCTGTCGCGCTTCCTGAACAGCGTGATCACCTCGCTCGGTTCCTCGCTGCTCGCCGTGGTGATCGGCTCGCTCGCCGCCTATGGCCTCAGCCGCTTCCAGTACAAATTCGGCTGGATGCGCAACCGCGACATCTCCTTCTTCTTCCTGTCGCAGTTGATCCTGCCACCGGTGGTGCTGGCTTTGCCCTTCCTGGTGCTCTACCGCGAGCTCGCTTTGCTCGACACCCGCATCGGCCTGATCCTGCTCTACACCCTCACCGTGCTGCCGATCGTGATCTGGATCATGCGCGACCAGTTCGACACCATCCCCACCGAGCTCGACGAGGCCGCTTTGGTCGACGGATTGTCACTCTGGGGCGCCTTCTGGCACATCATCCTGCCGATCGCCCTCCCCGGCATGGTGGCGGCCTTCATCCTGGCGCTGGTGCTGACCTGGAACGAATATTTCTTCGCTGCCCTGCTGACCTCCTCGGACGCCAAGACGTTGCCGGTGATGGTGGCCAGCCAGACCGGCTCGCAGGGCATCAACTGGTGGTCGATGGCCGCGCTTGCCACCACGGCGATCGCCCCACTCGCTCTGATCGGCATCTTCCTGGAGCGCTACATCGTCAAGGGCCTGACGGCCGGCTCGGTGAAGTGACGGCGAGTAACAGGGTGACCGTGGCGTTTCTGCCACGGTCGCGCTCTCGAAAGGCTTACGCCAAAGTTTCCTCTATCCGACCATCAAAAGTCTCTTGACGCCATCCCCGCCGCAGCGCATACGGGCTGCGGGACATTCCTCCCCAACGAGGAACGCCCATCTGCGAGGATGGAGACATCGCGATGACACTGCCAATGCCAGCGGCCAAGCCCGCTGTTGTCAACTTTTCGTCCGGCCCCTGCGCCAAGCGCCCCGGATGGACCCCCGAAGCCCTGAAATCCGCTGCCCTCGGCCGCTCGCATCGTGCGAAGCTTGGTAAGACCAAGCTTGAGCAGGCAATCGAGCTGACCCGTGACGTGCTGGGCGTGCCGGCGGACTACCGCATCGGCATCGTGCCGGCTTCCGACACGGGCGCCGTCGAGATGGCGCTGTGGTCGCTGCTCGGCGCCCGCGGCGTCGACGTGCTGGCCTGGGAATCCTTCGGCGCCGAATGGGTCACCGACGTCGTCAAGCAGCTGAAGCTCACCGATGCCCGCATCTTCAAGGCCGGCTATGGCGACATCGTCGATATCAGCGAGATCGACGCCAAGAACCGCGACATCGTCTTCACCTGGAACGGCACCACTTCCGGCGTGCGCGTGCCCAACGCCGACTGGATCCCGGCCGATCGCGAAGGCCTGACCATCTGCGATGCCACCTCGGCCGCCTTCGCCCAGCGTCTCGACTGGGCCAAGCTCGACGTCACGACCTTCTCCTGGCAGAAGGCCCTCGGCGGCGAAGCGGCCCATGGCATGCTCGTCCTTTCCCCTCGCGCCGTCGCCCGGCTGGAAAGCTATACGCCGGCCTGGCCGTTGCCCAAGATCTTCCGTCTGACCAAGGGCGGCAAGCTGATCGAAGGCATCTTCAAGGGCGAGACCATCAACACGCCGTCGATGCTCTGCGTGGAGGACTATCTCGACGCGCTGAACTGGGCCAAGGCCACGGGCAGCCTCGACGGGCTGATCGCCCGCGCCGACGCCAATCTCGCCGCCATCGAGCGCTTCGTCGAGAAGACGCCCTGGATCGACTTCCTGGCCAAGGATCCGGCGACCCGCTCCAACACCTCGGTCTGCCTGAAGGTGGTGGACGAGAGGGTGGCGGCCCTTGCTCCCGACGGGCAGGCTGCCTTCGCCAAGGCGCTCTCCTCCGCCATCGAGGCTGAGAAGGCGGGGCTCGACATCGGTTCCTATCGCGATGCCCCTCCGGGCCTGCGCATCTGGTGCGGCGCCACGGTGGAGACCGCCGATGTCGAGGCCCTGATGCCCTGGCTCGACTGGTCGTTCCACAAGGCGATCGCCACGCTCGGCTGAATTCTTCCCTGGGACCGCCGGCATCCTGCCGGCTCTTCGGAAACACGACGTTTCCGGAATGAGGCCGACAAGAGATCGGCGGCCCCAGCAGCATCATCTTCTGCAAAGAATCCCGTTTCCATAAGCGGGCAGATGCCCGCGCTCCAGGAGAGCTTCCATGACTGCTCCCAAAGTCCTGATTTCCGACGCCCTCTCCCCCGCCGCCGTCCAGATCTTCAAGGATCGCGGCATCGAGGTCGATTTCCAGCCTGCCCTCGGCAAGGACAAGGACAAGCTCGCCGAGATCATCGGCAATTATGACGGCCTTGCCATCCGCTCGGCCACCAAGGTCACGTCTGCCATCCTCGCCAAGGCCACCAACCTCAAGGTGATCGGCCGTGCCGGCATCGGCGTCGACAATGTCGACATCCCGGCCGCCACCGCCCGCGGCGTGATCGTGATGAACACGCCCTTCGGCAATTCCATCACCACGGCCGAGCACGCCATCGCCATGATGTTCGCGCTGGCCCGCGAGATCCCCGCCGCCGACGCCTCCACCCAGGCCGGCAAGTGGGAGAAGAACCGCTTCATGGGCGTCGAGATCACCGGCAAGGTGCTCGGCATCATCGGCTGCGGCAATATCGGCTCGATCGTCGCCGACCGCGCGGTGGGGCTGAAGATGCGCGTCATCGCCTTCGACCCGTTCCTGAGCGCCGAACGCGCGCTGGAACTCGGCGTCGAGAAGGTCGAACTCGACGATTTGCTCGCCCGGGCCGAGATCATCACCCTGCACACGCCGATGACGCCGCAGACCCGCAACATCCTGTCGCGCGAGGCGCTGGCCAAGACGCGCCCGGGCGTGCGCATCATCAACTGCGCCCGCGGCGGCCTGGTCGACGAGGAAGCCCTCGCCGAGCTCCTGAGATCCGGCCATGTCGCCGGCGCCGCCCTCGATGTCTTCGTCGAGGAGCCGGCGACGGCGAACCCGCTGTTCGGCCTGCCCAATGTCGTCTGCACGCCGCATCTGGGTGCCTCGACCACGGAAGCCCAGGAGAACGTCGCCCTGCAGGTCGCCGAGCAGATGTCGGACTACCTCCTGCGCGGCGCCATCTCCAATGCCGTCAACTTCCCCTCGATCACGGCGGAAGAGGCCCCGCGCCTCAAGCCCTATATCTCGCTTGCCGAGAAGCTCGGCTCCTTTGCCGGCCAGCTCACCGAGACCGACATCAAGACCATCCGCATCGTCTATGAGGGCGATGTCGCCCACATGAAGATCAAGGCACTGACGTCGGCCGCGGTGGCGGGCCTGCTGCGCCCGGCCCTGGCCGACATCAACATCGTGGCCGCCCCCAGCGTCGCGCGCGAGCGCGGCATCGTCATCGAGGAGACCACGCGCGAGAAGACGGGCGACCACGACAGCCTGATCACGCTGGAGGTCGAGACCGAGAACCTGACCCGGGCCGTGGCCGGCACCATCATCGCCGGCACCAAGCCGCGTATCGTGCAGATCAAGGGCATCAATGTGGAGGCGGACCTGCTGCCACGCATGCTCTACATCACCAACCACGATCGCCCCGGCTTCATCGGCCGTATCGGCACGCTGCTCGGCGAGAACGGCATCAACATCGCCCATATGCAGTTCGGCCGCGATTTCGAAGGCGGCAATGCCATCGCCCTGGTCGGCATCGACCAGGTGGTGGGCGAAACCCTGCTCAAGGAAATCAACACCATCCCGAACGTGGTGCAGGTGAAGGCGCTGACTTTCTGAGGTGAGGTCATCCTCCGCTCCTATTCGCCAAGGCGAATAGGAGCGGGCACGCATTGCAACACGAAGTGATGCGATGCAGTCAGACCAAACTGAAGGTTTGGTCCGGGGACCGCCTTGCGGATAGAGCGCTGGTCTCCTCTTGGGGTCCCGGATCTGCGAAGCGGTACTTTGTGCCGCATCGCGTCCGGGATGACTTTTTGCCTCCCCTCCCTTCCAAACGCTTCATTTTGCCGCCCCGGCCCCCATCTTGTACGGATCGTTACTCTTCACCCTTTCCCGCCGGCTCGCGGGCTGCTAAACCCGGTCGCGGCAAAATGTGATCACAGGTGAGCAATGCGTCTCCTCGTCGTCGAAGGCAATGTCCGTGCAGCGCGTGAACGTCACCGCGCGACCTACGGCCTCACGCCGTCGGAATCCTATGCGGCGGTACTGAAGAGCCTGGCGCCGGATGCGATCTGCGACATCGCCCTGCCCGCCGACGAAGGTGCCAACCTGCCGGATGCCGCCGGCCTCGAAAGCTATGACGGTGTCGTCATCACCGGCTCCGGCCTCAACATCTGGAAGGCCGAGCCCGAATCGATGCGCCAGGTCGAGCTGGCCCGCGAGGTCTACAAGTCCGGCACGCCCTTCTTCGGTTCCTGCTGGGGCCTGCAGGTGGCGACCGTGGCCGCCGGCGGCTCGGTACGATCAAATCCCAAGGGCCGCGAAGTTGGCATCGCGCGCGACATCACGCTGACGGCCGAGGGACGCGACCACCCGCTCTACGCTGGCAAGGCGCCCATCTTCACCAGCCCTTGCGTGCATGGCGACGAGGTCGAGGCGCTGCCGGAAGGTGCCATCGTGCTTGCCAGCAACACGGTGAGCGACGTACAGGCGGTCGATATCAGCCATGATGGCGGACGTTTCTGGGGCATCCAGTACCATCCCGAATTCTCGCTCAACGAGTTGACGGTGATCATGCGGCGCTACAAGCCGACCTTGCTCGCCGAAGGCTTCTTCCGCGAAGAAAGGGCTGCCGATAGCTGGATTGCCGACCTCGAGGCGCTGGTCGCCGACGTCAGACGCACCGACATCTCCTGGCGCTACGGCATCGGTCCCGACATCCTCGACGCCCGCCGCCGGCTGAGGGAAATCGAGAATTTCATCGAGCTGCGCGTGAAACCAGTGATTTCCGAACGCGGGCGCGGCTGATCCCAAATTGTCCCATGCGATCGACGCCACCCCGTCGGTCGCAATGCGGTTTTGGCGTGCCGATCTTCCGGCCCATCGCCGACAAGGCCGGCGCTCTCTGTTCCCCCCGATACAGCTCGAGGTTGCGGTCGCCATCGCGCCGCAATCCTGCCTTCCCATGGCGGTCCCGCAACGGAGATCCGCCATGTCCCCCGTCCCTCGCCTCGCTCTTACTGCCTTTCTGCTCCTGGGTACCACGCCGGTCTTTGCAGCGGATCTGGGGGTGCAGTCGAAGATCGATGCCGTTTCTGTCTATCCCGACGCCGCCACGGTCACCCGGGTGATCGAGTTCGACATACCGGCGGGCGAGAATGTGCTGGTCGCCAAGGATCTGCCCGCAGGTCTCGACGCAGCCTCGATCCGGGTCGACATGCGTGAGGCCTCTGGCGTCTCCCTGGCGGGAACCGACATCGCCAATGCCCTGAGCGACGGCCCCGTACCCGATGCCGCGGCGAACAAGACCCTGCAGGATCTCAAGGATCAGCGCGAAGGCCTGGCCGGGATCGGCAAGGCCCTGCTCGCCAAGCGCGGTCTGATCGAACGCTTCGCCAATGGCGCCACCTTCAACGCGGCCAAGGAGGGCAGCAACATCGCCGCCTTGCGCGGCGCCTGGAACGCCGTCGGCGACGACATGGCAGAGGTCAATGAGGCACTGCGCCAGAATGCGCTCAAGATCCGCGATCTCGACGAGGACATCGCCAGGCTGCAGAGCCAGCGCGATGGTCGGCCCGAGGGCCAGAAGCGCACGCAGCTCCGCCTCTCCGTCAATGCCGAGCAGGCCGTGAAAGGCCGCATCGCCGTCTCCTACCTGATCGGCAATGCCGGCTGGTCACCGCTCTACGATGCCCGCCTCGACAGCGAGAAGGGTGAACTCGAACTCGTACGGCGGGCCAAGATCACGCAAGCGACCGGCGAGGACTGGAGCGACGTCGCCCTCACCATCTCGACCGCCCGCGCCACCACGGGCGCCGCGCCTCCCAAGCTTGCCAGCTATGTCCTCAATTTCCAGCCCGACTATGACGTGCTGCCGGCCGATGCTCTGGCGCGCAGCCGTGCCGAAGAGAGCACAGCGCCCCCGGCACCGAAAGCTTCCGCAGCGGCGCAGGCCCAGCCAAGGCCGGGGCGGGAGACCGAGGCAAAGCTCAACACGGCCGGCTACCAGAGCGTGTGGGCCCTTCCGGCCCGCGCCAGCGTGCCCTCGGGGCCGGGTTCCAAGGCATTGCGCCTCGCCTCGGCCACGCTCACGCCGGAAATCGTGGCGCGTGCCGTCCCCTCCCTGCAGCAGACGGCCTTTCTCGAGGCCAGCTTCAGCAATGGCGAGGATACGCCGCTTTTTCCGGGTTCCGTCTCGATCTATCGTGACGGCCTCTATGCCGGCCAGACCGCCATGCCGCTCGCCACCAAGGGAGAACCCGTGCGCCTCGGCTTCGGCGCCGATGATCGCATCAAGGTGGAACGGGCAGTGACGCGCAAGCTGGAAAGCAACACCGGCATCGCTCGCCCCACCACCAGCGAAAGGCGCGACTACAAGATCAGCCTGCGCAATGGCCGCGCCAATGCCATCAAGCTGTCGATCGAGGAAGCCCTGCCGGTCGCCGAGAACAAGGACATCAAAGTGGAACCCTCCGCCCAGATGACCCCACCGACCCAGCGCGACGCCGACAATCGCCGTGGCGTGCTGGTCTGGACGGTGGATCTCGCCCCCGGCGCCAGCAAGGACATCAATTTCGGCTACAAGGTCACCTGGCCGGGCGCCGAGACGATCAACCTGGATTGAGGCTTGTCAGGATGGAGGGCGACGGCCTTCTCCCTTGCGGTGCCACGCGCCTGAGCTAGAGTTGGGAACCGGTGGTTGGTCGAAAGGGTCGCCAGTGGGATGGGAGGCACTCAGCCAGTGGGGTGCGGACGTCGCTCGCATCGAACCGCTTTCCGGCGGCGTTGCCAATGATGTGTGGAGCGTACGTGCCCGCGGGCACCTTGCAGTCGGTCGTTTGGGTACCAGGAGCGATGCCGATCTGGCTTGGGAGACCGAACTCCTCTGCTACCTCGACCGTGAAGGTCTGACCGTGCCGGTGCCGATTCCCACGACAGACGGCCGTCTGTTCGCAGATGGTCTGATGGTGATGACCCGTGTGGAAGGCGGACCGCCGGAGACGCAGGCCGAGTGGCGTCGCGTCGCCGACGTGCTTCGCCGGTTGCATCGGGTGACACAGGGGTGGCCGCAGCGTCCAGGCTGGCGATCGTCGATCGACCTCCTGAGCGCCGAGACCGGGACGAGGATCAATCTCACCGCGATGCCGTCGGAGGGCGTTGCCCGGTGCCGGGCTGCATGGGCACGGCTGATCGGGTGTGGGACCTGCGTCGTCCATGGTGATCCCAATCCGCGCAACATCCGCATGACCGCGGATCGGGTCGCGCTGATCGACTGGGACGAGTCGCATGTCGACGTCCCCGACCTCGACCTGGCTCTGCCTCACAACGCCGCCGGCCTCGACGGCAACGCCTATGACATCGCTGCGCAGGCGTCCGCCGCATGGGAAGCCGCCGTCTGCTGGGATGACGAGCATGCCGTCAGGCGGCTTACCGAAGTTCGGGCAGTCTGAGCAACGGCCATGAAACGGGAGGCCGATCGAATGCCGGATTCTCCGGCGCTACTACTCCATCGGCTCATGCCGCCCGCAAGGTGACCTCCCCCGAGGGGAAGGGAGCGCGCTGCACCCCCGCTCCTCACGCCGTCTCGACCAGCAGCGCCGCCAGGGTCTGGCCCGCCGAGGTCGCCTGGATGGAGGCGACATAGCCGGCATAGAGCTTGGCGAATTCCATATGCTCGGCGAGGCCGAGCTTGGCGAAGGGGCTGGTGCGCAGCAGGTCGAGTGGATTGCCGCCGCGGACGAGCTCCCAGTCTTGCTCGCTGAGGCGCGGCTCGACCACATCGAACGCCTCGCCCCTGTCATCCTTGCCGGTCAGATAGGCGCCGAAACAGGCGAGGAAGAAGGCCTCGCGCCGAAGATCCCCACCGTCCGCCAGCAGCATTTCCAGGGTCTTGGAGTGGAAGACCGGGATCTTGGCCGTGGTGTCGAAGGCGATGCGCAGCAGCTGGTCGTTGATGGCCGGGTTCGAGAAGCGCTCGAGCACCGCGTTCTTGTACTCTTCCAGCGAAACACCCTTCGGCCCCTCGATGCGCGGAATGGCGTCGCGGTCGAGAAAGGTTTCCAGGAGCCGATGCAGGCGGGTGTCGGCGAGCGCCTGGTGCACGATGCGGTAGCCCATGAGAATACCGGGCATGGCCAGCAGGATGTGGGAGGCATTGAGCATGCGCCCCTTCATGAACTCGAAGGCCGGCACGTCGTCGCGCATCTCGACCCCGACCTCTTCGAAGGGCGGGCGCCCGGCCCGGAAATCGTCCTCCAGCACCCATTGGCTGAAGGTTTCGCCCAAAGCGGGCACGGCGTCATCGATGTCGCTGCGCTTGTTGAGGCGCTCCTTCACCTCGGGCGGAATCTGCGGCGCGATGCGGTCGACCATTGAATTGGGGAAATCGACCTCGGCTTCGATCCAGGCCGCAAGCCCCGCGTCGCGGGCGCGGGCAAAGGAGACGATGGCCTTGCGCGCCGTGCCGCCATTGTGACGGAGATTGTCGCAGGACATCACCGTGAACGGTTTCGTGCCCTGTTCGCGTCGGCGCCGCAGCGCCTCGACGATGTAGCCGAAGGCCGTGCGCGGCGGACCGCCGGCCAGATCGAGCGCCACCTCCGGCGTATCGAGCTTGAACACGCCAGTGGTCTCGTCGAGATTGTAGCCGCCTTCGGTGATCGTCAGGGAGACGATGCGGGTATCGGCGTGGCTGAGGCGGGCCAGCACGGCTTCCGGATCGTCGGGCGCATGCAGATAATCCACCATGGCGCCGATCACCCGCGTGCTGGCCGCACCATCCGGCGCATATTCGGTGACGGTGTAGAGGCAATCCTGGGCGCGGTAGGCCTCGGCCTTGGCCCGGGTGGCGGGGACGTCGATCAGTTCGACGCCGCAGATGCCCCAGCCTTCGTTACCGGGCTTGTGCAGGCAGCGATCGACATAGACGGCCTGGTGAACGCGATGGAAATTGCCGAGGCCGAAATGCACGATGCCAGGGCGCACGGCGGAACGATCATACCCGGGAACGGCGATGGCAGCGCCGAGGCTTCCGAGGGTCTTCGAGGAAAGCTTCTTCAAGATCGTCTCCATGATGGTAGCGGCAGCGGCGATCCGGCGCCGTCGGTCGCGAAAGCGTTTTGCAATCTGACGCATCATCAAGAATCACAAAGACGCGTCAAAACAAGGAGTTAGAGCAATCGAGCGTTTACGTTCAAACGCGTTTTGCTCTAGCTCGAGCCGGCAGAACGGGCCTGCCCGAGCCTCCATGCCTGGGTGATGGATGCCGGACCGGGAACGGGGCTGCCCCTCCTGTTCTCGTCCGGCTGAAAGCGGCGACGCCTGACCGCAATTCGAAGGCGTGCCTGCAATAGCTGCATACTTGGCCCTGCTTCCGACATTTTGGCAAGGACTTGTTGCAGAGGGTCATTTTTTGGCGCGCAAAATTCGTTTGCACACTAACGAGTTTTGCCTAAAATCAGGACGTCCACCGTGGATCGGTTCTAATTCACGCAATTCCTTGTTTATTTATTTGATTGCCAGATTATTTGCGGATATCTCCTCGGTGAGAATGAGTGACGACCTGAACGGAGTGCCCTGGCGAGGCCCATGGACGAGCCTCGCCAAGACACTCTGGAAAGTTTGATATCCTGCAGGTTCCTCCTGATCGGACCGCGGCCCGATCAGGAGGAACCTGCCTAGTGGCAAGGCGGCCAGCATGAGCAATTTCAACGAGGAACGGGTTCTGAGCGTCCATCATTGGACCGACAGGCTGTTCAGTTTCACCACCACGCGTGATCCGGGATTCCGCTTCGAGAACGGCCAGTTCACCATGATCGGCCTGCCGGTCAATGGCCGCCCCCTGCTGCGCGCCTACAGCCTGGTCAGTGCCAATCATGAAGAGACGCTCGAATTCTTCTCCATCAAGGTGCAGGATGGGCCACTGACCTCGCGGCTGCAGCATCTGAAGGAAGGCGATGCCATCATCGTCGGGCGCAAGGCCACCGGCACACTGCTGCTCGACAACCTCAAGCCCGGCCGCTACCTCTACCTGGTCGGTACCGGTACGGGCCTGGCTCCCTTCCTCAGCCTGATCAAGGATCCGGAGACCTATGCCCGCTTCGAGAAGATCGTGCTGATCCATGGTTGCCGCCAGGTCCAGGAACTGGCCTATGGCGAGCGCATCACCCACGAGCTTCCCGCCCATGAATTCCTGGGCGAGGCCGTGCGCGAGCAGCTCATCTATTATCCGACGGTGACGCGCGAGGCCTTCCGCAACACCGGCCGCATCACCGACCTGATCAAGTCCGAGAAGCTGTTCGAGGATATCGGCCTGCCGCCGCTCGACATCGAGCAGGACCGCGTGATGATCTGCGGCAGCCCCGAAATGCTGCGCGACCTCAAGGCCCTTTTGGAGGAACGCGGGGCCGTCGAGGGCAATCATGGTGAGCCGGGCGATTTCGTGATCGAAAAGGCCTTCGTGGACAAGTAGGCTCGGCGTCCACGTCTCGATTCGCCTCCAGGCAGATTCCTCCCGATCGAACCACGGGCTCGATCGGGAGGAATCTGCAGAATTTCAAACGCTTGCAGAATTTCTCGATATCGCCCATTCGTGGGCAATATCGAGAAATCCTGCTTGGAATGCCATGACCGATTACAGACTGGACGATCAGATTGGCTTCATTCTGAGGCAGGTCTACCAGCGGCATGCCGTCCTGTTCTCCGACGGGCTCGGCGAGGACCTGACGCCGATGCAATGGGCGGTGCTGGCCAAGCTTGCCGAACTCGGCACCTCCTCCCAGAATCTCTTGGGCCGGCTCACGGCCATGGACGTCGCTACCGTCAAGGGCGTGGTCGAGCGGCTGTCGCGCCGCGGCCTGATCGAAACCCGGCCCGATGCCGAGGATCGCCGCCGCCTCGTCGTCTCCCTCTCCGCCTCGGGCGAAGCGCTTTACGTCCAATTAGTGGCCAAGGCTTCCGCCGTCACGGACCTGACCCTGGCGCCGCTGAGCGAGACAGAGCGCGGCACGCTGCGGGCGCTGCTGGACAAGCTGCGCTGACGCCGTTCTGACAACAATGCCGGAATTGTCCCCAACGAGGCCTGTCCCGAGCGCCGCAGGACTAAAATCGTACCGTCGCTCGATGCTGAGGCTTGCGCCGCTACCCGATGAATGCATTCTAGGTTATAAAACTGGGCGTTCGCAACCAGCCTGGGCAAATACTCAGAGGGATGGGATATCATGAGCGACCTCGCAGACCTGCAGAACCGCAAGCTCGATCTCGCCACCCGCGCCGCCTGGCTCTACTACATCGACGGGGCGACCCAGGATGAGATCGCCGCCCAGTTCGATATTTCGCGCCAGAGCGTGCAGCGCCTGGTCGCTCTGGCCGTCTCGGAACGCGTGATCGAGTTCCGCATCCAGAGCCCCATCGCCGAATGCACGGCCCTGGCCAAGCAATTGCGCGACAGCTACGGCCTGACCATCTGCGAAGTCGTACCGAACGGCCTGCACGACCCGCTCGCAGCCGTGGGACTGGCCGCCGCGCAGATCCTCGAGACCCAGTTCGGCCAGCGCGGCTCGGGCGTGTTCGGCTTTTCGACCGGACGCACCCTGCTGCGCATGGTCCGCGAGATCTCGGCCAAGCCGCGCCCCGACCTCAAGATGGTCTCGATCGTCGGCAATGCCGCGCGCGACGGCTGCGTCAGCCCCTTCGAGATCGCGATGCGCCTGGCCGATAAGCTCGACGCCAAATGCTACCCGCTGCAAATGCCGGTGCTCGCCGACACCGTCGAGCATTGCCAGGCTCTGAGAAGCCAGCCGGTACACACTTTGCTGCAGGATCTGGTGGAGACGGCACGGGCCGTCTATGTCGGCGTCAGCGACGTCAGCTACGGCTCTCCAATCCACCAGGACGGCTTCGTGCTGGAGCAGGAAATGCATTATCTCATCGAGAATGGCGCCATCGGCGAGATCGCCGCCTGGCCCTTCGACCGCAACGGCCGCATCCTGCAGAACGATTATACCGAGCGCCTGCCCGGCTTCCGCCCGGACCGGCTGGCGCGTCTCGTGCCTGTGGTCGGCGTCGCCGCCGGCCAGCGCAAGATCGCCCCGATCCGCGCCGCCCTGAAGGGCGACCTGCTTTCCGGTCTGATCACCGACGAACAGACGGCCATCGCTCTGCTCGAATAGACCCACCCCTGCCCAGAACCGAAAATCGCCCGACGCGCGGCCCCTCTTCCGCGCGCGCTGGCGCTTGCCTGCCCAGCAGGCGCGATCCCGGCGCATGACTCAGCTTGACATTAAGCCACGCCGCTGAGAATATGCTCTTGTATTGGGCGTCTGCCCACGCCCACAAGCCGTGACAAGCGGTGCGCATTTTTGACGGGAGGTTCTGGTGCAAACGGCAAAATCACTGATTTCGCTTGCAGGCGCGCTTGCCTGCGGCGTTTCCCTCGCCTGGTCTACGGTGGCCGGAGCCGCCGAGACGTTGACGATCGCCACGGTGAACAATGGCGACATGGTCCGGATGCAGAAGCTTTCGGAGGATTTCACCAAGGCCAATCCGGACATCACGCTGAACTGGGTCACCCTCGAGGAGAATGCCCTGCGCGAGAAGGTGACGACCGACATCGCGACCAAGGCCGGCCAGTTCGACATCCTCACCATCGGTACCTATGAAGTGCCGATCTGGGCCAAGAAGGGGTGGCTGGTCTCGCTCGACAAGCTCGGCGACAACTATGACACCAATGACCTGATCAAGCCGATCCGCGACGGCCTGACCTATGAAGGCAAGCTCTACGCCGCTCCGTTCTACGGCGAGTCCTCGATGATCATGTATCGCAAGGACCTGTTCGAGAAGGCCGGGCTGAAGATGCCCGACAGCCCGACCTGGGACTTCGTGGCGGATGCCGCCAAGAAGCTGAAGACCGCCGACACCTATGGCATCTGCCTGCGCGGCAAGGCCGGCTGGGGCGAGAACATGGCCTTCCTCACCGCCATGTCGAACTCGTTCGGCGCCCGCTGGTTCGACGAAAGCTGGAAGCCCCAGTTCGACCAGCCCGAATGGAAGGCCACGCTCACCTTCTATGTGAACCTGCTCAAGGAAGCCGGCCCGCCGGATGCTTCCTCCAACGGCTTCAACGAGAACCTCACCCTGTTCAACCAGGGCAAATGCGCCATGTGGATCGACGCTACGGTAGCGGCCGGCTTCGTGACCGACCCCAAGCAGTCGACTGTGTCCGACAAGGTCGGCTTCGCCCTCGCCCCTAATACCGGCCAGGGCAAGAACGCCAACTGGCTGTGGGCCTGGTCGCTCGCGGTCCCCGCCGGCTCTCAGAAGGTGGAAGCCGCCGAGAAGTTCATCGCCTGGGCCACCAGCAAGGACTATTCGGCCCTGGTTGCCAAGACCGAGGGCAACTGGGCTGCGGCACCTCCCGGGACCCGCACCTCGCTCTACAACAATCCCGACTACCAGAAGGCTGCGCCCTTCGCCAAGCTGACGCTGGATTCGATCATGTCGGCTGATCCGACCCATCCCACCGTCAAGCCGGTGCCCTATGTCGGCGTGCAGTTCGTCGCCATTCCCGAGTTCCAGGGCATGGGCACCTCGGTGGGCCAGCAATTCTCCTCGGCCCTGGCCGGCTCGGCTTCGATCGACGATGCCCTGGCCGCATCGCAGAAGCTGGTGACCCGCACCATGACCAAGGCCGGCTACATCAAGTGACCCCTTCCTCCCGGGACGGGGCTCATCGCCCCTCCTGAAACTTGGCTGTCCCGGCTCTTCATCACCGGGACAGCCCCCTTTCGAAGACTAGAACGAACGCTTTTTGGGGATTCGAAGGGGTCGCCAAAGAAGCCAAGACGCGTCGAAGCAAAGATTGGGCTCACATACGGGGGTCGAGCCTGAACGCGCTTTGCTCGGAAACATTCAAGATTTGGTCTGTGGGGAGGACCTCAAGATGGCAACGCAGCAGACGCGTGTGCTCGCCAGGGTGGCCGTCGCGCCCTCGGTCATCATGCTCTTCATCTGGATGATCGTTCCGCTCGTTCTGACGATCTATTATTCGTTGAACAACTATACGCTCGACGATCCGACGAATTTCTACTGGAACAGCTTCGGGAACTATACCTACTTTCTGACGGACCCCACCTTCTTCAAGTCGCTGGGCGTCTCGCTGCTGATCGTGGGCTCCGTGCTTGCCATCACCATCGTCGGGGGCATCCTGATCGCCCTGCTGATGGATCAGCCCTTCGCCGGCCAGGGCATCGTGCGCCTGATGGTGTTGGCGCCGTTCTTCGTGATGCCGACAGTGGCCGCGCTGATCTGGAAGAACCTGTTCATGAATGCCGACGGCGGCATGCTGACCTGGGTCTCGCAGGTGCTCCACCTGCCGGTGGTCGTCTGGTTCACCAACTGGCCGCTCCTGTCGATCATCATCATCGTAGCCTGGCAATGGCTGCCCTTCGCCACCCTGATCCTGCTCACCGCCATCCAGTCGCTGGACGAGGAACAGAAGGAAGCCTCCCAGCTCGACGGCGCCAAGCCGATCTCCTACTTCTTCTACATCGTGCTGCCGCATCTCTCGCGCGCCATCACGGTGGTGATCCTGATCGAGACCATCTTCCTCCTCAACATCTTCGCCGAGATCAAGGTCACGACCAATGGCAGCTTGAACACGGCCAATCTGCCCTTCCTGGTCTATCTCACCGAAGCGGGCGACCACGATATCGGAGCGGCCTCGGCCGGCGCGCTGGTCGCCGTGGTGCTGGCCAATATCGTCGCCTTCTTCCTCGTCCGCATGATCGGCAAGAATCTGGAGGCCTGAGCCATGGCACGCGCAGTTTCCACCCGGCGCAAGGTCGTCGTGACAGCCGCCGCCTGGATCGTCGGCTTCCTGATCTTCTTCCCGATCCTCTGGATGGTGATCACCAGCTTCAAGACGGAAGGCGAGGCAGGCATCCTGCCGCCCAAATTCGTCTTCTTCGAATGGACGCTGGAGAACTATCGCAACATCTTTACGGAATCCAACTATGGCAGGGCCGCGCTCAACTCGATCTTCCTGTCGGTCGGCTCCACCCTGCTCGGCCTGATCTTCGCGGTTCCGGCCGCCTGGGCCATGGCCTTCGCGCCCGGCAAGCGCACCAAGGATCTCTTGATGTGGATGCTCTCCACCAAGATGATGCCGGCGGTGGGCGCCCTGATGCCGATCTTCCTGCTCTTCAACCGCTGGGGCCTGCTCGACAGCCGCTGGAGCGTGATGGTCGTCCTGTTCCTGCTGAACCTGCCGATCGTGGTGTGGATGCTCTACACCTATTTCAAGGAGATCCCCGGCGAGATCCTGGAAGCGGCCCGCATGGACGGCGCCTCGCTCTGGCGCGAGATCGTCTATGTGCTGACGCCGATGGCCGTCCCCGGCATCGCCTCCACGCTTTTGCTCAACACGATCCTGGCCTGGAACGAGGCGTTCTGGACCCTGAACCTGACCACTTTCGACGCCGCGCCGCTGCCGCAGTTCATCGCGGGCTACTCGGCCAAGATGGGGTTGTTCTGGGCCACGTTGTCGGCCGCCTCGACCCTCGCCATCCTGCCGATCGTGGTACTCGGCTGGTTCTCGCAAAAACAACTCGTCCGCGGCCTGACCTTCGGCGCCGTGAAATGACGAACAACAACATGTCAGAATGGGGAGCTGCGTAAATGGGCCGCTTCAATCTTCGCAATGTGCGCAAGGCCTTCGGTGAAGTCGTGATCATTCCCGATCTCGACCTCGACATCGAGGATGGCGAGTTCGTGGTCTTCGTCGGTCCGTCGGGCTGCGGCAAGTCCACTTTGCTGCGCCTGATCGCCGGCCTGGAGGACACCACCTCGGGCGAGATCAAGATCGACGGCGTCGACATGGCACAGGCCCCGCCGTCCAAGCGAGGGCTGGCCATGGTGTTCCAGTCCTACGCGCTCTACCCGCATATGAGCGTGCGCAACAACATCGCCTTCGCCTTGAAGATGGCGGGCGAGAGCAAGGACGTCATCGACCAGAAGGTCGCCAAGGCCGCCGCCTCGCTCAACCTCACCAATTATCTCGACCGCAAGCCGCGCCAGCTCTCGGGCGGCCAGCGCCAGCGCGTCGCCATCGGCCGCGCCATCGTGCGTTCGCCCAAGGCCTTCCTGTTCGACGAGCCCTTGTCGAACCTCGACGCGGCGCTGCGCGTCAACATGCGCATCGAGATCTCGCAGCTCCACAAGGACCTGAAGACCACGATGATCTACGTCACCCACGACCAGGTCGAGGCCATGACCATGGCCGACAAGATCGTGGTGCTCAATGCCGGTAATGTCGAGCAGGTCGGCTCGCCGCTCCAGCTCTACAACAAGCCGAGGAACCTGTTCGTCGCCGGCTTCATCGGTTCGCCCAAGATGAACTTCCTCAAGGATGGCGCGGCGGCAAACTACAACGCCACCACCATCGGCATCCGTCCCGAGCATCTCAACCTGTCCCCGAGCGAGGGGCAATGGAAGGGCAAGATCTCGATCTCCGAGCATCTGGGCTCGGACACCTTCTTCTATGTCGATCTCGACGAGGGCACCCGCGTCACCGCGCGAGCACCCGGCGAGTTCAGCCTCACCACCGGCGATACCATCTATCTCACGCCGCAGCCCGACCGCCTGCATCGCTTCGACGACAAGGGCCTGTCCCTCGCCTGATTCTGGAGGACAGGTCCCCAGAGACGGACTCAAAATTCGCGACGGAACCGGAAAGGGCTCCAACTTTTGTCATGCCCGGGGCTTGTCCCGGGCATCCAGCTTGGCGCAACCCGTCGAGATTGTGGCCCCTGGATCTACACCGGACACCTCGTCCAGTCGGGGACGAGATGTCCGGTGATGACGAAGGTCGAGCTTCCTGTGACGTTCGATCCGGCTTTGAAGACAGCCCACGAAATGCTTGTCCAATTGTAGGGCCAATGCAGGATTGACTTCGTCGAATCGGCATGCCGCATTAGATTGATCCGTAGCTGCACGGGCTTTTGTCCCGTTTGCAAAATCGATGCAGCAAACGGGAGCGACGCATGGAAAGGATCCGCGATGTATAAGAAGAAACTCGATCTCACTGGCCGGCATGCCCTCGTCACGGGCGGCGGGCGTGGCATAGGCCTGGCCTGCGCCGAAGCCCTGGCCGAGTTCGGGGCCGAAGTGGTCATCGCCGATTTCGACATGAAGGTCGCGGCAGAGGGGCAGGCCGCCCTCGCAGCCAAGGGCTACAAGGCCGAGACGGTGAAGATGGACGTCACCAATTCGGCGGAAGTGACCGCCGTGGCCGACGACCTCGCCGCCAAGGGCCGCACCGTCGAGATCCTGGTCAACAATGCCGGCATCGCTCGCTCGATGACCCCGGCCGAGGACGTCGCCGACGAGCATTGGCTCAACGTGCTCGACGTCAATCTGAATGGCGTGTTCTGGTGCTGCCGCGCCTTCGGCAAGCACATGCTGGCCGCCAGAAAGGGCTCGATCATCAATATCGGCTCGATGTCCGGCATCATCGTCAACAAGCCGCAGGAGCAGTCCTACTACAACGCCTCCAAGGCCGGTGTGCATCACCTCACCAAGTCCCTGGCGGCGGAATGGGGCCTGCGCGGCGTACGCGTCAACTCGGTGGCGCCGACCTATATCAACACGCCGCTGACTGCCTATGCCGCGACGGACCCGGCCAATGCGGCAATGTTCAAGACCTGGTTGGAGATGACACCGCAGGGGCGGATGGGCGAGCCGGAGGAAATCGCCTCCGCCGTGCAGTTCCTGGCTTCCGATGCCGCCAGCCTGATGACCGGCTCGATCGTCACCGTCGATGGCGGCTACACCTGCTGGTAGGGGCAGCACGCAAAGGCGCTACCCTAACCTTCTCCCCTTGCGGGAGAAGGTGTCCCGAAGGGACGGATGAGGGGTTTTGCGACCCATCTAGGTCACCTCCGGAGAGGTCACCAAGAATTGTTAGGTTCCATCAACCCCTCATCCGGCGCTGCGCGCCACCTTCTCCCACAAGGGGAGAAGGTTTATTGGCGCCTCAGGACGCGGCGCGATTGTAGATGTCCTCGATGCGGATGATGTCGTCCTCGCCGAGATAGGAACCGGTCTGCACTTCGATCAGTTCGAGCTCGATCTTGCCGGGATTCTCAAGCCGATGGGTCGAGCCGATCGGGATATAGATCGACTCGTTCTCATGCAGCGTCTTGATCTGGCCGTTGATGCTGACATTGGCGACGCCGCGCACCACGATCCAGTGCTCGGAACGGTGATGGTGCTTCTGCAGCGAGAGCTGGCCGCCGGGCTTGACCACGATGCGCTTAACCTGGTGGCGCGCACCGAGATCGAGCGACTTGTAGTGCCCCCACGGACGGTAGGACTGCAGATGGTCCTGGGTCAGGCCGTTATGGCTCTGCTTGAGCTTCTCGACCAGCGCCTTGATGCCGGCGGCATCGTCGCGGCGGGCCACCAGCACGGCATCGCCGGTGGTGATGACGGCAAGGTCGTCCAGCCCGACGACGCAGACGAGCTGGCGCTCCGAAGACACCAGATTGTTGCGGGCATTGACGAACAGCGCTTCGCCCAGCTTGGCGTTGCCGGCCTCGTCCTGCGGCGAGAGCTCGCGCACCGCCCCCCAGGAGCCGACATCCGACCAGTCGAAGCTCGCCGGCACCACGGCGGCGGCCTGGGTCTTCTCCATCACGGCATAGTCGACCGAGCGCTTGCCGCAACGGGCAAAGGCCTCGGCATCGAGGCGCAGGAAGCCGAGGTCGAGCTTGGCCTTGGCGACCGCCTCGTTCACCGCCTCGATGGTATCGGGCTCGCAGCGGGCATATTCAGAGAGGAAGAAACCGGCCTCGAACAGGAAATTGCCGGAGTTCCACAGATAGCCTTCGCGCACATAGCGCGTGGCGGTCTCGGCATCGGGCTTTTCGACGAAGCGGCGCACCTTCATGACGCCGTCGACCAGGGGCTCGCCGGCCTCGATATAGCCATAGCCGGTGGCGGGCTGGTTGGGCACCACGCCGAAAGTGACGATGCTCTTCTTGGCAGCACCACGACGCGCCGCCACGCAGGCGGCGCGGAAGCCTTCGATATCGCGCACGCGGTGGTCGGCGGCCAGCGTCAGAACCGGGGTCTTGGCGCCGTCGCGCGCAGCGATGAAAGCCGCGCCAGCAGCAATGGCCGGGCCGGAATCGCGCGCCTCGGGCTCGAGCACGATATCGGCCTCGACGCCGATGGACAGCAACTGGTCGGCCACCAGGAAGCGGTGGTCCTGGTTGGTGACGATGACGGGCCGGCCGAACAGCTCGGCGCCGCTTACACGCCGCATCGTTTCCTGGAAGGTCGAGAGATCACCGAATAAAGGCAGGAACTGCTTGGGTCGGCTGGCCCGCGAGGCCGGCCACAACCGCGTTCCGGAGCCGCCGCAAACGATCAGGGGAACGATCTGGGTAGACATCATCCGCTCATATTTGAATTGGAGGAGCCATCAACCGATTAGCTCTATGCCACGATTATATCGACAGAGTCAGATGAATTTCAGGCCTGCTTTGGTTTATTACGCTCATCCTAGGGGGCTTTTGGTCATCGCCACACTAATGCTTCCGGATAGTGCGAGGTCTCCTGCGGCTGATGCAGGAGCCGTCGTCACTCGGCGGCGGCTAGGCCATCCCTGTCGAGCGCAGGGCCATTGGGATCGCCGGGCGCAGTCTCCCAGCCAAGATCGGGAATCACGGCGATGCGCGCGCCACGCATGTCGACGCGAGTCATCACGAAGTCCGCATTCTGCAGATGGCGGATCTGGCTGCGGGCACGGCCCGCCGAATGGCTGCCGCAGCGCCTGGCGATCTCGGCGTCCGGAGGGCATGGCAGCCCCGTCATCGCCGCCGCTGCGAGAATCAGGAACACGGCCTGGAGGTCAGCCGGCACAAGGCGGGCGTGATCGAGCGCACGCTGCCATTGCTCCTGGTCGATACCGTCGGGATCGAGACCGGCGCGGGCTGCGCTGAGCAGGAATTTGAACTCGGCCATGGCGGGCGGCGAGCCGCCAAGCCGCTCAATGCGGCAGCGCACGATGAAATCCTGATAGAGCACGGCATCGGTGCGGAAACTCGCATCCGGCTCCTGCATGATCGCAAAGGCGATGCGGGCATGGGCCTGCTGCAGCTCGGCCGGCAGCATGGCAGGCAAGGCTTCCTCGCCGGCGGCTTCCGCAGGCCGCTCACGCACGAGTTGTTCGAGGATCTCGGTGGTCGACATCGGCGGCGGTGTCACCACGCGGCGCTCGGGGCGCGGACGCGGCGGCGCCATCGGCACGGGCGCCAGGATGAGATCGCGCGCCGCCTCACCCCCTTCCGGCAGCGGCGTCAGCTTGGGCGTCGCCACCTTGGGGCGCGTCTCCACCGGGCCGACCTTGATGGGAAGCGGACGGCGTGACAAGGCCGGGCCGAGCGCCACGAACTGGCCGCGCTGCAGTTCCCGGAAAGTCTCGGCCTGGCGCCGATCGAGGCCGAGCAGGTCGGCGGCGCGCGCCATGTCGATGTCGAGAAAGGTGCGCCCCATCAGGAAGTTGGACGCCTCGGCGGCGACGTTCTTGGCCAGCTTGGCCAGGCGCTGGGTGGCGATGATGCCGGCCAGGCCGCGCTTGCGGCCGCGGCACATCAGGTTGGTCATGGCGCCGAGCGAGACCTTGCGCGCCTCCTCCCCGACATCGCCGGAAGCGGCGGGCGCAAAAAGCTGGGCCTCGTCGACGACCACCAGCATCGGGAACCAATGGTCGCGCTCGGCGTCGAACAAGGCATTGAGGAAGGCGGCCGCGGCCTTCATCTGCATCTCGGCGTCGAGGCTCTCCAAGACCAGCACGGCCGAGACCCGGTGCTGGCGCACGCGCTGGGCGATGTGCTCGAGTTCGGCCAGGCTGCGTTCGCCGTCGATGACGACATGGCCGTAGCGATCCGACAGGCTGGCGAACTCGCCCTCGGGGTCGATGATGACCTGCTGGACATGCGGAGCGCTCTGCTCGAGCAGCCGGCGCAGGAGATGCGATTTGCCGGAACCCGAATTGCCCTGCACGAGCAGGCGCGTGGCCAGCAATTCCTCGATGTCGAGCATTGCAGGCGCACTGCCGGCGGCAGACGCGACGCCCATCTCGATTTCGATCTTCATCTCAAGCAGTGATTCCGGTTTCGTCCTAGAGCAAAGCGCGTTTACACGTAACCGCCGCTTTACTCTAACTCATTGTTTTGACGCGTCTTTGCGATTCTTAGTGATTCCGTCAAATCGCAAAACGCCATAGCCATAGCGCCCCTGAGGGGCTGCTCACAACCCCCGGCCGCCTTCGTCCGCCGGTTTCCACATCTCCCTTATTCGCCGATGCGATATTCGGCGAGCTTGCGCTTCATCGCCTGGAAGCGCCGGACATGGGCCTCGTCGCGGCGTAGTGCCACCGCGGTCGACAGCACGTCGATCACCACCAGGGCGGCGATGCGCGAGGTGGTGGGGGTGTAGATGTTGGTGTTGTCGAGCGTCTCCACCAGCAAGGCCACGTCGCAATGGCTGGCGAGCGAGGTCTCGAACCCGGTCAGGCCGATGACCTTGGCCCCGTTCTCGCGCGCAGTGCGGGCTACCTCGATGATCGAGCGCGAACGCCCGGTGTGGGAGATCACCACCGCCACATCGCCCGGCTTCATCATCGAGGCGACCATGATCTGCTGGTGGGTATCGTGCTGGGCTCCGCAGGGCACACCGAACAGCGGGAATTTCTGCTGGGCGTCGCGCGCCACCACGCCCGAAGCGCCCAGGCCGAAGAATTCGATGGCCGTCGCCTTCTCCAGGATGTCGATCGCCCGGGCCAAAGCCGCCTTGTCGAGATGATGGCGCGCCCAATCCAGGCTGGTGATGGTGTAGTCGAAGATCTTCTCGACCACGGTTTCCGGCGTATCGGTGCCGAGCAGCACCGAATGGGTGGCCGGCGTGCCCAACGCCAGGCTCTGGGCCAGGCGCAGCTTGAAATCCTGGAAGCCGTTGCAGCCGATGGCGGCACAGAAACGGATGACCGTGGGCTCGCTCACCCCGGCGGCGAGCGCCGTCTCCGCCACCGTGGCGTTGAGGATGCGCTGGGGATCGGCCAGGATGAGGTCGGCGACCTTGCGGTCGGACTTGCGCAGTTCGCCCAAGGTCAGCCGGATCACCTCCAGCACGTTCTGGATCGTGGTCCGGGGTCCGGGCTGCGATGCGGTCTGATCCGGCAAGGTCATGAACGGCTTCCCTTTCTGGCTCCCTCTTCGGATCGGAGGGCTCAGTCCGTCGTCTCGGACGGACCTGTCAGCCTATACTCGATTCCAATCCCGGCCCGAAGCAGCCGGGTCGGCCCGGTCATCGCGGCAGCCTTGGCATCGATCCGCTCGGGCACAAGCGTATTGAAGGCAAACATGCCGTAGTGATGGGCGAGCATGGCATCGATGCCGCAGGACGAGGCCAGTTCGACCGCCTCATCCAGGGTGAGGTTACCGGCGATGCCGGCAGCGGCGAGCTCCGGTGAGCGGCCGTTCACCGGCAGCAGCGCCAGGTCGGGCGCCAGGGCCCTCACCTCATCCACCTGCCCGGCGAAGGAGATCGTATCGCCGGAATGGAAGACACACACACCGTTCAGCGCGAGGCCATAGCCCAGAAACAGGTGATGCCCGTGCTCGTCTCGCTGCAGCGCTTCATGGGCAGCCCGCACGGCGCGCACCTCGATGTCCTGGTCGAGCATGAGGGTTTCGCCGGCATCCATGCCGATGAAGCGCTCCGCATCGAGCCCGGTTCTCTCCTGCGCCAGTTTCAGCGAGGCCTTGGGCACCACCAGGCGCAGCCGCGGAAAGCGCCGGGCGAGCGGGTTCAATGTCGCCGCATCGAGGTGGTCGGTGTGGTGGTGGGTGCAGAGGATGAAATCGAGCGGTGGCATGTCCTCGATCTCGATCGGTGCCGGCATCATGCGTTCATGCGAAGGACCGCGATCGCGATATTTCTGCGCCAGCGAATCCGAGAGATAGGGGTCGATCAGCAGGCGGCGCCGGCCGCTGTCGAGAAGGAAACCGGCCTGCCCGAGCCAGTAGAGCGAGAGGCCGGCCTGCGGACGGTTCGCGAGCTGTCCGGCCAGCGGGCCGGCAAAGGGCAGGACTTCCAGCATTCCCTCACGCCCTCCCCTGCAGCGCATCCATCAGATTGGCGATGGCGACCTCGGTGGCCCTGTCGACGCTCTCCTGGGTGAAGCCGCCGATATGGCTGGTGGCGATCACTCCGGCGTGGCCGGCGAGAGCGAGGCTCGCCGGCGGCTCCTCTTCGAAAACATCGGTGGCGTAACAGCCGAGACGCCCGTCTTCGAGGGCCTCCAGCAGAGCCGCTTCATCGACCAGCGACGACCGCGCCGTGTTGATCACCACCGCGCCACGCCGCATGGCCGCGAATTCGGTCGCGCCCAGCAGGGGACGACCATCGGCCGGCGCCGGACAATGAAGCGTGACGACATCGGCTTCCGCCAGCATGCCTGAAATCTCCACCCAGCGCAGGCTGCTTGCCTCGACATTGACGGCAGGACGTTGCGGATCATAGGCGAGAATCTCGGCCCCGAGCGCGGCAGCCAGGCGCGCGACCTCGGCGCCAATGGCGCCACAGCCGACCACGCCGACCTTGCGGCCCCGGATCTCGGCACCGATCCGGCGCGGCCAGCTCCCCTGCTTGATGCCGGCATCACAAAGGGGAATCTGGCGGAGCGCCGCGAAGATCAGGCCGATGGCAAGCTCCGCCACACCCGCCGCATTGGCGCCTGCGGCGATGCGCACGGCGATCTTGCGCGCGAGCAGCGTATCGACCGGCAGATTGTCGGTCCCGGTGCCGTTGCGGCTGATCGCCCGCAGCGAGCTCGCCGCGGCGATGACACGCGGCGAGATCTTCTCCACCCCCGCCAGCCAGCCGGTCACGCCCGGCACGAGTGCGAGCAGGTCCGCCTCATCCGGCAATTTGCCGGGCGCCGGCATGACGATCTCGTGGCCCTCGGCCCGGAGGCGTTCGACCAGGGGATGGGTCGCCGATGTCAGCGAGCGCGGCGTGACCAGGATACGTTCCACGGCATCACCCCTTGGAAGCGGCGATGGCGATCTCGCCCAGCCGTTCGAAGGAGGGGCCGGAGGTCGGGATCTCGATGTCGAAGACCTCGGCGATCACCTGAGTCCAGCCATGCAGGAAATAGGTCCAGCCATCCTCGATCTGGAGATGACGTGCCGCCTGCTGGCGCCGGGCCTGGTCGAGGAAGACGAGGTCGCCGCGATAGTTGAGGTCCCACACGATCGCCCGTTCCGGAAAGACTACCGCATCGGTGAGCGGCGAACCGGGCGCATCCTTGCCGAGCCCGGTGGCATTGATCACCACAGAACCTGGCTTCAGGGCAGCGGTGACCGCGTCATTGTCCGTCGGGTGGGGTGCGAGCACGTAATCGACCGGCACCGGCATGCCGATCTCTTCGTGAATGCGCCGGATCTCGTCGAGGCGGGGCTGGCTGCGATTGGAGACCACGATGCGCGACGGCCGGTCGGCGCCGCGTGCCTCGCGCACCATGTGCCAGGTCAGGGCAATGGTGGAACCGCCTGCCCCCATCGAAAAGAGCTCGGCGCCGGTCCGTTCGAAATGGCCCCTGGGAATGAAATTGTCGAGGGCGAGCCCGGAGGAGATCGGGTCCTTGGCGTGGCAGATCAAGCGTCCGTCCCGCTTGGACAGGCAGCTGGTCTCCTCCATGCGCAGGGCGAAATCGTCGACCTCGTCGAACAGGTCCCGGCAGGCCTTGTAGAGGTCGATCTTGTGGGTGGTGACCAGTGCCCCCAACGAGAGGGGATCGGCCTTGATGAAGGCGACCGCCTCGCGATAGGCGGCCGGATCGGCATGGAGAGGAAAGTCGATGCCCTTGATCACCGCATCCTTCAGGCCCAGATGTTCGGCCCAGGCTGGGAAGACCCGCATGATCGAGCTTTTGGTGGTGGTCACACCGATGAAATAGAGAGTCGGCCGGGTCGCCGGCTGATAGTTGCTCATGCCGCGCCCGCCCGGATCGCCTTGACACGCTCGACGGCGGCCTTTGCCTTGGCGGTGATCTCGGCGAACTTGCCGCCGCTGATGTCTTCGGGCTTGGCGATCCAGGTGCCGCCGACAGCCGCGACGAAGCGATGCTTGAGCCAGTCGCCCATCGTCTCCAGCGTGACGCCACCGGTCGGGATGAAGCGAACGCCCAGGTGATTGAAGGGCGCGGCGATGCCTTCCAGGGCCTTCGGCCCACCGGCGACACCGGCCGGGAAGAACTTGCACAGGCGCAGGCCGGCGCGCGTGGCCGCGGTAAGGTCCGTCGGCGTCATGATGCCCGGCGCGAAGGGCAGTCCGATCGCCTTGGCGGCAGCGACGATCTCCGCATCGAAACCGGGGGAGAGGGCGAAGCTCGCGCCATTGTCCTTGCAGGCCTGCACCGATTCCAGATCCAGTACCGTTCCAGCACCGGCCAGGAACTCCGGCCTCTGGTCGTGCAGGATGGCCAGGACTTCGGCGGCCGCCTTGGTGCGGAAGGTGATCTCGGCGATCGGCAGGCCGCCGGCCGTCAAGGCATCGGCCAACGCGACTGCGTCCGCGGGATTGTCGATCGCGATGACCGGCACCACGCCGATCGCCTCGATCCGCTCAATGGGGTTGATGGCCATGTCTGCGCTCTCCTCAGGGCTTGCCGATGATATCGGCCTGGGCGTCAATTTTGTAGCAATGCTACATATTCCATGTCGCCCCGGCAAGATAGTTCGGTGATTTTATTGCGATGCAACATGAATATGTCGGAATTTTCAGTTGACCGCCTGGAAAACGTGTAGCATCACTCCCAAAAATGCAGAGGCAATGGCTGCACGCCCATTCTTCAAAGAGCGAGCCGAGGACACACCCATGACGCAGGATCTCATCCTGGCCATCGATGTCGGAACCGGCAGCGCCCGGGCAGCCCTGGTCGAGGCCGGCAAAGGCGCCATTCTGGAGATTGCCGCCAGCGAATATGACCAGATCGTACCTGCTTTCGGCTGGGCCGAACAGCGCCCGAGCGACTGGTGGTCCGGCACCGTGGCGGCCATCCGCACCGTGCTCGCCCGGCAGGAGAATGCCGCCGCCCGGATCCAGGCCGTCGCCGCCTGCGGCCAGATGCACGGCACCGTGCTGGTCGATGGTCACGGCAATCCCACCCGCGATACCGCCCCCCTGTGGAACGATAAGCGCACGGCGGGCCTGGTGGCGGCCTTCGAGCGCGACAACCCGCCTGGCTCCTACCTTTCCGAGAGCGGCAACCCGCCGACGCCCGCCTGGCCCGGCTTCAAGCTCGCCTGGCTGCGTGACAACGACCCCGAGGCCTATCGAGCCGCCAGCACGGTGCTGATGCCGAAGGACTACATCAACCTGCGGCTGACCGGCGAGATCGCCATGGACGAGGGCGATGCCTCCTGCAGCTTCCTGATGAATCCGGCGAGCGGAACCTGGTCTACCGCGATGATCGATCGTCTCGGCCTCGATGCCGCCAAACTGCCGCCGATCCGCTCGCCGCTCGACATTCTCGGCCATGTCACCGCAGGCGCCGCCCTGGAGACCGGCCTTGCCCAGGGCACGCCCGTCCTGGTGGGCGGAGCCGACTATCCGGTGGCGGTGCTCGGATCGGGCGTCGTCCACCCCGGGACGGCCTCGGATGTGATGGGCACCTCCTCCATCATCACCCTGGTGACGAACGAACCGCTGCTCGATCCCGAGATCTGCAACGTGCGCACCGTCGAGGGGCACTGGGGCCCGTTCACCCTGCTGGAAACCGGGGGCGACGCCATGCGCTGGGCCCGCCGCGCCTTCCATGAGAAGGCGCTCTCCTATGGCGACATCGTCGCCAAGGCCGCCGAGGCCCCGGCCGGCGCCGAAGGCCTGTTCTTCCTGCCCTTCCTGGCCGGCGAGCGGCTCGGCGCCCATCGCAATGCCCGCGCCCAGTTCTTCGGCATCGGCGCCAAGCATGGCCTCGCCCATCTCCATCGCGCCACGCTGGAAGGGGTGGCCTTCGCGGTCAACCGCCATATCCGGGTGATGGAAGCCTCCACCGGCCAGAAGCTCGAGCGTGTGGTCGCCTCCGGCGGCGGCGCCAAGACCGAGCTCTGGCTCAAGATCAAGGCCAGCGCCTACAACGTGCCCATCCTGGTGCCCGAGGAGACCGAATGCGGCCTCGTCGGCTGCGCCGCGATGGCGGCAACGGCCCTGGGGCGTTTCGGCAAGGTCGAGGATGCCGTCCGCCATTTCGTGCGCTATGGCGCCGAGATCCTGCCCGACTCGGCCTGGGCCGAGACCTATGCCCGCATGCAGCCGGTGTTCGACCGGCTCTACCGCCATTCCCAGGCGCTCTACGACGATCTCGACCGGCTGCAGCAAGGCTGAACCGCCGTCTGGTCCTCTCTCATCCAATCGAAGGAAATCTCCATGCAGGACGTCCTATCCGCCTTTCGCCCCGGCCTGTTCGAAGGCAAGACCGTCGTGGTCTCCGGCGGTTCCAGCGGCATCGGCCTCGCCATCGCCCAGGGTTTTGCCGATCTCGGCGCCGATGTCATCGCGACGGGCTCCACCGAAGCGCGGCTGGCCGCAGCCAAAGCCGCCAATGGTGGCCGGTCCATCCGTTTCGAGCAGCTCGACGTTCGCGACAAGGCAGCGGTCGAGCGCTTCTTTGCGGCCTTGCCGGCCCTCGACGTGCTCGTCAACGCCCAGGGAATCGCCCGGCCCGATGCCGAATGGACCGAGGAAACCTATCTCGAAGTCGTCGACGTCAACATGAACAGCGCCATGCGCCTTGCCATGGCGGCCCACCCCCTGCTGGTGAAATCGCAAGGGTCCATCATCAACTTCGCCTCGATGCTGAGCTATCTCGCCGATGACAGCGTGCCGGCCTATTGCGCCAGCAAAACCGGCATCATGGGGCTCACCCGGGCCCTTGCCCACAAATTCGGGCCCGAGGGAATCCGCGTCAACGCGATCGCGCCCGGCTATCATCGCACCGACATGACCAAGCCTCTGTGGTCGGATCCGGTACCGGCCGGCAAGATCGCCAACAAGGCGGCGCTCAAGCGCTGGGGCAGCGTCGATGATCTCGTCGGCACTGCCCTGTTCTTCGCTTCGCCTGCCTCGATCTTCGTGACCGCCACCACGCTGCCCGTCGATGGCGGCTATGTCGTCAGCGGCTTCTGACCCGAAAAACTCCGGTAGAAGGCCTGAAGCAACACCGCCCGGCAAGCCGGGCGGTGTTTTCGTCACGTCTCATTCACAAGGCGGTGCGCCCTGGCCGCCACAGCGGCGCTGACGTCCGCCGCCACCCGCGGCCGGACCACCCTCTTGCGCCGGCGGCCGCAGGCGTTGCATCGGCCGGGACGCCCCACCCTCGAGCTCTGGCTGCGCGCGCAGCTGCCGATTCTGACGCGGTGCATTCACGGCCGGTTCCATGTCCGGCGCGGGGGCCTGGTTCAAACGCTTCTGGCGCGGCGGGGGTGCCCCACCCTCGTCAGATCCACCACCCGGCTGGCCCTGCAGGACGCGCGGCCGGCGACCGGACGGCTGGGCCGGCTCGTCCGGCTGAGCAAAACCGGCATCGGGCTGGCGCGGGCGACGACGGCCCGGCTGGGGCTGCGGCTGCCCGCTGCCGTCCGGAAGAGCTCGCCCGGCTGGTGGCAAGGGTTCGCCAAGGCCTTGCCCGTCCTGGGCCGGGCGACGCTTGCGGCCTGCCGGCTGCGACGGTGCTCCGGCATCAGGCAAGGCCTGTTCCTCAGGGGTAGCGCCAGGCCGCGGAGCCTGGATACCACCATCCTGGGGCTGACGGCCCTTTGGCCGTTTGCGGCCGGGAAGCGGCTGCGCCTCGTCGGCTCCCGGCAATGGCTTGCCGAGCTGCTGGCCGTTCTCGGCCGGAGGCTGAGTGGTGCCGTCCGGCTGCGGCTGCCCCGGCCTCAGGCGACCTTGGCCCTTCTGCCCCGGAAGGGGTTTTTGAGGCTGGGTCTGATCCGGCTGCCCCTCAGGCTGTGCTCCGGGCAGTGGCTGGCCGAGCTGACCCGGCTTGGCGGCTTTGCCACCAGGCTGCTTGCGTCCGGGAAGCGGGGTGTCACCCAATGGCGGCTTGCCGTTATCGAGCGGCAGAGCCTCGCCATTCATGCCCGGCAAGGCCTTGCCCGGCTGGCCTTGACCGGGCTTCAGGCCGGGTTGGCGCTGTCCCGGCTTGGCTTCATCAGGCTGGGCCGCCTGGCCCGGCAGGAGTTGTCCGGGCTGGGCTCGTCCCGGCTTGGTTTCATCCGGCTGGGCGGCCTGGCCTGGCTGGACCCGTCCCGGCAGCAGCCGACCGGGCTGACCCGGCTGAGCCTGCCCCGGTTTCAGCGTACCGGGCTGCACGGCCTGTCCTGGTTGACCTTCCTGCCCCGGCAGCAATCGGCCGGGCTGGCCTTCCTGACCGGGAAGAGCCTGGCCAGGAACAGCCTGTCCTGGCAGAAGGCGCCCCGGCTTTTGTGGTGCGCCGGGAGCCGGAGCCAGACCGGGCTCACCCGGCTGCGGCGCCACAGCCGGCTGCGTCATACCGGGTTGGCCACCGCGCCCGCCGCGATTGCGCAGGAAGGGCGGCAGGGCGACGCGAGCGGCTGCAGCCGCCGCACCAACGGCAATCGCCGCACCGGCCGCCTTCTCTCCGGTCGTCAGGCCGCCCTCGCCTTCCTGGCGCGGCATGCGCTCGGGCGGGGCTTCCAGCGTCTCGTTGATGACGGTGGCGTTGTGGATGTTGTTGAAGATGAAGTTCTGCGGCGGCGGCTCGACGTAACGCGGCGGCCGCACCCATTCGGGCATCGCCACATAGCGCGGCGACGGCAGCACATACTCATCGACCGGCGGCGGCGGCGGCGGAAGCTCCACGAATTCCCGCGGCGGCGGCGGCAGGAAGATCACCGGCGGCGGCGGGGGCGGCGGCAGGTCGAATTCGGGATCGGAGAAGACGATTACCGGACGTTCGACATAGACGACCTCAACTTCCGGTGGCGGCGGCACGTCATACTCGATCACGTCGAAACGCGCCGGCGGCTCGATCTCGGCCGACAGATATCTCAGGCGGCGGCGGGCGTCCCAGGCATGGGGACCGCGCGGATAGCGCTTGAGATAGGACCAGTAGGCATTGGGCGTATCGCGCTTCCAGGTCTCATGCCAGGTGATGGCCTCGCGCCGGGCGGCCACGATGGCGCGCACGCGCTTGGCCATGGGATCGCGCGGAAAGGCAGTCAGGAAGTCCTGATAGCCCTGCATGGTGTCCCGATCCACGGCGGCGACATAGGCATCACGCGCGTCGAAATCGGCGATGCGCTTGGATTGCATCGCCTTGTCTTCCTCCAGGGAAACCTGCGGAGCGGGCGCATCGGCGGCACGGTCGAAGAAGGCGAAGGGCTCGCCGAGCTTCGATGCGCTCCAGGGCAGCACCGCGCCATTGGTCCTCTCGCTCACCCGCAACCGGGTACGGTCGAACACATCGGCGATCGGCAGCCCGCCCGTCCGCATCATTTCGGCGAGAGCCTGGGCATAGGCGCCATAAGGCCCCTGCTCGGCCGGCCCCACCGTACCGGGTGCGGCGTTGAAGGCGATCAGGGAGTTGGGCTCGGCATCGACGAGTGCCAGGCCGCCGGCGAGGGGCTGGTCGCCGCGGGCGAACTGGTTGGCGCGCGCGCCGTCGATCACCACGATGCTGGCCTTCAACTGCAAGGCGCCGAGCGGCCGAATGAAATCGGAGAGCCGTATCGCCTCTGCCGGCACGGCGGCTGGCGTCTGAATGGCGGCGTCGACGGGCACGAAGTAATTCTGCCCTTCCGATTGCAGGCCATAACCGGCCAGATAGACGAAAGCCACCGTGTCGGGTCCCGATGCGGAGGCCTTGTCGAGGAATTCACGGAACGCCTTGCGCAGCGAATCCTGATCCAGGTCGCGAGCGCCGGTGACGTCGAAACCGGCAGCCTGCAGGGTCTGGGCGATAAGGCCCGCATCATTGGCGCTGGTCGCCAATGATCCGGCCTTGTAGTCGGCATTGCCGATGACGAGGGCAATGCGCTTTTCGCCCTGGCTCTGTGCCCGGGCTGGTTGCAGCGGCAAACTCGCCGCGATGAGGATGAACAAAAGCGCAAACGCGCTGCGAAAGGTCGCGGACATTGATCTGGCCCTCTTGGTTTCCACCCGGGGTGGGCCGAGCTCGAACGGCTCATGGCCTGTGAGTACAACCTAAGCGATAGCTTGGCCGACTTGTATGGCGTGTGAACCAAAAGGGGCTGTTTTGGGGCGTTGTAGCGGCAATAGAGAGGCTGGCCGCCGAAAGCGGACCGTGACGGTCATCCCGAGCCTCATCGAAAACGACTCCTGGCTCCGTCCGACGATACACGCCAAACCCTTGATTTGGTGTCGAAAATCGTTGGGTTTTGAAGCCCCGGATGCGAGACCGGTCTTAATTCTGGTCCTGGCAGAGGATGACCGGCGACGCCAGGGCGGCGACATAGCCGGCCCCCTGATAGACCTGGGCGTTGTTGGCGCCCGGCGGCAGCAGGAAGGAACCGCTCACCACCTGCGGGACGTTACCGACCTGCAGGAGGCTCCAGCTGAAATTGCACAGCTGCGCCGGCTTGGTCGGTGCCAGGTGGGAGCAATTGAGCAGTGCAGCCCCCAGCATGGCTGCGCCGCCGCAACTGACGAAGCGCGGCGCGGCGACCGCAGGTTGCGTGCCAAGCGCCAGCCCGAACCAGGCCGCACACAGCAAGCCGGCCCCCGTCAGGACCGAACCCCGATCAAATCTCGCGTGATCAGCAGCCATTTTTGCGGTCCGCACCATCTGGGCGATTGCATTTGAGGCATCCTTGTTATAATCATGGATAAAGATAAGCAAGCTTATAATTAGAACGGCATGTTCTAGATATGCTCAACCAGCCCACCCTCGGCTTCATCCTGCATGACGTCGCCCGCCTGATGCGGAAGCGCTTCGAGCAGCGCGCCGGTGATATCGGCTTGACGCGTTCGCAATGGCAGGCGCTCGCCTTCCTCTCGCGCAGCGAGGGGATCCATCAGAGCGGGCTGGCCGAACTGCTCGAAATCGAACCGATCACCCTGGTGCGCATTCTCGACAAGCTCGAAGCGCGCGGGCTGATCGAACGGCGCCAGCATGCGAGCGACCGTCGGGTCTGGCTGCTCTTCCTGACGCCGGCCGCCCATCCCATTCTCGCCGAGATGCGCGTTCTCGGCGACCGGACGCGGGCGGAGGCCTTGGCATCCATCCCGGACGAAGACCGCGTGAAACTACTCGACACCCTGACGCAGATGAAGGCCAACCTTCTCGAAGCCTGCCGCCAGCCGGTCGACGACAAGGAGGCAAAACATGGCTGATGGCAGCAACCAGGCCCAGAAACTCGAAAACCCCATCGAGATCGAGCGGCTTTCCGACGACAAGGCCGGTCAGGACGCGGTCACGCCGCAGCCGGCCAGGATGCGCAAGCGCTCGCTGACCCGCCCCCTGCTCTTTGCCCTGCTCCCCGTCGCCCTCGTTGCCGGCGGCTATTTCTATGTCACCGGCGGGCAGGTGATGGAGACGGACAACGCCTATGTGCAGGCGGCGATGGTCGGCATATCCACCGATGTCGCCGGCACGGTGGTGGAAATCGACGTCGTCGAGAACCAGGCCGTCAAGAAGGGAGACGTGCTCTATCGCATCCGTCCCGGCAGCTACCGCACGGCCCTTGAAGGGGCGGAAGCGCAGCTCGGCACCGTGCGCAACCAGGTTCTGACCCTACAGGCGAGTTACGCCCAGGCCGAGGCCCAGATCGAGCAGGCCAAGGCGGACATTCCCTATTACGAGGCCCAGTTCAAGCGCCAGCAGGACCTGCAATCCTCCAGCGCCGCCTCCAAGCAGAGCTTCGACCAGGCCAAGCATGATCTCGATGCGGCGCGCCAGAAGGTCATCGTGGCCCAGGCCAATGCCCAGGCCATGCTGGCCCAGCTCGGCGGCGACGCCTCCCTGCCGGTGGAAAGGAACCCCTTCTATCTCCAGGCCCAATCGGCCGTCGACAATGCCAAGCGCGACCTCGGCGACACCGTGGTGCGGGCGCCCTTCGACGGCATCGTCACCAATGTCGATTCCCTGCAGCGCGGCGCCTATCTCAACGCTTCCCAGCGCGCCTTCAACCTGGTCTCCACTACCAATATCTGGGTGGACGCGACCCCGAAGGAAACCGAGCTCACCTATGTCAAACCCGGCCAGCCGGTTGAGATTTCGGTCGACACCTATCCGGGCGTGACCTGGACCGGCAAGGTCGAGACCATCAGCCCGGCCTCCGCCTCGAGCTTCTCCCTGCTCCCGGCGCAGAACAGCTCGGGCAATTGGGTGAAGGTGGTCCAGCGCATTCCCATGCGCATCAGCATCGATCCCGCACCCGACAAGCCGAACCTACGGGTCGGCATGAGCGCGGTGGTCGGTGTCGATACCGGCCATGCCCGCGGCCTGCCCAGCTTCGTGACGAGCTGGTTCGGACAAGACAAGCCCCAAGGCAACCACCAGGCCGGCTGACGATGACGCCGTCGCGCTCCCGTGCGCCGGCCCGCTTTTTGAGCACCTGATTATTTCATCACCTATAGTCCCAGATCGTTGCGAACGAGGCCTGCCATGAGCGCATCCGCCACCGCGAGCGCCGGCCAAATCTCCAGCCCCGCCCTGCCCGCCCCCAAGGTCGCCAATCGCGGCGCCATCACCGCCTGCGTCATCCTGGCGGTGATCATGCAGGCGCTGGACACCACCATCGCCAATATCGCGCTGCCCCATATCCAGGGCAGCGTCGCCGCCAGCCAGGACCAGATCAACTGGGTGCTGACCTCCTATATCGTGGCGGCGGCGATCATGACCCCGCCTTCGGGCTTCCTGGCCGCGCGTTTCGGCCGCAAGCGCCTGCTGCTGGTCTCCATCATCGGCTTCGTGGTCGCCTCCATGCTGTGCGGCATGGCACAATCCCTGGTGCAGATCGTCGGCTTTCGCCTGATGCAGGGCGTGTTCGGTGCCGCCTTGGTGCCGCTGGCCCAGGCGATCATGCTCGACATCTACACGCCCGAGGAACGCGGCGGGGCCATGGCCGTATTCGGGGTCGCCGTGATGGTGGGGCCGGTGCTCGGTCCCGTCATCGGCGGCTGGCTCACCGACCACATTTCCTGGCGCTGGATCTTCTACATCAACCTGCCGATCGGCCTCGTCGCCATGCTCGGCGTGATGGCCTTCGTCACCGAGACCCGCAGCAGCACGGCCGTGAAGCTCGACTGGCTTGGTTTCGGCATGCTCTCCATCGCCATCGGCGCGCTGCAGGTCTTCCTCGACCGGGGCGAGCAGCTCGACTGGTTCTCCTCCGGCGAGATCCAGCTCGAGGCCCTGATCTGCGCCGCCGCCTTCTACATTTTCCTGGTCCATACCTTCACGGGCAAGGATACCTTCGTGAAGCCGCGCCTGTTCGTGGACCGCAACTTCGCCGTCGGCGTGGTGCTGATATCAGCAGTCGGCCTGACCTATTACGCTGCTATGGCGCTGATGACGCCCTATCTGCAATCGCTGATGGGCTATCCGGTGGTGACCGCCGGCCTGGTGATGGGGCCGCGCGGCATCGGCACCATGGTCTGCATGTTCATCGTCGGCCGCATGGTCGGAAAGCTCGACACCCGCCTGCTCCTGCTGATCGGCTTCGGCCTGACGGCCTGGTCGCTCTACGACATGACCGGCTGGACCCCCGACATCTCGCAATGGCAGATCATCGTCACCGGCTTCGTGCAGGGGGCGGGCCTCGGCTTCCTGTTCGTGCCGCTGACCACGGTGACCTTCCAGACCCTCGATGCCAGCCTGCGCGGCGACGGCACCGGCCTCTACAACCTGTCGCGCAACATCGGCTCCAGCGTCGGCATCTCCATGACCTCGGCCCTGCTGATCGAGAGCACCCAGGCCAACCACGCCGATCTCGTCACCCACATCACGCCCTACAACCAGGCCCTGCAGGACATGACCCGGGCCAAGCTCATCGACCCGCTGAGCGCAGCGGGCCAGACCATGCTCGACGGCATGGTCGGCCAGCAGGCGACCATCATCGCCTATATCAATGATTTCAAGCTGATGATGCTGCTGACACTCGCTGCGATGCCGCTGGTCTTCTTCCTGCGAAAGGCCGCCAAGCCCCCGGAAATGGACCACAGCATGGCGATGGAGTGAGGGTCTGGCGGTTCGTTTGAGGGTGAAAGCACCGATTTGAGCCTCCCGGACTTTATGCCATGTTGTTCGAAAGCGGTGTCTGCCGCGCTCGAACAACATGCGATGGCCGTCCCATGGAACCAGGGCTCCCTTTGTCCCGCTTTGCGCAGTGGAATCGCGGCCTTGCCGAGGCGTTCGCCGCAACGTCCCCGGCGCAACTGGCGGAACGCTTTGCACCGAGCGCCCGCAACCTCCTGGCAGCGGACAGCTGCCATGTCGGCCTCTATCTGCGGGAAGGCGCCTGCGTCACCATCGACGGCGGGCGGCCCGATCGCTGGAACCGCCAATATGACGGGGGCCTCTTTCGCCAGGATCCCTTCTTCCAGAAATTCGCCGCCACGCGGCAGGATTTCCTGCTGCCCCTGTCCAGCTTCGACACCTTCCATTTCGAGAAGACGCCCTATTATCGGGACTTCTACCAGCCGTCGCAGACCATCGACGAAATCACCGGCGTGTTCAATCTTTCACCCGGCACCGCCGGCTACGTGACCTTCTTCCGCCATCGGGGAAGCCCCGGCTTCATCCATGCCGACCTCGTCCTCGCCGAAGGGGCCGGCGACGCCATCCGGCTGGTGCTGGAACGGCTGTGGCGACTGTGGCAGACGGGCCGCCAGGCTGGCCGTATCGGCGGCAAGACCGGGCTGAGCGCCCGGGAACGGCAGATCCTGGACCTCATGCTGGAGGGTGGCTGCGCCAAATCCATCGCCCGCAGGCTCGCCATATCGCCCGGCACCGTGCGCAACCACATCAAGAGCATCTATGCCAAGCTGGGCGTGCACTCCCAGGTCGAATTGCTCGCCGGCGGACGCGACGGGCGCTCGCTCTGAGGCGTCTTCTCACGGCAGGCTCACTGCCCCGTCAGGATCCGCGTCCAGGCCCTGGTCTGGCGGCGGAGGACCGCCACGTCGGAATTGGTCACCACGAACAGCCGTGCCTTCACGTCGTCCGGCGGATAGATGCCGGGGTCCTTGGCAATCGCCTCGGTGAGCAAAGGCCGCGCCGCCGGCACCGCATTGGCATAGGATATGAAATTGGAATTGGCCGCCGCGATGTCCGGCCGCAGATTGAAGTCGATCCAGCGCATGGCATTGTCGGGATGCGGCGCGTCCTTGGGCACGGCCATGGTGTCGAAATTCACCAGCGTGCCCTCCCGCGGGATGGCGTAGGCCACCTCGACCGGCTTGGCTGCCGCCGCTCCACGCGTCTTGGCCTGGAGGATGTCGCCCGACCAGCCCAGCGCCAGGCAGATGTCGCCATTGGCCAGATCGTTGATGTAGCGCGAGGAATGGAAATAGCGAATGGAGGGCCGCACCTTCTTCAGCAGGGCTTCGGCCTTGGCGAGATCGCCTGGGGCGGTCGAATGCGGATCGAGCTTGAGATAGGCCAGCGCCATGGGGATCACCTCGGTCGGCGCATCGATCATCGCAACGCCGCAATCGGCGAAGCGTTGGACGATCACCGGATCGAAGATCATGGCGAAGGAATCGACGGGCGCATCCGGCATGCGGCGCTTGATGGCCTCGACATTGTAACCGATGCCATCGGTCACGCCCATGTAAGGCATGGCGTGCTGGTTGCCGGGGTCTGCCTGCGCAATCAGGGTCAACACCTGAGGGTCGACCTTGGCGGCATTGGGCATGGCATCGCGCCGCAAGGGCTGCAGGGTCTCGGCCTTGACCTGGTTCCTGAGGAAGGGAAAGGCGGAAGGATACACCACGTCGTAGCCGGAGCGGCCCGCCAGCAGCTTGGTCTCCAGCATCTCGTTACCGTCGTAATTGTCGTAGACGACCTTGATTCCGGTCTCCTTCTGGAATTTCTCCACCGTGTCGGGCGCGATGTAGTCCGTCCAATTGTAGACATTGACGATCTTCTCGTCCTCGGCCCGGACTGGAGCCAGGCCGATAAGGGCGAGACATATGACAAGGACGACCGAACGAAGCAGGGAGCGCATGCGAACCTCCTTTGCAGCCGATGGAGCGTTTCCGGTCCGCTCAGACCAGGAAGGTCCCATCTCGTTGAGATCACGAGGAGAATTATCCAAGCAGACCGAAGCCCGCTCTAGGCGCGACGGCCGGCATAGACGGGCAGCGTGATGCAGGCGACATTGCCGCCGCCGAGCAGGATCTCGCGGGAATTCTCGATGCCGACGATGGCATGGCCGGGGAAAAGACCGGCCAGGACGGCTTTGGCGGGACGATCCAGGGCGCAGCCGAATTCGGGCACCACCACCACGCTGTTGCCGGGATAGTAGTTGATGTAGCTCGCCGCGATGCGGTTGCCCACCGGCCGCGCCCAGGTCAATTCGACCTGGTCCACCCCCTCGCTTTCCTCGGCCGTGGTCTCGATCGGCAGGGGATGGGGCAGCTTGTGCACCTTCAGCGCCCTGCCTTGGGCATCGCGCGCCGAGCGCAGCACGTCCTCGGCCTCGCGCACGATCTCATATTGCGGATCGTCCTTCTCGTCGGTCCAGCTCAACACCACCTCGCCCGGGCGCACGAAGCAGCAGATGTCGTCGACATGGCCGTCGGTCTCGTCGAAGGCGAAGCCCCGAGGCAACCAGACGATGGTGTCGATGCCGAGATAGTCGGCGAGTTGCTGCTCAACCGCTGCAAGGCCGAGATGGCCATTGCGGTTGGCATTGAGCAGGCATTGCGCGGTGGTGATCAGCGTGCCCTGCCCGTCGCATTGCAGGCCGCCACCCTCGGCGATCAGGGTGGAGCGATAGCGGTGCATCCCCTCCATTTCGAGAATCTTGTGGGCAAGCTGGTCATCGAGGTCCCAGGGAAAATACAGCCCGCCATTCAGCCCGCCATAGGCGTTGAAGGTCCAGTCGACACCGCGCACCTCGCCGTGGTCGTTGACGACGAAATTGGGGCCGCTGTCGCGCAACCAGGAATCATTGCTCGACATTTCGACGAGCCGCACCGTGTCGGGCAGGCAGGCCCGGGCATGACGCCACTGCCGCGCCGAGACGATTACCGTGACCGGCTCGCTTGCGGCGATCGCGGTGGCGACGCGGGCGAACAGCTTCTGCGCGGGCTTGGCCCCCAGCCGCCAGGTGTCGGGCCGTTCGGGCCAGATCAACCAGCAACCGGCTTTCGGCTCGAACTCGCCGGGCGCGCGGAAACCATCCTGCCGCGGCGTGGTGGTGAGCGTCTTCGACAAGGCCTTCCCCTCTGATCCGGTACCGCCTCAGCGGCTTGCCGGCCATCGTAGGAGCCTTGTCGGCGCCGACGCCATGTCCCATTTGGGATAGAGTGTTTCGCAGGGAAGTCGCCGAAATCGTGCTTATGCCGGGCGGCTTACCCCGCCTTTCGCCGCGCCTCCACCGCCGTGATGAAACCGGCATAGCTCCAGGCCAGATGCTTGGCCGAGGTGTGTTCGCCGGTCGCCTGGTCGAACTGCTCGGACATTTCGCCGTCATCGGGCGTGAAGGCACGGATGGTCTCGAGATAGGCGTCGCCCCGCGCCTTGAGGCGATCGGCAGCGGCAGGGTCCGCCGCACGCAGGGCCGCCGCGCGCAGATAGCAGAATTCGGCCGCCGCCTGCGTCGAGAAGTAATAGGCCCCGCCGGAGTAATATTCGTCGCCCCGGTAGCGACCAAGCGCGATGCCGCGTCCCTCGGGCCGGCCCCGGTTGATCGCATAGTCCTCTTCGAAGATCGCATCGAGGCGATCCAGCGTCGCTTCCATCCTGATATCGTGCAGCGAATGGGTGGGCAGGGCGCCGGCGGCATGGATCGCGGCGAGGATGACGGCGATGTCGAGATCCTTCGGCGTTGGCTTGCCGTCCTCGGTCAGGCGGGAGCGGTAGAACTCCTCCTCCGGCTGCCAGAAATGATGGAGGCGGCCCTGGATCTCCGCGGCATCCGCCCGGGCGCGCTGGGCGGTCGCGGCATCGCCCTGCGCCGCCAACCAGGAGGCCCCTTCCTCCAGCGCCGCCGCCTCGATGCGCAGCGTATAGTAGTGATGCGCCTTTTCCTCCTCCCAGATGTCGTAGCTCGGCTCGCGCCAATGGGCGAGGACGAAACGGATGTCCTGGTCCAGCAGGGTCGCGACGGCATCGTCGTGCCTGACACCGAAGGATCGGCCGGAGGCCCAGCGCAGCACGGTCAGCACACGGGCCGCGATGCCGTCATATTGCGGCCGGTTCCAGCGCGAGATGTCGAGGGATCCATCCGGGTTGACCCGCGTTTCTCCACGCACCACCGCGCTGGCCAGATCCGCATCCTCGCGCACGAATTGCCGATAGTCCTCGGCGACCTTGACGCGCCAACCCGGCTCCGCGACCAGATCGGCGCCCCTGAGAGCGTTGAGCGACAGGCTGAAATCGACGAAATCGCAGAAATGCGCCGCTGCCATATCGCCGTCCAGCCAGCGGGGATCGATCTGCCGGAGGGCATCGATCACCACGGCCGAGTCGCGGTACCAGTGAAAGAAATAGTCGGGGTCCGGATCGTAGGAGGCCGGTACGGGCGATGCCACCACCGAACCTCTTTTCGGCGTGATGGTCTGGCCGAAACCCGGCCGCTCCTTCACCGTGGCCGTGGCGGAGATCGCAAGCTGCATGTTCCTGACGGCAATGGGATATTGCTGTTCGATCCAGCGATCCAGATCCGTGATCACGCTCATCTGCCCTCTCCGATTCCCAGAGCAAAACACGTTAGCGGGAAACGTCGTTCTTGCTCTAACTCTTTGTTCCCGGCCAATTCAACGGATTGGCCACAGCGCCCTTGCGGTTCCTGGCGATTCCGCCAAACCGCACGATGTTCCGGCGATGCTAACCAAGGCGGGGGTTGAACAGAAGCCGCGAGGCGTTAAGCAAGGAAGAGAGGCTGATTTGCACATCGGCCCCGCCGATCCGGCGATCGGCGAAAGCCTGCCGAACGAGGAGTTATGATGAGCCGCATCGAGACCCTGTTGTCCAAGATGACGCTGCGAGAAAAACTCGGCCAGCTCAATATGGTTGCCTCGGGCTATGCGGTGACCGGCCCCCTGCTCGGCGGGGACTCGCCCGACGCCATCCGCTCCGGCGATATCGGCAATCTGCTCAACATGGTCGGCGTCGATCACGTCAACGAGGTCCAGCGCATCGCCGTGGAGGAATCACGCCTCGGCATTCCGCTGCTGCTCGGCTTCGACGTCATCCACGGCCACAAGACGGCCTTCCCGGTGCCGCTGGCGGAAGCCGCCATGTTCGATCGGGCTGCCTGGGCCCGCACGGCGCGCATCGCGGCCGTGGAAGCCTGGAACGACGGCCTTGCCTTGACCTTCGCGCCGATGATCGATGTCTCCAGGGACCTGCGCTGGGGCCGCATCGTCGAAAGCGCGGGCGAGGATTCCTGGCTCAACGCCGAAATGGCGATTGCCAAGGTCAAGGGGTTCCAGGGCTCGGATCTGTCGGCCATTGGCTCGATCGCCGCCACCGCCAAGCATTTCTGTGCCTATGGCGCGCCGGTCGCCGGGCGTGAATACGCCTCGGTGGATATTTCGGATCGGGCTCTGCACGAGATCTATCTGCCGCCCTTCGAGGCTGCCGTCAAAGCCGGGGTGGCCGCGATCATGCCCGCCTTCAACAGCCTGGCCGGCATGCCGATGACGGCGCATGAGCCGCTGCTCAAGGGCTGGCTGCGCGACAAGCTCGGCTTCGACGGCGTCATCATCAGCGACTACAATGCGGTGGCCGAGCTGCTGAACCATGGTGTCGCGGGCGACCTCGCCGAGGCGGCAGCCCTCTCCCTGCGGGCAGGCGTCGACATCGACATGGTGTCCAACGCCTATCGCAAACATCTGCCGGAGGCGCTGTCGCGCGGCCTCGTCACCATGGCGGAGATCGACGCCTGCGTCAGGCGCGTCCTCGCCCTCAAGGAGCGGCTCGGCCTGTTCGACCAGCCCTATCGGCGCGGTACGGCGCCCCTGGCCGCCATGGCCGGCAACATCGACCATCATGAGGTCGCGCGCGACGCGGCGCGCAAATCCTGCGTCCTGCTCACCAACTACAACGAGGCCCTGCCGCTCACGCGTACCGAGCGAATCGCCCTGATCGGTCCGCTCGCCGACGCCCAGGCCGACATGCGCGGTCCCTGGGGCGGCGCCTCGGTGGCCGAGGACAGCGTCACGCTGCGTACCAGCCTCGGCAAGGTCGCTACCGTCGTGGCACAGGCCGAGGGCGTGAAGATCAACTCGGACGACACCTCCGGCATCGCCACCGCGGTGGAAGCGGCGCGCATTGCCGACACCGTGGTGCTCTGCCTGGGCGAGACGGCACCGATGAGCGGGGAAGCCGCCAGCCGCGCGCATCCCGAGCTGCCGGGCAAGCAGCGCGAGCTCGCCGAGGCGATCCTGGCGCTCGGCAAGAAGGTGGTCGTCGTGCTCTTCGCCGGCCGGCCGCTGACCTTGCCTTGGCTGTTCCACAAGGCATCGGCCGTGCTGATGGCCTGGTGGCCCGGCGAACAGGCCGGCCCCGCCATCGGCGATCTCCTGATGGGGCAGGAATCGCCCTCCGGCCGCCTGCCGGTGAGCTGGCCCGATGCAGTCGGGCAGGCCCCCCTCTACTACGAGCAATATCCGACGGGCCGCCCCTTCAACCCGAACGACCACTACACCTCTAAATATATCGACGCCCCCAATGCGCCGGCCTTCCCTTTCGGCCATGGCCTCACCTATGGCGCCTTCAGCCTGTCGGGCCTGAAGGTGAGCAAGGCCGTGTTCGGCCCCGACGACACCATCGAGGTCAGCGCCACTGTAACCAACACCGGCAAGCGCGCGGCCCAGGAAACCGTGTTCCTGTTCACGCATGATCTGGTGGCGAGCCTGTCCCGGCCCCTGCTGGAACTGAGGGGCTTTGCCAGGATCAGCCTCGATCCCGGCCAGAGCGGCACCGTCACCATCGCGCTGGCGGCGAGGGATCTCGCCTTCCCCGGCAGGGACCTGCAGCCGGTATTGGAAGCTGGCGACTTCGAGATCAAGCTGGGTTCGAGCGCCAGGCGCAGCCAGCTCCTCAACGCCAGGGTGACGCTCAAGCTGTGAGACGCCCCATCGCGGATCGCGCTTGCCGGACCGGGCGCGGACCGGGAACCGTTTCAGGAACGCAGGCGAATGTTCTGGCGCGTGAGTTGGGCGACGGACGTGCAGCCCATCAGCTTCATGCCTCGCTCGATCTCGATCCGCATCAGCTCCAGGGCGCGCTCGACGGCGGGCTGCCCGCCTGCGGCAAGCGGGAATAGGTAATACCGGCCCAACCCGACAGCCTTGGCCCCCAAAGAGAGCGCCTTGAGGACATGCGTCCCGCGCTGGACACCGCCATCCATCATGACGTCGATCCGGTCTCCCACCGCATCGACGATCTCCGCCAGCTGGTCGAAGGCGCTGCGCGAGCCGTCGAGCTGGCGGCCGCCATGATTGGAAAGCACGATCGCACTGCAGCCGATTTCCGCCGCACGCCGTGCATCCTCGGCCGACATGATCCCCTTCAGGCAGAACGGTCCGTCCCAAAGCCGCACCATCTCCGCCACCTCGTGCCACGACATGGAGGGGTCGAGCATCTCGGTGAAATAGCGGCTGATCGACAGCGCCCCGCCGTCGAGCTTGAGGTGTTCCTGCAACTGAGGCAGCTGGAAGCGTTCATGGGTGAGATAGTTGATCGCCCAGGCCGGCTTGATCGCGAACTGGGCCATGCCGGCGAGCGTGAGCCTGAAGGGAATGGCAAATCCCGTGCGCTTGTCGCGCTCCCGATTGCCGCCGGTGATACTGTCGACGGTCAGCATCATCGCCTGCACGCCGGCGCTCTTGGCGCGCGCCATCATATCGTGGTTCAGGCCCCGATCCCTGTGGAAATAGAACTGGTAGACTTGCGGACCGCCGCTGATCCGCCGCGCCTCCTCCAGGCTGACGGTGCCGAGCGAGGACACCCCGAACATCGTGCCGTATTTTCCCGCCGCCGCCGCGACGGCCCGCTCGCCCTGGTGGTGGAAGAGGCGCTGCAGCGCGGTCGGCGAACAATAGACCGGCATGGCCAGCTTCTGGCCCATCACCGTGACCGACATGTCGACTTCCGCCACTCCGCGAAGCACGTTCGGAACCAGGTCGCAGGCCTCGAAGGCAGCGGTATTGCGCCGATAGGTCACCTCGTCATCAGCACCGCCGTCGATATAGTCGAAGATCGGCCCCGGCAGTCGCTGCCTGGCCATGCGACGGAAATCGTGAAAATTGTAGCACTGCCCGAGGCGCATCTGGTTGCTCTACCGGTTCGATCCGGGCGTACTCTACGGCATGGTTCGCAATATTGCCCAGGCGCCGCGTCGCAACCGGATGCACGAAGCTGAGGACGACAGGTGCGCCATCCAGCCACGGACGTTCATCGATCCTAGCCCGGCATGGGAGGCAGGCTGAGGCACTGCTCGAAACTGAACGGGCGCACCGTCAAGGGTGCGATCGAGCCCGCCTTGGGATGTCTCGGATTCATCAGGATGAGCCTGGCTTCCGGCAGCACGGCGGAGGGCACGGCTGCGAGCAGGGAGCGGTTCGAGGACAGCCATGCATCCCCCCTCGCCCGCTTCTCGACCGGATCCGGCGTGAAGGGAATGTCCTCCGGTTCTTCCTCAGTCTCGGTCCAGCCCAGCAAATAGTCCTGATCGATTCCCTCCAGATCCCGCGGCAAGTAACGCAGGACGATAAGGACGGAGAGGGCCGCTTCCGAGGCGAAATTGACGACCGGCCGGCCCGGTGACGTCCAGCGGGCGCCATGGCGCTCCGCGCCGCTGCCGTCGAGAGCCAGGAAGGGGCGCCGCGCCAATCGCCATAACCGCATATCCGTCCCGCTTCCCTCATCGCCTGCAACAGGTCGGCGCCGAGAGATACTCCGGCAGCAGCCTTTTACAACGGGAAAAGCGAACGATCTTGCGCGGGTCCTGTCGGCCCCACGTGCAGACGAACGTCCTTGTGGCAACGGGCGGACAACCCGTTCCGCCAACACGGAGACGAAGCCATGCCGAACGAAACCGCCTCCATCTCCAGGGGTGCCTCTTGGACGGGCATCGTGCTCAGCACCCTGGTGGTGGTCTTCCTCCTCTTCGACGGTGCCATCAAGCTGGTGCCCCTGCAGGTGGTGATCGACACCATGCAGGGCCTGGGCTATCCGCCCGAGCATGCCCGCACCATTGGCGTGATCACCCTCGCCGCCACGGTGCTCTACGCCATTCCGCGCAGCTCGATCCTGGGAGCGGTGCTGCTCACCGGCCTGCTGGGCGGCGCCGTCGCCACCAATCTCAGGGCGGGCACGCCGGTCTTCAGCCACCTTCTCTTCGGTGTCTATCTCGGCGTGCTGATGTGGGGCGGCCTCTATCTGCGCGATGCCAGGGTCCGGGCCATCCTGCCCCTGCTGCGCTGAGGTGGGGGCTGGTTCAGCCCCGCACCATCACCGGGCCGCCGGCCGCCTTCTCGGCCTCGCTGAACTTGGCGGCGGCGCACAGGAAGGCGATGCCGCCGCAGACCAGGGCGATCTGGATCCACAGCGCGTCATGGCCCGTCATCAGCACCACCTGACCGGCTCCGGCCAGCAGCGAAAGCAGGAAGAACACCAGCAGGCTGTGGCGACCGAGCATGATCAGCGGCTGCATCACCCGCAGCGACGCCAGCTTGGGCGAGATGCCCAGTCCATAGATGAAGGCGGCCATGCCCAGGAAGTGCACGAGGCGGCCAAGGCCGAGATTGGTCTTGTCGAGGTCGAGCCAGCCATAAACAGCCTCACGCACGCCGAAGGACAGGCCGAAGCCGTTGGTGACGACGAAGGCACCCGCGAAGACGATCAGGCCGCCAAGGGCGAACAGCGGCTTGGAGATGGCGAGCCGCCCCTGCTGCAGCAGCAGGCCGACGGCGATACCGATCGCCATCATGAACTGCCAGGTGAAGGGGTTGAAGAACCAGCCGCCGGCGATCGGCCAGGACGGCAGGTTCCAGCCATAGTGGCGGGCCAAACCGTAGAGCAGTGCCGACGCGGCCAGCATCACACCGATATGCAGCCGCGCCAGATAGAACAGAGCGGGCACCAGGGCGATCAGGGCGATATAGAGCGGCAGGATGTTGAAATAGCCGATCTGATGGCCGAGCGAGAGCGTGCCGAGCAGGAAGGTGCCGGCATCCTGGATGTAGAGATCACGTCCATGCATCGCCATGAGATCGGGCATCCGCCAATGCAGGGCACCTGCCGCGAAGATGGCGATGCCGGCCAGCGTCATCAGGACATGCACGCCATAGAGCTTCAGGGCGCGCTTGCCGAGCGCCAGCGAGACATCGACTTCCTTGCCGGCATTGAACTTGCGGCCATAGGCAAGCGCCATGGCGACACCGGACATGAAGACGAAGGCTTCGGCCGAATCGGACAGACCGAAATTGCGCGAAGTGATGACCTCAAAGAGGTTGCCGGGCATGTGGTTGATGAAGATCGTGCACAGCACGAAGCCGCGCCACATGTCGACGGAGATGGCGCGCTGATTGGGCCTCACCGCCGGGCTGGCGGCAACCGGCTTCGGAGGGTTTTGCCGACGATCGGCAACATAGTCGATCAACAGGCGCACCGCCTCGCAAGCGCCGAAGATCAGGATCGCCGTAAGGGCAAACAACGCCAGCGCCGGAAGCTGGGCGGGCGCCAGCCACAGCGTATAGAAGGGCTGGATGAACAGGAACGTGACGACGGTGGCCGTCAGCAGGATGGCAAACAGGCCAATGCCGAAGCCGAACAGAACTTCCGCAAGCACGACCGCCGGCAAGAAGACAAAGTATGAATAGCTGTGCCAGCCCAGATAGGCCTGCAGAAAATAGCAGGGCACGAACAAAAGCGCCGTAAGCAGATAGGGGCGCATCGGCCGTGCCAGCTGCAAGAAGCTGAATTGATTGTTCATAATACGCGCCTTCCACTTCCATCACTGCTGTCGCCGCGGCGCGCTTGAATTGCCACGACAGGATGCCAGCACTTCGGCATCCTTCCTTCAGCACCTCGCTCAACCAAGTTCAGAAGCGATTCTTGGAGCCTGGCGACATAGTGGCGGCCTCATCCTGTACCGGGGATGAACGAAGTTGCGGCCAAAAAGTTGCATGCCCTGTTGCATCATCGCCACGCTGTTCGACAAAATGACGCTCCGGCAACGTCAAGGCCGGAAATTGTCGTTGTTTTCCAAATTTGTGACACAGCTTGCCGTCATAAGCGGCTGGTCAAACGGCCTCAGCGCAGCAACCATGCGATGGATGCGAGCAGCGATCGCCGGCTTTCGACGAATTCGCTTGTCGCACGGCACAATACGAGCTTGAAATGCGCATGGTCCGCACCGAACCCGCAGGAATTTTTTCTGTTGCCCGCAGGGCCATGACGCTTTGTCTCGGCCTCGTTACCGGATTGACCATGCTCGCCGGGGCCAGGGCCAGCACGCTCGAGGAAATGTCCTTTCCCAGCAAGGCCTTGGGCCGGCCCTTGACCGTGTCTGTCTATCGTCCGGACCTGCCGGCGCCGGAAACCGGCTGGCCGGTGCTCTATCTCCTGCATGGCCGCGACGCCAATAATCGCGACTGGTCGTCGCTCGCCACCATCAAGGTGACGCTCGACCGTCTGATCAAGAGCGGGCGCATCAACCCGATGCTGGTGGTGATGCCCTCCGCCGGCAACAGCTGGTATGTCGATTCCGCCGATGTGAAGGGGCCGGGCAATTACGAAACCGCGCTCCTCAACGAGCTGCCTACCGCTTTCGAGAAGCGCTTCGCCCCCCATTGCACCCGCAAATCCCGCGCCATCGCCGGCATTTCCATGGGTGGATTCGGGGCGCTGCGCTTTGCCTTCAAGCGGCCGGACCGCTTCGTCGCGGTCGCGAGCCTGTCCGGCGCACTGTGGCAGAACATCCCGACCTCCCAGACCATGACGGCATGGGCGGGCGCGAGCGGCAGCTATTTCAAGCGCATCGACCAGGCCACCGTGGTCGGAGGCCCCGATCTGCCACCGGAGGGCGCCCATTTCGGCGGTGCCTTCGGTACGCCCTTCGACGCCCGGCGCTTCAATGACGCCAATGTGTTCACCCTGCTCGCCCGGCAGATCGAAGCCGGCAGCGAACTGCCGGCGATCTATCTCACCGTTGGCGACCATGACGGCCTCAATTTCTGGCGCGGCTCCATGGCCCTCTACGAGACGCTGATGGCCGACAGGATCAACATCGAATTCCGCGTCACCGATGGCGACCACACCTGGTCGCTGTGGCGCAAGACCATCGAGGATGCCCTCGAATTCGTGGATTCGAAATTCACGCCAGTGACCGCCCCGCCCCTGGTGGCGGTGAGCCCTGCCATGCCGAGCAGCGCCAGCGGCGAACCAGCACCCAAGATGGCCGGCGGCGAGACCGTGGTGAAATAACCCGATCGGGGCTCTCCGCCGCTTCGATGCTTCAAGGGGCCGGCGCGCTGACCACGGTGAATCCGGTGCGCCCGGAAAACCTCATTCCGGCAGCACGATGCCGAGCTTGGCCATCACGCCGCCATCGATCTTGAAATCGCTGCCGGTGATGAAACGCGCCTTGTCGCCGGCCAGGAACGCGACGGCCTCGGCGATCTCCCAGGGCTGGCCGATGCGCCCGATCGGGTGGCCCTTGCCCCAGGCGGCAAGGGTGGCTTCCGCGGTCGAATCGCCCTTGTAGAGATCGGCGGCCCAGCGCAGCATCGGCGTATCGACCGAGGCCGGGCAGACGCTGTTGACGGTGATGTTCTCGCCGGCATGGTCGAGCGCCATCGCCCGCACCAGCGCGTTGATGCCCCCTTTGCTGGCGGTATAGGCGGCAACCGAGGTCTGCGACGCGAAGGCCTGCACGGACGAGATCGCCACGATCGCGCCCCCGCCGCGCTTGCGCATCTCGGGAATGGCGTATTTGGCCGCCAGATAGATGCCCTTGAGATTGACGTCGAGCACGTCGTCCCAGACCTCCTCCGGCGTCTCGACCACCGTGCCGTAGCGCTGGATGCCGGCGCAGCACACCAGGATGTCGACGCCGCCAAAGGCGCTCGCCGCCTCAGCAGCGGCTGCCTGCATGTCTGCCGCCTTGCGCACATCGCCCACCAGGCCGCGCACCTGCGGGCCAAGGCTGGCAAGGGCGGTCTCGATGGACGCCTTGTCGTTCGCCACGATCAGCACATCCGCACCGCCCTGCACGAAGCGTGTGGCGCAGGCCAGCCCCATGCCAAGGCTGCCACCGGTCACGATCACGGACTTGCCGGCAAAATCACTCATGACTTCCCCCTTGCGCCAGCGGCCCTTGCCGGACCCGGCGCTTCATCTTTTCTTGCCGAGTTTCTGTAGAAAGATTCTGCCGCCCTGTCCCCTCTTTTGAAAGTCATGTCCAAGTCGGGCGGCATCGGCGCTGTTGCAAAAATGTCCCATTTAGGGCAGGAGCGACGCTGGCTTGCCGGTTTGTGCCGCGGAGGCCATTGATCTGCCACAATGGAGCTTCCAAAAAGGCAGTTCATTCTACTAAATTGTTTTTGTTTTTTATTTTGATCCAGTTTGTCTCGTGGCGCCGCATCACTGCGATGGGGATGCCAAGCGCCGCAGCGGCTGGCATCTTGCGACAGGGCGCGTGATGATAGCAGCAATTCTACGGCGTTTTCTTTCTTCCAATTCCTACGCCCAGCCCCGCCCCCTACCAATGCTCGCCCTCGCGGCATTGCTCGGCTCGACCGCGATGGTGCCGGTTTTCGTCTCGCCGGCCGCCGCCCAGATGCCCAACGCCGGTCCTCCGGCCGTCGGCTTCATCGTCGCCGCCAAGATGCCGATCACCCAGACCCAGCAATTCATCGGCCGCATCGAGGCGATCAATCGGGTCAGCATCGTAGCCCGCGTCACCGCCCAGCTCGAGGAAACCCCGTTCACGGAAGGACGCGAGGTCAAGAAGGGCGAAGTGCTCTTCCGGCTGGAGCAGCCGCCCTACCAGGCCGCCCTCGACGTCAACAAGGCCCTGATCGCCCAGTATGAAGCGCAGCTTCGCAATGCGAAGCTGACGACCGAGCGTGCGCAGGCCCTGCTCAAGACGCCTGCCGGCCAGCAATCGACGGTCGACACGGCGATCGCCTCCCAGCAGGCCCTCGAAGCCCAGATTCTGGGGGCGAACGCCCAGCTGCGCACCTCGCAGATTAATCTCGACTACACCACCATCACCTCGCCGATCGACGGCAAGATCGGGCGCTACGCCGTCACCACCGGCAACATCGTCGGGCCGACCTCGGGAACGCTCGCCACCATCGTCAGCCAAGATCCGATGTATGTCACCTTCCCGGTGCCGTCGCCGCAATTCCTGGAAATGTCGAAATATTACGGCAGCCGCGGCGGCTTTGCCGCCGTGCGCATCAAGCTGAAGCTGCCCGACGGCTCGACCTATGAGCAGGACGGCAAGCTCAATTACGTCGATCCGACCATCGCCAACGGCACCGACACGGTGACCCTGCGCGGCGAGATCGCCAACCCCACCGTCTCCGGCGCCACGCCTGGCGAGATCAACCGCCGGCCGCTGATCGACGGTGAGTTCGTCACCGTGCTGCTTGAGGGTGTGGAGCCGATCCAGGTTCTCGGCATCCCGCGCGGCGCCGTGCTGACCGACCAGCAGGGCAGCTATGTCTATGTGGTCGGCCCGGACAATGCCGTCGAGCAACGCCGCGTCCAGCTTGGCCAGACGACGCCCGCGACCGCCATGGTCTCGGCCGGTCTCAACGAAGGCGAGAAGGTGATCGTGGACGGCATCCAGAAGGTCCGTCCCGGCATCAAGGTCGCCCCCTCGCCGGCCCCCGCCTCCAACAATGGGGCGGCCAAGTAAGATGTTTTCATCCGTCTTCATCGACCGGCCGCGCCTCGCCGTCGTCATCGCCATCGTCATAACCCTGGCGGGCGCGCTGGCGATGGGCTTCCTGCCCGTCGCCCAATATCCCGACCTGGTACCGCCGCAGGTCCAGGTCAGCGCCACCTATCCGGGCGCCTCGGCTTCCGTGGTCGAATCTTCCGTGGCCCAGCCGCTGGAAGCCCAGATCATCGGCGTCGACAAGATGCTGTACATGCAGTCGAACAGCGGCAATGACGGCAGCTACGGCCTCACCGTCTCCTTTGCGCTCGGCTCCGATCCCGACATCGACACGGTGAACGTCAACAACCGCGTGCAGGCCGCGCTCGCCAAGCTGCCGGACACGGTGCGAACCCAGGGCGTGACGGTGCAGAAGCGCTCGTCCTCGATCCTGCAATTCGTGCTGTTCTCGTCGGACGATCCCAAGCTCGATCCGCTGTTCATCACCAATTATCTGGCGATCAACGTGCTCGACCGGCTGTCCCGCACACCCGGTGTCGGCCAGGCCAGCCTGTTCAGCAAGCAAAACTATTCCATGCGGATCTGGTTCGATACCCAGCGCATGACCAATCTGGGCCTGCAGCCCTCCGATATCGCCAGCGCGATCCAGTCGCAGAACGTGCAGGCGCCGGTCGGGCGCATCGGCGCACAGCCGGCCGCCGCGGACCAGCAATTGCAGCTCAACCTGCAGACCCAGGGGCGCCTGACCACGCCGGAGCAGTTCGGCAATATCGTGGTGCGCGCCAATCCTGATGGCTCGGTGCTGCGCGTGCGTGACGTCGCCCGCGTCGAAATGGGTGCCCAGAACCTCGACACCACCTCGCGCCTCAACGGCAAGCCGGCCGTCGCGGTCGCCATCTATCTGTCGCCCGGCGCCAATGCCGTGGCAACTTCGAAGGAAGTGCAGAAGACCCTCGCCGCTGCGCAGAAGAACTTCCCCAAGGGGCTGTCCTCCACCATCGTCTACGACACCTCGACCTTCGTCTCCGATACCATCGGCGAGGTGATCCGGACGTTGATCGAAGCCTTCATCCTGGTGGTGGTCGTCGTCTTCCTCTTCCTGGGCAGCCTGCGCGCCACCATCATTCCGGCCATCGCCGTGCCCGTCAGCCTCGTCGGCACCTTCGCCATCATGCTGGCGCTCGGCTATTCGGCCAATACGGTGTCGCTGCTGGCCCTGGTGCTTGCCATCGGTATCGTCGTCGACGACGCCATCGTCGTGGTGGAGAACGTCGAACGCGTGATGGAGGAGGAGCCGGAGCTGTCGCCGGTCGCCGCCACCAAGAAGGCGATGAGCCAGATCACCGCGCCGATCATCGCGATCACCCTGGTGCTGCTCTCGGTGTTCGTGCCGATCGCCTTCATCCCGGGCCTGACGGGCGAGCTGTTCCGCCAGTTCGCCGTGACCATCTCGGCCGCCATGCTGATCTCGGCCCTCAACGCCCTGACGCTGTCGCCCGCTTTGTGCGCCGTCTTCCTGCGCCACAGCAAGAAGCGCGGCATCATGGCCTGGGTGATGCGGCGGATCGACAATGTCCGCGACGGCTACGCCGCCGTGGTGACGAGGCTGGTGCGCGTCTCCGTGCTGAGCGTGGTTGCCGTCGCCGCCTTCGCGGCGGGTACCTATTTCCTTCAGCAGAAGACCCCCACCGGCTTCGTGCCTGAGGAGGACCAGGGTGCCTTCTTCATCGTCCTGCAATTGCCGGACGGCGCCTCGGTCAATCGCACCACAGCCGTGGTCGAACAGGTCGAAGGCATCCTCAAGAAAATGCCGCAGATCCAGGACAATCTGGCGATCGTCGGCTTCTCGTTCCTCGATGGCGGCGCCCAGTCGAACAGCGCCTTCATGGTGGCGCGCCTGAAGCCGTTCGAGGATCGCAAGAAGGCGGCCGATTCCGCCCAGACGCTCATCAGGCAGGTTTTTGGCGCTACGCAGTCGATCAACACCGCTCAGGTGCTGGCGCTCAACGTGCCGCCGATCATCGGCCTGTCCACCACGGGCGGCTTCCAGTACATGCTGGAAAACCTCGAGGGCGCCGAGCCGGCAACCATGGCAGGCGTGGCGCAGGGCCTGATCGCGGCTGCGAACCAGGATCCGAAATTGTCGCGCGTGTTCACCACTTTCAGCGCGAACAACCCGTCGATCTTCCTCGACATCGATCGTGACAAGGCCCAGGCCCTGGGGCTGCAGATGTCGGATGTGTTCGCCGCCCTGCAGGCGACGCTGGGCTCGGCCTATATCAACGACTTCAACCTGTATGGCCGTACTTGGCAGGTCAACATCCAGGGCGAGATCGGCGATCGCAACGATACCGAGGCGTTGTGGAAGATCTATATCCGCAACAACAAGAACGAGATGGTGCCGCTACGCTCCATCACCTCGATCTCGACCCAGCTCGGGCCTCAGACGATCGCGCGCTATAACAATTATCGCGCCGTGAGCGTCAACGGCTCGCCCGGGGCGGGCATCTCCTCGGGCGATGCCATGTCGGCGATGGCCGAGGTCTCGGCCAAGACCCTGCCGCCCGGCTATGGCTTCGAATGGACGGGCACCTCCTATCAGGAGAGCCAGGCCTCCGGCCAGACGGGCATCATCCTTGGCCTTGCCGTGCTGTTTGCCTTCCTCTTCCTGGTGGCCCTGTATGAGAGCTGGGTGATTCCGATCCCCGTGTTGCTGTCCGTGGTGGTGGCGGTGTTCACCTCCTTCCTCGGCATCCTGTTCGTCCCGCAATTCCTGGCCTGGGTCGGCTCGATAACCGGGATGCCGGTCGCCACGCTTTCTCTCGACGTCTACGCCCAGATCGGTCTGGTGGTGCTGATCGCACTCGCCGCCAAGAACGGCATTCTGATCGTCGAGTTCGCCAAGGAACAGCGCGAGGCCGGCCTGCCGATCCGGGATGCCGCCATTCTCGGTGCCAAGATGCGGTTCCGCGCGGTGATGATGACGTCGATCGCCTTCATCCTCGGCCTGGTACCGCTGGTGATCGCCACCGGTGCCGCCATGGTCAGCCGCCGCGCCGTCGGTACGGCTGTGTTCGCCGGCATGGTAGGCGCCTCCGTTCTCGGCATCTTCCTGATCCCGATGCTCTATGTCTTCTTCCAGGGCTTGCGCGAATGGGTGAAGCAGCGTTTCGGGGGCAAGCCCCACGCGGGAGATAACCCCGCCCATTAGATCGGGCTCCTTCCGTAACGCACAAACCACCCCGCTACGGCAACGTAGCGGGGTTTTTCATGCGCAGGCCGGCAATGGAAAGAACTAAGATGGTAGTTTGGCGGACGCACTACCCCATCGCAGGTCCTATCTAATACTTTTGGTTTAATTAAATATTTTTAATGTACGAAAAAGGATAGTATCCTCGGAATTATTATTGAAATTGAAGCATAAACTCGAAGCTTCAATCTTGACCGCCGCCTGAATCATTCTGTAAACGACCAAGGAAGCGCGATTATTCGATAATTATTTCAATCATACTGGGCCACCAGCAGCGTGTTGGAAAAAGCGACGTCAGGCATCCTTGTCGACCCCTTGGTCCCGACCGTCTTCCATGAAGACTGGTGGCTGAACGCGGCTACGCTGGGGAAAGTCGAGTTCGTGGAACATCAGGAAGGAGGGCGCACCGTCGGACGCCTGCCCTATGTCCTGGAATCGCGTCTTGGCCTGCAGAGCGCCAACATGCCGCCGATGACGCATTTCCTCGGCCCCGGCGTTGTCGAACCCCAGGGATCGAAGCCGAACCGCTTCCTGAAGACGCAAGGGATCATCCGCGAACTGCTGCGCAAGCTCCCGGCAATCGCCTCCTTCCGCCAGAAAATGCATGCGGGCATTTCGGATGCTCTCGCTTTCCAGGCCGAGAATTACGAGGTCTCGGTGCAATTCACCTTCGAGATCCAGCCGGCAGAACAACAACAGCTCTGGCGCGGCATGCGTGACAAGACGCGCAACGTAATCCGTCGAGCCGAGGAGCACCATCTCGTCTCGCAGGACATGGATCCGGAGGAATTCTTCCGCTTCGCGAGCGCCAATCTGGAAGCGCGCAACGAAAGCGCCAATGTCGATTTTGCGGCCTGCCAAGCGGTCACGACGGCCAGTCTGGAACGCAGACGCGGCCACTTCCTGGTAGCCCGCGATGGCGGCGTGGCCAAGGCGGCCGTCTTCTGCGCCTGGGACAGCAAGGCCTATTACTACCTGCTGTCGACCCGGTCGGCCGACAGTGCGAATGGCGTCATCCCCTTGCTGCTCTGGCACGGTATCCGAGAGGCGGTTGCCCGTGGCCTGACCTTCGACTTCGACGGGGTGGTCAATTCAGGCTCGATGCTGCTGTTCTCCGGCTTCGGCGGTACCGTGAGTCCGCGCTATATCGTCTCCAAGTCGACGCCGCTCTATCGCACCCTGCGGGAGATCCGCCGCTTCAACCCGGAAGTCTACAACGCGTTTTGCTGATATCTGCGTGCCACAACGCCGAGGGGCCGGCTCGCATTGCCGGCGTGAGCAGCCGCGTACTGTTCGGATAAAAAAGCGATCGCAGCGGGCGATAAAAGGCCCGAAAACAGGCCGGTGCATCGAGCGACCTGGCGGATTTGCGCGGAACGGGACCCACAACAGAAAACGGAGGAATGAGCCTGCAACTCAATTCCTCCGGTCCTGAATTCACCAACGTCGAGTTCTCACAGGTGAGATCTACACTTGGATGCTACGTGAAGCACCGCCTGGCAGAAGAACACCCACAACCCCGCAACGTAGTCGCTAGCCTTGGCGCCCCTGCTAGCTTGGGTAGGATCTTACGGGAGAGAGCTCACAAGTCTACCCGTCAAAAATGCCGGGGTCTTTCCGGGAACATCCGCCCCGATATTTAGCGCTTCAAAATTCCTGTTGAAGTTCAATGAGATAAGCCCTCAAGGCAATCGCGTCCCGCCAATGGTCATCGGAATCTGAACGGCAACAGCACACACAAACGATATTACAAGCACAGTATCCCGATTTCATGGGAAAGGACGCGCGTTTCTTCATTTCTCCTTTGCACAAATTGGACAACCATGTAGAGAATATGTCCAAAATAGGGCTTTCCGAGATTGAGTTGGCCAAACACGATCCAGATGGAAACAATGACGGATAATTCTGCGATTGCTTATATCGATACGGAATACAAAAATCCGCTGCGTGATAGAATTACCCAGATCGAAGGGTGGGTGTCATCGCATAGCCCGATCGATTCACTTTCGGTTTTCGTCAATCGGCAGCCGCTTGGTTATGTCGAGACCTGCGAACGCCCCGACGTTCCCATCGCGACCAACCGGCCGCACGCGCTCGGCTGGCACGTCTATTTCGAACCCCGCAAACATCTGATCGGCGAGCTCGGCACCATCCTGATCGAGGTCGCAGTCAATGGCAGCGTGGTTCAACGCCGCTATCACCGTTATGACCCGCGTCCCCATTCGACGCGGCCGGCCGTCTATTTCATGCATATTCCCAAGACGGCAGGAACCAGCACCCGGCGAGCCCTGCAAAGCGACCCGGATATCCAGTTGCTGCAGGTCTATCATCAATATCCCTGCCTGCATGAAGAGCAGTTCGCCACCTTCAGCGACAGCGCCCTCGATGACGTCGACATCATCTTCGGCCACTACATGTACGGGCTTCACAGGCATTCCGGCAGGCGCCACCAGTATGTCTCGATCGTGAGGGACCCGATCGACCATGCCATCTCATGTTACCTCTACATGAAATATGTCATGAAGGACCCGAGGATCGTCACCCGCTCATCGATCTTCGATGCGTTCGACAATGTCGACGACGTGACATTCGATAATTACAGCACGCGATATCTGGCTGGATACCCTGACCAGCAGAAAGTCGGTCCGGCACAATTCGAGACGGCGCTGAAAAACGTCGACAACGACTTTGCCTATATCGGCACGGTCGAGAACTACAAGCAGAGCCTGGAGGCGATCAGCTTCTACCTCGGCAAGGAGCTGCCACATCATGTCGACAACGTCACGCCGGCGTCGGACGAGATGGCCGCGCTCGACAGGAACGAGGTGGCCGAACGCCTCGGTCCCCGGCTGGGCCATGACCTGAAGCTCTATCAGGCGATACGAGAGAGGTTTCCGGGCGACTATTTCTTCGATATGCGGGCGCGATCCCATGCGGGATAGGTCCATCGCGAACAGCGGCCACGCCACTGGCATGGAGTGACTTGACGGCCCTTGGCGTCCGGTTCAGGTTCACCGCCACGTTGCGAAAGTGAGGGAATGTTCATGCGCACGAAACTGATTCTGGCCGTGATGGCCGCCAGCCTGGCAATCGGACTGAGTGCGTGCGCGACGGAGCGCGGCATTCCCTACAGCGCCACTGATTGCGCCCGCGCCGGCCGCCTGCCAAAGCATTGGACACCGAGTGCCGGCAATTGGTGCCAGCACTTCAAACCAAGATGGCAGTCGAACCACTATTGGCGCCAGCCGGCCTGACCCTGGCAGCTTCCACGTGGAGAGCAGCAACCACCGATTCCGCTCTCCCTGAAGCCACGATCGCCCGCTCCGGCATCGGGCCAAATCCCGCATCGGCCTCGGTGTGGCTGGTTCTCCGGCCGCACCGACACCTTTTCTCGATCCGAAAGTCCATCCGCTTTTCCTGAAGATGTCCTAGCGGCTCCCCTCGAAATCCCGCGGTCCGCGTCCCGAGAAATAGCGCGCCGGCGATTCGCCGAAGGCACGCCGGAACATCGCGATGAAACTGCTGGGGGAGGCATAGTTCAGGGCGTCCGCAATGGTGGCGACCGGCTCCCCGCATGCAAGCATTTCGAGGGCATGGGTCAATCGGACCTGCTGGCGCCACGCCGCGAAACTGAGGCCGGTTTCGGCTTGCATCAGCCGGCGCAGCGTCCGCCCAGAGATCGCCCCCCAGAACGCCCATTGCTCCAATGTGCGGGTGTCGCCCGGCTCACTTAGGACAGCCCGCGCGATACGCGCCAGCCGCGGGTCGGATGGCATGGGCAGATGGAGCGGCTCGTGCGGCGCGCGTGCCATCTCATCGAGCAGAACCTGCATGACACGCTGCTGCTCCGGGAACAGCGATGGCTGCATCGTCCAGGAAACAGCGCGCCGCACCAGCGCCCGCATCAACTCGCTGATGCCGAAGACGCAGGGCAGACCCGGCAATTGCCGGGCCTGCTCCGGCGCCACGACGACGCTCCAACCGCTGGTGGCACCGCTGACACTGGCCCAATGATGCTCCCCTGGCGGTATCCATCCGGCGCGGTGAGGCGGCAGCAGCCATGACCCGTGCGACGTGCGCACATGGACAAGCCCGCTCTCGACACAAAAGACCTGGCCGCGCACGTGGCAGTGCCAATCATATTCACGGGTGCCCAGACGATATCGGCTTTCCGGCTCCTCACCGCCCCATATCGCAACCAGCGGCGGCCCATCCGACCGCTCGATGAAATCCATGCCCTGAAGATCAGGCACCATCTTGGCCACTTCTCACTATTATTTGGCCAAATGTCGTTATCAGGATTTCCTGCTCTGCTCTAGCCTGGTCTTCTTCACGCAGGAGCGTCTCCCGGCCGGGCGGAATCGCCACGGACCGCAAAGACGCATCGAAACAGGAATGAGGGCAGGTACCTGGCCATGGCCGCGGATACCCTGTCCCGGAACAGGCTTCGCATGCCCCTTCATGTCGTTATCATCGGTGCAGGGCTGGGCGGCCTCTGTCTGGCCCAGGGACTGAGACAGCACGGCATCTCGTTTGACGTCTATGAAAGAGACGAGGCGGCGGATAGCAGGACGCAGGGCTACAGGATCAGGATCGACGAGACGGGCCGACAGGCGCTGGCGGCCTGCCTGACACCGGAACTGAACCAACTTTTTCGCCAGACCTGTGCCATCTCTCACTCGAATGGACGTTTTCTCGATACCCGACTCGGGCCGGTCGAAGGTCGGCCTTCCGGCAACTGGCGCCCCGCGGCGGTGGGCGCAGACCCATCAAGCGATGGCGATCTCAGCGCCAACCGTCTCACCCTTCGGGAGATTCTCCTGCGCGGCATCGAGGACCGTGTCCACTTCGGCAAGGCCTTTCGCCGTTTCGACGCGCGAAAGGAGGGCGCGGTTACAATAGGATTCGAAGACGGCACGGCGTGCGAAGCCGACATCCTCGTCGCCGCCGACGGCGTGAATTCCACCATACGTCGCCAGGCCTTGCCGCTGCTGGCACCGAAGGAAACCGGTGCCGTTTGCATCTACGGCAAATCCCATCCCCCCTTCGACGGTCGGGTTGCCGACGCGCTCCTGGACGGTACGTCCGTGATCTTCGCCGACGACTTCGCGGTGATCGTCGATGCCATGACCTTCCGCTTCCCGCTGGCTGCGGCGGGGCTCACGCCGATAGCGGATTATCTCTATTGGGCCGTCATTGGCCGGCAGACGGGCCTGGGACTGGACGAGGCGACCTTGGGCGAGCTGGATGGCGAGGCACTGGCGGCTCGGGTGCGTTACCTCGCCCGTTCCTGGGCCGGTGGCTTGCGTGCCCTGTTTGCCGAGGCTGACAGGTTTACCATCGCTGCGCTTGCGATACGCAGTGCCGACGCCCTGCCCGCATGGACGCCAGGCCGCGTGACGATGCTGGGAGATGCGATCCACGCGATGAGCCCGGCCGGTGGCGTCGGTGCCAACACGGCGCTGGACGATGCCGCCCATCTCGCCACCTGGCTGGGCATGGTGGCTGCCGGCAAATCCCCACTTCCGGCAGCGATTGCTGCCTATGAAGACGATCTGCGCCGGCGGGCCAATGCGGCGATCGCGGCCTCCCAGCAGGGTGCGCACCGCCTTTTCGGCGAAGACACCGCCATCTGACCATGAAACCGAGGATCGCTCATGCCATTCGACCATCAAGCCTTCATCGTCCACGACGTTTCCGACTTTCCGATCATTCGGTCCCGGCCCGAAGCAATCGTTCCGGGCTATGCCGGGCGCTGGGTGAGCGAGATGGAGGCACTCCTTATGCAAGGCCAGCCCTTCGTCGTGATCTTTCCAGGCGGCCAGGCGGAAGAAGCCCATGAGGATCGCAAGCGCAGGGGTATCTGGCTCAAGGCGAACAAGCAGGTCCTGGGCAGGCTCTGCCTGTCCCTGATCGCCATCGAGCCTGATCGCCTGAAGCGCATCGCGCTCCGGGCCCAGACGGCGATGGCCACCAAGGCCTTCGGGATCGCCATGGAAATTGCCGCCTCTTCCGAGGAAGCCACGGCCCTCGCCACGCGGCAGATCGCGACTGGACGGGGAACCGCATGACCCGCCGGCTTGCGCTATGATGGAGGTGGCTGCACCTCCCCGTGGCCGGTGCAACCCATGGCTGCCACGATCTGAGGGCGCGCTGCGCGCAGCCCTTGAGCCCTACTTCACCAGCCTTATCGCCAGCAAGGCAATGAACAATTGCTGCTTGTCCGATTCCCTCAGATTGGGCTCGTGTACTGCCTTGAAGAAGCTGGAGCGCTCGTCCGAGGTGAACCGTCCGCTTTTGAGGTCCTGCGCCACCTGCTGCAGAATCTCCTTGCTCAACTGGGCGATGTCCTGCCGTACCTTGTCGAGCGGCCGCGGTTGCCACCCCGTCTCAGGCTGCGCCAGCCAATCGGCCAGGTAGCGATACTCGACGGCCTTGGCAGCATTGATCTGGGCGATGATGAAAGGCTCCACCGTGGCAGGATCCAGCCCCAGTTTCTCCGCATCGGACTTGGCACTGGCCAGGACCTTGGCTTCCTGGGCCAGGTCTTCTATGGGCAGGTGATTTTGCGCCTTATATCCGGCGACATCCTTCATATAGGACAGCCGATGGCCGACCTTTTCCGCCAGGGGCGTGATCCCGTCGGCAAAAGAACTCGTCTGAGCCGCCAAGAACAGGCTCACAAACAGCAATGGCAACAGCCACACCGCTGCCTGGTTCAATCCAATACGCGACATGTTCAATCCAAGATCCTCATTGGTGATTGAAGCCGATCGTGCAAATGGTGTTGCACCTTATTCCACGATCGCGGAAGCGAATTTGCCCTGCGCCGGCGCGAGATGCCGCGATCCTTCTTGCTCCATGAGCAACGAGCCGACACTATTTCTGCCTTCATGCCACGATCGAGGGAATCGGAAAACCGCGATGAATGAACTCTGGCGCTTGGACGCGGTGAGAATCGCCGCTCTCGTCAAATCCAGGCAGGTCTCTGCACGCGACGTCGCGGCGGCGGCCCTCGAGCGGCTGTCTGCCGTCAATCCGTCGATCAACGCCGTGGTCGACATGCGGCCCGGCGACGTCCTGGCCCAGGCGGGCCGGATCGATGCCGCCATTGCCCGCGGCGAGGAAACCGGCGCGCTGGCGGGGGTCCCCGTTACCGTCAAGGTCAATGTAGACCAGAAGGGATATGCCACCACCAACGGCGTGACCTTGCAGAAGGATCTGCTGGCCGCGGACAACAGCCCCGTCGTCGACAGCCTGCTCGAGGCCGGGGCGGTCCTGCTGGGCCGTACCAACACCCCCGCCTTCTCCTATCGCTGGTTCACCAACAACCGCCTGCACGGCCATACGCGGAATCCCCATGATCCCACGCTGACGCCGGGCGGATCGTCCGGCGGCGCGGCCGCGGCGGTCGCGAGCGGCATCGGTGCCATCGCCCATGGCACGGATATCGCAGGCTCGATCCGCTATCCCGCCTATGCCTGCGGCGTCCATGGCCTGCGCCCCTCGCCCGGACGGGTGGCGGCCTACAACGCCTCGTCTCCCGAGCGCGACATCGTCGGCCAGATCACGGCGGTATCCGGGCCGCTGGCGCGCTCGATCGACGACATCGGGCTCGCGCTCAGGGCGCTGTCGCGTCGGGACGTACGCGATCCGTGGTGGACGCCCGCGCCGCTGACGGGGCCTGAGGTCGCAAGGCGTGTCGCCCTTTGCCTCGATCCGGGCCGGATCGGCACCTGTGAGGCCATTCGCGCCAAACTGCGCGAGGCCGCCCTGCATCTGGAGGCCGCCGGCTGGATCGTCGACGAAGTCGAGGACCTCCCACCGCTGCGCGAAGCCGCCGATTTGCAGGTCCGGTTGTGGATCGGCGAGGGCTACGAGGCCAAGCTTGCCGCCGCCGAGAAGGAGGGCGACCCAGGCGCGCTCGCCATTTTGCGGGGTCACCAGGCACTCGGTCATGCCACGACCCTCACCTCTTTTTCGCAGGCACTGACCCGGCGTGCCACTTTGATCCGGCAGTGGCAGCTCTTCATGGAGACCTATCCGGTGGTGTTGCTGCCCGTATCGGCCGACCTGCCGTTCGAGGATGATCTGGACCTCAAGGGCCAGGCCGCATTCGAGCGGGTCTGGGGCGCTCAGATCCCGCAAATCGGCGTGCCCTTCCTCGGTCTGCCGGGGCTCTCGGTCTTTACCGGAATGACCGGGCGGACCCCGACAGGGATTCAGGTGCTGGCGCCGCGCTTTCGCGAGGACCTGTGCCTTGCGGCGGGCGCCGTCATCGAAGCCGCATTCGGATCACCCTGCGTGGTGGATCCCGCCGGCAGCTGAAACCTTTGCTGGCTCGGCCCGGAGGCTTTGTCGGAATGTGTTGCTTGATCTCATCGGCCGCGATCCCGCGGATAGCCGATCGCGACATGCGGGCGTTCGGGTAAGGGTGTCACCAGGCCATGCCGGCCGTCGCCGAGCACTCGCCTTGCAGCTTCTTCCGGAAGAAACCCAAAGCGTTTTGCGATGGGACGGAATCACCTCGAATCGCAAAGACGCGTCGAAACAACGAGCTGGAGCAAACGAGCGTTCACACTTGAACGCACTTTGCTCTAGCGGCGCTGAAACTCGCGACGCTGGCGCAGGCATTCCATCCATTCCGGTCCGATGACGAAGCGAACGATGCCCGCCCCCGCCACGAGCCCGGCAAGGGGTAGAACCAGAAAGGGCCAAAGTTCGATGGTCATCGCGTCGCTCTCCTCACACGCGCGGCCTTCTGCCCTTCCGTCATGACAGGCGGATGACGTACGAGTCTGTAATCCCAGTCGAGTGTGTGTGAATCCGGCGGCCGCCTTGCGTCAGGAATTGGCCTGCGGGCCCCTGCTCTTCTCGGTGGCATAGAGGGCGACCGCCATGGCCCGATTGCGCACCTCGAGCTTGTCGTAGAGATTCTTGAGATGATATTTGACGGTGTTTTCCGAGATACCAGTGCGGGCGGCGATCTGCAGATTGGTCCAGCCATCGGCGAGCACGGCAAGCAGTTCGCGCTCGCGGGTCGTCAGGCGTGAAAGCGGGGTATCGTTGATCTTGGATACGTCCAGGTAAGGGATGCAGATCCGGCCATGGGCGACAGCTACCAGCGTGTCGAACAGGATCGCGGGGTCGTCGAACTGGTAGCAATAGCCTTGTACGCCCAGGCGCACGCACTGCTTGAGAATGGCAATGTCATGATCGTTCGAGAAGATGACGATGCGTGTATGCAGGCCGCGCTGGCGCATTTCCTCCAGGACTTCGGCGCCGTTCATGTCGGACAGTTTCCAGCCGAGAACGGCCAAATCGAATTTCGGCTCAGCCACAGCCGCCAGAAAGGCCTCGCCGGACTGCACGCTGGCAACCAGTTCGAAACGGGCATCATTCTTGATCATGTCGCCGAGAGCGGCCACAACCAAGGGGTTGCGCTCGGCGATCAGCACCCTGAACCGGCCTTCCGGAGCTCCCCGCATCCTATCGACCTCGATGCCCTGACGCTGGCTTTTCCCCTCGGCGTTCATATGCCCCTCGATTTGCGGCGCGCGCCACCTCTGATCCGACGTCTTCTGTTTTGGGCCTTCTCTGTTTCGGGGCGCTTCGAGCCACGACGACGATCCGGTACCTGCCTCAGTTCATATTCATACCGTGAAACATTTTTTCATTCCAGTGCGTTGTTTGATTTCACGGTGCTGGAGCGACTTCATTCCCCCATGGGTTGTGCGCAGTGAATCAATCTTTGTCCGCAAATCACAACATAGTTTGTCCTTAGGCAGGAAAAATCCGTTCCGAGCCCGTCTGATGGGCACTCGATGCCGGCCTGCGAGCGTGAATTACGGCCACGGATTACAGAAACGAAAAAGGCAATTGCCGGCATCCCGAAGGAGCCCGGCAATCACCTTATCTTCTCGCTGTTGGCAGGTCGGTCGCTGCTCTCCGGGGCGGTTACTCGTAGCGGTCGTGGCGGCGCACCCAGTCCATTCCCTCGGCCTCGTTACGGCCCTTGGGAGCGAGATCGAGCATGTTGTAGGTGCCCATCATCACCTCGACGCCGCGCCCATAGGTGGAGTAGGTGCGGAAGACCTCACCCGCATCGTCCTTGCAGAAGGCGCTGACGCCGGGCCATTCCCCGCCGGTTTCCCGCCATTCCCCGAAATTGTAGTCGATATGTCCGCTGGCGACTTCCTCGGGTGTGAAGCTGACGCGGAAGTCATAGTTGAAGTCGTTGCCGAAGGACGAGACCCATTTGAACTGCCAGCCCATGCGTCTGCGGTAGCGCTCGATCTCGGCGAGTGGCGCACGCGAGACGGCGATCATGGTGACGTCATGATGCGCCAGATGCCTGTTCATGCCGTCGGTGTGATCGGCCATGTAGGAACAGCTCGGGCAGCCTTCCTTCCATCCCGGCGCGAACATGAAATGTTGCACCAGAAGCTGCGATCGACCGTCGAAGAGATCGGCCAGCGTGCGCGGGCCATTCGGCGTGTCGAACACATAGTCCTTGTCGATGCGCACCCATGGGAGGGCGAGCCGCTCCCTGGCGACCTTGTCGCGAAGATGGGTGAGCTCTTTTTCCGCCTTCAGGAAATTCCGGCGGGCGGTCAGCCATTCACCGTGTGAAACGACAGCGTTCTGCATTGTCAGTCTCCTTCGGTTTGGGTGGTGGGGACGTTGCGGCGCTGCAAACGGCCGGAAAGGAATTTCAGCCACGCCGAACCATGGAAAAAGCTCATCAGCAGGTACATCAGGGCCATGTCGTTGATCGGCATGAAGGTCGGGATGGTGGAGCACATCATCATGGCCGGCGAGCCAGCGGCAGAAATCCCGGCCATCAATGCGAAAGTCGGGGCAGCGGCGAGCCCGAGCCAGCCGGCCATGTCAGTAGCAGGCTCTCGCAACGAACCGATCCTCCCTGCTGATGCAAACATCGTCATTTTCGATCCTCCGACATTTGCCGTTTCCGGGGTTGCGATACGAAGACGTTATCCCGGTCGGCAGGCCCAGCGAGAGTTACAAGTGTGACGGGATTTCAATGGACTCGCTTATCACTGCCACCGCACGCGCTCTCTCGGTTGCGCCCCTCGCTGCGCTGAAGAGGGTCACATTGCGCGATGACCCTCCGGGGCTGGCGTTGCGTGGCCTCGCGTTGGCGCAGCTTCAAACCGAAAGAGACGGGAGCTCATGCGTGTTATGCCGTCGCCGAGGCAAAATCGTCCTTGCCCGTGCGATCTTGGCCGGTCCTTGCAAACGCTCGACGCGGCCCAGGCGACTGTCCGGGTTCGGTGGAACGGGCGAGCGTGACCGCCGCTTCTCCATGGGCTCGGTCGCCCAAGGGGCCCTCGGTCTCAGGGCCGCCGACACTTCCGCCAGCATGACGGATTTGGCAAAAAGCAAGTAACAAGGCGCTGTCGCTCACCGAGCAGGCGACGAACCGACATATCACCACGGGTGCAGGCCGCCCAACCAGATCCGGCTGGACGGCCTTGCGTTCATTGCTTGTGAGCTTCAGGCATGGCGTGTTTCAGCCCTCGAAGGCGAACTTCGGCTGGGGATTTGGCCCGCCAGTGTACAGGCCCCAGTGCGGGCCCTGGGCGCCTTCCTTGGTCTTCCACCGCTCGTCGAACATCTCGAACCAGTAGGTATCGAACTGCATTCCCATCGGGTTTCCGTAGTTCACCCACTTCTTCGTCGTCTCGAAGTTGATCCTTTCGTTTTCGACCGATGTCGCGCGGCCGCCGGCGCTCGGCCAGCCGATCTCTGCGATCACGATCTGCTTCTTGCGCGCCTGCACCTGCTTCAGGCCATTGTCCCACGACCACTGCATCTGCTTGTCGATATTGCCCGGATCGGCGCCGCCGTACCACGGATAGACCGTCAGCAAAGTGCGTTCGTCGCAAAAATCGACGACCGGCTGCCACTTGGCCGCGTTAGGGCCGGGTCCCAGGACCGTGCCGCTGAAGCAGGTCGTCACATAGACGCTATCCAGCGTTGGATACTTTTGTACTGCCTGCTTGGCATAAGCCATGCCGTTGCGGATGTCGGCCGGCGCATAGACGGCGACGTCCGTGCGATCGACCTCATTGCCGATGACCAGGTCCAAGTGCTCGAACCCGCCGTACTTCTTGGCGGCAGCGTCGAGCTGGCTCAACGCCAGGTCAATCTGCTTGTTCGTCGCCGATGCATCGTTGGGCGTGACCCAGACCCCGACCGACATCTTGCGGATGCCATTCTTCAGGGCCTTGTCGGCATTCCACTGATTGCCGCCATCGACGCCATAGGTGCGAATCTGCGTGAAGTGCGCAGCAACGATCTTCATGTCGGCTTCGACATCGGCTTCGGTGACGCCGCTGGGCGGGCCGCTGTCGGTTCGATGATAGGGAGAATAGCAAACGAACACTTGGCGCCTCCTTGTAAACACCCGATGCCGCCATGCGGCGGCGGATCCATTTGCTGAATCAATACAGCTCATCATTATTCTGTATAGTTACACGGAAAATCAAGAAGATACTGGGAGATAACCTTAGTATATCAATCGAAGTCGAGGCATGACTTCAACGCGTTCTATATCTGAGTCAACCAGAGCACGTGGTTGGGATATGTCAGAATGAACGTCTGGAATCGGCAGCGATCCCGGCGTCTCCTCGTGGCGCACCTCCGCCCCAAGCGGGATCGGGGCACATGGAAGCGGCGGCGCCCAGCCCTCTTCGGCCCAGCGTCCATACCAGCAAGAAGCTCACTAGCGACTGCGCTCGCAATCGAAACTCGTCCTCCGGGAGTGCCACAAAGATCGGCGCTCGGAGCATGGTTGTGTCCCGGCCATCAACCTTCGGGAGTGCCCGCCTGATCCAATCCGTTGCTCACGCCTCCTGGCATGCTGGCGAGGCGGGTCCTGAGCTAGGTAGCCAGTGGCGCTTCATTCCGGATGATTTCGGCAAATCCCTGCCGCCATGAAGGATGGCGCGGCGACCAGTCGAGTTCCCGCTTGGCCTTGGCGTTCGATCCCGCCCGCGATTCCGTCATCATGACGACGATATGCTGCCCGGCGGCAAGGCGGCCAAGCCATGCCGGCACGCTGAATGGCCGTTTTGCGCCCAGCATTGCAGCGATCTCGGTGAGCCAGGCGCGCACCGGCGCCGGATCGTCGTCGACAATGTTGTAGATGCCCTCGCCACGCTCGACCGCCGCCGCGGTTGCCTCCGCCGCGTCATCGATATGCAGGAATGACCACCACGCGGTACCGCCACCGATCAGCGGCATGCGACGCCTGCGAATCCGTTCGATCATGGCTGGATCGAAGACGCCCGTGTCGGAGCCATAGAATCCGCCATAGCGAAGCGCGACACCAACCAGGCCGGGCGTTGTCGTGACGGCGTGCTCGAGATAACGGATCGCATCGAGCGTACCGCGGAGCTCTTGCGGCGGATCCTGGTCGAGCGGATCGTCCTCGACTTTCACATCACCGCCAACCCGCGCATAAGGCCAGCCGCAAAAGCTTTGCGCGACGATCCGCTTCACGCCGCAGTCGCGCGCGGCTGCAAGAAGATGATCGGTCCCAGTGGTGCGCAGCCGATTGCTGCTCGCGAAAACGCGGTCGAATTTGCGCAGGTCCGAAGCCCCCTTCAAATCCGTCAGCTGATGCACGATCACGTCCGGGTTCGCAGCAGCGACCAATGCGCGGATGGCCGTTTCATCGAGCGCGTCGGCAACAACCGGCTCGGCGCCGAGTTCCTGCAAGAAGCCGGCCTTCGCCGGAGTTCGCGTCAATCCGACCACGCTATGGCCGTTGCCGATCAGACGCGGAACCAGGCGGCGTCCGACCGCGCCCGTCGCACCTGCAACGAAAATGCGCATCGTCTCACCTCACGACTTGCTAACCTACTTTGAAGTAGGTTAGTATCGATCTCGATGAAGTCAAGGGTGCGCAAACGTCTGAGCGCGGAAGAACGGCGGGCCCGGATCATCGCGGCCGCTGTGAGCGCATTTGCGCGCGACGGATATGACGGCACGAAAATGGACGACATCGCGGCCCGTGCGGAGATCACCAAACCGGTTCTCTACGATCATTTTCCTTCGAAACAGGCGCTATTCCTGGCCGTGCTCGAGTCAATCCGCGACAGCTTGATCGGCAAGGGCAAGGTGATCGCGCAGGATGACACCAGCCTCGAGCAAAAGTTCCGCCGCTCGATCGACGCCTTCCTGACATTCGTCGAGCAGTCGCCTGATGCCGCGCGGGTGCTGCTGACGGTTCCGGCGGGTGATCGGGTCGCTGCGAAAGTTTCGCGCGAGGTCCAGGCCGGCGCGTCCGCCGGCATCGTAGCGCTCCTGGCCGACTTCGCGCCAAATCAACCGTCATGGCAGCGACATGGCACGGCAGAGTTTCTGAAGGAAGGTCTCCACGCGGTTGCCGTGTGGTGGCTCGATCATCCGGGACCGAGGCGCGAGGAGATCCTCGAACTCGTGCTGAATGTCGCCTGGCTGGGATTTCGAACACAGGCGGACGCCAACGGAGCGGTAAAAAGCCCGGGCTCCATCGATCGAAACGGATAGGTGGAGACAGGTTCCTCCGGCATTGTGTGAAGCCGGCATTCTCCCCGCAGGGATAGGCCCTGCTCTCTCTCGACTGCGATAGACACAATCAAAAGTTGTATCCATTCGCACTATCAACCCGCGTTGACGCTCTTCCAATTTCGCGTTACACTATGTAACATAAAATTAGGAAACGACGCCATGTCTCCGCGAGCCTATCGTCAATCGGCGCGCGCCACCGCGGTTCAGGATACCGAGCAGCAGATCGTCGATGCCTTGACCACGCTCCTTGCAGAGCGCTGGTTCGACGAAATCACTCTCGACGACATCGCCGTCGCGGCCAGCACCACCCGCCAAACCGTGATAAGGCGCTTCGGCAGCAAGACCGGTGTACTCAGCGCCATGGCGGCCCAGATGGATGTCTCGATCCGGGCCCAGCGTTGGCGCGCGCCGGCAGAGAGCGTAGCCGACATCGTCACGCTCCTGATGGACGACTATGAACGCACCGGCGACATCCTCGTGCGGACGCTCGGGCAGGAAGCCCGCATTCCCGAGTTCGCCGCCGTCCTCGATCGCGGACGCAAAGGTCATCGCGAGTGGATCGGGGACATGTTCAAGGCCTGGCTCGACAAGCTCGATGACAAGGCTCGCGAGGATCGGCTCGCGCAGTTGCTGGCCCAGACCGATGTCTGGATCTGGCATCTGCTGCGCCGCGCGCAGGGACATTCGGCGGCGAATACACACCGGCTCATGACGCAGGCGATCGAGCGTCTGCTGCGTGAGGACTGAAGCAAAATACGAACTGATCCGGTCTCCATCGGGAAAGGAGCCAGGCAATGACAAAGACGACGGATGCGAGGCCGCATCTGCGCATCCTGGCGGCCAGCTGGGAGGGCGGCGGCAACGTGCCGCCGACGCTCGCCGCCATACGTGCCCTCGCCAGCCGGGGCCATGATGTGCGCCTGATCGCCGATGACACGATGAGAACGGAAGCGATCGAGGCAGGCGCTCGATTCCTGCCATGGCAGCGTGCGCCGAACCGTCCAGATCGCTCCTTCGAAAGCTGTTTCATACGCGATTGGGAAACCGCCGACGCTCTGGCCGGCTTCCAAAGAGGGTGCGAACGGATCTTCGTCGGACCGGCACGATCCTATGCCGAGGATATTCTCGAGACCCTGGCGACGGAGCCGACCGATATGCTTCTCGGCTCGGACCTGCTGTTCGGCAGCATGCTCGCCGGCGAAGTTGCCAAGGTTCCGACGGCCCTGCTCGCAAGCAATATCTCGCTCTGGCCCCTGCCTGGCCATCCGCCCTTCGGTCCCGGCTTTCAGCCTGCCCTTTCGGCGGCGGACCGGGCGCGCGACGCCGAGGTTTCGGCCCTGATCGAGCAAGCCTGGGACGGCTTCCTGCCTTGCCTCAATGCCACCCGCGCGCATTTCGGTGCCGCGCCGCTGGCCCATGTCCGCGAGCAGCCCCTGAGCGCAGGCCGCTATCTGCTTGCCACCAGCGCCAGCTTCGATTTTCCCGCCGAGCGCCTGCCGGACCACCTGCGCTATGTCGGGCCACTTCTGGAGCTGCCGAGCTGGGCCCACCAACGCTGGAGGAGGCCGCCTGCGCGCAAGATGCGGCCCCTCGTGCTCGTCTCGTTCAGCACCACCAATCAGGGGCAGGCCGACGTGCTCCAGCGGGTGATATCCGGCTTGGCCGGCGAGCCGGTCGAGGTGGTCGTCACCCTCGGCAAGGCACTCGAAGACCTTCGCCTGAAATCATCGGCGAATGTCACGATCGTTGCCAATGCCGTGCATGACGACATCCTGACCAAGGCCAGCGCCGTCGTCACCCATGGCGGGCACGGCACGGTCATGCGATCGCTGCACCACGGCGTCCCCCTCGTCGTTCTCCCGATGGGGCGCGACCAGAACGACAACGCCGCGCGCGTGGACTATCACGGCGCGGGCCTGCACCTGGATCCTTCAATTTCCCCGCAAAGGCTCGCTGAGGCCGTACGGCGTGTCCTCTCCGAGCCGAGTTTCGCCGCGCGGGCTTCGGCACTCGGGCGCGCCATCGCCCGGGAAGGCCCGGGGCCTGCGCGGCTCGTCGCCGAGATCGAGGATTTCGCGCTGAGCCCTTCCCGAAGAACCCTGTCCGCCGCCTGATTGGCAGCCGCTGAGCGCGGCGGAAGCGCCGGCCACCGCCCCGTCGCTCCTTCCCGCACTACCGAACGCCGTTGCCCTCCGCACCGGCGAACGGCGGAGCCTTGTGCCAACTCGCCCATAGCAAGCTATCCGGCCCCCCCCTTCGAACGGAGCCACCCCAATGAAGCGCCTTCCGACTGCCTTTTCTACTGTCCTCCTCTCCATCGCGACCGGAAAGGCACTCGGCGCCGAGGAGCTTCCCGCCGCCTCCTTCCGGCCCGGGAAGGTCGTCCGGGTCTCACCCGTTCTTATGTTCCTGCTCGCATTGGCCATCGCGCTCGGCGCATTCCCGATCGAGGCGCAAGCGCAGTCATCCATCGAGCGGGGCAAATATCTGGTGACCGTCGCAGGCTGCTCGGATTGCCACACGCCCGGAACTTTCCTGGGCCATCCAGATAGGGGCCGCTATCTGGGTGGTTCGGATGTCGGCTTTGCCATACCAGGCCTCGGCGTTTTCGCGGGTCCGAATCTGACGCCCGACAAGGAGACGGGTATCGGCAATTGGAGCACACGGCAGATCGTGACCGCGATCACGACCGGCAAACGTCCCGACGGGCGCAGGCTTGCGCCGGTCATGCCCTTTGAAGCCTTCTCGCACCTTAGCAGCGCGGATGCCGAAGCCATTGCGGCCTATTTGAAGAGCATCAAGCCGGTCTCCAACAAGATCGCAGGCCCCTTTGGCCCTTCCGAGAAGCCCAGCACCTTCGTGTTCGCCGTCATGCCCGCGGAGACCTATTCTTCATTGCCGAAGCCGCCGGCCAAATGAGACAGGCCGGCCCTGATGACGCCTGACGACGCGGCGATCCCGCAACGGGGCCCCTGAAACACGATCTCGCAAACCTCGAAAACGGTCCATCGAAAGGAACCGAAGGATGAAACACGTCCCTGCCAGCGACAATGGAATGGCCCTGACGTCCGCCCAGCTGGATGCCTATCTCATCAGAATCGGGGTGGCCCGGCCAGTTTCCCTCGATGCCAACGGCTTGACGAGACTTCACCGCGCCCATCTCACGGCCTTCACCTGGGAGGCGCTGGATGCTTTCATGGGATGGCCGTCCTCGATCGCGCCGGCCGCCGCCTTCGCCAAGATGGTGGAGGGCAGGCGCGGCGGCTGGTGCTACGAAATGAACGGTCTGTTCGGCGCGGCACTGGCCGCACTCGGTTTCCGCGTCACCCGCCTGTGCGGCGGCGTCAACCGCGCAATATTGGGCGATGTCGCCATCGGCAACCATCTCACACTGCGTGTCGATCTCGACCGACCATACCTTGCCGAGGTCGGCCTGGCGGACGGCATCATCGAACCCGTACCGCTTGCCGCCGGGCCGATCCGCCAGCGCGGCTTCGATTTTTCAATCGTGTCGACGGACGATGGCTGGCTGCGTTTCAGCAACCATGCCAATGGCCTCGCACACAGCTTCGATTTCCGACCCGATCACAGCGACGAGGCCGCCATAGCAGCCACGCTGGGCTGGCTGACGCAGGATCCCGGCTCGCCGTTCACAAACGCGCTGGCGATCCTGCGGCATACCGAGGATGGCTATGTCGCCCTGAAGAACGACTGCCTGAGCAGTGTGACGGCAGCCAGCGTCAGCGAACAGCGCATCACGAGCGCGGACCATCTCGCTGAGATGTTCCATACGATCTTCGACCTCGACATTCCCCGGTCCGGACAAGTCTGGGAAAGAATCCAGGCGGTCAGCCACGAGAAAGCCAGCTGAACGGGCATCCCTTGCCGGCGCAGCAGAACCCGTTCGGCTGATCGGTGATCGGCTGGCGGTCTTCGTCGTCCGGCGGATCCTGAAACCGCAAGGCAGCGAGGCCAAGTTCGTCCCGGGCTTGACAGCACACGGTCTGCCCGACGCTGCCTCCTTTGCCCCGGTCGTCGTCGCCTCAGGCACGATTTTGCTGTTCGACAGCTCTCCTTCCGGTATCTTTGCCTATCTTCCTTGAGGCAGGGAACGAACCTTCATCAGGGAAATCGCGCGGCTGCCCAACCGAACCGCAAATAGCCCGGACAAGTCAGGTCGCTGGATCGAGAGGAGATGTCGATGGCAAAGGTTCTCGTACTCTATTACTCCGCCTATGGTCACATCGAGGCGATGGCCAACGCAGTCGCGGCGGGTGCTCGCGAGGCCGGAGCCGTCGTCGACGTCAAGCGCGTGCCCGAACTGGTGCCGGAGGCGGTCGCCAAGGCATCGCACTACAAGCTTGATCAGGCCGCGCCGATCGCCAAGATCGAGGAGCTCGCCGATTATGATGCCATCGTCGTCGGCACCGGCACCCGCTTCGGCCGGATGTCCTCGCAAATGGCGAACTTCCTCGACCAGGCCGGCGGCCTCTGGGCCAAGGGCGCGCTGAACGGCAAGGTCGGCGGCGCCTTCACCTCGAGCGCGACCCAGCATGGGGGCCAGGAGACCACCCTGTTCTCGATCATCACCAATCTCCTGCATTTCGGCATGACGATCGTCGGTCTCAACTATGGCTTTGCCGGGCAGATGCGGCTCGACGAGGTCACCGGCGGCGCCCCCTATGGCGCCACCACCATCACCGGTGGCGACGGTAGCCGCCAGCCGAGCGAGAACGAACTGGCGGGCGCAGGCTATCAGGGCCGCGCGATCGCCGAAACCGCAATCAAGCTGCATGGCTGACGATCTGAGGCTCTCTGACGGCAAGATCAGCCTCCCAGATCAACAGCTGTAGCCCCAGAATTTCCCGGTCCCTACGGACCGGGAATGGCACTGTCTCAAGCCGCTATCGCAGTTCCTGCCGCTTCCGACAGGTCGCCTGATACGCTACGCAACCCTGTCGGGCACGGACCGTCCCTCGAAGAAGGCGGTGAGATTGTCGACCGCCCGCATGCCCATCGCCACGCGGGTTTCTTCCGTAGCACTGCCGAGATGCGGCAACAGGACCACATTCTCCAGGCGCAGGAGCGCGGCGGGCACCGCCGGTTCGCCGTCATAGACGTCGAGCCCCGCGCCGGCGATCGTCCCGCTTTCGAGCGCATCGACCAGGGCCTGCTGGTCGACAACGTCGCCCCGCGCAGTATTGATCAGGAAGGCGCTCGGCTTCATCGCCCGCAATCTCGCGGCATTGATGAGATGCCGGTTCTCCGCGCCGCCCGGGCAATGCAGGGAGACGAAGTCCGCCTCGGCCAGCACATTCTCCACGCTTGCCAGCTGCCGCGCGCCCATGGCGCTGACAGCCTCGTCGTCGACTTTCGAGCGGTTGTAGAACACGACCTTCATGTCGAAGCCGAAATGGGCTCGCCTGGCCGTTGCCTTGCCGATCCGCCCCATGCCGATGATGCCGATGGTCTTGCCGCTCACCTTGGCACCGATCATGTGGGTGGGGCACCAGCCCGCCCACTCTCCGGCCCGCAATTGACGCTCCCCCTCCCCTGCCCGGCGCGCCACGGCAAGGAGCAGGCTGAGGGCGATGTCGGCGGTACAGTCGGTGAGGACGCCCGGCGTATTGGTCACCGTCATGCCGCGGGCGCGCGCCGCGTCAATGTCGATATGGCTGAAGCCGACGCCAAAATTGGCCAGGAGCTTGGTCCGCACATCCGCCTGGGGAAAGACCGAGGCCGGCAGCTTGTCGCTGACCGTGGGCAGGACAGCATCGAACTGTCTGAACGCGTCGCTCAGCTGCGATGCGGTCAGCGGCGTGTCGTTCTGGTTGAATGTCGTGTCGAACCTGTCGGCAAGGATGCGTTCGACCGCTTCAGGCCAGCGCCGCGTCACGAGAATCCGAGGTTTCATGGTCACTCCTTGCGATCGGCGGGATAGCAGGGCGCGCTTCGACCCATAGGGCCGCGCGGCCCCTTTTGCTTTGCCTAGCCTCTCCCCATTCTAACGGGGAGAGGTCCGCACTTGCCTGCAGGTGCGTGGGCGAGGGGCGGCGTGACCTTGCCGGTCAGGCCGCCTTCCTGCTTTCGAGCACGCTTGCCACGGTCGGCCCGAATTCGGCCGGCGTCGGCACGATCGCGACACCGGCATCGCGCAGGATCTCGACCTTTTCCTGGGCCGACTCGCCGAAGGCGGAGATGATGGCCCCGGCATGGCCCATGCGCTTGCCCTTGGGTGCGGACAGGCCGGCGATATAGGCGATCAGCGGCTTGCGCATGTGATGCTTGGCCCATTCGGCGGCTTCCGCTTCCTGGGGGCCGCCGATCTCGCCGATCATCACCACGGCGTCGGTATCCGGATCTTCCTCGAAGAGCTTCAGGATGTCCTTGAAGGACGAGCCGTTGATCGGGTCACCGCCGATGCCGACGCTGGTGGAAACACCGATGCCCAGCGCCTTCATCTGCGAGGCCGCCTCATAGCCGAGCGTGCCCGAGCGACCGACGATGCCGACCCGGCCCGGCAGATAGATATTGCCAGGCATGATGCCCATCAGTGCCTGGCCGGGCGTGATGACACCGGCGCAGTTGGGGCCGATCAGGCGCATGCGGTCCTCGTAGCGGAAGCGGCGCATATAACGCTTCACGCGCATCATGTCCTGAGAGGGGATGCCGTCGGTAATGCAGACGCAGAACTTCAGGCCGGCATCGGCAGCTTCCATGATGGAATCAGCCGCGAAAGGCGGCGGCACGAACACGATCGAGGCCTCGGCACCCGTCTCCCGCACCGCGCCCTTGACCGTGTTGAAGACCGGAATGCCGTGATGCTCCTGGCCACCCTTGCCGGGGGTGACGCCGCCGACGACATTGGTGCCGTAACGCTTCATGTCCTGGGCGTGGAAGGAACCGATCTTGCCGGTCAGGCCCTGGACGATGACGCGCGTCTTGCGGTTCAACAGAACTGCCATTTCGCTTCCCCCTCAATGCTTCTTGGTTTTGGCAAAGGCCTGCATCGCCTCGACCGATTTTTCGGCCGCTTCGGCCAGGGTTTCGGCTACGATCACCTTCTCGCCGGACTCGGCAAGGATACGCCGTCCCTCTTCGACATTGGTGCCGGCCAGGCGCACCACCAGGGGCACGTTCACGCCGACCTCGCGCATTGCTTTCACCACGCCCTCGGCCACCCAGTCGCAGCGATTGATGCCGGCGAAGATGTTGACCAGGATGGTCTCGACATTCTTGTCGGCCAGCACGGCCCGGAACGCCTTGGCGACACGCTCGGGCGAGGCGCCGCCACCGATATCGAGGAAGTTCGCCGGCTCACCGCCCGCGATCTTGATCATGTCCATCGTCGCCATGGCCAGGCCCGCACCGTTGATGATGCAGCCGATATTGCCGTCGAGCCCGACATAGGACAGGCCACGATCGGAGGCGAAGGTCTCGCGCGGGTCTTCCTGCGACTTGTCGCGCAATTCCGAAATCTCGGCACGGCGGAACAGCGCATTCTCGTCGAAGGACATCTTGGCATCGAGGGCGATCAGGTTCCCGTCGCGGGTGACGACCAGCGGGTTGATCTCCAGCATCGAGGCGTCGTAGTCGCGGAAGACGCGATAGCAGCCGAGCAGCGTGTCGACGGCCTTGCCGATCAGGTTGTTCTCCAGCCCCAGGCCGAAGGCGATCTCGCGGGCCTGGAACTGCTGCATGCCCGCACCGGGATCGACGATGGCGCGGATGATGGAGTCAGGCTGCTTTTCGGCGATTTCCTCGATCTCCATGCCGCCGGAGGCCGATGCCACGATCATCACGCGCTCGGATTTGCGGTCGAGCACGATGCCGAGATAAAGCTCCTGGCGGATATCGACGGTTTCCTCGACATAGAGGCGCGAGACGAGCTTGCCCTTCGGGCCGGTCTGGTGGGTCACCAGCTTGCGGCCGAGCATGGCCTCGGCCGCATCCGACACTTCGCTGTCCGACTTGCAGATGCGGATGCCGCCGGCCTTGCCGCGGGCGCCGGAATGGATCTGGGCCTTGACCACCCATTTGTCGCCGCCGATCTCGCTGGCACGATAGGTCGCCTGCTCGGGGCTGTAGGCAAGCCCGCCGCGCGGGATCTGCACCGAATAGCGCGAGAGCAGTTCCTTGGCCTGGTATTCATGGATGTCCATAAGGGTACCTCGTCAGTTGGGCAGGCCGGCGCGCGGCTGGGTCGACTGTTGGATGGCCTCGTGCATGACCAGGACGTTGCGGGCCATGCGTTCGGATGCGGCATCGATCATCTTGCCGTCGAGGGCGGCAGCACCCTTGCCCTGCTCCTCGGCCTCCCGGAGCATCTCGATGATGCGGCGGGCACGGTTCACTTCCTTCTCGGGCGGCGAGAACACCTCATTGGCAAGCGCGATCTGGGTGGGATGGATCGCCCATTTGCCTTCGATGCCGAGCGCGGCGGCACGCCTCGCCGCCGCGATATAGGCTTCGGGATCGGAGAAGTCGCCGAACGGACCATCGATGGCGCGCAGGCCATAGGCCCGGCAGGCCACCGTCATGCGCGACAGGGCCGCATGCCACTGATCGCCGGGATAATCAGGATTGAGGCCGCCGATCGAGACCGTGCGCGCCTTGCAGCTCGCCGCATAGTCGGCAACGCCGAAATGCAGAGCCTCGAGCCGACCGCCATAGGCGGCGATCGCCTCGACATTGGCCATGCCGAGCGCCGTCTCGATCAGACCCTCCAGGCCGACACGGGTCTTGAAACCCTTGGCGGTCTCGATCTGGTTGACCATGGCCTCGACCATGTAGAGATCGGCCGGCACGCCGACCTTGGGCACCAGGATGGTGTCGAGCCGGTCACCCGCCTGCTCCATCACGTCGACGACGTCGCGATACATGTAATGCGTGTCGAGGCCGTTGATGCGCACGGAGATGGTCTTGCCACGCGCGCGCCAGTCGATCTCGTTGAGGGCCTCGATGATGTTCTTGCGGGCCCGCTCCTTGTCCGGCGGGGCGACCGCATCCTCGATGTCGAGGAAGATATAGTCGGCCTCGCCGTCGGCGGCCTTGCGGATCATGTCCGGATTGGAGCCCGGTACCGCGAGTTCGCTGCGTTGCAGCCGCAGTTTTCGCAGGTGATGGATGGTGTGGCTCATGATGTTCCTCCCTCCGGGTTGCCGCAGCTTCGAGCGTGGGCGCGACCCATTGGCACTGGCTTCAAGTCTTTATGGAGCATGTCTTCGCCCTCCCCCGGATGGGGAGGGCAGAGTTGCGTCTTAGGCAGCCTTGGCCAGGCTCGGCTGGGCCGACAGGCGATAATGTTCGAGGGCCGCGCCCACGCCGGAGCCGGGCTGGACTTTCACGCCGCAATCACGCAGCGCCATTTCAGCCGCCGAGATCGCACCGCACATCATCACGTCGTTGACCCAGCCGAGATGACCGATGCGGAACACTTTGCCGGCAACCTTGTTGAGCCCGACGCCGAGGGAGGTCTGGTAGCCGTAATGGGCCCGCCGCACGATCTCGGCACTGTCGATGCCTTCGGGCACCAGCACCGCGCTGACCGTGTCGGAATTCCACTTGGCTTCCTTGGCGCAGAGCTTCAGCCCCCAGGCCTCCACCGCCTTGCGCACGCCGGTGGCCAGGCGGTTGTGACGCTCGAAGACAGCCTCGAGGCCCTCCTCGTGGAGGAGATCAAGCGCCACGCGAAGCCCGCGCAGGAGCTGAACGGCCGGCGTATAGGGGAAATAGCCGGTGTCGTTGGCGCGAATCTGATCCTCGAAGGAGAAGTAGCAGCGCTTGTGCCCGGCGGTCTTGGCGGCTGCGAGAGCTTTCTGGCTGACCGACAGGAAGCCCAGGCCAGGCGGCAGCATGAAGCCCTTCTGCGAACCGGAGACGGCGCAGTCGACGCCCCAATCCTCCTGGCGGAAATCGATCGAGCCGATCGAGGAAACACCGTCGGCGAAGAGCAGGGCCGGATGTTTGGCCGCGTTGAGCGCGGCCCGCACGCCGGCGACATCGCTGGTCACGCCGGTCGCCGTTTCATTATGCGTGACGAAGACAGCCTTGATGCGGTGCTCCTTGTCCTGGAGAAGCCGCTCGGCATAGATCTCGACAGGGCAGCCGGTGCCCCATTCGACATCGACCACATCGACGTCGAGGCCGAAGCGTTCGCACATGTCGACCCATAGATGCGAGAACTGGCCGAAGCGCGACATCAGCACGCGGTCACCCGGGCTGAGCGTATTGGTGATTGCCGATTCCCAGGCGCCCGTGCCCGAGGAGGGGAAAATGAAGACGCGTCCGGTCTCGTTGCGGAACACCTTCATCAGGTCGGTGAACAGACCGCGGGTGAAGTCTGGATAGTCAGGCGCGCGCATGTCCTCCATCGGCATGTTCATCGCCTGGCGAACGACTTCCGGAACATTGGTCGGTCCTGGAACGAAAAGCTGGGTGAAGCCGGCCATCTAAATCCTCCCGAAATGTGCGGCGGGTCCTGAGCCTGCCGGTTGCTTTCGAGGGTGATGATCGGTCGGGGGGCCTCCTGCCCACAACACCTGTCGGGATAGATTCACGAGCCTGAGGGCGTTGGACGCCCCCTACACTTTCAGAGCCTGCCGCACCCCATCGGATGGGTGAGACCCTACCCGGACTGCCCCGAGAGGATCAAACCGCCCCCAGCAACAAGCGGCCTCAATGCCCGGAAGGGCCGAGATCGTCGGAGTAGCCGGCCTTGAGGCGGGACCACTGGGCGGTAGGGCGCCCATCGACACGCATCCTGTCGACCCCTTCGAGCCGTCGCGGCCATCCGGCAGGCGAGTCCTCCCACGCCTCCTGCCGTCCATAGACGGTCAAATCGAGCAGCCGGTAATTGTTGTCCATCGCCTCGACGCCACGCCACGTCGTCCAATAGGTCTCGAAGACGTCCGACCCCAGCCGCAGATAGCAGACGATATACATCAGGCCTACCCGGCGCCCGACCAGGAGCGCATCGAGCGAGGCACGAGGCGCGCAATACCAGGGCATCTGCCAGCCCATGAAATCCCGATAGCGGGCACTTTCCGGGTAGGGCCCCTGGCAGAAGGTGGCGTAGGTGACATCGCGCGAATGCACATAGGACAGTTCGCGGACCTGCGAAGTGACCCAGGTACAGCCTTCGCATTGCTCCGGCGCAGGATGGCCGGCATGCCACATGAAGTAATAGGCGATGAGCATGCGGCGCCCTTCGAAGGCATCCAGCAAGGTCACTGCCCTCTGGGTACCGATGAGCGGGATTGCCCCATCCACCTTGACCATGGGCAGCCGCCGGCGGGCTGCGGCGATGGCATCGCCCTCCCGGGTGTGAACCTTTTCCCGAGCCCGCAACGCCTCTATCTTCGCCTGGAAACTATCCCGATCGACTATTTCGGGAGTTCCAAGTCGATCTGCGGTGTTGTCGTCGATCATCGTTCTCGCCTTCCCCGGCCTGTATCGATGGCGACCAGGCTAGCGCGGGATGTCCGAACGCTGCGAGTGACAAGTGAGTCGGGATTCCGACGCGGGCTCGTCCGCGATCCAAGCGCCGCCAACTTTTCACCCTTGTTCACTTCTGTATGATATTACCTATGCTCTCTCTTACAGAGGGAGGGGCTCCGGCGTAAGCCAGGCTCTGCCCAGCCCGGATTTGAGGCCGTCCGAAGATCGGCACGATGAAGGCGGAATCGGCGGCTGCAAATACCCGTGAGAACAAGTTTCACCGCCCACCATCATACCAACGTATAATACTGGCAGAAACATTCAGTAAAAAAAGCCGGTATAAATGTGATGGTACGGTGGAGGGAGTGCAATCCTCGATTGAGGTAAGTGGCTTGGGGGCGAGCCGCACTTTCGGACTGATCTGCCGGAGGAAACGCCAGGATGGTTTCAAAGCCCGCATGACCTTATCGCCGACAGAGATTCTAATCGGGGTTCGCGTGGACGAAGGACGTTGCTTGCATGCCCTGCAGGCCGAACGAACCTTCGACACCTATGGTCTCACCCAATGCAGGAGCGCCGGAACGCGCACCAACATACCTCCGATATCCATCGATCTGATCGGCGGCTGCGGCCTCCACCGCACGGCCTTGATGCGCTGCCTCACGGCGTCGGAGACCGCTCTTGCAGTGGAGGGCTTCAAGGATGTCGAGGTTTGGGCGAGTGCTTCCCTTCGTGCCAACGACGTTCTTCTCATCGCTTCGGAGCATTCTCCCAGCATCGCGGCGATCGGCAGGGACATTGGGGCGATCCTCGAGACCGCACCTGCAGCCCGCATTCTCGTGCTCGCCGACGTTACCACCCAGGCCATGCTGATCGCTCTTCTCAAGCAGGGCGCAAGGGGTGTCGTCCCCTCGGAATCGACGATCGACAATGTCATCTTTGCCGCCCGCCTCGTGCGTCGGGGCGGATTGTTCACGCCGCTCCTGGAAGCGGACCGAAGGAAAGCCGTTACGCCCGATCCGAAGGAACAGGAGCAGCCCCTGCAGGCACTGCTGACACCCAGGCAGCTGGAAATCGTCCTCGAATTGCGCAAGGGTTCGGCCAACAAGGACATTGCCCGCGAACTCGGGATGAGCGAGTTCACGGTGAGAGTGCACGTCCGCAACATCCTGCGCAGGCTGAAGGCTCGCAGCCGCACCGAAGTCGTGGCGAGAACGAATGCCCTGCAGCTCCAGCCCGCCCGGTCCTGCGGGATGCAGGAAGCCCCCATCGGCGTCCATCAAGCTCGCTAGCCCGTTTATTTGCCTCCTTCGCCGGCGCCGTCCATTCGTCCTCGCCTCGAATGGATCGCCGGACGCAGCGAGCCCTCACGATCAGCCGCCTGCCGCGCGGACCGGAAGCGCCCATGCCTCATAAGCTCTATGCATTGCTGCGAACACTGGAACGGCATCGCCTCTGGTTCATGATGGATCGTTTGGGTTCCGACTCCGTCACCCTGACGATCACGGTCGAGGAAAACCGGCTCGAGATCGATGTCTTCGAGGACGAGCGGGTCGAATATACCTGCTACAAGTCCAATCAGAAAATCGCCGCCGGGGGCAAGAACCTGGACGCCCTGATCTCGGGACTGGCCGCCATCGGGCGACAATGGCCACCCATGCCACGGTAGCGCGAGGGAGAGGACAGCTCCTCCCCCCAAGACATATTGGCGGATGACATGCCGAAGGTCCGGCTGGCAGCTTCCGTTCCCATTACTCCCCCATGGGGGCAGTGAGACCTGCCTCGTATCTGCCAAGGCCCGCGCAGAGCATCGCCCGTTTCAAGCGGTCCCCGAAGTCCCGGTGCGCAGGCCTCCAGCCGCGCCGCCTTCCGCACGATTCCCCGCAGCTCTCCACCCAAAGCGAAACCCGACCAGGGAGGTCAATTCCTGGCCGGGCTCCAATAGCTCAGGGTCTCGCGAACCCAAGAAGAAGATAGGGAATCGCCTGCCTTTGCACCACAAGCGCGAGGTTGCATTGCGCCTCAATCAGATAGTTATTGCGTGTAATTATTCCAGATTACGATACAACCAAGGGGCGATTTTAGTAATGTAAATTCGAATAATCGGTTGTATTTTTAAAGAAATATCTTCATACTCACCCATGAACACTGATTAGATTGTGGCCTTTTTGTTACACTGATGCCTAAAACGGCCACACCAACTGACACATTGATCGGATTCTTTTTGCGATGACTCAGGAAGTGTCGCAATCTCACCCCCGGTAACAACCTCAAAGGGGGAGTCGCATGGCGACCAAATCTCTGCTTCTAGGAACCATAGCCGGCATCGCCGTCGTCGGTATCGCCCAGGCCGCCGATCTGCCCATGACCAAGGGCGAAGCCGTCGAATATGTGAAGGTCTGCACGGCGTTCGGCCCGGGCTTCTTCTATATTCCCGGCACCGACACCTGCCTGAAGATCGGCGGCGAAATCCGTGCCGATTACCGCGGCTTCGGCGGCAGCGGCAGCGGCCGCGTCGAGACGACCGTCAACGGCGGAACACCGACGGTCACGCGCTCGAACTTCAAGTGGAGCCGCAACAACGATCGCACGGCGTTCAACACCCAGGCCCGCATCTGGTTCGATGCCCGCACCCAGACCGACTGGGGCCTGCTGCGCTCCTATTTCCAGATCAATGCCGACTCGCATCCGATCAGCCACCAGGGCCGCGGCGGCGTCTATAACGGCAACACCTTCACCATCGACAAGGCCTTCATCCAGTTCGGCGGCCTGACCGCTGGCTACGCCCATTCGTTCTTCGGCTTCTACGACAACGAATATGGCGATACGATCTGGGCGCCCTATTATGCCGAGAGCAACACCGTCAACCTGCTGGCCTACACCGCCCAGTTCGGCGGTGGCTTCAGTGCCACGCTGTCGGTCGAAGACGGCCGCGATCACCGCTCCAACGTCGCGGTGAAACAGGGCGGCCAGCAGGTTCCGGACGTGGTCGGCCAGTTGCGCTGGGATCAAAGCTGGGGCTCGGTCGCCATCCAGGCTGCAGGCCACCAGTTCCGTTCGGCCGAGGCCGTCGATGCCAATGGCGTTCCGCTTCTGGCCACCGACCCCGACTATATCCCCCACAAGCAGAAATATGGCTGGGCCGTGGGCGGCACGGGCCTGTTGAAACTGCCCTTCATCGATGGCGGGCACTTCATCGTTGAAGGCCAGTATGCCGATGGCGCCCTCGACTATCTCGGCGCCGGCAACAGCATCTTCAACAACTACAGCGACTATTATTTCGGCTCGAACAGCACCTTCCGCGCCGGCAAGGGCTGGTCGGTCGTCGGCGAACTGGGCGGCAATATCACGCCCGTCCTGAACGCCAACCTCGTGGCGAGCTATATCGACGTTCGCTACGACGACCTGCTCGGCTTCGCCGGCAAGAAGTCCTTCGACAAGGAATTCACGGTCGCCGCCAACCTCACCTACACGATCGTCAAGGGCCTTACCATCGGCGCCGAAGTCGCCTACACCCGGGCCGACTTCAATCTGGGTTCGAGCAGCACCACTACGACCGACGGCGAAACCACCACCACGGTCACCAATACCAAGGCCACGCCCAATATCTGGCAGGCCGGCATCCGCATACGGCGCGTGTTCTAAGTCTCTGTCTTCAGCGACAAACCATGAGGGCTCGGCTTGCGCCGAGCCCTTTTCATTGGATCATCCGCTGCAATGATCACCGGATTACAACGCCACTAAATCCGGCCAGCGAGCACCGAGCTGCGTTCTCCTTAGCCTATGAAATCGATGCAGATAGCCGGCTACCAATAGCGCTCACCGGCAGCGAAAAGCCTCGGCCTTGGCGCGATTGCCGCAGGTGCGCATGTCGCACCAGCGTCGACCTGCTCCCCGCCCGCGATCGACGAAGAGCCAGGTGCAGCGTGCGCATTGCCGCAGGCGCGCGACGTCCTCGCTGCGCAGGAAATCCTCGAGGCCCAAGGCGACGGCGTCCAGCCAGCGCTCGGAACTGCCGGCGTCCGGCCGCCAGCGGAATCGCCCCCCCTCCTCCCGGAAAGCGCCTCGTCCCAAGGCCTCGCGGATCGCCTCTCCCACATGCTCCATGCCCTGATACGCCATGCCCTGGCGAGCCGTATCCGCAAGGCCAGCAAGGCCGAGCATCCCCTCATAGGCCTGCTCCCGTAGGTCATGCAGCCTGGCCAACGCGCCATCATCGTCGAGCTCGGGGTCTTGCAGGAACGCCGCGAGTTCCTGCTTCGAGAGCAGCCCTGCCCCGCCAACCCAATCACGCAGCGCCTCCCAGCTGCCGATCTTGTCGCCCAGGCGGGTCTTGCCGGTGTCGGCAACGGTGTTGATGAAATCAAGCGCGGGATGGCCGCCGACATAATCGGCTTCGCTCCACCCTTGGGCAAATCGGCTCTGAGACTCGGAAATAACCATTATTTTGAATTTAGCGGTTGCGCGCTCGAAAATCCAGTCTAACCTATAATTCAAATAAAGAGGTTATTCCGGAGGAAGCGCCATGCTGGAACTCACCAACCGTTTCACCTTCGAAGGTAGCCAGATCGCCTGGGGTATGCTGGGCGATGGTCCCCCCATGGTGCTGGTGCATGGCACCCCCTTCTCGTCGCAGGTCTGGCGCCGCATCGCTCCCTGGCTCGCCCGCAGGCGGCGGGTCTTCTTCTACGACCTGCTCGGCTACGGCCAATCCGACATGCCGGACAGGGATGTCTCGCTCGGCATGCAGAACCGGCTTCTCGGTGCCATGCTGCGCGAATGGGGCCTCAAGAGGCCGCAGGTACTCGCCCATGATTTCGGCGGTGCCACCGCTCTGCGTACGCATTTCCTCGACGATGTCGCCTTTTCCGGCCTGACGTTGATCGATCCCGTCGCGATCGCACCGCAAGGGTCTGCCTTCGTCCGGCATGTCGGTCACCATGAAGCCGCCTTTGCGGGACTGCCGGCCTATGCCCACCATGCCCTCGTCTCCGCCTATATCGGCAATGCCGTCGCGCAGCCTCTGAGCGAAGAGGCGCTGTCGATCTATCGAGGTCCTTGGCTGGGCGACATCGGCCAGCGCGCCTTCTATCGCCAGATCGCGCAGATGAACCAACGCTATATCGAGGAGGTCGAGGCTCGCTATCGACGTCCCGACTTTCCGACCCGCATCGTCTGGGGAGCGGACGACGCCTGGATTCCCATCGCCCAGGGACGCAAGCTCGCCGACCGCCTCACTGATGGTGCCCTCATCTCCGTGCCTCGCGCCGGCCATCTCGTCCAGGAGGATGCACCGGAGGCCATCGTTGCTGCCGTCCTCGACGATCCCGCCTGAGGAAAGTTGGTACTCCCCTCGTCGCGCAGAGACTCGACAAGAGCGGAGTCTATCGCTCAGTCGCGGAGCGCCTGGCGGCAGGCCCCTTGCGGAACACCCGACGTCGTTCCCTCCCCTTCGGCACTTTTCCGAAACGCAGGCCCAGCACCGCAGTTGCGATTTTCATTTGAGCGGGCTTGGGAGTGTCAGCCTCCGGCTGACACCTTGGAAACGAAACACCGGACAACAGGATGTCAGCCTCGCCCCGCCACCTGACGAAGCTGAGAAGCTGACTCTCCATATATCGAGCGCATCTTCGGCAAACACAACAGCGGTGGTGGATCTCAGCGACGGCCCGGCGGCGCTGTCAGGCTCGGCGACATCCTGAGCCCCTTGGCGATCGATCGGTCAGCGAATTCTCAGGGAGGCTGACCTGCGTTCCAGGCGAGGCCTCGGGCACTCCCATGCCATCCTGCGGTCCGAGATTGGCATCGCAGTCAGAAGTCTACCCCAAGGTGGACCTTTCCCGGCATTCCGCACAGGACACCCATGCCCTCCCCTTTCCAGGAAGGATTCCGAGCGCGCTTGATCGCCCGCAATCGATCGGCATTTGCGCGAATGGCAAATCGCCACTCCTGAAATCGGCAGCCCTTCGCGGTCACAAGCACAGCGCGCTGCCCTCGTCTTGAGATATTTGCTTCGGAGAGGATAGAATCTCCGGGAATCAGACTTCGATTCCCGTCAATAGGCAGCGCCGCAAATCTTTTATTTTTCTTGCCGGCCTCAGGCGGCGTTTTGACAGCCGTGCAAACCGCAAAAAACCAGCGATAATACAAAAAGATAGGATCGAAACAGGCTGTGCCGGAAGTGATTCGAGACACTATTTCGGCGTTAACCTTTCATTAACCTAAAATTCATTGCCGCTTCGCGAGAATCGGGCATAATTCCCGCTTGAAATGTTGTTTCATGCGAAAAAGCGTTATTCCGAGAATCGTAGTCGATGAACATGTCGATCTCAAACCAGGATCTGGAGGCATTCAGCTTTCACGAGACCATCCTCCAGCAGGGGGAGTTGATCTCGGACAAGCTAAATATGCTCCGGGTGGAGCACTATCCGCCGAATGCGATGAAGAGCCTGCGCTCGTTCTCGCTGGCGGAGGTTGCCTATTTCCTTGGCGTCACCCAATCCAACGTCAAGAAACTGCATCTGGAAGGCAAGGGTCCGATTCCGACCACTTCCAGCTCGGGGCGACGCAGCTACACGGCTGAGCAGATGCTGGAGCTGCGGCAATATCTCGACCGGCATGGCCGGGCGGACTTCAAGAAATATGTCCCGCATCGCCGCGCCGGCGAAAAGCTACAGATCCTTTCCGTGGTGAACTTCAAGGGCGGCAGCGGCAAGACCACCACAGCCGCCCATCTCGCCCAGCACCTTGCCCTCACCGGGCACCGGGTACTGGCCATCGATCTCGACCCGCAGGCCTCGCTTTCGGCATTGCACGGCATCCAGCCCGAACTCGACAAGAATCTCTCGCTCTATGAGGCCCTGCGCTACGACGACCAGAGGAAGCCGATCACCCAGGTGATCCGGCCGACCAATTTCCCGGGCCTCGACATCGTGCCGGCCAATCTGGAGCTGCAGGAATACGAGTACGACACGCCGCTCGCCGCCTCCAACCGCGCCTCGCCGGATGGACGGCTGTTCTTCACGCGCATCACCAACGCGTTGAAGGAAGTCGAGGATCGTTATGACGTCGTGGTGATCGATTGCCCGCCCCAGCTCGGCTATCTCACCCTGACGGCGCTGACGGCATCGACCTCGGTGCTGATCACGATCCACCCTCAGATGCTCGACGTCATGTCGATGAGCCAGTTCCTGCTGATGCTGGGCGGCGTCCTGCGCTCGATCAGCAAGGCGGGAGCGGAAGTGCGCCTGCAGTGGTTCCGATATCTGGTCACCCGTTTCGAACCCATAGACGGTCCTCAGACCCAGATGGTCGGCTTCATGCAGGCGTTGTTCCCCCATCAGATGCTGAAAAGCCCGATGCTGAAATCCACCGCGATTTCGGATGCCGGCATCACCAACCAGACCCTCTACGAAGTCGACCGCTCCCAATTCATCCGATCGACCTATGACCGCGCGATCGAGGCTCTCAATGCCGTGAATGAGGAGATCACCGCTCTGGTCCACAAGGCATGGGGGCGGCGATGAAAGCGTTTTTTGACAGCCGTGCAGACCGGCAAAAAAATACATTCTTTCAATATGTTGGACGAGAGCAGGGGAGGGCGCTTTGGCACGCAAGAATCTTCTAGCGAGCATCACCGGCCCGGCTGCGGATCGGACGATGCATGAAACGCGCTCCGACTATGCTTCGCGCGGGGCATCGCGCTCCATGATGCTGTCGATCGAAGAACTGGCCGAGAGTGCCAAACGTCTCACCGATGGCGAGACCATTGTCGCGCTTGATCCGGACCTTCTCGACGCTTCCTTCGTCTCCGATCGTATCGAGGACGACGAGGAGGAATTTGCCCTATTCCGCCAGGGGATCGAGAAGGATGGCCAGCTTCAGCCCATTCTTGTTCGCCCTCATCCGGACAGTGACGGGCGCTATATGATCGTCTTTGGCCATCGACGGGCGCGCGCAGCACGGGAGCTCGGCATACGGGTGCGTGCCGTGGTCAAGAATGTCGAGGAAATCGCCCATATCATCGCGCAGGGCCAGGAAAACACCCGCAGGGCCGACCTGTCCTTCATCGAGAAATCGCTGTTTGCCGCCAAACTGCTCGCGATGGGCCAAAGCAAGGATACGATCAAATCGGCCCTCACCGTCGACGATACGCTGTTGTCGCGCATGCTGTCGGTGGCTGAGATCGTACCCGCCTCGATCATCGAGACGATCGGTGCCGCCAAGATGATCGGCCGTGACCGCTGGGAAGAACTCAAGAAGCTCCTGCTACGGCCCGGCGCAGCCAGCCAGGCGGAGGAACTTCTCGCCGAGGAAGACTTCCGCCATCTCGATACGCCTGCCCGCTTCAACCAGTTGCTCACCCATCTCCAGCGCGCACGCAGACCGGTCCGCGCAGCACCCGCACCACAATCGGCCGGCAACTGGGCTGCGCAGGACAAGCGCGTGGCGGCCAGTTACCGAAACACCGGCAAGTCCTTCAGCCTCTCGCTCAAATCGAAGGATGCGGGCGAGTTCGGCAATTACCTCTCGTCCAACCTGGAGGCACTTTACGAGGCCTTCAGGGAGGCAAAACAACGCAACCAAACAGGAGATTAACCCCGCAAAAGAAAAAAGCCCCCGAGCGTCGCCGCGCGGAAGCCTTTTCTGTCGTAAGCAAACAGAGAATCTCATTTCCGCGAATCACTGTCAAGCGTTTCAGGCGTCGTACTTCGACGAGCGGATTTCTTTTGCCTGGATAAGGTGAAAGAGAGTGCAGATTCATCATGCAACGTCGCCCTTTGGGCGGCGAACGCTGACACTTGCCCAAATTGCAAGTCAAGCGATCGCCAAGACGCGTCCAACCACGCGCGCACGACCAAAGTGGGAGATCTACCAGGCCCTATGCACGGCACGAGCTCGTCTCGACATTTCCGAGCGCTCTCTTGCCGTCCTCAATGCCCTGCTGACTTTCCACCCCGAGACCACTCTTTCGGGTGAAGCCATCATCGTGTTTCCATCCAACGAGCAGCTCAGCCGCCGCGCCCACGGCATGCCCGCCTCCACACTGCGACGCCATCTTGCCGTCCTCGTCGAAGCCGGCCTGATCATCCGGCGCGACAGCCCCAACGGCAAGCGCTATGCCCGTCGCAATCGCGGCGGCAGCATCGAGCTCGCCTATGGCTTCGACCTCGCCCCCCTGCTTGCCCGTGCCGACGAGTTCATGCAGCTCGCCACCGAGGTCGAGGACGCCGCCCGATCGCTCAAGCTCGCCCGCGAGCGCATCACCATCTGCCGGCGCGACATCTCCAAAATGATCGCCGCCGCACAACAGGAACTGATGCACGAGACCCCTGAGAAAGCAGAGGGCCAAATCTGGCTCGACCTGCACACCCTCTATCGCGACCTTGTCGAAAGCCTGCCACGACGCGCCACCCTCGAACAGCTCGAGACCTTGGCGGACCAGCTTTCAGCACTGGCCGACGACATTCTCAACCGCTTGGAACTACAGATCAAAACTGCAAAAGTGAGCACCATTGAGTCCAGCAATGGGCGCCACATACAGAAATCAGATCCAGAATCCCTTATTGATTCTGAACCAACGACATCCGCCGCTCAGGCGCCGAAACCGGCACCGGCAAGCCATGCCGCTATGCTCGACGGCAGCTACACGCTCGGCATGGTCTTGCGCGCCTGCCCCGACATTGTCGATTACACCCGCAACGGCATCGGCAATTGGCGTGATTTCCTCGGAGCCACCAGCCTGGCCCGCTCCATCCTGCGGATCAGCCCAAGCGCCTGGGAGGAGGCGCAAACCGTGATGGGCGAAGCACAGGCTGCCGTCGTCATCGCCTGCATCGTGCAGCGAGCTGCCAATATCAATTCGGCTGGCGGTTACCTGCGCAGCCTCACCCGCAAGGCCGAGGCAGGGCAATTGTCGCTTGGCCCCATTCTGATGGCACAAATCCATGCCCGCGAACCACAGCCCCCACGAACCTGACGATCATCATGGCCAGGATGAAACGAATGATGACCTTTGCAAAAAAAAACGGCCGGAAAACCGGCCGTTGCTTGGATAGGCATCCAAGAAGTTTCTCTTGGGAGGAAACCCCGGGAACCCATCAACCCACCGGGGAAGAATGGGGACGTGCTCCCGACAACGGGGATATGGAGAGAGGCAGGCTCCGCTTCAAGGTCGGACAGCGTTAAATATCGGCAAGGTCGGAATTGGAAGCCCATCTGCCGACGACGAAGGTCAAAAGAAGACCTTCTCGATGTGGCGGAAGCTAAATATGTGTTAGGTTCCGTTATTTGATTTTTCATTAGGGTTATCAGGCCTTTGAAAATAGCTGGTTTGGAGCTTGAAAAGCTACCCTGGGGCGAAATTGCGGTCCCTCTCGCCATCGCGGAGGATGGACTTGCGCGGCTCGACGAGAGGCTACGCACCAGCCCGATCCGGCAGGGCTGGATCGCGCGCACCCACTTCTACGATGCCGCCGGCAGCTTGTGGCTCGACGGCGAATTGGTACATCTCGAAGACCTTGTGCTGCACGACGCGGCCATGGACGCACGCACACCGACCCATGAGCTTACCCGGGCCCATACCGTCCTGCGGGCCCGGCGACGCATTGCGTCTGCTCCAGCCGACTGGGCTCTCTCGCAGGAAGGACTGGCGAGCCTGCTCGGCAGGGAAGCCCCCCCGCAAGGTGGATCACCTCCCGCGTCCCGGGAAGCAGATGATCCCGAGCGCCAAGGAAAGGACAGGGCGATCGCCCAACCCGGTGAAACGGAGGAGGACCAGGCCTGGGCCGCCGAACTCGCAGCCATCGATGCCATAGTCTCGCGCTCATCAGCCGTGCTCGCCGGCGAAACCGCCTCGGCGCCCAATCGCAAGCCGGACATCTATGATGCCGACTGGGACGAAGAAGCGCGCCTTGAGGAATGGCGCGAAGACATCAGGCACCTGGACGGTCTGCCACCGGTGCTGGCCGCAGCAACTGCGGTCCTCGCTTGGGAAACCATCGAGCCCTTGCAATATGCCGCCTGGCTCGGGCGCGCGCTGGGAGCCGCTGTCCTGCGGGCGCGCGACAAGGCGCGCTTTCATCTGCCTTGCCTGTGCGTGGGCTTGCGTGCCTTGCCTCGTGAAACGCGATTTGCCCATGGTCCCGGGCCGCGGCTCCTGGCCTTCATCCAGGCCATCGCGGTGGCGGCAGAACAGGGATTGAAGGATCACGACCGCTGGATGTTGGCTCGACATCAGCTCGAACGACACCTCGCCGGCCGTCGCTCCACCTCGAAACTACCGGCCTTGATCGAGCTGCTGCTGACGACGCCTCTCGCCTCGGCACAGCTCATCGCCAAGCGGCTCGATATCACGCCGCGGGCGGCGCAGGATCTCATTGCGGAACTGGGCGTGAGGGAGATCACCGGGCGAGGCCGCTATCGGGCCTGGGCGATCATATAAGCGGACATGGCAAGGCTGTCTGCGGTTCCCTATAGCGTTTTGCTCTAGGCCGGCTGAGACCGGTGAGCGCCCAGTTCGTGCAGACGCTTGGCAGCTCCTTCGGAAAGGGCACGAGAGCGGCGCGTGCTGTTGTCGACGAGCACTACGACGCTCTGTCCCTGCGCGACACACGCCCCGTTCTGGAATACGGCCTGATCGAGTGTGATCGAACTGCGGCCGAAGGCGCTGACCCTCGTGCCGATCTCCACCGTCCCGGGCCAAAGCACCTCGGCGCGAAAATCGATGACCACGCGCGCAAGCACGAAAGAGCTGCCGACATCCGCGATGGGGGCGGCAAGATCATGGAGGAGCTCGACCCGGCCCGTCTCCAGGAAGGTTGCAAAGACCGCATTGTTCACATGGCCCTGCCGGTCCGTATCGCCATAGCGCAGCTTGTCGGTGGTCAGGAACTCGTAGTCTGCCGACACGGGCAACTCAGGCATCGGGCAACTCCGAAACGGCCTTGTGATGGGGAGCCTGACGCGCAAGACCATCGAAAAGATCGAGCAGGCGCTCGCGCCAAGCATGGATGGTGTCGTCAGCCGCCAGGAGGGTGACATCACTGGTGCAGCGGGCCCACATGAACATGCCGAAGACGCAGTAATCGGCATAACTGGGCTGCAAGCCTCCGAGGAAGGCCTGTCCACCCAGCAAGTGGCGCAGGGGTGTGAGCGTGTGGCGCAGCCTGTCGAGATGGAGCTGCTGGTCCTCGACGACCTGTTCCAATGTCTTGCCGTAGCGCTGTTCGCGGCTCGCGCGAAAATAGTCCCGGTCCTTCTCGTCGAGGATAGTGTAGATATCCAGCAGGATCAGGCGGGCGATGGCCGGCAGCAGGGCCGTATCGGCCCAGCTGTTGATGAAACGCGTCACGGCTGCCGCTTGCGGCGCGCCGAAGAGAGGAGGGCGGTCGGCAAAGCGCTCGTCGAGGTGAAGCGCGATGCGCCAGGAATCGGAGACGACATTGGCGCTGTCGATGAGAACCGGCACCAGCCCCTGGCCCGAGAAGGCGATGGCTTCCTTGTCGGTGAAACGCCACGGCCTGCGATCGGCCTGAAGCCCCTTATGGGCCAGGGCCATCCGGATCTTCCAGCAATGCGGGCTGAAGCGAAGCTGCGGGTCGGACCCGGCGAGTTCGTAGAGGATGAGTCTTGGCTCGTTCATGCCGCCTCCCATGCACAAGATGGCGTCCGGCCGCATGGTGCCGGGTCGGACAGGCATCCGGGTGCGAGAATCAGGATCGATTACACCTCATCGGCTATAACACGAGAGGGACCTAACTCGGTTCCGCGCATGCCTGGAATATGATCGGCCGAGATGACCTCCCGGCAATGAGCCTCGAAGGCGTCGACGATGCGCGGGCGCCGCATGTCCTTCAGGCAGGCCAGCCCCATCACCATCGGGGCGGTATTGCCCTCGAGCTCGACATAGGCGAGAGGGCGGCCGTTTTCCGCCATCATGTTCACCGGCCTCACCGTCAGCATGGAAAAGCCGAGGCTCGCACCGACATAGGACCGCAGGGTCGAGGGGCTGGCCGTTTCGGCGACGATCCTCGGGGTGATGCTGCGCTGCTCGAACATGGAGAGGAAATATTGGCGGCTGAGCGGCAGGTCGAGCAGGATGAAGGGCTCGTCGGCCAATTCCTCCAGGCGCACGCTTGATCTGGTGGCGAAACGGTGGTCGGCCGCCAGCAGTACATAGGAGGGCATTTCCACCAGGGGCTGGAAGCTCATGTCCGGCGTCAGGTTGAGCTGGTAGGTGAGGGCGATGTCGATCCGGGCAGATCGCAGGCCTTCCAGCAACTCGGCCTCGCTGCCCTCGGTCACCACCATCTGGGCATCGGGATATTTGGCGATGAAACCGCGCCAGAGCTCCGGCATGATCAGGGAGGAGAAAGTGCGGAAGGAGCCGACATTGATCGGGCCCGACACGATGGAGCCGGCGGCATTGGCGACGTCGTAGAGTTCATAGGCGGCGCGCAGCGATTCCTTGGCGGCCCTGAGCAGGCGCTTGCCCGGTGTGGTCAAGGACAGGCCCTGGGCGTGCTGGCGCACGAAGATCTGCACGCCGAGCTCTGTCTCCAGATGCGAGATCGCCGCCGAGACCGAGGGCTGGGAGATGTTGACCAGCTCGGCCGCCCGCGTGACGCTGCCGGTCTCGCCGGCGGCGACGAAATAGCTCAATTGTCGCAAGGTAAAACGCATGGGTTGCTCCTCACGCGGCCTGCGGCGGCATCGGCGCCTCGCGTTGCAGGCCCTGAATCATTCGATCAACTGCCAGACAAAATCCTCGCTTCGGCACGGTCCGTCAAAGCGGCAACTGGCCGCTCGGGCACGCGATCACAGGCCAACGGCAAGGCGATCGACCAGTGCGGCGAGCATGGCATCGCAACGGCCGAGCTGGTCAGCGCCGACATATTCGTCGGGCTTGTGGCCCTGCGCCATGAAACCGGGGCCGCAGACCGCCGTCGCCAGGCCGAGCCTGTCCTGGAACAAGCCTCCCTCAGTACCGAAGGCGACCTTGAAGGGCGACTCCCGGCTTTCATTGATCAGGCGTAGCAACGTCACCACCGGGGAATCGACTGGCGTCTCCAGGCCCGGATAGGCATTGACCTCGTCGATGGCGATGGCGGCTTCCGGAAAGATGGGACGCAGCGGCGCGACGATCGCCTCGGCATCGTCCTTCAGACCGGCAATGATGGTCTGGGGATCATCGCCGACGACGTTGCGGATCTCGAACTCGATCTCACAGCATTCCGGCACGATGTTGAGGGCCTGGCCGCCGCTCATGCGCCCGGCGTGAAGGGTGGTGTACGGGATCTCATAGTGCTCGTCGCGCCTGCCGGTCTCGGCGAGGAGACGCTGGCGCTCGCGCAGCCTGCCGAGGAAGTCTGCCCCCAGATGCAGGGCGTTGAGCGCGAGCGGCGCCAGGGCCGAATGGCCGGCGCGGCCGGTGCAGCAGGCCCGCAGCGCTACCTTGCCCTTGTGCCCGGTGGCAATGCGCATGCCGGTCGGTTCTCCCACGATACACAGAGCAGGGCGGATCGGATGGCTCGACAGCCGGTCGATCAGGCTGCGCACGCCGACGCAGCCGATTTCCTCGTCGTAGGAAAAGGCAAGATGAAGAGGCGTCTTCAGTTCGCACCTGGCTGCCCGCAAAGCCGTGGCAAGGGCCGATGCCACGAAACCCTTCATGTCAGTGGTGCCGCGGCCATAATAACGGCCGTTCCGTTCGCAAAGGGCGAACGGATCCGTGCTCCAGGCCTGGCCCTCGACCGGAACGACATCGGTATGGCCGGAGAGCACGACCCCGCCATTGGTGGCGGGACCGATGGTCGCGAACAGATTGGCCCTGGTGCCATCCGGGCTCTCGACGAGATCCCAGCCGATGCCGGCTCCATCGAGCAGGCTGGTGACATAGCCGATCAGCTCGCGGTTCGATTGCCGGCTGAGGGTCGCAAAACCGATCAGGCGCTCGAGAATGTCCAGGGTCGTCGGTTCGATTGCCATGCTGTCATCGCCACATGAAAGGGCCCGATCCCGCGGACCGAGCCCCGATTGTATAGCCGCTCAAAGATCGCCTGGTACGCCATAGCTCGGCGCCTGGCTCGGGTCGAGGGCCCGTTGGACATAGGCTTCCATCTCGCCCTGCCAGCGCTGCCAGAGCCGGTCGAGGTCTTCGATCGGATCGCCCTCGCTCCAGTCGACCCTGAGATCGGCGACGGGCCAGGCCACATCCCGCACCAGCAGCATGCCGATGGAATGGACCGGGCCTTCCTCGCCTCCGGCCTTAACCGCGGCGCGCATCGCGCCGATCAGGCGATCGCCGAGCGACTGCTCGGACGCGGCCTCGAAGGCCGCGACCATGGCGACCGGTACCTCCGGCGACGACAGGAGGTTGCCGGCTGCGACCACGCCGGCGCCCTCGACCACCCGATGGGTACCGAGCGTCCGGCTGCCCGAGAAGGAGGCAGTGCGACCTTCGCTGTCGACGAGGGCGAGCTGGCGGAACTCGAGATGCGGGGCCTCGGCCTTGAGGCGTTCGAGGGCGTCCGGAGCCGACAGTCCCCCGGCCATCAGGTCGAGGCCCTTCGGCCCGAGCCGGGGATCGGTGATGTTCTGCGTGGCGACGACGCCGACACCGGCCCGCGCATGGGCGCAGCGCGCGGCGACGCAGGGCGAGGAGGAGGAGACGGCGATGCCGAACATGCCGGTCCGGGCGCAGCGCGCCGAGATCGAGAAGGTCATCGGGCTCTCCCTCAGGCCGCGTCGGGGATGACGGCGGTCACCTCGATCTCGACCACCCATTCGGGCCGCGCCAAGGCAGGCACCACCAGGCCGGTGGAGCAGGGATGGACGCCCTTGAACCACTCGCCCATCTCCAGATAAACCGCCTCGCGGTAGCGGATATCGGTCAGATACACCACGATGCGGCAGATATGGGCCATTTCGCTGCCGGCTTCCTCCAGCAGCATCTTGATGTTCTCCAGGGTTTTGCGGGCCTGGGCCCGGGGATCGCCGACATGCAGGCTCTCGCGGGTGTCGAGGTCCTGGGAGACCTGGCCGCGCAGGAACACCATGGTGCCGCGGGCGACCACGCCCTGGCTGAGATCGGTGTTGAGCTTCTGCTCGGGATAGGTGTCCTTGGTGTTGAAGGGACGAAGACGCTTGTGGATCATGATCGGGTACTCCGGGTGCCGAATTAGCGTTGGGCGGCGAGGATGCGGTCCGACAGACCGGCGGATTTCTTGGTGAAGCGCAGGGCGTCGTTCCAGTCGAAATTGCGGTAGACGGCACCGAGATGGGCGAAGGGTGGTGACTGGGCGAAGAGCTGGAAGGTCAGCCGATGGCCGGCATAGTCGGAGTTGAGCAGGTCGCGCGCGAAGGCGAGCAGCTTGCGCCGGTCGTTGCTGTCCCAGTTCTCGTTGAGCGTGTAGTACTTCTTCAGCCAGACACCGGCTTCCTCGTCCGCGAAGCTGGCGGCGTCGGGCGTCACGCAGATCTGGCCGCCGCAGAGCTCGCGGGCGATATGCATCATGTGATGAAGCTGCGAGCAGGCATGCACGCGCCCCGTCATCAGGAGGGACTGGTTCGGCATCATCAGGCCGCCAGGGCTCTTTTCGGCATTGGTGATCGCGGCGGTCAGATGCGCGTTGATGCCCTCGCGGTAGCAGGCGAGCGTCGCCAGCTTTTCCTGGACCGCCTGCTGGTTTTCCAGGCCCGTCTGGCGCACGTTCCATAGGGCCGCGCCGATCAGCATGTCGGCGAGCTTGAGGTTGCGCTGCACGAAGGCGAAGGCCGAATAGCGGTGCAGCGTGGCGCGGATGAAGGCAGCCGCCTTGGTGTGCTGGTAGAACAGCACGTTCTCCCAGGGGATCAGCACATCGTCATAGATGACCAGGCAGTCGACCTCGTCGAAGCGATTGGCGAGCGGATAGTCCTCGGCCGGGGCGCGGCCGGCAAAGCCGGTGCGGGCGATGAAGCGCAGGTTGGGCGAGGAGAAGTCGCATACGAAGCCGACGGCATAGTCGGACAGCTCCGAATTGCCCCAATTGGCGATGGTCGGCTTGGTGAAGGCCTGGTTGGCATAGGCCGCGGCGGTCTCGTATTTGGCCCCGCGCACCACGATGCCGGCATCGGTCTCCTTGACCACATGCAGGAGCATATCCGGATCCTGGTCCTGCGGCCGCTTGGAACGGTCGCCCTTGGGATCGGTATTGGCCGAGACGTGGAAGGGGTCCCGGTCGACGACGCGCTGGATGTGGTTGCGGATGTTGACGGAGAAGCGCGGGTCGACCTCGTTCAGGATATCCTGGCCGTCATAGAGCGACCACATCTCGCCGGCCGTCTCGTCGCCGACGCGGGTGACGACGCCGCCGACATCCTCCAGGATGGTATCGGTGGCCAGGCGCTTGGCGTGCCAGTCGTTCTGGCTGTGGGGCAGCTTGAGGCCGACGGAATAGCGCTCGCCATTTTCCTCATAGCTGAGGATGTCGCGGGTGGCGTCCTCATGCGCGAGGTCGTAGATGCGCGCGCGGATGTCGACCAGCGGCTTGAATTGGGGGTGGACGGTGACGTCCTTGACGCGCTCGCCATTGATCCAGATGCGCCGGCCGTCCCGGATCGAATCCCTGTATTGCTGCCCCGTTCTGAGCATGGTCTTTCCTTCGAAGTTTTCAGCGACATGAAGGCATGTCGCCAGGTGTGCGGCGGGTGAGCCCGCTTTGCATGTGCGCTAGATCTTGGGCGCCCGGTCGAAGGCGCAGACCGTCGATCAGGGCAGGCAGGGCTTGCCCCGTGATGCGGGAGGTTGGTGGTGCCGGCCGTAACGACCGGCACCGGTGAGGTCAGGCGACTAGTTCGTCTTGGTGGTCCAGGCGCCGTCCTTGACGACCTTGATCTCGATCTCGACCGGGATCTGGGTCTGGCCGTGATCGTCGAACGAGGTGGTGCCGAGCACGCCGTCATGCTTGATCGAGCGGATGGCCTGGGCGAGCTTGGCCTTGTCCTCGATGCCGTTGTCGGCGATCACCTTCAGGAGGATCTGCGTCGCCTCATAGGCATATTTGGTGTAGGGGCTGGGCGCCTCGGCATAGTTCTGGGCCTTGTAGTCGGCCTCCATCTTGGTCAAAGCCGGGTTCGACTGGGAAGCCGGATAGCTCACCATGGTGCCTTCGGCGGCCTTGCCCGCCACCGAGATGAATTCCGGATCGTAGAAACCGGAAATGCCGATCATCGGCATGGTCAGGCCGAGCTCGGCCATCTGCTTGCGCAGGATGCCGGCCTCGGTGATGACGCCGCCGAAATAGATGGCGTCGGGCGCCTCGCCCTTGATGCGGGTGAGGATGGTGCGAAAATCGGTGGTGCCGACCGGGAGCAGGTCGGTGGAGGAGGTCTGGCCGCCGGCCTCGCCGAAGAACTTCTTGAAGAAGTCAGCGTTGGAGACGCCATAGTCGGAGGTGTCGGCGACGATGGCGACCTTCTTGGCACCCAGCGTCTTGAAGGCCCAGCCGGCCAGAGGCTGGTTTTCGGCCACCAGGGTCGGGGTAACGCGGGTGATCTCGGGCAGGTTCTGCTCGGTGATCTTCGGGCCGATGGCGCCCCAGACGATCATCGGCATCTCGAAGCGATGGAAGACGGGAATGGTGGCGAGCGCCACCGGGCTGTTCCAATGGCCCGTTGCCGCCACCACGGCTGAATCATTGGCCAGCTTCATGGCCGCCGAGACGCCGGTCTGCGGGTCGGAGGCGTCATCGAGCGCCACGCCTTCGATCGTATAGGGATAATTGCCCTCATTGGCCTGCTTGATCGCGAGCAGGAAGCCGTTGCGGGCGCCCAGGCCCTGGGGCGCGTTGCCGCCGCTGAGGGGGCCGAGGAAGCCGATCTTGATGGTGTCCTTGGCCAAGGCCAGAGTCGGCAGCGAGGCCATGGCGGTCGCCAGCAGCACACTGCCGAGGAGGCGGCGCCGGCGTGCGTTGAAGATGGTCATGTCTATTCCCTTGCTCGATGGTGCGCCGGACCACGGCAGGATGGCTGGACTTGTCTTCTTGTTTGGGAGCCCGTGGCCGGTCGGCTTGTCCGAAGACGAGAGCAAGGGTGCGAAGTTTTTGCGAAAGCGAGAAGTCGCAATTTTTGAAGCACTGCCTCAGAAATGCCTAAGCAGCGCCGGCTTTCATCACTGCCCCGCCTATGCCTAGAAAAGAAGACCGGACACTCGGCAAACGAGGCGGGAGGGGAATTCTATGGATGCGCTGCTCGCGCAATATCTGCTCAACTGGCTGGTGCTGGCCAGCATCTATGCCTTGGTGGCCTTGGGGTTCAGCCTGCTGTTCGGCGTGCTCAATGTCATCCATTTCTCGCATGGCGACGTCTCGATCACGGCGCCCTTCGTCGCCCTGGCGATGATCCAGATCCTGACCGGCGGCATGCTCGGCTTCGATACCGTGCCGGCCGCCCTGATCGCCTGCCTGATCGCGATCGCTTTTGTCGGCCTGCTCGGCGTGCTGCTCGACTGGCTGGTGATCCGTCGCTTCCGCAATGCCCCGGCCATGATGGCCCTGGTCGCCACCGTGGCGCTCGGCACCGTGGTGCGCGAACTGATCCGCAGCTTCTATCCGCAGGGCAGCAATCCCAAGCCCTTCCCGGCCCTGGTGACGGGCGAAGTCTCTCTGTTCGGCCTGACCATACCGGCCTTCAGCCTCACGGTGATCGTGCTCTGCATCGCCATGGTGGCGGCCCTGTTTGCCCTGATGCGGCACACGCCGCTCGGCATGCGGATCCGGGCCGTCGCCGAAGACCGCAACACGGCGCGGCTGATGGCGATCAATCCCAGCCGCATGTTCGCCGCCACCTTCCTGCTCGCCTCGGCGGTCGGGGCCATCGGCGGCCTGTTCTATGCCAGCCATGCCGGCGTGGTGCGCTTCGATTTCGGCATCCAGCTCGGCCTGATCGGCTTTTCGGCCGCGGTGATCGGCGGCCTCGGCTCGATGCAGGGCGCGATCATCGGCAGTCTCCTGATCGCCGGCATCGAGATGCTGGCGCAGGCTTTGCTGGCGGATGGCGCCTCCTATCGCCTGGTCTGCATCTTCGTGCTGGTGATCTGCGTGCTGGTCTTCAAACCCTCGGGCCTGCTCGGCAAGCCTGTCTTCGAGAAGGTGTGAGCGATGGCCGCCACCACGCATAATCTGTCGCAGGCCCGTGCCGGCGCGTCGCTCGGTGCCCTGGCCATCGTCCTCGGCGTCGAGCTCGCCGGAGCCGTCCTGCTCGGAGCCCTGCTCCTGGCCGAACAGACCTGGATCATCGTCGCTTTGCTGGCCCTGCTCGGGGCGGGTTTCGCCGTCCTGCAGCTCAGGCCGCAGATCGAAGAACAGATCATCGCCGCCTTCCGGCAGCACCGCGGCGTTGCCATCATCCTCGGCATCGCCATCGTCCTGGCGTTTCCCTTCTTCATGCAGGGCAGCAGCTACGCACTGCATCTGCTCATCGTGGCCCAGCTCTATTCGGTGCTGGCGCTCGCCCTCAATTTCCAGCTCGGCAGCGCGAACATTCCGAACTTCGCGACAGGTGCCTCCTATGGCATCGGCGCCTATACCTCGGCGCTGCTGGCGATCAATTTCGGCATTTCCTTCTGGCTGACCCTGCCGATCTCGGCGGTGGTGGCGACCCTGTTCGGCTTTGCGCTCGGCTTTCCCTCCATGCGCACCAAGGAGAGCTACCTTGCTTTGGTGACCATCGCCTTCGGCATCGTCATCCAGCAATTGCTCAACAACCTGTCCTGGACGGGCGGACCCAACGGCCTGGTCGGCATTCCCGCGCCGACCTTCTTCGGGCATTCCTTCATCAAGCCGCTCTACATCTTCGGCTACAAGCTGCCGAGCCAGGCCAATTTCTATTATCTCTCGGCGGCGCTGGTGGGGCTTGCCATCCTCTCGGCCGGGCGCCTGCATCACAGCCGGGTGGGCCTGGCCTGGAATGCCTTGAGGGCCGATCCGCTCGCGGCGCGCTGCCAGGGCATCAACGTGGTCTGGTACAAGATCCTGGCCTTCGGCGTCGATGCCTTCCTCGCCGCCTTCGCCGGCACCATCTACGCCTTCTATGTCAGCTACATCTCGCCGGACAATTTCACCTTCGTGGTGTCGGTCACCATCATGACCATGGTGATCGTGGGCGGCATGGACAACACGCTCGGCGTGATCATCGGTGCCTTCCTGCTGACACTGCTGCCGGAAAAGCTCCGGGTGTTCTCCGACTACCGCCTGCTCTTCGTCAGCGTCATCGTGATCGCCTTCCTGATCCTGCGGCCCCAGGGGCTCTTCCCGCAGCGCGCGCGCAATTATGGGGGCCAGCCATGAGGGAGCCGGTCATGAGCCAGGCGCTTCTGGAGACCCGCGGCCTGACCATCCGCTTCGGCGGGCTGACGGCGGTCGATGGTGTGGACCTCAGCCTCGGGCGCTCCGAGATCCTGTGCATCATCGGGCCGAACGGGGCGGGCAAGTCCACGCTGTTCAACGTCATCACCGGCATCTACCGGCCCTCCAAGGGCACGGTGGCGCTGGAGGGGCGGGACATCACCGGCAATCCCGCCCACCGCATCGCGGCCGCCGGCATCACCCGTACCTTCCAGTCGAGCCGGCTGTTCAACGACCTCACCTTGGTCGACAATGTGGTGATCGGCATGCATTGCCGCACCCGCACCGGCGTGCTCACGGCGCTGCTGCGTCCGGGCAAGGCCCGCGCCGAACTCGACGAGGCGGCGGAGCGAGCGGGCGAATTGATCCGCTCCATCTCGCCCGACCTCTATGAGCGGCGCCATACCCTGGCGGGCACGCTGCCGCAGGCCGACCGCCGCCGCCTGGAGATTGCCCGGGCGCTTGCCTCCGACCCGAAGGTGATCCTGCTCGACGAGCCGTCCTCAGGCATGGACGACCGCGACACCGATGCCCTGATGGCCAGCATCCGCTCCGTCATGGCCCGGCGTGCCGGCCTGTCCTTCCTGATCATCGAACACGACATGCGCCTGGTCAGGGCGCTGCCCGACAGGGTTGCCGTCATCGATTACGGCCGGAAGATCGCCGACGGCGATTTCCAGGAGGTGCGGCAGCTGCCGCGCGTCCAGCAGGCTTATCTCGGACACAAGGCCGGCCATGCTTGAACTCAAATCCGTCTCGACCAGCTATGGGCCGGTGCCCATGCTGCGCAACGTCTCGCTTGCCGTGAACAAGGGTGAGCTCGTCTGCCTGCTCGGGCCGAACGGAGCCGGCAAGAGCACGACCTTCAATGCCATTTGCGGCCTGATCAGGCTCGATGCCGGTTCGATCGGCATTGTCGGCAAGGAGGTGGCGGCGGTGGGAACCGAACGCCTGTCGGCACTCGGCGTCGGCTTCGTCCCCGAAGGGCGCCGGCTCTTTCCGACCCTGAACGTGCGCGAGAATCTCAAGCTTGCCTTCGATGCCTCCAGATGCCGGGTGCCGTTCGAGGACCGGCTGGAGGCGATGGCCGGCCTGTTTCCGCGCATTCGCGAGAGGCTGACGCAGGGGGCGGGGACGATGTCGGGCGGCGAGCAGGCCATGGTGGCGCTGGCCCGCGCCCTGATCGGCAACCCGCAGCTGGTGGTGATGGACGAACCTTCGCTCGGCCTCTCCCCCAAGTTGATCGACGAATATTTCGACATCGTCGGGCGCATCCGCGACGAGGGCAAGACCGTGCTGCTGATCGAGCAGAATGCCGAGACCGCGCTCTCGATCGCCGATCGCGGCTATCTCCTGGTGCGCGGCCAGATCGCGGCGAGCGGCACCAGCAAGGACCTGCTCGCCAACGACACGGTGCATCACCTCTATCTCTAAGCGGGCACTTGCCAGTCTCGGGCGTGCTGCGGCTTTTCCGAACCCGTGCCGCGGAAATCCATATTTTCCAGCGCCGACGAATTCCGGAAGGATCGTCGGCCTGAACGGCCGGGGTGACACCGGCTTCAAGACCAATGGGAGAAAGCGGATGGGCGTGGGGATCGATCCGAAGGTGCGGGAGAAATTTCTCGGCGGCATGAGCCAGGCCGCCTGCACCGTGAACGTGGTCTCCACCGACGGCCCGGCCGGCCGGGCAGGGGTGACCGTCTCGGCCATGGCCTCGGTCTCGGCGGATACGGAGCTGCCGACCATGCTGGTCTGCGTCCATCATCTCAGCCCGGCGGCGGCCAAGATCGTCGAGAACGGTGTCTTGTGCGTCAACGTTCTGCGGGACGACCAGTCCTACATCTCCGATGTCTTCGCCGGGCGTTTCCGCGACGAGATCGGCGACAAGTTCGAATGCACCGAATGGGTGACGGCCTCGACCGGCGCGCCGCGCATCGCCGATCCCCTGGTGGCGTTCGACTGCAAACTGCTGTCGAGCGAGAAGGTGGGCACGCATCACATCTTCCTGTGCGAGGTGCGCGACATCCATCTCTCCCGCCACGGTTCGCCGCTGATCTATGCCAATCGGTCGTATGGCTCGTCGAACCGGATCGAGGGGGCGAGTTCGCTGCGCGCGGCGCTGGCGGGCGAGACCGCCAGGCTGGTGATCGGCTGCTTCCACACCTTCGGGCCCTATCTCATGCCTTCTCTCATCCGCGAGATGGGCGGCATCGGCGTCAAGCTGATCGAGGGCGATCATCGCCGCCTGCGCGAGAGCCTGCTGGCGGGCGAGAGCGAACTGGCGCTGCTCTATGATTTCGACCTCGGCGAGGAATTCGAGAAACTGTCCCTGGGCGAGTTGACGCCCTATGTGCTGCTCGCCGCCGACCATCCGCTCTGCCACCAGAGCGAGGTGGCGCCCGAGGACCTCGCCGCCGAGCCGATGATCCTGCTCGACGCCCCGCCCAGCCGCGACTATTTCACCGGCATTCTCGAAGACGCCGGCATCAAGCCCTTGATCGCCTATCGCTCGATCTCCTTCGAGATGGTGCGCGGCATGGTGGCCCATGGCCTGGGCTATTCGATCCTGGCGACCAAGCCGGCCTCGGACATGAGCTATGACGGGCTCAACCTGGTGACCCGCCCCCTGACCGGCAGGCACCGCGAAAACCGCATCGTGCTCGCCCACCGCGCCGAACGCGAACTCTCGCCCGCGGCCCGGCATTTCGCCGATCTATGCGCCAGGCGTTTTGCAAAGCAGTGAGCTCGTCTCGTAGTGGCTGAATTTTACTAGCGAAGTTGCATAGCCCCTCACCTTATCTCTCCCCGTAAGAACGGGGCGAGGGGACTTCGACCTAGCGCTTCGTGTCGAAAAGATACCGTCTCGCCCAACGGTTGGGCGAGACGAGAGATCTGGGGATGGATTGCGGCGTCTGCGCCTCCTCGCCCCGTTCTTACGGGGAGAGGTAAGGTGAGGGGCAGCAGCATTCGTGCAAGAAATGGCCGAATGCCCCAAGCACCACCCTCCTAGGGCGTGATCAGGATGGCGCCGACGACCTGGCGGGCCTCGGCGGCCTCATGCGCCTTGGCGATCTCGTCGAGCGAGAAGCGCTGCCCGATGTCGACGCTCACATGCCCCTTGGCGACCGCGTCGAAGAAATCGGCGGCGTTGGCGCGGAAGCTGACGCTATCGGCATTGTGGGCGAAGATCGATGGGCGGGTGATGAACAGGCCGCCCTTCTTGTTGAGAAGGTCGAGGTCGATAGCCGGCGCCGGGCCGGATGCCGCGCCATAGGACACGACCAGCCCGAAGGGCGCGGCGCAGTCGAGCGACTTGATCAGCGTATCCTTGCCGACGGCATCATAGACCACGCGGGCCTTGCGGCCGCCGGTTGCCGCCAGGAAGGCTTCGGGCCAGGCGGGATCGTTGAGATCGATCACGGCCTTGCATCCGGCGGCGAGGGCGGCCTCGCGCTTCTGCGGCGAGCCCGTGGTGCCGATGACGGTCGCCCCCAACGCCGTTGCCCAGCGGCTGAGGATCTGGCCGACACCCCCGGCAGCCGAGTGGACCAGCAGGAGATCGCCCGGCTGGACAGCATGGGTCTTGCGCAGCAGATATTGCGCCGTCATGCCCTTGAAGAACAAGGTGGCGGCCGCCTCGTCGCTGACGGAGGCGGGCAGGACGGCAAGCTTGTCGGCCGGGACATTGCGCCTGTCGGCATAGGCGCCCAGGCCCGCATTGATGTAGGCTATCCTGTCGCCGACCTTCAGTTCATCGACGTCTGCACCGACCGCTTCGACCACGCCGGCGGCCTCGAAGCCGAGCCCGCTCGGCAATTGCAGCGGGTAGATGCCCTTGCGCTGGTAAATGTCGATGAAATTGAAGCCGATCGCCGTGTGCCTGACATGGACGTCGCCGGCGCCGGGCGCGGGCAGGTCCCGCATATCGAGCTTCATCACGGTGGGGGCGCCGTATTCACTGACGACGACTCTGCGTTGGACGGACATGGAGCGTTTCTCCCGGGTGAACCGTATTTCGGTGTCACCCTCGTTATGATCTCCCTACATTTCGTGATAAATGGGGAGATCGTTGCAACACTTGAAACAATTCATTTCAAATTAATGGACAGATTCACCAGCATGGGCGTGTTCGCCAAGGCCGTGGAGGCGGGGTCCTTCTCGGCCGCCGGCAATGCGCTCTCGATGTCCTCGCAGATGGTGGGCAAGCATGTGCGCCTGCTGGAGGATCACCTCGGCGTCAAGCTGATCAACCGCACCACGCGGCGCCAGAGCGTCACAGAGATCGGGCGCAGCTATTACGAGCGGGTTCGCACCATCCTGGCCGAGGTCGAGGCGGCCGAAGTGCTGGCCGCCGAGACACGGGCGATCCCGCGCGGCCAGATCCGGGTCAATGCGCCGGTGACCTTCGGCGCGCATGAACTGGCCCCAATCCTGCCGGACTATCTGGCCGCGCATCGCCAGGTCGATGTTGAGCTCACTTTGTCCGATCGCGTCGTCGACCTCGTCGACGAGGGCTATGACGCCGTCTTCCGCGTCGGCCCCTTGGCCGATTCCAGCCTGATCGCCCGGCCGTTGCGGCCGATGACCTTCACCGTTTGCGCGTCGCCGGTCTATCTTGCGGCGCATGGCCATCCTGAAAAGCCGGCCGACCTCAAGAACCATGAAAGCCTCGGCTTCATGCACGGCAATACGCGCGACCAATGGCGCTTTGCCGGTCCCGACGGTCTGGAGACGGTCGAGCTCTCCTATCGCTTCCTGGCCAATAATGGCCAGGCCCTGCTTACGGCGGCCCTGGCCGGCCTCGGCATCATGCTCCAGCCGAGTTCGCTGGTGCAGAGCGAGATCGAGGCCGGACAGCTGGTCCGGCTGCTGCCGGGCTATGAAGTCCCGCCACGGATCATGCACATCCTCTATGCGCCGGATCGCCGGATCACGCCGAAGCTGCGCTCCTTCGTCGACTTTGCCGTCGCCCGTTTTGGCTGATCATGGCTGGGACTGGTTTTCCGCTGCATGGTCATGGACCTTGCCGGAACCGCCGACGGCCACGACGTTGAAGGGCCTGCCGTCGACCTTGATCTCCCCGGCCGCGGTGAAATCGGCGGCATTGACGAGGTGGAGGGTCGAGGCGAGCGGATCGGTCACCACGATCCTGTCGCCGGCGACGGCCACGCGCGGGCGCGGATCGCTCCAATGCCCATCCATCGAATAGGGCTGCGTCAGTTTCAGCGATTTGACGATCTCGCCCTTCAGTACGTCGACCTGATGCAACTGGCCGTCCTCGGTGACGACATAGGCGAATTTCGCCCGGATGGGGTCGACGGCAAAATGGACGCGCCGTGTCGGAAGCTGGACGAGGCGGAAGCCACCGGCTTCGGAGGGGTCGACGATCAGGATGCGGTCGGCGCCGTAATTGCCGATGAAATATTGCAGGCCCCTGCCGCCGATCAGGGTCGAGGAACTGCCCTTGGGCAGGGAGGCGGCATAGGGAAGGTGCCTGATCACCGGAACGCCGGTGCCCTGCCCGATCAGCAGCAGCCCGGTGTCGCACGCCAAAGCATAGAGGCTTCCCGAGCCGGCCGAGCCATGCAGGCCGGGGCAGGGGATGTCGGGGCCGACAGGCTTGCCGTCGAAACCGACAATCCTGGCGCCGATCGGGCGCTTGGAGGCATCTTGCGGATCGGGGATGGTGATCACGGCGCCGTTGTCATAGGGCACGGCCACGCCGTGATGGGGCGCGACGACATCGACACTGCGCGGATTTGCCTTGTCGTCGAGGACATCCTGTTCGGTGAAGAGGCGCGTCCTGTCCTCGCCGTCGAACCATTGCGCCACCAGGCCCTGGCGCTCGACGAAATGGCCGGGCTTGCTGCCGGTCATGCCGAGACCGAGCAGTTTGGGATCATCGATGTCGATATCGCCATGGTCGCCGTGATCGTGAAAGGCAATGCCGGTCGAGATCGCCGACACCGTTCCGGCCGAGCCCTGCACCGCGAACACCGTGCGGCCGCTTTCGCTGCGGTAGAGCGATGCGGGACCCTTGATGCTGAAGCGGGCGAGCATGCCGCCGTTCAGGGCATCGATGACATGCACCACCGGGGCCGCGTGATCGGACACGAATAGCCGCCAGGCGGTGACGTCGTCTTCTTCGGCAAGAGCGACGTTGCCCGCGGGACCGAGGGCAAGGCCGAGGCCCAGGGCCCAGGCAAGATATGGCAATGGCTTCATGGTTTTCTCCATGGATCGAGATTTGAGGGGTTGGCGAATGAAAGGCAGGCCGGTCGCGGCCTGTCGGGAGCAGCTAGCGGCGAGTGATTGCGCCTGCGAGCGTCCGGGCGTTGTGACGCATCATCTCGACATAGGAGGCGGCGGGGCCGTCCGGTTCCGACAGCGCATCCGAATAGAGCGTGCCGCCCAGCGGCAGGCCGGCCTCGCGGGCGATCTGCCCGACCAGGCGGCTATCGGCGATGTTCTCGGCAAAGACGGCGCTGGCATGCTTGAGGCGGATCTGCCGGATGATGCCGGCGACATCGGTGGCCGACGCCTCCGCCTCGGTCGAGACGCCCTGCGGTGCCAGGAAGGCAAGGCCATAGGCCGCTTCGAAATAGCGGAAGGCATTGTGCGCCACGACCACGACGCGTTTTCCGGGGGGGATGGCGGCGATCATGGCCCGGATCTCCCGGTCGAGACCGGAAAGCACCTGCAGATAGGCGTGGGCATTGGTCTTGTAGAGTTCGCAGCCCTCGGCGTCGGCGCTGCAGAAGGCCCGGGCGATGGCTTCGACATAGAGGCTGGCATTCGCCACGTCCTGCCAGGCATGCGGGTCAAATGGTGCCGGGTGAAAAACGGCCTTGCCGTCATGATGATGAAAATGCCCGCCGGCCGGATCCTCGAGGGCTTCGATGCCGCCCGAAAGCTCCACGACGGTGGCGGTGCTGCCGCTGGCTTCCAGGAGACGCTTGAGGAAGCCCTCGAACTGCAGCCCGTTGACGAGGATGACATCCGCCTTGGCCATGGCGATCGCATCGGCCGGCTTGGGCTCATAGACATGGGCGTCGCCGTTCGAGCCGACCAGGACGCGCAGCCTCACCCGGTCGCCGCCGACCTGCCTGGCGAAATCGCCGATGATCGAGAAGCTGGCGACGACATCGAGGGGTTTTGCCACCGCGGCCGTCGCGGTACCCAGCAAGGCGGCGAGAACGGCGAAGACGGGCAGGATCTTGATGGGAAGCATGCGGGCAGGTCCGTGTGGTCAGATGGCGCGACGGCGCGGTGAGGCGTGCAGCGAGAGCCGCAGCCCGCGTGGGCCGAGCAGCAGCGAGCCGAGATAGAGCGAGCCGGCCGACAGGATGATGGCGGGGCCGGAGGGCAAGGCGGCGTGATAGGAGAGCAGCAGGCCGGCGAGGGAGGCGGCCAGCCCGAAGGCGATCGCCGTGAGGCACAGGCTGGCGGCCCGATCGGCCCAGAACCGGGCGGCAGCCGCGGGCAGGATCATCAGGCCGACGCAGAGCAGCGTGCCCAGAGCCTGGAAGCCGGCGATCAGATTGAGCACCAGCAGCACCAGGAAGGCGAAATGGAGCGCCGGGCCGAGCTTGGACACCGAGCGCAGATAGAGCGGGTCGAGGCATTCGGCGACAAGGCCACGCCAGAGCAGCAGGACCGTCGTGCTGGTCACCGCCGCGATCAGGCCGATCAGGGCGAGGGCCTGATCATCGAGGGCGAGGACGGTGCCGAACAGGATGTGGAGCAGATCGAGGCCCGAGCCGCGCGCAGAGACCATCACCACGCCGGCGGCGAGTGAGATCAGGTAGAAGGCCGCCATGGCGGCGTCCTCCCTGAGGATGGTGAACCGCGACACTGCCCCGGCGCCGAGCGCCACCACGCCGCCGGCGATGAGGCCGCCGAGTGTCATCGGCACCAGCTTCAGCCCGAACAAGGCAAAGCCTGCCGCCGCGCCCGGCAGGATGGCATGCGCCATGGCATCGCCGGCCAGGCTCATGCGGCGCAGCATCAGGAAGACACCGACCGGACAGGCGCTGACGCAGATGAGGAACGTGCCGAGCAGGGCGCGGCGCATGAAGGCGAACTCCACGAAGGGAGCGAGGAGCGCCTGCTGCACCATCTCCATCACGCCGGCCCTCCGGCCGCGAGGCGGAGGACTTGCCTGCCCCGGTGCGCGGCCGCAGGCTCGGCTTCGGCGATGCCGGTGAGGCGCAGGATTTCGGGAAAGTGGCTTTGGGCCAGGTCGAGATCGTGCAGCACCGTCATGATCGTGCGCCCCTCGGCATGCCAATGCCGGATCAGGCCGAGCAGGACGGCGACGGTCTGGCTGTCGATGGCGTTGAAGGGCTCGTCGAGCAGGATCAGGTCGGCATCCTGCACCAGCACCCGCGCGAACAAGGCCCTCTGCATCTGGCCGCCCGAGAGACGGTCGAGGGGGATGTTCGCAAAGCCTTCGAGGCCGACCGCGGCGAGCGCCGCTCGTACGGCGCGCCGGTCGCCGGCACGATGGCGCCCGATCAATCCGCGTCGGGGCCAGAGGCCGAGGCCGACGAGGTCGATGGTTCGGGCCGGGAAGGAGCGGTCGAGTTCGGATTGCTGCGGCAGATAAGCGAGCCGGAGATTCGGGCCGATGGCGCAACGTCCCGCAATCGGCCGCAGAATGCCGGCGATGGTGCGCATCAGCGTGGACTTGCCCGACCCGTTGGCGCCGACCACGGCGGTGAGCGAGCCCCGGCGCACGACGTGGTCGAGCCCCGTCAGCACGGCCTGGTGGCCGTAACCAAGGCTGAGATCGGCGAAAGTGACGGCTCTGTCGGGCATGACCGCTGCAGTTCTCTCAATATGAGATGTTATAACATAACTATCGAGATCGGGGCGCTGATGCAAGCGCGCCGCCGCCGGTGCGACGAATGCTGCCGTGGATGACCTGTGGCGTTCGATGCTTTGGCGAAGTCACGTCACGATGCAGAGGCGTGACGTGACTTCGCCAAAGCATCGTGCCGAAAAGTGGGCGCCGATTCTCGGCAATAACGATGTCGTAGGGCGAAGTGGGGTTCGGAGGAACCGTACATTGCCCCCGGGAGTAGGCAGGAGCCGGCGACCCGCTTGCCTTGTCAGGAGGCGACCGGGAAGTGGCAGGCGACCTTGCGGCCGGGGCCATAGCCCCGCATCTGCGGGCGCTCCGTACGGCAGCGATCCTGGGCGACCGGACAGCGCGGGTGGAAGCGGCAGCCCGCCGGGGGCTTGAGCGGGCTGGGCACGTCGCCGGTGAGGATGATGCGCTTGCGCCTGCCGCTCGGTGTCGTCTCCACGATCGGAACTGCCGAGATCAGGGCCTGGCTGTAGGGATGGGCCGGGGTGGAGAACACCTCTTCGGCCGGCCCTTCCTCGACGATCGAGCCGAGATACATCACCGCGATGCGGGTCGAGACCTGGCGGACGACCGAGAGATCGTGGGCGATGAAGACATAGGTGAGGTTCAGCTTCTCCTGGAGATCGGCCAGGAGGTTGACGATCTGGGCCTGCACCGACACGTCGAGCGCCGAGACCGGTTCATCCAGCACCACCAGATCCGGATTGAGCGCGATGGCGCGGGCAATGCCGACGCGCTGGCGCTGGCCGCCGGAGAACTCGTGCGGATAGCGCATGACATGATCCGGCAGCAGCCCGACGAGATCGAACAGCTCAGCCACGCGCCTGGCGATCTCGGCGGAGGACAGTTTGGTGTGGATACGCAACGGCTCTGCCACCAGGTCGCCGACGCGCCGCCGCGGGTTGAGCGAAGCCGATGGATCCTGGAACACCATCTGCAGCCGGCGCCTCAGCGGCCTGAGTTCGGCCAGCGACCTGCCGGTGATGTCGTCCCCTTCGAAGATGAGCTGGCCTTCGGAAATGTCGTAGAGCCGGACCAGGCAACGGGCCAAGGTGGACTTGCCGCAGCCCGATTCCCCGACGAGCCCGACGGTCTCGCCGCGCCGCACCGTGAGGGAGACGTTGTCGACCGCATGGACGGTGCGCTTGCCTTCCGAAGAAAAGCGGCTGCCGATCGAGAAGCGCTTGCCGAGCGCGCGCGTTTCGAGGATCGGCTGGTTGCTGTCTGTCATTTCACCGCTCATGCTTGCGCCACCCGGAAGCAGGCGGCGGCATGCGTGCCGCGGCCGAGGTCCGGCTTGTCGGCCTGGCAGGGCTCGTAGCGTACCGGACAGCGCGGGCCGAAGGCGCAGCCCTGCGGCAATCGTAGCAGCGAGGGCGGCGAGCCGGGAATGGCCGGTAGGCGTCTGGGCTTCTCGCCGGTCAAGGGCGGGATCGAACCCAGGAGCGCCTGCGTATAAGGGTGCCTGGGGTCGGAGAACAATTCCGCCCGGCTGCCGCGCTCGACCACACGGCCCGCATACATGACCATGACCCTGTCGGCGAGCTCGGAGACCACGCCCATGTCGTGGGTGATGAAGACCACGGCCGAATTGTGGGTCGCGCGCAGCTTGCGCACGAGGTCGAGGATGCCGGCCTGCACGGTGACGTCGAGCGCCGTGGTGGGTTCATCGGCCACCAGCAAAGCCGGGTCGCAGGACAGCGCCATGGCGATCACCGCCCGCTGGCGCATGCCGCCGGAAAGCTGGTGGGGATAGCGCGACATCGCCTCGCGCGGATTGGGGAAGTTCACCTCCGCCAGCAGTTCCTCCACCCGTTCCAGCGCCTTGGCTTTGCCGATCTTGCGATGGGCCTGGATCTGCTCGGCGATCTGCCAGCCGATGGTGTAGACCGGCGTCAGCGCCGTCATCGGATCCTGGAAGATCATGGCGATCTCGTTGCCGCGCAGGCGCCGGAGCTCCCGGGCGGGCAGGCCCACCAGTTCGCGGCCCTTGTAGCGGATCGAACCCTCGATCCTAGCATTGGGATCGGTGATCAGGCCCATCACGGCCAGCAGCGACACGGTCTTGCCGGAACCGGATTCGCCGACGACGCCGAGGATCTCGCCTTCGGCGAGATCGAAGGAGACGCCATCGATGGCGCGCACCAGGCCGTCATCGGTGCGGAAGGAAACCCGAAGGTCGCGTACGGACAGCATCATGACGTCCTCACGCGCGGATCGAGGAGAATATAGACGAAGTCGACCACCGCATTGGCGAGGACCACGAACATGGAGGCATACATCACGGTTGCCATGATCATCGGCAGATCGAGGTTCTGCAGGGCGTCATAGGTGAGCTTGCCGATGCCGTGCAGGCCGAACACCACTTCGGTCAGCAAGGCGGACCCGCCGACCAGCGCCCCGAAATCGAGGCCGAACAAGGTGACGAAGGCGATCAGCGAGGTCCTGAGCGCATGGCGCAGCAGGATGCGCGTCTCCGACAGGCCCTTGGCTCGCGCCGTGCGGATGTAGTCCTCCTGCAGGGATTCGATGATCGCCGCCCGCAGCACGCGCCCGTAGATGCCGATATAGAGCACGGCGAGCGTGACCCAGGGGATGACCAGGGTGAGGAACCAGCCCTTGGGATCGTCGAGGAGGTTCTTGTAGCCGAGCGGCGGTACCCAACCGAACAGCCAGGTGTCGTGATAGCGGCTCTGGGTGATGAGATTCATCACCTCGCCCAGCCAGTAGACCGGCATGGAAATGCCGATCAGCCCGGCCGCCATCAGGAGCCGGTCGATCCAGCTGTTGCGCGTGGCGGCGGCGACCATGCCGATGATCACGGAGACCACCACCCACAGCACCGCCGCCCCGAACACCAGCGAGAGCGTGACCGGGATGGCGTCGAGCACCGCCGGCACCACCTTCCAGCCGCGATTGACGAAGGAGGTGAGGTCACCGGTGATGAAGATCTTCTTCATCATCAGGCCGTACTGGACGTAGAGCGGCTGGTCGAAACCGAAATTGTGACGTACCGCCGCCAGCACCTCGGGCGAGGCGTTGCGGCCGGCGATGCGTGCCGCCGGATCGGCGCCCGGCGTGGCGAAGAAGATCAGGAAGACGATGACCGAGATGCCGAACATCACGAACAGCATCTGGCCGAAGCGGCGCAGGATGGCGTAGATCATCAGTCGCGCCCCAGTTGCACTTTGGAGCGCGGATCGAGCGCATCGCGCAGGCCGTCACCGAAGACGTTGAGCGCCATCACCGACAGGGCAATGATGATGCCTGGCGCCAGGGCGACCGCGGGCCGGGTATAGAGCAGCGCCTGCCCGTCCTGGATGATGGTGCCCCAGCTCGCCGCCGGCGGCTGCACGCCGATCGACAGGAAGGAGAGCGCCGATTCCGTCAGCATGTTCAGCGCCATCATCAGCGGCACGAAGACGATCAGGGTGGTGGTGATGTTGGGCAGGATGTCGCGCCAGAGGATGCGCGATCCCGGCACCCCCAGATTGATGGCGGCGAGCACGAATTCGCTCTTGCGCAGCGACAGCACCTGCCCGCGGATAGGCCGCGCCACATAGGGCACGTAGACGATGCCGATGATGATGATCGGCAGCCACAGGCTCCCGGATTCGATCACGATCGGCCCAATCGAAATGCCTTGGGCGATGGTGACGATCGAAAGCGATATCGCCAGCAGATAGATGGGGAACGCCCACAACACGTCGAGGAAGCGCGACAGCACGGTGTCGACGATGCCGCCGAAATAGCCGGCGATCAGGCCGGCGGCCGTGCCGAAGATCAGCGTGAAGATGGTGGCGGCGCCCGCGATCATCAGCGAGTTGAGGCCGCCATAGAGAAGCCTTGCCATGACGTCGCGGCCCTGGCTGTCGGCGCCGAGGAAGTAGTTGCCGAGCCGCCAGGTCGGGCCGATCGGCGTGTAGCCGAGCCCGAGCCCCTCCGTCGATTGCTCCATCACCGGGACCTCGGCGCCGTCGATCTGGATGACGGCGTCGAGTGTCGAGGCGAAGGGGTCCACGCCCGCCCAGCGCGCATAGAGCGGTGCGCTGAGGCAGGCGATCACGATCAGCAGGAAGACCGCAAGGGAGGCCATCGCCGTCCGGTTGCGCCTGAGTTTCACGAAAGCGAGGGCCCAGGGCCCTCGCGTCTTGTACGGTATGGCAATGGCTTGGTTCGCCATGGGCGTGCCCTCGCAGTGCGTCACTGGACCCAGGCCTGGGTGACCATCCAGTTGAACTGCGGGTTGAACTTGAAGTTGCCGACGCGCTTGCTGACGAAATCGAGGCGCTTGGGCGTGAACAGCCCGACGGCGGGCGCCTTGTCGGTGATCTGCCTGTCGATCTCGGCCCACATCTTGTCGGCGGCCTTCTGGTCGGTGACGCCGAGGTCGAGTGCCTTCTGCATCTTGGCGTCGATCTCCTTGTCGCAGAAGCCGGAGATATTGATCGAGGCGTCCGAGCCCTCACGGAAGGAGGCGCAGCCGAACAGGATGTTCAGGAAGTCCGAAGCCGCCGGATAGTCCTTGTACCACTGGCTGACCGACATCTGCACCTTGTTGTTGGTGTTCTGGATGTAGGTGAACTGGATGTTGGTCGAGATCGGCTTGACGTCGGCGACATAGCCGATGCTGGTCAAGACGCTCTGCAGATAGACGCCGATGGAGCGCGAGACCGCGGTATCCTCGACGATGATGGTGACCTTCTGGCCCTTGGTGCCGGATTCCTCGACGAGCTGCTTGGCCTTGTCGAGATCGGGGGCCGACCATTTGGCGCCCGGATTCTTGGTGAAGGGGCAATAATCCTCATGGCCGGGGAAATCGGGCGGCAGCACCTGGCAGACCGGGGAGGCCAGCACCTTGCCGCCGAACAGCTTGACCAGCGTGTTGCGATCGATGGCGAAGGCCACGGCCTGGCGGGCCTTCTCGTTGTCGAAGGGGGCGAGGCGCGTGTTCAGCGGGGCATACCACCACGCCGACAGCGGCGAGATGTGGAGCTGGTCCTTGAACTTGGTGCCGAGTTCGGCGAGGCGGTCGCTCGGCAGCGGGTCGAACATCCAGTCGGCCTCGCCGTTCTGGATCGCGGTGACGGCGGCTTCCTCGGACAGGCCGAAATCATACTGGACCACGTCGGGATAGCCCTCGGGCTGGGCCTCTTCGCTCCACTGCTTGAAGTTGGGATTGCGCGAGAGCGTCATGCCCTTGTTGGGATCGAAGGCCGAGATCATGTAGGGCCCGGTGCTGGGAATGGGGCGCGAGCCCATATCCTCGGCCGGCGTGTCGGCGGGCAGGATCACCGCATGCGGCAGAGCCAGCTTGTAGAGCAGTTCGGCATCCGGCTTGGTCAGGTTGAGGGTGATGGTGCCGGCCGCCTCGTCGGCGACGACGCCGCCTTCCAGCGTGCAGCTCTTGGTGTCGGCCAGGCATTTGTCGGCGCCGACGAGGCCGGCATAGAAGGTGCCGGAGGTCGGGCCGGAAATCTTGAAGATGCGCTGGAAGGAGGCGACGACGTCCTTCACGCCGAGATCCTGTCCGTTCGAGAACTTGATGCCCTTGCGCAGCTTGAAGGTGAAGGTCTTGCCGTCATTGCTGACGGTGGGCAGCGCCTCGGCGAGGTCGGGCACCACGGAAAAGCCGTCCTTGCCTTCCGCCTTGCGGAAGATGACCAGCCCGTCATAGACCGGCTGGTACATCTGCCAGCCCTGGTCGGTGTAGTTGATGTGGGGATCGAGTGTTCCGGCCGCCGAGCGGGCCAGCAGGCGTATGGTGCCGCCGCGATGCTCCTTGAGGTATTCGGCCTGGGCGGGTGCCAGGCCGGTGCCGGCCAGCAGGGCCGTGGCTGCAGCAGCCAAAAGCAGTTTCTTCATCGTCGATCCCCTCTTCTGATTTGTTTACCGGTCGTGCTGATCCAGGAAGTCGCCGGCCACCCGCATGCATTTTTCCTGTTCTTCCACATGCGGCATGTGGCTGGAATGCTCGAAGATCTCCCAGCGCGATCCCTCAATGCCGTCCTTGTAGGGCTGCACGGTCGCAGGGGTGGCTTCGTCATGGCGTCCCGACAGGATCAGCGTGGGCACCTCGACGGCCGCCAGGCGGTCGATGATGCTCCAGCTCCTCAGCGTGCCGATGACGTGGAACTCGTTGGGGCCGTTCATCACATTGTAGACGGTGGGATTGCGCGCGACCTGGGCAAAGCTCGCCGCCACTTCCGGCGGGAAGGGCACGACGCGGCAGACATGGCGCTCATAGAACACCATGGTCGCCTCCTGATACTCGGCATCATCTGTGGTGCCGGCCTGTTCGTGACGGGTCAGCGTGTCCTGGACCTCGCGGGGCAGGTCGGCGCGCAGGCGATTGGCTTCCTCCACCCACAGCTTCATCGAGGCCGGGGAGTTGGCGATGGTCAGCGATTTCAGGCCATCAGGCCGGGTCACGGCATATTCGGCGCCCAGCATGCCGCCCCAGCTCTGGCCGAGCACATGGAAGCCGGCGCGGATGCCGAGATGGTCGACGAGGTTCTCAAGCTCTTCGATGAAGAGTTGCGGCGTCCAGAAATCGGCACCCTTCTCGGGCAGCAAGGTGGAGTTGCCGCAGCCGAGCTGGTCGTAGTGGATGACGGCCCGCCCGTCATGGGCGAGCAGCTTGTAGGCATCGACATAATTATGGGCGACGCCGGGGCCGCCATGCAGGATCACCACCGGCGCCTTGTCGCCACCGAGTTCGCCGCTGATGCGATACCAGGTCTCGTAGTTCCGGAAGGCAGCGCGGCCTTCCCGGCTGATGATCTCAAGCGACATTGTGCTTCCCATTGAGGTTATGGACCCATTCTTCCAGCATCTGCACACCGAAGGCCGTAGCGCCCTGCCGGCCCAGGGGCCGGTCGCTGTCGGCCAGTTCCTTGCCGGCGATATCGAGATGGACCCAGGGGCGACCTTGCGTGAAATGGCGCAGGAAGGCGGCGGCATAGGGCGCGTCGCCGTCTTCCATGTCCTTGGCGTGGTGCCTGAGATCGGCGAGGGGTGAATAGAGGCCTTCGTCATAGGCGCGGTCGAGCGGCAATTGCCAGAAGCGCTCGTCGACTGTTTCGCCGGCCGCGATCATCTGTGCGGCGACGGCATTGTCGGTGCTGAACAGGCCGGCGAAGACCGATCCGAGGCCCCGCATCACCGAATAGGTCAGGGTAGCCAGGTCGACGATCGCCGAGGGCTCGAAGCGCGAGGCGGCGTAGTAGAGGCAGTCGGCCAGGAGCAGGCGTCCCTCGGCATCGGTGTCGAAGATCTCCACGGTCTGGCCCGAAGCCGTCGTGATGATCTCGCGCGGCTTGAGCGCGGTGCCCGAAGGCAGGTTCTCGGCGATGCCGAGCACGCCCACCGCGTGGACGGGGCTGCCCTGCCGGGCCAGGGCCAGCAGGAGGCCGACCACAGCGGCCGCACCGCCCATGTCGGCCTTCATGTCGAACATCTGGGCGCCACCCTTGATGCACAGGCCGCCTGAATCGAAGCAGACGCCCTTGCCGACGAAGGCGAGCGGCTGCTCGCCCGAGCCCTTGCCGCGATAGCGCAGCACGGCCACCCTCGGGGCGCGGGCCGAGCCGGAACCGACGGCGAGCAGAGCATTCATGCCGAGCTCTTTCAGGCGCGCCGCATCGAGGATCTCGACCTCGATGCCGGCTTCGCGCAGGGCGTCGAGGTGATCTGGGAAACTGTCGGGATGAAGATGGTTCGGCGGCAGATTGACCAGGGTGCGGGCATAGTCGACGCCGTCGGCGATGGCATTGGTGCGTGCCAGCGCCGCGGCGAGCTCGGCCTTGCCGGCACCGACCAGCGCCAGCCGCCAGGCTTGATCCGCCTCAGCCACCGGACGCTTGTTGCGCAGGTCGAAGCGGTAGCGGCGCAAGCGGATGCCGAGCGCGACGCGTGCCAGGATCTCCGCCCCGGACAGGCTGGCGCCGGCAATGGGATCAAGGACGAGCGTCGCCTCGCCGATGCCCTTGCTTTCCAGATGCGCGGCGAGCGCGCCGCCGGCACGTGCCAGCGACAAGGCATCGAGCGTCTTGGGCGCGCCCAGGGCCAGTACGATCACCCGCCGGACCGATGCCGCCGGCGGTGCGAAGATGTCGGTGCAGGTGCCGGAGGCTGCAAGGGTGACAGGGTCGGCGCAGACCCGGGACAGAAGGCCCCCCATTTCGGCGTCCAGGACGGCCGCCCGGGGGCCGAGTGCCGGCCCGGCCGGCTTCAGGACCACGATGGTGGTGGCTGTGGGGGAGACGTCGTCTGCCGGCTCGAACACGGGTACTGGAGATTGCGGCATCGGACGGCGGGCTCCTTCATTGCAGCGCGACGCGCGGGTAGCCAGCCGGCGCATAGGCTCGCTCCAGCGCCCGGCTTTGCCGTTCGATCCGAAGTTCCCGCGCATGCGCAGAGCCGCGACCGCTTCTGGCAGCGGTGCGGTGCCGATGTCCCCTGTGGTCGCTTTGTCGTGACGACTTGGTCCTTCTTCGGTATCCCCGAAGCCGGCAGGCGATCAAACGCCAATTTCGTCCACGTCGATTGACAAAAACTCATCCGACAATTCATCATCGGCGCATGGCACTCCCCTCACTCAATGGCATGCGCGCTTTCGAGGCCGCCGCGCGCCTGGGCAGCATCAAGGAAGCGGCGGAAGAGCTGCATCTGACGGCCTCCGCCGTCAGCCGCCATATCCGCACGCTCGAGACGACGCTGGGCCAGGATCTGTTCGAGCGCGGCTTTCGCCAGGTCACACTGACGACGCGGGGCTCCTATTATGCGCGTAGCCTGTCGGAGGCCTTCGAGGCGATCTGGCGTGCGACGGACGATGTCAGCTTTCACGACGGCCCACGGCAGGCCAAGGCGCACCGTGTCCGGGTGCTGTGCGTGCCCCCCGTGCTCAATCTATGGCTGGCCGACCGGCTGCCGGGCTTTCGCCGCCAGCATCCCTCCGTCGACCTGGAGGTGATGACCTCGGGCAAACGCGCCAATTTCGATTTGGCCATCGTCGACGAGTTCGACTACAAGGCCGGCCCGGCCCTGACGCTGCTGATCCCGCTGGTGCTGACACCGGTCTGCGCCCCTTCGCTGCTGGAAGGCCCCTTGCCGTTGCGTTCGCCGGCGGATCTCATTCATCATCACCTGATCCATGAATGCGAAACCACGCGATGGAAGCGCTGGCTCGAGCAGGAAGGCATTGTGGACAGCCCGTCGAAGTCGGGCACGATCATGGATGATTGCACGGCGATCATGCGGGAAACCATCAATGGCGTCGGCATCGCGCTGGCCGATACGATGATGGCGCAGGACCTGCTCGAGCAGGGGCGCTTGGTCGCCCCTTTCGGTGCCCGCCATACCTATCCCGCCGGTATCTATCTCTATCAGCGCCGCAGCATCGGCAACAAGCAGGGCGCCAGCCTGTTCCAGGACTGGCTGCTGGCCGAGGTCGCCGAGCACAAGCGGGCGATGGCGATCGGCTGAGATCATACCAACGGGTTTGATGCTCGACCGATCAAACATCGATGGCGTCGGTATTACAGGCCTTCCTCAAAGGCTATGGCCGAGCGCAGGCGCAGGACGAGGGCGCGTGCCTTTCTGCCGCCATCCGATGCGAGGAGCGCTGCCGCCTCTTGCCTCAGTACCACCGTGTCGCGCTCCGCCAGGCGAAGGGCACCCCGGGTGGTGGTGTCGAGGTTCCAGCTGCCGCTGATGGCGAAGATGACGACGAGATCGCCGGGCGGGACCGCATGGCTGTCGGAGCCGGCCAGCACCTGCTGCCCGACATGGTGCCAGTGCCGGCGGCTGGCCATGACGTTGAAGACCCGTACCGGCCCCTTGACCGGCCGGCCAACGGGGGCGAGGCCGGTATCGAAGCGGAACGGCGCGAAGGGCAGAAGGCGGTGCTTGGATTGCCCGAAATCGAGCTCCAGCTCCTCGCCTTCGATCAGGGTAATTACCCGCTCGGCGCCGGGGAAGCTGGAGAAGGCGCCGTCCTCGATGATCGGCGCGCTGCTGATCCGCACCTCGAAGTCCTCGCGCGAGCCGCCTTGCGGCGAAAGATAGATCTCGTCGGTTTCCCCGCGCCCGTTCTTCCAGGGCAATGTCGCGTAGGCGGTGCGGGCAAGATGTTCGATGGCCATGATGGTCCGGTTGTCGGTGCTGCGTGGGTCTCGGCGGCCGGGCCGATCAGGCCAGCCGGTCGAGAAAGCGAAGGAGGCCCGGAACAGGCGCTGTTCCCCGCTCCGGGGTGATCACGCCGTCGGCGCCCAGGTGGAGGTGTCGGGTGCCCTTGTCGATCCAGCACAGATAGAGACCGGCGGGCGGGCGGCAGAGCATCGACGCAAGGGCGAGCTGGCCACGGGAAGCGACGGTTTCCGCCGTCCAGGCAGAACCGAGCATGGCGTTGGCGGCCTGGATGTCGCCGGCGCGCAGAAAGGCCCGGACCTGGCTGGAGGAGCAGCGCCGGGCGTTGGCACTGACTTCGGGGACGCGAGTCACGCCGAAGCCGAGGGAGCGGCCGAGCTGCACCAGCAGGCCGACGTCCCCCGCCCGCGAACGGCCGAAGCGGAAATCGTCGCCGGTGACGACGTGGCTGACGCCGAGGCCCCGCTTGAGGATGTCATGGGCAAATTCGGCCGGTGTCAGCGAGGCGAAGGCGGCGTCGAAGGTCGGTGAGAAGACATAATCGAGCCCCAGCACGCCAAAGCGATGAGCCTTGGTGGCAGGCGTGGTCAGGCGGAAAGGCGAATCCGCCACGCAGAAGAAGCTGCGCGGGTGAGGCTCGCAGGACATCACGGCCAAGGGCAGGTCCTCGCCGGCAATGATCCCGGCAGCATCGAGCAGGGCCTGGTGGCCGCGATGGAAGCCGTCGAAATTGCCCAGCAGCAGGACCGCGCCGCGATCGGGGTCGCCGGCCGGCAGGCCCTCGGCGACATGGCGCAGGCCGCCTTGGCCGGCAGGCTGCCATTGCTCATGCTGGATAGGCTGTGTCCATGCCATTGGGCAAATCCCCGGAAGCGGCTCTGCTGCGATGTTCGAAGCCTAGCGACACGCCGCATGGACGGGAATTCGCATTTTCCGAAACGCTGCTTTGGGAAAACCGTGGCGTGCCGGCAGCCCGGCATGATCCGCCGTTCTGGCCCGGCCTTCTTGATGATATGGGTTATCATGCTATATAGATAACCATGATCATTTCAAATTTTGGAGGGCGTGACATGACGGCGTCCCAGGCGCTCAAGACATTGTCGGGGGTCACCACCATCACCGGGACCCCGGAAGAGGTGCGCGATGGCCTCGGCCATCTCGGTGCCAAGGGCACGCAGGTCATCGCCGTGACGCTGGACCAGGTCAGCTCTCCGGCGGCGAAGGTGCTCGCCCACACGTTCGAGGCGATTGCTCCCCTGGTCGGGGCGATCGTGGCCCGGCGCGAGAAGGCTGCGCTGCAGTCGATCATCGAGGCCCTGGTGCCCCAGGTGCCCTTGCCCCAGCATATGCTCGCCGAAGCCCGGATGACGGCCGAGGCCCGCAAGGCCGTGCTGGAAGAGGGCGAGTGGCTCACCGCCGCCCAGGTCGCCGAGGTGGCTGGGTTCAGCGCGACCAATCCAAGCGCCCAGCCCAACAAGTGGAAGAAGGACGGGCAGATCTTCGCCATCCGCCACCAGGGTGTCGACTATTTCCCCGGCTACGGCCTGGATCCTTCGACCGGATATCGTCCGGCCAAGCCGCTGGGCGAGGTTCTGAAGATCTTCGGCCAGGCCAAGGATGGCTGGGGCGCGGCCTATTGGTTCGCCTCCGACAACAGCTATCTGGGCGGAGAGCGTCCCCTGGACCTGCTGCTGCGCGAACCCGATCGGGTCATCGCCGCGGCCCGCGACGAAATGGAGGGCGTGCTGCATGGTTAGGGGCGCGCTGAGGCTTGCCAAGGCACGCCCTGCGACACCCGCGCCACCATCCCAGCTCGCCGCCAAGACGGCCATGATGACCTGGCCCAAGGGCCAGGTCATCCACCGTATCCATCTCGACAGATATGGGGCCGCCCAGTTCAATCCGGGCCTTGCCGGCAATGCCCGCTTCAGCCCGATCAAGGATAGGGAGGGCGGGCCGATCCCCACCCTCTATGGCGGTACCTCCTTCGAATGCGCCGCCATGGAAACCGTCTTTCACGACGTGCCCTTCACCGCGCGCCTGAAGACTCTCGACAAGGCCAGGCTGGCCGGCCAGGTGCATTCCCGGCTCGAGCCCCGGCAGGATCTCCTGCTCGTCGATCTCAGCGCCACGGCCCTGCGCCGCCTCGGCCTGCGCCGGACCCAGCTCATCGATACGGAAAAGGACCGCTATCCCGGCACGCGCGCCTGGGCCGCAGCCTTCCATGCGGCGTTGCCGGACGTGCAGGGCCTGTGCTGGGTTTCCCGGCAGGACGATCGGGCGCTCGCCCTCGTCCTGTTCGGCGACCGCCTTCCCGGCGATGTCCTGGCTCCGGCGGGCGAGCCGCGTGCCGTTCTGGGCTCGGCTGATGCCCTCACCGAGCTGACCGTGCTCGCCGACCGCATCGGCGTGAAGCTGGTTGCGGGCAGGGCCTGATAGCCGTGCGATCGTGAGGGGTATGGAGAGTTCGGCCCGAAGCGTCTCGGTCATTCCCTTCCCACCCCCTCCGGCGGTGCCGGGAATGACGGCTTCCGAGCGACGTGTTTCACTCTTTGAAGGTTTCAAGGGGGCACCGCGTCCATCGGGGTCGGGGGAACGAAGCTCCCGATGGACGCGAGATCGGGCTACCAGATGGTGTAGCCGCAATCGACGACGACGACCGCGCCCGTCATGGCGCTCGCCGCATCGCTGGCCAGGAACAGGATGGCCGAGGCGATTTCGTCGGCGCGGGCCACGCGCTTCATCGGCGTCATCTCCATCCACACCGGAAACAGTTCCGGCTTGTCGAAGCCGCCGCGCGACATCGGCGTGTCGACATAGGTCGGCGCCACCGCATTGACGCGCACGCCGTGGGGCGCCCATTCGCCGGCCAGCGACTTGGTCATGTGGTGCACGCCGGCCTTGGCGGCGTTGTAGTGGACCTGGCGCTGGGGCTTGTTGGAAATGAGGCCGGACATCGAGCCCAGCGTGACGATCGAGCCCTTGCCACGCTGCAGCATGGCCCGGCCGAATTCGCGGCAGCTCCAGTAGCAGCCATTGAGGTCGACATCGATCACCTTGCGCCAGACCTCGTCGGTCATGTCCTCGCCGCCGGTGTCGGGCCAGGCGATGCCGGCATTGGCGATCAGGATGTCGACGCCGCCATGGCGTTCATTGGCCTCGCGCGCGGCCCGGCCGACGGCATCGGCATCGGTGACGTCGAGCGCGACGGCATCGACGGTCCAGCCCTTGGCGGCGAGGGCCTCCCGGCCGCCGGCGAGCACGGCCGGGTCGAGATCGGAGATCACCACCTCGGCGCCGGCCTCCAGCAGCGCCTCGGCGCTGGCGAGCCCGATGCCGCGGCCGCCGCCGGTGATGAAGGCCGTCTGGCCGGACAGGTCGAATTTCTTCAAATACATCGCTGCAATATCCTCCAGGTGGATTGTCGCGCCGTCACTTGACGGCGCCGAAGGTGAGACCTCGGACGAGCTGGCGCTGCGTCAGCCAGCCGAAGATCAGGATGGGGCCGATCGCCATCAGCGAGGCGGCGGAAAGCTTGGCCCAGAACAGGCCCTCGGGGCTGGAGAAACGGGCGATGAAGGCGGTGAGGGGTGTCGCCTGCGTCACCGTGAGGTTGATGCTCCAGAACGCCTCGTTCCAGGACAGGATGATGGCGAGCAGCGCCGTCGAGGCGATGCCGGGCATGGTCATCGGCAAGAGCATCCACACGAACTGCTTGAGGGGACCGGCGCCGTCCATGCGTGCGGCCTCCAGGATCTCCTTGGGCACGTCGCGGAAGAAGGTGAAGAGCATCCACACGATGATCGGCAGATTGATCAGCATGTAGAGGCAGGTCAGCCCCAGGAGCGAATCCAGCAGTCCCGCCCATTGGAACAGCAGATAGATCGGCACGAGCACGCCGACGGCCGGCATCATCTTGGTGGAGAGCATCCACATCATCAGGTCCTTGGCGCGCCGCCCGGGGAAGAAGGCGAGCGCATAGGCCGCCGGCAGGCCGACGACGATGCCGAGCACCGTCGAGCCGACCGAGACGATCACGCTGTTGGCGAAGAAGTGGAGGTAGTCGGCGCTCTCCAGGATCTCCTCGAAATTGTGCAGGCTGGGCTGGAAGAACAGGATCGGGGGCGTGGCAATCGCCTGCTGCTCGGTCTTGAAGGCCGTGATCATCATCCACAGGATGGGGAAGAACAGCACCAGCGTCATGAGCCAGCATAGCAGGCTGACGACGATGCGGCGGGTGAGCGAGACGGCCATCGGTCAGTCCTCCAGCGTGTGGGAAATCGTGCGCATGAGGAAGACGGCGACGAGATTGGCGAGAACCACGGCGAGCATGCCGCCGGCCGAGGCACCCCCGATGTCGGAATCGAGGAGGGCGGTCTTGTAGATGAGGTAGGGCAGGGTGGTGGAAGCATCGCCCGGGCCACCGGCCGTGGTGACCAGGATCTCGGCGAAGATCGAGAGCAGGAAGATCGTCTCGATCATCACCACGATGGTGATGGCCCTGTAGAGGTGCGGCAGCATGATGTGCGCGAAAAGCCGCAGGCCGTTGGCGCCGTCCATGCGGGCGGCCTCGATCTGCTCGCGGTCAAGCGATTGCAGCGAGGTCAGCAGGATCAGGAGCGCGAAGGGGATCCACTGCCAGGCCACGATGATGATCACCGATGCGAGCGGGTAGTCCGAGAACCAGTCGATGACGGGCAGCCCGAGGGAGCGCGAGATCCAGGCGAACAGCCCGTTCACCGGATGCATCAGCAGGTTCTTCCACACCAGGGCGCTGACCGTGGGCATGATGAAGAAGGGCGCAATGCACAAGAGCCGGGCGAGCCCGCGTCCGAATACCGGCTGGTCGAGCAGGATGGCACCGATGATGCCGACCACGACCGTGATCGCCAGCACGCTCACCACCAGGATGACCGTGTTGAGGATGGCGTTGGTCAGCCCGGGATCCTCGATGAGATAGCGGTAATTGTCGAAGCCGGCAAAGCCGGTCTGGTCGAGATAGTTTAGATTGTAGCGCTGGAACGACAGGTAGATCGTGAGGGCCAGCGGCACGATCATCCAGACGAACAGCAACAGAACGGACGGCGCCAGCAGGGGACGCGTGTCAACTCCGACGCCGCGATGGCGGGCGAACAAGGCGACGGCCATGGAGCTCCTTTCGGATCGATCCCAGGGCGTTCTGCGATCTGCCGGCATCGGCGGCAGCGCAAGGACGCGTCGAAACAGGGGAGAGCGGGCAAGCGTTTCGGCTCGAACAAGCCGCTTTCCGGGAGTAGGCGGCGCGATCTCGATCAGGCAGGATCGGGATCGCGCCGCCGAAGATGCGTTCCGGGAGAGAAAACGCATCTTGGCACGGAGCGGGGCGGGATCGCCCCGGCAAGCCTGTGTGTTGCGCCAATGCGGTTCACTTGGGGACCGTTCAAGAATAAGCGCACCGTCATTCCTGGCCGAGCTTCTCGCGAGCGAAGCGAGAGAGGGCGAGGTATCCTCACAAGCTTTGCTTGTGAGTGGAATCCAAGGGCCGAAGATCGTATTTACGGTCCCTGGATCCCCTTCCCGCCGCCTGCGGCGGCGCCGGGGATGACAAGCATCGTGCAACCTTGAAGATACTTAAGTGAACCGCATCAGCGTCTTGCTGTTGCCCTATTTCTTGGGGTAGCCGGCCTGGCGCATGGCGCGCTGGGTCAGCGACTGGGCGGCTGCAAGGCCCTGGTCGACCGTCTTCTTGCCGGCGATGACGGCGGCGAATTCCTGGCCGACGGCAGTGCCGATGCTCTGGAACTCGGGAATGCCGACGAAGGAGATGCCGCGATAGGGCACCTTCTCCTGGGTGGCGTCCGTCATGTTGGCGGTCTGGATCGTATCCAGCGTCAGTTTGGCGAAGGGCGCAGCCTTGATGTAGTCGGCATTGTCATAGGTCGACTGGCGGGTGCCCGGCGGCACGGTGACGATGCCCGAATAGTCGGCGACCAGCTTGATGTAGTCGGGCGAGGTCGCCCAGTAGATGAACTTCTTGGCTGCGTCCGGTGCCTTGGAGGAAGCCGGCACCGCCAGGGCCCAGGACCACAGATAGTGGTTGCCCTTGTTGAACTTGCCATAGGGCGGATGGGCGTAGCCGAGCTTGCCGACGACGCTGCTCTGCTTGGGATCGTTGAGGAAGCCGGCCGAGACGGTGGCATCCACCCACATGCCGCATTTGCCGCTGGCGAACAGAGCGAGATTCTCGTTGTAGCCGTTGGAGGCGGCGCCGGGCGGGCCGTATTTCTTCAGGAGGTCGACATAGACGGTCAGGCCTTCCTTCCAGGCCGGCGTGTCGAATTGCGGCTTCCATTCCATGTCGAACCAGCGTGCGCCATAGGAATTGGCGACCGGGGTGATCTGGCCGATATTCTCGCCCCAGCCGGGCTTGCCGCGCAGGCAGATGCCATAGACTCCATGGTCGGGATCATGGATCTTGGCGGCAAAGCCGTCGATGTCCTTCCAGGTCGGCTGCTCGGGCATGGTCAGGCCGGCCTTGTCGAACAGGTCCTTGCGATAGAAGGTCATCTGGCTTTCGGCATAGAAGGGCAGGGCATAGAGCTTGCCATTATAGGAAAGTCCGTCCCGCACCGATTTGAGCACGTCGTCGAGCTTGTAGTCGGCCGGTACGTTGTCGAACGCCGTCAGCCAGTTGCGCTCGCCCCACATCGGCGCCTCGAACAGGCCGATGGTCATGATGTCGTATTGGCCGCCCTTGGTGGCGATGTCGGTGGTCAGGCGCTGGCGCAGCGTATTTTCCTCCAGCACCACCCAGTTCAGCTTGATGTCGGGGTTCTTGGCCTCGAAATCCTTCGACAGCTTCTGCATCACCACCATGTCGTTGTTGTTGACGGTGGCGATGGTCAGCTTGGTTTCGGCCTGCGCCGGCAGGCCGGCGATAAACGCCGCCGCTGCGCCGAGGCACAGTGTTTTGAGAGCTCGCATGGTTTCCTCCTCCTTGTGGTGTCGTGTTCGACATCTCGATGGGCTGCAAATCGATGGCCTGGCCCGGCTGTCGCGAGGGCAAGCACCCCCCGCGCCGCAGCATTGGTGAAATGCGCAAGCTTCATCCAAATTCAGGCAAGGCGAGTGGGCTTTGGCAGCGATTGCTAGCAGATCAGGCTGTTTCCTCCGGCCGTTGGTATTTTTCTTTCATATGTTTTCATAACATTCCAAAAGCTATCATGGAGATTGTTTAAGTCAACAACGAAGCTGCCCGAGCAGGCGCGATCTGTCGGATCACGCCTGAAGTCGGGTTTCCGGGGGCATGACCCCAGCGGCCTTCCCCTTTCGGGAGGTTTCGCACAGCCTTGACGAAGAGCGGTTTGCCTCCCGGCTTCAGAGCGGCGATGCTAGAAGCGATCGTTTTGTGAAAGGACCGCGCCCGGCGCGGAAGGGGAGATGATGTCCGGTTCCGACGACGGTGCTCTCGTCATGGACTTGTTGAGGGTACTAGCCGTCTTTGCTCTCGTGGCCGCCAACGGCTTTTTCGTGGCCGCCGAGTTCTCGCTCGTTGCCGTCCGCCGCAGCAGGGTGGCCGAGCTTGCCGCGGCGGGGCGGATGAATGCCCGCCCGCTCTTGCGCGCCATCGACAATCTCGACGCCAATTTGGCGGCGACCCAGCTCGGCATCACCATCTCGTCCCTGGCGCTGGGCTGGATCGGCGAGCCGGCGCTCGCCCATCTCATCGAACCGCTGCTCGGCTGGCTGCCGGCGGGGATCGCTACCATCGGCTCGCATGCCATTGCCGTCGCCCTTGCCTTCGTGATCATCACGGCCCTTCACATCGTCCTCGGCGAGCTCGCGCCCAAGAGCCTGGCCCTGCAGCGCAGCGAGGGCACGGCGCTATGGATCGTCCGGCCGCTGGGCCTGTTCCTGTTCCTGCTGCGGCCGGCCATCCTGATGCTGAACGGTCTCGGCAATCTGGTGCTGCGGGCATTCGGCCTGCGGCCCGGCTCAGGGGAGGAATCGCTGCATTCGCCCGAGGAACTCAAATTGCTGGTCCGGGCCAGCCAGGATGCCGGCATCCTGCAGGATGCGCAGGAAGAGGTGATGGTGCGCGTGCTCAGCATCGGCGGGCGCCGCATCAGCGATATCATGACGCCGCGACGCGAGATCGACTGGGTCGATATCGATGACGATCCGAAGGAGACGCTGCGCATTATCCGCGAATGCCGGCACGACCACATCCTGGTCGGGCGCGGCAATATCGACGAGCCGCTCGGCATGATCGTCAAGCAGGATCTGCTCGACCGGGTACTGGACGGGGAGAGGCTCGATCCGCTCGCCGTCATGCGCCAGCCGCTGATCGTGCACGAGGCGATGCCGATCTTCCGGGTGCTCGACCAGTTCAAGCGGACCCCGATCCGGTTGGCCCTCATCATCGACGAATATGGCGGCCTCGAAGGCATCGTCACCCAGACGGACCTGCTCGAAGCCATGGCCGGCGACCTGCCCGAGGTCGAGGGCGAGGAGCCCGATATCGTCGAGCGCCAGGACGGTTCGCTGCTGATCGACGGCATGATGCCGGCCTATGCCGCCTTCGACCGGCTCCAGCTGCAGACAAGGCCGCAGGATCGGGATTTCCACACCATCGCCGGCTTCGCGCTCTCGCAGCTCGGCCACCTGCCCGAGGTCGGCGAGCAGTTCGACTATGGCGGCTGGGTGTTCGAGATCATCGACATGGACGATCGACGCATCGACAAGCTCCTGGCACGCAGGGTGGATGGCGCCGAGGCGTGAGGCTCTTTCCGGGATCGCAGACATCCTTGCCTATAGGCGTTAACTCAGGGTGAGAGGCGCGACGCCAGCCGCCCCTTCGCCCCGTTCTTACGGGGAGAAGGTAAGGATGAGGGGCGGCGCGGACCTCGAAAACCAAGTATTCCGTAGCCCCTCACCTCAATCCTCTTCCCGTAAGAACGGGGCGAGGGGGCTCATATGTGGAGCCATACCTTCAGCTCGATCATCTCGCCCGACCCTTAGGTTAGCACCTATGGGCATCCTTACCTGCAATCTCAGAAAACACTGGCAGATTTCAGCCTCGATCGACCGCGATCACGGCCTTGGTGCCGAGCGATTTCAGCTCGTCGATCGAGGCCACGCCCATCAGCGCCAGCGTGATCGAGACCTCGCGGGTGAGGATGTCGATCACGTCGGCGACCCCGGCCTCGCCCGCGGCGGCCAGGCCATAGGTATAGGCCCGGCCCAGCATGACGCCGTCGGCGCCGAGTCCGATGGCCTTGATGATATCGGCTCCGCGGCGAATGCCGCCGTCGAGCATCAGGCAGAAGTCGGGCCCGACTGCCTGACGGATGGCGGGCAGGGCCGCGATGGTGCTCGAGGCGCTGTCGAGCTGCCGCCCCCCATGGTTTGAGATCACCACGCCGTCCATGCCGATCGACTTCGCCTTCAGCGCATCCTCGGGGGCGAGGACGCCCTTGACCACCAGCCGGCCCTGCCAGCGCTCGCGCAGCCAGGCCATGTCCTTCCACGACACGGTCTTGTCGATATGGCGCGACAGATTGGCGGCCTGTTCGAGCGCGCCGCGCCCGAAATCGCGCCGGTGCTCGATCGCTCGCACGCTGGGCATGCCGCGCGCCGCCACGTCGAGGAGCCAGCCCGGCTTGCGGGCGAGGCCGAGGAAGAGGCCCGGCGTCACCCGCGTCAGCGAGCGGAAGCCATTGCGGACGTCCCGCTCGCGGATACCGGTGATCGCAGTGTCGACGGTCACGAACAGCGTATCCGCGCCAGCCAGCCGGGCGCCTTCCAGGAACTCGTCGCAAAGGGAGCGATCGTCGAGCACATAGAGCTGGAAATGCAGCGGCCCCTTGGTCGCCTGCCGCACATCCGCCAATGAGGCGATGGAGAAGTTGGAAAGGCAGAGCGCGATCCCCGCCTCATGCGCGGCCCTGGCGGCCTTTTGCTCGCCTTTGCCGGCATAGAGCCCGAGAAAGCCGACCGGACCGAGCATGAAGGGCAGGGGATGGCGCGTGCCGAGATAGTGCGTGCCAAGGTCCTGCTCGCGCGGCTCCACCAGCACGTTCTGGCGCAGGGTCAGCCGGGCGTAGTCGCTTCGATTGGCCCGGAGGGTTTCCTCCTCGAAGGATCCGCCATCGATATAGTCGAAGAAGATCTTCGGCAGGCGACGGCGGGCCGCCTCGCGATAATCGTGAATATTCACCAATTGCATGGAATTACGTCGACTTTCGAAGAATTTAGCCTGTCATTCCCGGCCGAGCGAAGCGAGGGGAAGGGAATCCAGGGGCCAGAAGTGGATCTCGTTGCCCCTGGATTCCCTTCCCGCCGCCTTCGGCGGCGCCGGGAATGACAGGTCAATGTCGTGGGTAGCGGAGCAAGCGGGCGTTCGGTCATCAACGCGCCGTATGAAGATAGCGGCTGCCCAGTGAATAGCGGCTGCCGACATAGGTGAAGGTGTTCACCGTCGCGACAACAGGTCCGGTGAAGGTCTTGCGATGCAGGACGAGGCAGCTGTCGCCGGGGCGGATGTGGAGCAGGCGTGCGGTTTCCACTCCCGCCGGCAAGGCGCTGATCAGCTGTTCGACCTCGGTCAGGGGCGTGGATTGCTGCAGATATTCATAGGTCGCCGCATTGGTGTAGTCCTGGTCGAGATAGCCGCTGACCAGGTCGGTGTTGACGTAGCGCTCCTCGAGCTGCACCGGCACGTCGTTTTCGAAATGGATGACGATGGAATGGTCGACCGGCTTGATCGCCTCGAATTCGAAGGCGATCATCAGTTCCGGCGTGGGCTGGGCTATGCGTTCGAGCATGACCACCTCGGCGCGATGGCGGCTACCGCGGGCCTTGATCTCGGTGGCGATGTTGCTGATCTCGATGAGCGTCGATTGCGGCTTTGGTGGCGCCACGAAGGTGCCGACGCCCGGGATGCGGCGCAGATGCCCCTGTGCCGTCAGTTCGCGCAGGGCCCGATGCACGGTCATGCGCGAGACGCCGAGCGTGGCGACGAGATCGTGCTCGGAAGGAAGGCGCGCATGGCGCCCCCATTTGCCGCTGGCGATGTTGCCGAGGACGAAGTCCTTGACCTTCTCGTAGAGGGGAGAGGCGGAGTCGGAAAGAACGTCCATGGTCCTGTCTCCTGCGTGGGGGGTCGAGAAAGTCAGGCCCCGGAAAGCCTGGTTCAATCGGATGGAATACGGCTATTCCGTGAGCTGGACGATGGTTTTCAGCTTCGCGCCCTGACCGGCCAGCAAGCGTTCATAGGCAGCGGGAATCTCGTCCAGGGCAGGCAGGATTTCGCAGAACTGTTCGAGGGCGCCTTGCAGTTCCACCAGCAGCGCGGTGGCCTGCACGAGTTCGTCATCGGTGAAGGCATGGCAGCCGATCAAGGCGATCTCGCGTTCGACCAGCTCAGTGGGGTCGAGGTCGAGCTTGCCATGGCCGATGCCGACCAGGCAGAGCGCACCCGCGCCGGCAAGGAGGCCGAGCGTCGCGGCGATGGCCCCGACATGGCCCGTCGCATCGATGGCATGGCGCAGGCGCCGCCCTGCAAGGGTAGCGGCAATGTCCTCGGCCACGAGGCCGACCCGGCTGCCGCCGCTCACCGCAGACACCAATCCGGCGCGCGCGGCATTGGGGTCGCTGAGCAGGATGGGGCCGTCGTGGAGATGGGCGAGCAGCAGGGCGCATAGGCCTCCGATCGTGCCGCAACCGACCACGAGCACCGGCTCTCCGCGCGGCGCGGCGAGTCGCCGTACTACGTGCAGCGCCACCGCCAGCGGCTCGGCCATGGCGGCGATGCGAGGCGGCAGCGAAGGCGCATGTGGCACCAGCAGCCGGGCCGGCAATTGCACGGCATCGGCGAAACCGCCGTCGCAAGCCTCGCCGACAAAGCCGAGATTCTCGCAGACATTGTGCCGTCCTCCGGCACAGGCGGGGCAATTGCCGCACCAGAATCTGGAATCGGCGACGACGACATCACCGACCGCAAACCCGCTCACTCCCTCGCCGATCGCCGTCACGCGGCCGCAGAACTCGTGGCCCGCCACCGAGGGACGGCGCGTGATCCACTGGCCGGTCCGGTAGTTGTGCAGGTCCGAGCCGCAGATGCCGGCGGCCCTGACCGCGAGGTTCACGTGACCAGGCGGCGGGGCTGAGGGGGCCTCGACCGCTTCCACGCGCAGATCCCTGACATCATGCAGCCGGACGGCCTTCATCGCTCAGCCGCCCTTCTTCGTCAGATAGGTCTCGCGGATCGGCGAGACGGCATTGGCATGGGAGGAAAAGCCCTCATAGAGCGCCAGCTTGTGGGAATGGCGGGCAAATTCGGCATAGGCCGGCGGGGTGACGTAGCCGATCGAGGAACGCTTGACGAAATCGTTCACCGAAAGCGGGCCGAAGGTGCGGGCCCAGCGGCTGGTCGGCAGCACGGCATTCGGCCCCAGCGAGAAATTGGCGATGCTCACCGGTGTGTGCGTTCCCATCAGGATCTCGGAGGCCTCGGTGATGTGACCGAGATGGATGAAAGGCTCCTCGGACAGGATTTCCAGATGCTCAGGGGCATAGGCGTTGACGAACGCGTAGCTCTCCTCGATCGAGGAGGTCAGCACCACGCCGCCGGTGCTGCCCGTCAGCACGGCCTTGGAGAAGGCGACGCGCTGCTCGGTCATGCGGGCCCAATGCTCGGGCAGGGCGGCGAGCGCCTCCTCGGCGACCCGGCGGCTATGGGTGACGAGATAGGCCGAGGAATCCGGACCATGCTCGGCCTCGATCAGCAGATCGAGCGCGGCGAGGCCGCCATGCACGCTGTCGTCGGCCAGGATCATCACCTCGGAGGGGCCTGCCGGCAGACCGGTATCGATGACGCCGGAGAGCAGGCGCTTGGCGGCGACCACCCAGGGGCTGCCGGGGCCGACGATCTTGAGGGCCGGCTTGATGGTTTCGGTGCCATAGGCGACGGCCGCGACCGCCTGCGCGCCGCCGACCTTGTAGACGGTTTCCACGCCCGCCAGCCTGGCGGCGACCAGCGTGGCCGCGTCGACTCCGCCGTCGGGCGCCGGCGGGGTGACGATGGCGAGGTTGGGCACGCCGGCGACCACGGCCGGAACCGAGGTCATCATGGTCACGGACGGGAAGGAGCCCTTGCCGCGCGGCACATAGAGGGCGACCGACTGGATCGGGGTGAAGCGGTCGCCGGCATAGGCGCCCGGCCGGATCTCCTTCAGCCACATCGCCTCGGGTTTCTGCTCCTCGTGGAAGCGGCGGATATTGTCGATGCCGAAGGTGATCGCCTCGATGACGTCGCCATCGACCTCGCGGAAGGCGGCGTCGAACTCGGCCGGCGTGACCTTGAGGTTGGCCTCGGTCACTTCGGCCTTGTCGAGCTCCCGGCCGAAGCGGGCCAGCGCGGCATCGCCCTCGGTCCTGACCGCCTCCAGGATCGGCGCGACCTTCTCGATGAATTTGGAAATGTCCGTTTCCGAACGGCGCAGCAGGGCGGCCTTCTCCTCCGCGCTGAGGCTGGCATAGTCGTAGAAGCGGGCTGAGGTCATGGTTCTGTCCTGGATGCGGGGCCTCGCAGGGCCGGGGAGGTCATTTGGATTTGAGGAAGATGTCGAGGCCGACGAGCCGGTCGAGCAGGGCGATGGCGAGGCCGGCGCAGGCGATGAAGACGACGGAAATGGCAGCGAGGTCCGGCGTGATGATGGAGCGGATGGAATTGTAGATCTGCACCGGCAGCGTGACGGAGCGGGCATCCACCAGCAGCAGGCTGACCAGGAACTCGTTGAGGGCGAGGATGAACATCAGGAGCGAGCCGGTGATCACCCCCGGCAGCACCGCGGGCAGCGTGATGTAGAGGAAGCGCTGCAGGGGCGGCGCGCCGCAATTGGCCGCGGCCAGTTCCAGGTCCGGGCTGAGATTGCTGGCACTCGCCGTGACGGCCCAGATCATGAAGGGCAGGTTGATCACGCAGCAGGCGATGCCCACCGGCCAGAGCCGGCCGAGCACGCCGAGATTGCCGAAGACCAGCATCATGCCGATGCCCGAGCCGATCAGCGGGATGGTGAAGGGCAGCAGCAGGTAGACCTGGATCGAGCGCTCGAAGCGCACCTTGTATTTGGCGAGCGCGATGCCGGCCAGCGTGCCGATCGGCACCGCGATGAGCGTGCAGATCGTCGCCACGATCAGCGAGCGCAGGAAGGCCTGGCGCAGGTCGCTGGCCTGGGCGATGGCGCCGTACCAGCGCAGGGAAAAGCCTTCGGGCGGGAAGGTGATGATGTTGCCTGCCGTGAAGGAGGCGCCGAGCACCACGATGGTCGGCGCCGACAGCATCACCAGTGCCGCGACCACGAAGCCCCAGATTACGATGGACTTGCTGGTGCTGCCGGTCATTTGCGTTCTCCGCTCAGTTCTTCTTGCCGTTCATGGCCAGCGTGCCGGCGCCGAACAGCATGAACACCACGCCGACGAGAAGGGAGCCGACCGCCACCAGCATCAGGCAGAGCGTGGCACCGAGCCCCTGGTCGGAGGTGCGGAAGAACTGGTCGTAGATGGCGTTGGCGATGAAATCCTGCGTGCCGCCGCCCAGGATGGCGGGCACTGCGAAATCGGTCAGCGAGAGGGTGACGACGACGAGGCCGGCGCCCACCAGGCCCGGCCGGGCGAGAGGCAGCACGATGTGGCGAAAGGTCCGCACCCAACCAGCGCCGAGCGAGGCGGCCGCGGCTTCCAGTTCCGCCGGTATCGCCGTCAGGGCCGGCGCCAGCATCAGCACGGCGAAGGGCAGCATGTACTGGACGAGGCCGAACAGCACGGCGGGATAATTGTAGAGCAGGCGCATCGGCGCGACGCCAACCAGGCCGAGGGCCTCGTTGACCATGCCCTGGTTGCCCAGGATGATCAGCCAGCCATAGGCGCGCACCACCTGGCCGATGAAGAAGGGCAGGAACAGCGCGACCAGGAGGAATTTGCGCAGGCCTGAAGATGGCGTGCGCACCATCAGATAGGCATAGGGGAAGGCCAGGATCAGGGTGGCAAGCGTCACGATGACGGCGCCCATCAGGCTGCGCCCGGCCACGGCGGTGAAGAAGCTTTCGCTCACCACGCGCTGGTAGTTGGCGAGGGTATAGGTCTCCGACGTCAGGAAGGTGGTGGTATCGAGGACGCGCAGGCTGGCATCACCCATCTGGATCAGGCCGAGCACGAGCAGGCCGACCAATACGAGCGCGGGCAGCAGCATCAGATAGGGCAGCCCGGCCCGGAAGCTCGAGGGCCACAGGAAAGCGGCCAGGCGCTCAAGCGCATCCATGAGGCGCCAGGTCAGGGGATAGGCGGCACGCGAAGAGCGCATCCTGTCGGTCCTTAGTGGGATTTGCCTTCTCCCCTTGCGGGAGAAGGTGCCCCGAAGGGGCGGATGAGGGGTGAAACACGACCTTGCAAGGTATTTGCCAACACCCCTCATCCCCCTGCCGGGACCTAAGGCACTTCCATGGGAAGTGCCTTAGGTCCCGCAAAGGGAGAAGCCTCCTTGGCCTCAGCCCTGCATGATTTCCTTGAACTTGGCGAACCACTTGCTCTCGTTCTCCACCTGTGTGCGTGACGAGATGCGGATGAGGTGCTTGAAGTCCTCCTCCTTGGTCGGATAGGCGGGATTGTTGACGAGATCGGCCGGCGGAGTGAGGCCGGGCACCACGCCCGGCAGGCCGAGGCCGTCGAGCCAGACCTGCTGGGCTTCCTTGGTCAGGGCATGGTCGATGTACTGCTTGGCCCAGTAGAGCTCGTTCTCCGGCAGGCCCTTGGGGATCCACAGCCCGTCCGTGTCGAACTTGGCGCCTTCCTCCGGCACCACCCAGGCGAGGTCGATGCCGTTCTTCTTGGCCTCGCGTGCATTGGTGGAAATGGTGCAGGCCGCGTCGATCTCGCCCTTCTGGAACCAGGTGGTGAAATCGGGATCCTCGCCCAGCAAGGGCTGCTGCTCCTTCACCTTGGCGATGAAGTCCCAGGCGGCCTGCATGTTGGCCGGAATGTCCTCCAGCTTGCCGCCGCCGGCGACCTGGGCGGGGAAATGGAAGCCGATGCCGTCATTGTAGAGCGCGATGCGGCGCTTGAGCTTGGGATCGAGCAGGTCCTTCCAGGATTTGGGCGCCCCGTTCGGGAAAGCCGACGGCCTGTAGGCCAGCACATAGACATAGCCATAGGTGTTGACGATCGGATAGCCGTCGAGGCCGACGGGCTTGGCGAGCTCGGTGGTGTTCTTGAGGTTGGGCAGGTCGGACAGATCCTCGGTCACGCCGCGCAGCGCCGATTTGGTGGCGTTGGTGGTGGTGTCCCAGTTCACATGGATCGGCGGGGTGCGCTTCTGCGCCACGGCCGCCCAGAGCTTGGGCTGGATCTCGTTGTCCTCGGTCAGATCGTGGCGCACGGCGATGCCGGTCTTCTTGGTGAAGCTGTCCGAGACACCCGCCTTCAGGGCGTCGACCCAGCTGCCGCCCCAGGCGCGCACGATGAGTTCGGAGGGCTTTTCGGGCTCGTCGGCCATGGCCCGGCCCATGCCAAAAGTGGCCGAGGCGCCGGCTGCCAGCATCGAAGCGAGCAGGGTACGCCGGCGGATTTGCGCTGACAGGAACTGATCGTGTGACATCACTGGTTCTCCTCTGGATGGACCTTCTCGGGTCACTTTTTCACTTTTTGAAGATTCACTTCTTGAAGATTTGCATATCCTTGGCATTCCATCCCAGGCTGACGGTCTCGCCCGGGGCGAATTGCTGGTGGGCGACGGGATCGTGATCGAAGACCCGCAGCAGCGCGTCGCCGAGGGGCGAAACCCGTATTTCGTAGACGATGCGCTCGCCCTCGAAGATGGAATCCTCGACCACGCCGTCCACGATGGTTTCGAGGCCCTGGAGCTTCTCCGCGCTCGAAGCGATCCGGATCTGCTCGGCTCTGACGGCACCCTGGCAGGCCTCGCCGGGTACCGGCGGGACTGCGGTATTGGCTAATATGCCGAACAGGCTGCGTCCCGCGCTGGTGAAGGTCAGGGTGGAGCCGTTCGCGGCACCGGCCACGCCTTCGATGAAATTGGTGACGCCGATGAAATTGGCGACGAAGGGATTGGTCGGCGTCCGGTAGGCGTCGAGCGGGCGGGCCTTCTGCTGGATCTGGCCGCCATCCATCACGATGATCTCGTCGGAGACCACGAGGGCCTCGCGCTGGTCGTGGGTGACGTTGATGGTGGTGACCCCGAGCTCCTTCTGGATGCGGCGGAATTCGAGCTGCATCTCCTCGCGCAGCTTGCGGTCGAGCGCCGCCAGGGGCTCGTCGAGCAGCAGGAGGTCGGGCTCGAACACCAAGGCACGGGCGATCGCCACGCGCTGCTGCTGGCCGCCCGACAATTCGTTGATGCGGCGCGCGCCATAGCCGCCGAGGCGCACCAGGTCGAGATAGCGCTCCACCTTGTCGGCAATGCCGCGGGCATCGTGGCGGCGCATCTTGAGAGGGAAGGCGACGTTCTCGGCGGCCGTCATGTGGGGGAAGAGGGCCAGTTTCTGAAACACCATGCCGATGGCTCGCTTGTGCGCCGGCACGGCGCTGACGGGCTGGCCGTTGATGAAGATCTCGCCGCGGCTCGGCGCATCGAAGCCGGCCACCATGCGCAGCAGCGTGGTCTTGCCTGAACCGGACGGGCCGAGAATGGTGAGGAACTTGCCCTTGGGCAGGTCGAAGGAGGCGCTTTTGACCGCATGGACGTCGCCGAAGATCATGGCGACATCCTTGACGGAAACGGCAAAGGGGCTCGTTCCGCCGGAGGGGCTGATGCCGAGGGGTGCAGATTCCATTTCGTTCCCCTGTCTTCCCAAGCCGCCGCGCCCAGTCCCGCAGGTCGATCTCACGGCAGCATGAACCTGTCTATACAGCTACATACAAATACGGTCAACGCAACATGCGCAATTCTTGCCCGGCTTGACATTCTGGCTAATTATTGTGCAGCGCACGAAGGCCGGGGTTGAGATGGCGATTGCGCCAAGCAGAAGTCAGGCAACAAGTGCGCCCGTCATCCCCGGCGGGGTCGAAGACCCCGGAAAGGGGATCCAGGGGCTGATGGATGTGGCTTTATGGCTCCTGGATCCCCTTCCCCTCACCCTCTCTCGCTGCGCTCGCGAGCGGTTCGGCCGGGGATGACAGCTTCAGAGCAGCTTACTTATTCTCCCGAGCTTCCCTAGATCGAGGCGAGATAGCCGCCGTCGACCGGGATGCAATGGCCGGTGACATAGGCCGAGGCGTCCGAGCACAGGAACACCGCGACGCCTGCGACATCAGCCTGCTCGCCGAAACGGCGCTGCGGGATCTTCGCCAGCATCTGCCCCTGCCAAGCTTCGTCTTGGTAGAACACCTCGGTCATGGCCGTGCGGAAATAGCCGGGCGCGATGGCGTTCACCCGGATGCCATGACCGGCCCATTCGGCGGCGAGGGCATGGGTGACGCCGAGCAGGCCGGATTTGGAAGCGCCATAGGGAACCGCGGTGGGAATGCCGACGAAGGAGGTGAGGGAGCACAGATTGACGATAGCGCCCCCTTGCGCCCCGGCCATGATCCGGCCGGCGGCCTGCGCGCAGAAGAAGGCGCCCTTGAGATTGGTGGAGACGATGCCGTCCCACAGGGCCTCGTCCACCTCGAGGGAGGGGCGGACACTCTCGACGCCGGCATTGTTGACCAGGATGTCGAGGCCGCCGAGGGCTTCGGCGGCTTGGCCGATGACGGCCCTGCAGTTCTCGACGTCGGCGACGTCCTGCGCGAGGGCGATGCAGCGCTGTCCGGACGCTTCGACGAGGCTGCGGGTCTCGTCGAGATTGCCGAGCGCCCGCGCCGTCACGGCGACATCGGCGCCCGCTTCGGCCAGGGCGAGGGCGATGGTCTGGCCGATGCCGCGGCTGGCGCCGGTGACGACGGCGCGGCGGCCGGTGAGGTCGAAGATCGGACGCGACATGATGCTCCTCTCGCCATCGGGAAATGCCAATGCCGGCTGCTCTGCAATCGGGGCGGTGAAGGCTGCCTTAATTTGATCAGACAGAATCGCGCAGATCGCAAGGTGCCGAGGCTTCTGGGCTAGGGCAATCGTTCAGCTTGAGCATTGTTGAAAGTAACCGATACGCCATCTTTGTCATGCCCGGGCTTGACCCGGGCATCCAGAAGCTCGCGATTTCGACGCATGGAGGGGAGGTTGGATTGCCGGGTCAAGCCCGGCAATGACAAACGTTGAGCCGATTCGCTGTTGTTAGGGAAGCGATTGCCAGGCTCTGCCGGCGGCCTATAGTTCGGGCCAATGATATCGCGATGGTCCGGGAGGAACAGATGGATTCGACGGAACTGCGCGCCATGCAGGCGCCGATCAAGGAGCGCTATCGCGCCGACCCGAAGACGGCCTTGATCACCTTGAAGGCCAAGGGCTCGATCGATGGCGAGGGCATCGCGTGCAAAGTCGAAACCGGGCGGGCGCTGGCGACCGCCGGCCTGCATCCGGCGACCGGCGGATCCGGGCTGGAACTGTGCTCCGGCGACATGCTGCTGGAGGCCCTGGTGGCCTGCGCCGGCGTGACGCTGAAATCGGTGGCCACGGCGATCGACCTGCCGCTCAAGGCCGGCCAGGTCAGCGCCGAAGGAGACCTCGATTTTCGCGGCACGCTGGGGGTGGACAGGGAGGCGCCGGTCGGCTTTGCCGAGATCCGGCTTCGCTTCGATGTCGATACCGAGGCGCCGCAGGAGCGGCTCGACCAATTGCTGAAGCTGACCGAACGCTACTGCGTGGTGTTCCAGACCATCAAGAACGGCCCGAAGACGAGCGTGTCGCTGCACCGGATGGCCTGAGGCGTCGGGCTGCTCGGGGGAGGCGTTCCCATGACCCAGTGACGGTTCCGGCGGTTGGCGGTCAATTAATTATATTAAGTCTATAAATTTAGTTGACATTGTGTCGGCGACCATGTGTGCTTCGGTCAGGCCTCGACAGACAGGCCAAATCAAAGCTGGACCGACACGATGACGACGATTTCCTCCACCCCGCTCGGGCGCCGCTCGCTTCTCAAGATGGGCTCGGCCCTGGTTGCCGCCGCAGCTTTGGGCGGCGCTGCTCGGGCCGATGATGCTGCCAAGCCTGAAGCGGGATTGCCCTCGCTCAAGGGCAAGACCATCGCGATCAGCGTCGCGGGTACCGACCATTTCTTCGATCTCAAGGCCTACCAGGCCCAGGTCGAGACCGTGAAGGAACTCGGCGGCACGCCGATCGGGCTCGATGCCGGGCGCAACGACAAGACACTGGTCAGCCAGCTGCAGACCCTGGTGACGCAAAAGCCGGATGCGGTGATCCAGACGCTCGGCACCCTCTCGGTGGTCGATCCCTGGCTGAAGAAGCTACGCCAGGCCGGCATCCCGGTCTTTTCCGTCGACCTGCCCTCGACCAACGTCATCAACACCGCCACCTCGGACAATTTCTCCCTGGGGGCCCAGCTTGCGCTGCAGCTGGTTTCCGATATCGGCGGCAAGGGCAATGTCGTGGTCTTCAACGGCTTTTCGGGCGTTCCGGTCTGCGAGATCCGCTACACCCAGTTGCGCAACGTGCTGAAATATTATCCCGAGGTGAAGATCATCCAGCCCGAACTGAGGGACGTCATCCCCAACACGGTGCAGGACGCCTATGCCCAGATTACCGCTCTGCTCAGCAAATATCCGGACAAGGGATCGATCTCGGCCATCTGGTCGGCCTGGGACATTCCCCAGCTTGGCGCCACCCAGGCCCTGATCGCCGCGGGGCGCAGCGAGATCCTCACCTATGGCGTCGACGGCACGCCCGAGGTGCTGGCGCTGGTCAAGGATCCCAAGGCGCCGGCCGGCGCGGTGGCGGCCCAGCAGCCCTCGGTCATCGGCCGCCAGGCGGTCCTGAACCTCGCCCGCTATCTCAACGGCGACACCACGCTGCCCTCGCAGACCTTCCTGCCGGCCGTGATCGCCAACAAGAAGAACGCCGCCGAGGTGCAAAAGCAGCTCGGCCAGGCCTGATCGACGAGTATGCCGGTCGCCCCGTATCTGACCGACCCCGCAGGGTGCCCTCGTTGACACCATCCTGCCCAGCCACCCCATCCGCATGACGGATGGGGTGGCTCTTCCTTGTGGCCAGTGCCGTGCCGCATTTCCTTGAGCAAGGGCTGAGCCGGCCGGTGTGCCGGCGAGACCGACCAGTGATCGACGCCATGACCTCACCCCCTCCCGCTCTGGCCATGCGCGGCCTCGTCAAGACCTTCGGGCCGACCCGGGCCCTCGACGGCGCCTCGCTCGTGGTCGCGCCCGGCACCGTCCACGGCCTGGTCGGGCAGAACGGCGCCGGCAAGTCGACCCTGATCAAGGCCCTGGCCGGTCTCGTCAGCCCGGAAGCCGGCAGCATCGAATTCGAGGGCCGGCCGCTCGATCATCTCTCGCCCCAGAAGGCGGAGCAGCTCGGCATCGCCTTCATTCACCAGGACCGGCTGCTGGTGCCGACCGCGACCGTCGGCGAGGCGCTGTTCCTGGGGCGCGAAGCCATGGCATCGCGCCTCGGCGTCTGGCAGGCGAGCCTGCAGCGCCGGGCCGACGAGGCCCTCAAGCACTTCTTCGGCATCGCCCTGCCCCGCGGCGCGCTCATCCGCGACCTGTCGACAGCGCAGCAACAGATTGTCCAGATCACGCGGGCGCTGCTGGCCAAGCCTCGCCTCATCATCTTCGACGAGCCGACGGCGGCGCTCGCCAAGCGCGAAGTCGAGAGCCTGTTCGCCGCCATCGCGCAATTGAAGGCGCGCGGCCTGACCAGCATCTATATCTCGCATTACCTCGCCGAGATCGAGCGCATCTGCAATGTCGTGACCATCATGCGCAATGGCCGGGACGTCGCCCATCTCGAGCCCGCGCGCACGACTATCGGCGAGATCACCCGCCTGATGGTCGATCGGGACGTCAAGGACCTCTTCCCCAAGCATCGCGCCGAGCGCGGCAGGCCCGTGCTGTCCCTTGCCGGCCTCGGCGCGCCGCCGGCCTTTGCCGATGTGTCCCTCACCGTGCATCGCGGCGAGGTGGTCGGGCTGACCGGGCTGCTCGGCTCCGGAGCCAAGGAACTCGTCCAGGCCCTGTTTGGGCTGCGGCCCACGCGGGCGGGCACGATCGAGGTCGACGGTCGCGTGCGGCGGCTCTCCAGCCCGGTGGCGGCGGCGCAGGTGGGTCTCGCTCTGGTGCCGGAGGATCGTCGCGCCCAGGGCGTGGCGCTCGGCCTCTCCATCCGCGAGAACGCCACGCTCGCCAGCCTCGGCCAGATCACGCGCCTGGGCTGGCTCGACCGCGCCGGCGAACGTTCAAAGGTGTCGAAACTGATCGAGGCGCTCAAGATCAAGGCCAGCGACCAGGATGCGCCCGTGCGCACCCTCAGCGGCGGCAACCAGCAGAAGGTGGTGATCGCCAAATGGCTGGCCCGCCGCTCCGACGTCTATGTTCTCGACGAGCCGACCGTCGGGGTCGACGTCGCGGCCAAGGCCGAGATCTATCGCCTCATCGCCGAGCTGGCGGAGAAGGGAGCGGGCATCCTGCTGCTTTCGGCCGATCTCGACGAGCTCCTGGGCGTGTGCGACCGGGTCCTGGTGATGCATCGCGGCGCCGTGGTCGGCACCTATGAGACGTCGGCGACCTCGTCGGACCAGCTGCTCGCCGCGGCCCTGACAGGCGCCGATCCCGGGGAGGGAGCCAGCCATGCCGCATGAGACCCTGGAGGCGATCGCCGCAGCGACATCGGCCTCGATCCGCCCCGAGCCCCGCGAGGCGAAGATCCGCCCAGGCTGGCGTGATCTCGCGAGCGGCGCCGCCGCGCGCCTGGTCCGGGCCGGCGGTCTGCTGTTCTTCCTGGCCGTGATGGCCTTCTTTGCTGTCAACGCGCCTTCCTTCCTCTCGCCCGCCAATATCGGCCTCATCCTGTCGCAATCGGCGGTGCTGGGCATCTTGGGGTTCGGCCTGACGCTGGTGCTGATCACCGGCGGTTCGGATGTGATCGCCGGCGGCATCGATCTTTCCCTGGCCGGCACGCTCGGGCTTTCGGCCGCGATTTTCGCTGTGCTCAACCAGGCCGGTTACTCGGACCTCGCCTGCGTGGCGGCCTCGCTCGGCGTCGGCCTCCTCGTCGGCCTGGTCAATGCGCTTGCCGTGGTCTGGCTCAGGATCCTGCCTCTGCTGGCGACGCTGGCCGCCATGAATGTCTGCGCCGGGCTCGAACTGGTGGTGACCGAGAACACCACCATTCCCGCGGCGTCACCGCTGATCGACTGGCTCGGCCTGCCCGGACCGCTCGACATTCCCGTGCTCGGCTGGCTGCTCCTTGCCCTGTGCGCGGTCCTGGCCGTGCTGCTGCATCTCACGCCTCTCGGCCTGCGTGCCTATGCGGTGGGCGGACATCGCGAGGCGGCCAAGGCCGCCGGCATCGCCGTCAACAGCTATGTCGCACTGTCCTATCTGGCCAGCGGGCTGCTGGGCGGCCTGGCCGGCGTCGTGTCGGTCGCCTTCCTCAACGGGGCGACCGGCGGTTCGGGCGACATGCTGCTGCCGGTGGTGGCAACCGCCTTTCTCGGCTTCATGTTTTCGCGCCGGTTGCTGCCGACCGTGGCCGGCACGTTGCTCGCCGCCGTCTTTCTGGGCGCGCTCACCAACGGGTTCCAGCTCCTCCATGTCTCGACCTACTGGGTCAACGGCATCGAGGGCGTGCTGATCCTGGCCGTCGTCGCCGCCACCGCCAATCTCGCACGCAGGAGGGCGTCATGAGCGCCGTTGGGGCCGAAGGGCCGCGCATCCGGCCGGCATTCGACCTGCTGCGCTTCGGCATTCCGCTGGCGCTCGTGCTGGTGGTGGCCGTCTTCTCCGTGCTGGCCCCGGGCTTCCTGACGCTCGGCAACATCACCGGCGTGCTGGTCAACAATGTCGCGCTGACGGCCATCGTCGCCATCGCCATGACCCTGACGGTGGCCTCGGGCGGCACGGATCTGTCGGTGGGCACGGCGGTGGATCTCGGCAGCCTCGCCTTCGTCTCGGCGGTGTCCTCGGGCCAGCCGGTGGCGCTCGCCTGCCTCTATGGCGTCGGCGCGGGCATCGGCACCGGGCTCTTCAACGCCGTCCTGATCGCGCGGCTGTCGATCACGCCGTTCCTGGCGACCCTCGGCACGCTGTTCATCGGGCACAGCCTGCAGCAGCTCACCACCGATGGCGGCAATCCCGTCTATGTGCCGGCCGGCAGCATACCGCCCGCGCTCGCCTTCATCGGCCACGGCACCATTCTCGGCGTGCCGGTCTCGCTGCTCCTCGTCGCGGTGCTGGCGCTCGGCGCCTGGCTCCTCCTGGAGAAATCGAGCTTCGGCCGCACCGTCCTCGCCGTCGGCACCCAGGAGGAGGTCGCGCGCTATTCCGGCCTGCCGGTGCGGCGGATCCTGGCGATCGTCTACATCCTCTCCGGGGCCGTCGCCGCCGTGACGGGCATCCTGCTCTCCTCCAACGTCAACGCCTATGTGCCCTATTCGGGCAATGCCTATCTGCTCAACGCCATCGGCGCGGCCTTCATCGGCACCTCGCTCAGCCGCAACCGGCGCGCCAGCATTGCCGGCACGATCCTCGGCGTGCTGCTGTTCGGCTTCGTCTCCAACGGCCTGCTATTGATCGGCTGGAACTTCTACTGGCAGCAGGTCGGCGCCGGTGTCCTGATCTTCCTCGCTTTGCTGCTGGCCTTCGCCGGCCGGCGCGAGAATTGAGGGCCTCGATCGAGCCGGTCTCTCTCCTGCTTAGATCATTCAATCATATCCGGCTTCCCGACCATGTCGGATGGCGAGAATCACGACTTTGTCTCCATCGTATCGGTAGAGGGCCACATAACCATCGCGGCCGAAATTGATGACGAGCTCTCGCTCTTCGGCATCCTGGATCGGTCGCCCTATTTCAGGATGAGCCGTAAGCGTCTGAATGGTCTGGATGATTGCCGTTGCGGCTCGTTTGCCCGCCATTTGGTTTTTGGAGTCCAGGAAAGCCCGTAGCCTTTCGAGATCGCGAAGGGCAGCGGGCGAGAAGATTACCTGTGGCATACAGGCGAGGCTTTCTCGTCATCCGTGCCCCATGTTTCCAGCCAAGCCGCGACCTCTTCCCCGGTTACATGCAAGCCGGTTGCCTGGTACTCGTCCCAAGCCTTGCGAGCGTCGTCGTAGAACGCCTGGCGTTTTTCTTCACGCTCGACATATTGATGGATTGCTTCCTTCATCAGCCAATGCGGCTTGCGATGCCGAGCATCGGCCAGCCGTTGGAGGCGATCCTTGACCTTGGAATCCAGCTTGATGCTGGTCGTGGCGGAAGCGGGTGGCATTGAGGCACCTCATATGGGTGTTACATGGTGTTACCATATCGGAATTTGGTGCTCCGCGCCATAGTGACCGATCAGCAGCTGCCAAACTTGGATGCGCGATCCTAGCCCCCGCCAAGCGCCGTCGCGAGGGCCAGCACATGGTCGCGCGTCAGGGCGGCGAGGGGCAGCGGGCCGGGTGCCTTGGGATCGACCCAGGCGATCTCCTCGATCTCGGCGGTGGCGGCGACAGGCTCGGCGATGTCGAGGCGGAAGATCTCGGCCTCGACCATCCTGTTGTCCTCATGCGCCGCCGGGGCTTCGAACCGGCCGAGATAGACGGGGTGTGCTGGATCAACCGTGAGGCCGATCTCCTCGGCGAGCTCGCGGCACAGGGCCTGGCGGGGCTGCTCGTTGGGCTCGATCTTGCCGCCGGGCTGCATGAAGGCCGATGTCCCTCGTTTTCTGACCAGGAGTGTCATACCGTCGGCACGGATGATGACAGCGGCTGCAATACGAATCGCATCTGAGGAGGGCATGGCGCCATCCTAGGCGATATCCCGGCAGCCATCCATATTTTGGGAGATCCGAGGTGGAGGATGAAGGCCAGGCCGGTGTCATGACGGGGCGCGGCGATGCGTAACCTGCCGCTCGGCGTGCTGCGCACCTTCGAGGCGGCGGCGCGGCATGAAAGCCTGACCCGGGCCGCCGGCGAGCTCGCTTTGACCGACAGCGCCGTCAGCCACCAGCTGCGGCGGCTGGAGGAAGTGCTGGGCTATCCGCTCTTCCACAAGGCGGGGCGCGGCGTGGTGCTCACCGATGCCGGCCGGGTCTTCGCCAAGACGGTCTCGGCCGCGCTGCAGGACATCACCAACACGGCGCTGCGCCTGTCGGAGGCGGACCAGGACGGCGGGCGCATCGGCATCGCCTGCCCGCCGATGTTCGCCAGCGGCTGGCTCGCCAAGAACCTCGCCGATTTCTGCCAGGACCACCTTGCCGTCGAATGCCATATCAAGCTCACCGAGAACCACCGTATCCATGAGCTGGTGGATGCCGATATCGGCATCGTCTTCGGCGCCGGCGGCTGGGACGACAAATGGTCGGCGCAGCTCGCCCATGTCAGCATCATGCCGGTCTGCAGCCCGACCTTGTTCCAGCGCATCGGCCGGCGCATCACCAGCCCGCTGGAACTGCGCAGCGCCATCCTGCTGCATTGGGACGACGGCGCCGAATGGCGGCGCTGGCTCTCCGAGGCCGGCGAGCGCGATTTCGGCCCCTATAGCCGCCATCTCTATTGCAGCGACCTCGGCATGGCGATCGACCTCGCCATCAACGGCACCGGCGTCGCCCTGGCCAGCGACACGCTTTCGGGCGCGGATGTCCGGAACGGCACGTTGCTGCGGCCCTTCTCCACCGCCATCGACGCCTTCGGCGGCTGGTATGTCGTCTCCACCCATGCCGGCCTGCAGCGCTCGGGTGTGCGGCTCTTCCTGCGCTGGCTGCTGGCGCGTTTCGGCAAGGATGCCGCCGCCTGGCAGATCAGTTGACTGGATGGTGTACAGTTGAGATCCCTTCAGGAATGGGACGGATACACCGCTGGTCTATGCCTCCTTAGCAGGCAATATGCCCCGGGAATGCACAATAGATGAAATGACGTCATCTATTTGATGATCAAATATCAATTGCCCCAGGCTGGCCTTCTGATTTTATGAGCACCGTCGCGATTGGACGGACAAGTCCGGCGCAGGAGCAATGCAGTTCACTTAAGCTTTTCGAGGCTGCTCGACCTTTGTCATTGCCGGGCGTGACCCGGCAATCCAGCTCCTCGATGGTTTGTGCGTGCGGCTTCTGGGTAGCCGGGTCAAGCCCGGCTATGACAAATCGGAGCGGTTCCTGCTTACGTGAACCGCATTGGGCGCAGGAGAGGGGTCTTGGTGGCGGACGAACGCGGCCGGATTGGGAAGAAGCATGCACAAGCTGGCCGTGGACGGTATCCGCAAATCCTATGGCAAGGTCGAGGTCCTCAAGGGCGTGTCGCTCCAGGCCGCGGCGGGTGACGTCATCAGCATCATCGGGGCCAGCGGCTCGGGCAAGAGCACCTTCCTGCGCTGCATCAATTTCCTCGAGCGCCCGACCGCCGGCAGCATCGTCATCGACGGCGAGGCGCTGAAGACGGTCAGGGATGGCGATGGCTTCCTCCGGGCCACCGACAAGAGGCAGCTCCAGCGCATGCGCAGCCGCCTCGCCATGGTGTTCCAGAATTTCTGCCTGTGGTCGCATATGAGCGTCATCGACAACGTCATCGAGGCGCCGATCAGCGTGCTGGGCGTCTCCAGGGCGGAGGCCACCGAGCGCGCCAGGGCCAATCTCGCCAAGGTCGGCCTCGGCCAGGAGGTGCTGCAGCGCTATCCCGCCCATCTCTCCGGCGGCCAGCAGCAGCGCGTGGCGATCGCCCGGGCCCTCAGCATGAACCCCGACGTGATGCTGTTCGACGAGCCGACCTCGGCGCTCGATCCGGAACTGGTGAGCGAGGTGCTCAAGGTCATGCAGGCCCTCGCCGAGGAGGGCCGCACCATGATCGTGGTGACGCATGAGATGGGCTTTGCCCGCCATGCCTCCAGCCGCGTCGTCTTCCTGCACAACGGCGCCATCGAGGAAGAGGGCCCGCCCGAAGCCGTTTTCACCGATGCCCGCAGCGACAGGCTGCGGCAATTCCTTGCCGGGCGTTTGCAGCATTAGCCGCAGCGGCCTGGCCAAGGCCGGTGGAAACCGGCTCCCATAACCACAAACCCATCCCGAGAGACCCATCATGAGCATTCGCATCAGAAACGCCGTCGCCGCCCTCCTGCTCGGCCTTGCCGCCACCGGCGCCCAGGCCCTCACGGCCCAGGCCGCCGACAAGATCAAGATCGCCACCGACGCCACCTTCCCACCCTTCGAATCGATCGACGCCAACGGCAAGCTGGTCGGCTACGACGTCGAGCTGATGCAGGCGATCTGCGAGGCGGCCAAGCTCGACTGCGACATCTTCAACGCCGCCTGGGACGGCATGATCCCCGGCCTGATCGACGGCAAATATGACGCGCTGATCTCCCAGCTCACCGTCACCGAGAAGCGCCGCAAGGTGATCGCCTTCTCCGACATCTACAACCACCCGATCTTCCGCTTCGTGGCCAAGAAGGGTTCGACCTTCGAGTTCACGCCCGAGGGCATGGCGGGCAAGACCATCGCGGTGCAGACCGGCACGCCGATGGACGCCTATGTCACCAGCCATTTCCCCAAGGCCACCATCAAGCGCTACGACACCGGCAGCGCGCCCTATCTGGAGCTGACCGCCGGCCGCGCCGAACTCCACATCAGCTACCAGGCCCAGATTAGCGCCAGCTTCCTGAAGTCGGATGCCGGCAAGGATTACGAGCTGGTCGGCCCGCAGCTCACCGGCAAGGATGCCAAGGAGTTCGGCGAGGGCGTCGCCATCGCCATCGGCAAGAAGAACACCGCTTTGGTGGCCGAGATCAACAAGGGCCTCGCCATCCTCAGGGACAACGGCACGCTCAAGGCGCTGGACGCCAAATATTTCGGCGAATGACCGGAGATGATCCTCGATTTCGTCCGCACGATCCTGGCGGCAGGGGCGATCACCCTGCTGCTGGCCTTCGCCTCGCTGGTGGTGGCCGTCCTGCTCGGCCTCGGCGCGGCCCTGTGCAAGGTCTCGCGCCATAGGACGCTGGCGGCGCTCGCGGGGATCTACACCTTCGTGGTGCGCGGCATCCCCGATCTCGTGATGATGCTGCTGGTCTTCTACAGCCTGCCCTCCTTCATCGGCCAGGTCGGCGAATGGCTCGGCTTCGACATCCAGGTCGAATTCTCCCCGCTCGGGGCCGGCATCGCCACGCTCGGCCTGATCTTCGGCGCCTACATGACCGAGACCTTCAAGAGCGCGCTCCTCAACATCCCCCGCGGCCAGATCGAGGCGGCGGAGGCCTATGGGCTCGGGCGCACCCGCATCTTCACCCGCATCGTGCTGCCGCAGATGATCCGCCTGGCGCTGCCCGGCTTCACCAACAACTGGCTGGTGCTGGTCAAGGCGACGGCCTTGGTCTCGCTCATCGGCCTGCAGGACGTGATGTTCCGCGCCAAGGGGGCCGCCGAGGCCACCGGCAAGCCCTTCACCTTCTACCTGGTCGCCGGCGGCTTCTATCTCGCCATCACCATCCTCTCCATGCTGGTGCTGGCCTGGCTGGCGCGGCGCTACGAGCTCGGCACAAGGAAGCTGGCGCCATGAACTGGGACGTCATTGCCGAGAATCTCGGCCTCTATGCCGAGGGTGCCCGGTTGACGCTGACCCTCACCGTGGCGTCCCTGGCGATCTCCTTCTGCCTTGCCATCCCGCTTTCCTTCGCGCGCAACAGCGCCAACCGGCTGATCCGCAGCCTGGTCTTCGCCTATACGCTGGTGTTCCGCGGCACGCCGCTGCTGGTGCAGCTCTTCCTGATCTATTTCGGCCTCGCCCAGTTCGAGCTCGTGCGCGCCAGCCTGCTCTGGCCCTGGCTCTCCAGCCCGCTCGTCTGTGTGCTGATCGCCTTCGTGCTCAACACCACCGCCTACACCACCGAGATCTTCGCCGGCGCGCTGCGCCACATCCCGCCCGGCGAGGTGGAGGCCGCCACCGCCTATGGCATGTCCGGCTGGACGCGGGCGCGGCGCATCCTGGTGCCGGCGATGCTGACCAGGGCGCTGCCGCTCTACGGCAACGAGACCATCATGATGCTGCACGCCACCTCGCTCGCCAGCACCGTCACCTTGCTGGAGACCACCGGCGTCGCCCGCATGATCACGCTGAACTACTACATCCAGTTCGAGCCCTATGTCGCGGCCGCGATCGTCTACCTCGTCCTGACCTTCGTCCTGGTCGGCGCCTTCCGCCTCGTCGAGCGCCGCTGGGCCGGCTATCTCGACGTCCGCCCGTCCTGAGGCGCCGCAGTCGTTTGAGTTGTCATCCCGGACGCATCGCAGCACGCAGTGATGCGGTGCAGTCAGACCAAACCAAAGGTTTGGTCCGGGGATCGCGGGAGGAGCAAAGCGTTTCATTCCGACGCGGTTCCGGGTCTGCGGCGCATCATTTCATGCTGCACCGCGCCCGGAATGACAGAAGGTGAGCAGTTGCTCGCCATTCCATTTTCCAACCCGATGCCGCCCGCGGGCGGCCCGCATAGAGGATCCCCATCATGAACCAGAAAGCCGATCTCGGCGCGCTGTTCGGCGCGGCGGCCGATACGCTCACCTTCCTCGGCCTGGAGGAATGCCGCGACCTTGCCACGCTCGCCGCCCCGATCGCCCTGATCGGCGCGCCCTGCGCCACGCCCTACCGCTCCGTCGGCGCCTATTGCCGCAATGCGCCCGACGCCCTGCGCCGCGCCACCGCCGCCTTCACCGCCAATGTCGACCGCCACGATTTCGACAATGGCGGCAAGCTCTTCCCGGAGCCGTGCCTGCGCGCCGTCGATTGCGGCAACCTGCCCTATGACGAGAATGACGGCGCCGCCAACCGCGCCGCCATCGCCGCCGCCGTCAAGATGATCCGCGCCCGCGGGGCGGTGCCGATCGTGCTGGGGGGCGATGATTCCATCCCCATCCCCATGCTCGAAGCCCTGGGGGCGGAGGCGGGCGCCCGCTACACCATCCTGCAGATCGATGCCCATATCGACTGGCGCGAGGTGCATATGGACGAGCGCCTCGGCCTCTCCTCCACCATGCGCCGGGCGTCGGAAATGCCCCATATCGAGCGCATCATCCAGGTGGGCGCCCGCGGCATCGGCTCGGCCGCCACCAGCGACTACGAGGATGCGCTGGCCTGGGGCGTCAAATTCGTGCCGGCCCATGACCTGCACCGCCAGGGCGTCGAGGCCGCGCTCGACCTCATCCCCGAAGGCAGCCGCATCGTCATCTGCATCGATGCCGACGCCCTCGACCCGGCTTTGGTGCCCGGCGTCATCGGCCGCGCCCCGGGGGGGCTGAGCTACTACCAGCTCGTCGACCTCATCAAGGGTGCCGCCCGCCGTGGCCGCATCGAGGCGATGGACTTCGTGGAATTCATGCCCGAGCGCGATGTGGACGGAATCGGCGCGCTGACCTTCGCCCGGGCGATCACCACGGCGCTGGGGGTGATCGCGCGGCAGCGGGCGTAAGGGAAGAAGGCGGCCGCCGGCGGGGAGTCGGCGGCAACCGTCTAGCCCCCGGCGTTGCGTATGAACTCGCCCGCAGCGGCCAGCGCACGCCGGCCGTCTTCCAGGCCCGCATTCCAGAGCGGCCAGGCGTGGATCATATGCGGCCAGATCTCGAGCCGCACCGGCACATCCGCGCTGCCGGCGGCCTCGGCAAGCCGCGTGGCGTCCGACAGCAGCGTCTCGGCCGAGCCAACCTGGATCAGCAGCGGCGGAAAACCGTGCAGATCGGCGAACAAAGGCGAGATGAGCGGGTCGCCACGGTCCGTCCCCGCCGGGACATAGGCGCCGGCAAGCTCCTGCAGATAGGCCTTGTGGATGATCGGATCGATCGTGTCCTTGCTGGCGAGCGTCGCGCCCGACATTGTGAGATCGGTCCAGGGCGAAATCAGCCAGGCACAGCGGGGCAGGGGCTCGCCGGCGGCGCGCAGGCGGCCGATCAGGGCCAGGGTGAGATTGCCGCCCGCACTGTCACCACCCACCGCGATGTCTTCGGCGGCGATGCCCTGCCGCCGCAGGAAGCGCCATGCCGCGAGGGCGTCCTCGTGCTGGGCCGGAAAAGGCTGTTCGGGCGCGCGGCGATAGTCGATCGCCAGGGTCCGCATGCGCGCCGCGCGGCCGGCTTCCGTCACCAGCCGGCGATGGCTTTCGACGGAGCCCGAGCAGTAGCCGCCGCCGTGGAAGTAGAGCAGCACCTTGCCGGCGTCGCTGCCCGGCGCCATCGACCATTCGCCGGGGACGCCGTCGCACGCGACTTCAGTGCAGACGACGTCGTCGGCAACAGGCCAGTGGGTGCCGACCTCGTCGAGCCGTGCGCGCCGCTCGCCCCATCCGACCGGCCGGGGCTTGGCGGCCAGCAGGTCGCGGATGGCGGCGATTTCCTCCAGGCTGCGCTCTTGCTCGGTCACGGCATGCTCCTTGATAAAGACTGGCGCATCGTGACACTATGCTTGGCAACCGGCGTTCGCAATCAGTCGTAATTTCCGTTACGGAAGCAAAGCCGGGGTAAAGGCGAGGTTGTTGTTCGCAGCGTACACGCCGATCTTCTGAAACGGGTAAGGCGAAGGCCTCGTTATCTTGCAAAAACGGTCCCCATCCGAATAAAGGGGCGGTTGGTCGCCAGGCCGGCAGATCGAAGAGCGCCGCTGGGGCTCCAGGCCAGGGCACGGCACCCGGCGATACGGGGCTGCCATCGCTCCCGGTCCATCGGCGAGGGGAGGAGGCTGGGAACCACATGCTGCCAGTAGCACATCCCGACGAGGCGAAGGCCGCCCCCGGCGAGTCCCTTCCGATCGCCTACGCGACCGCCGTCCTGGGCTGGCTGCTTTCGGCCGGCGTCTACATCGCGGCCAAATGGGCGGCGCCGGAAATGGGGCCCTGGGCGCTCTGCTTCTGGCGGCTCTTGCTGGCCTGCGCCATCCTGCTGCCGATCGTGCATCGCCATTACGGCGCGATCATCGCCTTGATCCGCTCGCGGCCGCTGGAGGTCCTGCTCGTCGGTGCGATCGGCCTGACGCTGTGCCAGGGCATGATCTATACTGGCCTCCATTTCACCAACGCGACCACCGCCGGCATCATCATGGCGCTGTCACCGGTGATGACCATGGTGATTGCCCGCATCGTGCTCGGCGAGCCGCTCGGCCTGTGGAAGGCCATCGGCGCGCTGCTCGCTCTGGCCGGCATGCTGGTCATCGTGGCCCATGGCGATCTCGGCGCGCTGATGGGGCTGCAGTTCAGCGCCGGTGAATTGTGGATCGTCGGCAGCGCCTTCTGCTGGGGCCTCTACACCGTGCTCCTGCGCCGTGCCAGATTCGGCATCCCCCTGCTGCCCACGGTGGTGGTGCTGCTCGGCGCCGGCGCCCTTGCCGCCTTGCCTTTCTATCTGTGGGAGCTGACCGGCGGCGGCGGCTCCGCCCTGAACGCGAACGGCCTGCTGGCGCTCGCCTATCTGGCCGGGCCGGGCGGCGCGCTGATGTATTATCTCTACAATCGCAGCGTCGAGGCGCTCGGCGCCGGCCGTGCCAGCATGCTGCTCTACCTGCAGACCGTCTTCGTGGCCCTGCTCGCCTATCTCCTGCTCGGGGAAAGCCTGCACGACTACGACATCTGGGGCGCGGCCTTCATTGTTGGCGGGCTGATACTGCCGGCGTTGATCAAGCAAAGGCCCACGGCATCGGCTCGGCCGCAATGAGCGACCATGAGGATGCGCTGACCGGGCGTGACATTCGTGCCGGCCCATGACCTGCACCGCTGGGCATCGAGGCCACACTCGCCCCATCCCCGAGAAGGCAGCCGCATTGTCATCTGCATCGACGCCCTCGACCCGGCATTGTAACCCGGTGTGATCGGCCGTGCATCGAGGAGATACGACCAGCTGGTAGACCTCATCAAGGGCGGCGCCCGTTGCGGCGCTAGATATGGATTGCGTGACATATGAGGTGAGTGGGGACGTGGTGACTATTGGGGCTGAAGGACACCTCAGAGTCTGAGTATCAGGAACTCCATCCCAGATCGGCGTCTACGAGGGAGATAAGGTATCGGCGCTAGGAGCGCGATATAAGTTGAAAAACGGCTTAACAACATCGCTAATCCAAGTGGATTGACTTGCGTACGATAATTTTTTCTACCACAAATGAGGAAGAGAAAATTATCGTTGGGTGATTCGATGGCTACGGTTCGTGTACTTGCTGAATATCCAGAAGTCGACGCTCGTCTCGCCGACTTTGGCATCTCGCGTCAGGAATTGCTCGAAATCGTGCACGGCGTGGTCGCCGCACGCGCAGATGCCACAGCAGATGATCCTGCCTCAGCCGAGGGGCTGCTAGCATATATCTACGGCACGCGTTATGTACGGCAGGTTTTCCAAGCTCACGGATGGATCCGTTACCGCGAGAACAACGTTGAATCAGTTCGACATCCCGACCGGCCGCTGAAGGTCGTGTATCAAAGCGTTGATCTCGCAGCCGACCTGCTACACAGGCCGCAGGCTGTTTCCGGAAAGGGCTCTGGTGCTGACCGTGTCATTGCGGTGGGACAAGCTGGACTGTTTCCTGAGGAAGAGATGGAAGCGGCGCGGGATCAAAGTCTTGCGGAACTCCGGACTGGCGTGTGGTTTTTTTGTGTATCGGTTCAAGGCGACGACGTCCGCGCTGAGCTGTCGTTGCCGTCTGGCATTTCCGGAGACAATTTCGCGGGTTTTATTGAGCGTATCTTTATCGTAGGTGGCGGCGAGTGGCCGGCGGATGGGATTGCTAGTGGCGATCGGCCGGACAGCATCGAATTTGAGCCCGCAGTTTTGCGTCGCTAGGCCATGTTCAATATTGGCAGAATGGAACTAGCACGGAAGCGACGGCGGTTGACCGCAAAGGCTCTTGCTGAACAAGCGGGCATATCGCCAGTGACATTGTCACGTGTGGTAAACGGGCAGCAGGCGCCTGATGAGGACACGGTCAACGCTTTAGTGCGCGCGCTGGGGTTTCCCCAAGAGTTTTTCTTTCGGGATGACGCAGCACCAATTAGCGCGGATGCCGCTAGTTTTCGGAGCCTTACAGCGATGTCTGCGCGGGAACGTGATGCCGCTCTAGCCGCTGGTTCTTTAGCGTTTGAGATGTCAGCCTGGGTACGAGAAAAATTTGTTTTGCCGCAGCCGGACCTGCTCGACCTCAGCCATGAACGCGATCCCGCCGGTGCCGCACGTGCACTACGCCAGCATTGGGCGATTGGCGAGCGGCCAATTTCGCATATGATTAAGTTACTTGAGGCGAAGGGTATCCGTATTTTTTCCCTAGCAGAGAATACCAAGAATGTAGATGCCTTTTCCTGCTGGCATGATAGTGAACCATATATTTTCCTGAATACCTTTAAGAGCACGGAACGTAGCCGTTTTGACGCTGCTCATGAACTGGCTCACCTCGTTTTGCATAAGCATGGTGGACCTAATCAAGGACGTGCTGCCGAGCTTGAAGCGCACGCCTTCGCATCGTCCTTTTTGATGCCTCATGACGACGTCGTGGCGACCATCCCGTTGGTTCGAAGCCTAGATCAGCTGGTGCTAGCAAAGAAGCGGTGGGGTGTATCTGTTGCTGCCCTTGCTCATCGTCTCCACCGAATGGGCCGGATCTCCGATTGGAATTATCGGACATTCTGCATTCATATAAACAAGCGCTTCGGTAAGAGTGAGCCTGATGGTCTCCCGTCGGAGCGATCGGCAGTATGGCAACGCGTCCTTACAGAGCTTTGGCGCGAGGGTGTAGCGCGTCAGCATATTGCGGCCCGGTTGAATATCCCCGAGGAAGAACTCGAAAATTTGTTATTCGGCCTGACCGCCAGTGTGGATCCACCATCCGCAAGCAGTTTGCCTCTGAGGTTGGTTCTATAATTGTATTAACTGGATCGCAAAAATAAGAGCAAGGTAGGACAAGCCAAAATCCGAATTCCATTCTCGACTTACGTGCCGGTCATTATTAGCTGCGCGCGGCAATTTTTTTTTGTAAATTTTGATTCCGTCATGTCTCGGAATAGCTTATCGGATCTGGCTTATCTGGCGAGGAAGAAATAGCTACAACATTTACAATAGGTCGCGATAAAACAGACTTTACACATCACCCCCATTGTCTTTAAAATCATCTTCAATAAAGGAAAAATAAGACGACGCTGGTAGCCGCATTATAATGATCAGGGCAGAGCATGGGAAGTATTCATGAGGATGTGAAGTCTGGTCATCTGACCCGGCATCCGGAGGAGCTGGATTGGCTGAAATGCTTCCAGAACGGCTTCGACGTGACATGGGCAAATGAGAGAAGGGCGTATGGTTCGCGTTCGTCAGTGTATTTTATAAAACCAGAACCATCAACCGAGGAAACGTTTGGAGTCGATAAAGAAATACTGTTAATATACAGTCCATACGATAAACTTGAAGCTAGAACTTTTCTATCAATCGAGCAATTTATTAACGACGACCCTGCTCGCGGGCGTGTTGAGCGTTTATTTGTTATTCTTGTGTCCGATGCCAAGAATCCGGAGAAGTGGGTAACTGAATATGCCTCGACTAACGAAGCACGCATGGTCGTAGCTATTAATAAAGATGATCTAAAAAATTCAACAGGGAACGCTTGGTTTGTACGTAGTAAGATAGCTTCTCAGTTATTTTCTAGAGATTTATTTGATTATCGACTACCCCTAGAGAAAGATATTTATTTTTTCGGAAGAACAGCCCTTTTGCAATCTTTTACCGACAGTGCGCGACGGGGAGAAAATCGAGGATTATTTGGCCTTAGAAAGACAGGAAAAACTTCATTTCTCTATAAATTAAGACGTGATCTTCAGGAGCAAGGGGAGGTAGAGGTATTATTTTATGATTGTAAATCTCCGTCGATCAGACAAAGAAGTTGGGTAGAATTACTGCAGAAAATTATTTTCGATCTGGCTGCCGTCGGAGTAGGCGATAATTTTATTGTACCTAAAGATAATCGGTTTTTGTCAGAGACTCTTGCTGATTTAATCAAAAATATGCCGGGGCAAAAGAGGGTTGCCATTATTTTCGATGAGGTAGAGTACATTTCTCATTTCTCGAAAACAGATAATCATTGGAAACGTGATTATTTGCCATTCTGGCAAAGTATATGGGCAGCCCAAAGTGAAACTCGAAAACTCTCAACAATTCTCGCGGGTGTTAACCCTAAGCTCGTTGAGGTAGATAAAATTGATGGCATCCAAAATCCACTTTTTGGCATTGTCCCCTACAATTACCTTAGCGGGCTATCCGTCGATGAGGTGCGGCGGATGTTGAATGTTCTTGGTCGTCGCATGGGGCTCAAATTTGTTCCCGAAATCGCGACGACTTTTGACAAAGAGTATGGCGGTCATCCGCTTTTGTGCAGGCTGGCTGCTAGTTTTACGTATAGACAAGTTCGGGAGGGGAAGAAAAACTTCCCTATTAAAGTTGATATTTCAGATTTAAGTGACTTAAAAATTGAAAGAGACGGAAGTTTAGTTTTTTACTGTGGGCACGTTGTATCAGAACTAAGAGATTTCTATCCAGACGAGTATCAAGTTTTTGAACTGCTTGCTTGTGGGCGAACTGCAGATTATATAGAATTTTCATATCTTCCTGAATATAGTGATCATTTAAATTCCTACGGCCTTGTTAAGACGACGAGTGGTATACCAACGGTCGCGATTGAGGTTGTTGGCACGTATGTCGCGATGGAGGCAGCCCGTCGAGAAGGGCGCAAAACTATCCAGAAGCTGATTGACGCGAGTGAACGCACAAAGTGGATATCGGTCCGGCTACAAGACATAGATTTTGCGCTAGATGACCTTCATCGCCTTGGTACGTCGGGAAATCTCCCAACTCTTTTTGGCCCTAATAAATATCCTGAAAGCCATAAATTCATGGCGTTGAAACCCGCGCAGAACCAAGGTGATCTTCAGCTTTTTCTAAATGTATGCAATCGCTGCTTGGTAGAGTCGATTGAGGCATATGGAAAGTCCATCGCAAATAAAAACTATTTTTGGGAAACGATAAGAACTGCATATCCAAGTCTTCATCAATCACTTCATCGAATAAAGGTCTACCGCCATAATGAATTTCATATTGAGCTCAATGAAGCAGTTGATGCTGTCTATCGTGATTTCCTTAGACAAGATTTGGAAGGCCGCAACCCAACGAGTGTACACGATGTATGGTTCACCTTGCAGCAAGCGGTTTTGGATTCTCTGTGGAATGCTCTCCAAATAGAGTTGAGCCGTTATGGGCGATGATCGAATAGCGTTCTGAATAATAACTGGAATCGTAAGATGTAGATGTGAACAACATGTAGAATCTTACTGCTTCTTAGAGCCCCGCTCATCCCCTCGGTGTCAGATGCACCCCCGCCAGCGTACACCGCACCGATCCCCCCGCGCGTTCGATGGTCGGGATATCAAGCGCGACGCAAATGGCGCTTTGCTCGATGATCTCGCGCTGCTCGGGCGTGAGGGCTGATAGCGCCGTGGTCGAGAGGGCGAGGATGCGGCCGTCCTTGCCCTGCAATTCGATTGCGTTGCCGGCAAAGTTCTCGATCTGGCGGTTGCTCAGCGCCAGCACGTCCCGGCCGGAACGTTCGAGGCGGGCGACGATCTCGGCCTTGCGGGCGGTGTCGGCGATCATGTCGAGGCCGATCAGCACGAAGTCGGTGGCGATGCACATCAGCACATTGGTGTGGTAGATCGCGGCGCCCTTGTCGTCGCGGGCGTCGAAGGCCATCGGCTCGAAGTTGAAATGGGTGCAGAAGCGCTCGAGGGCGATCGGGTCGGTGCGGTCGGAGCGCACGGCATAGGCGACGCGGTCGATATGGTCGAGCACCATGGCGCCGGTGCCTTCGAGGAACAGGCCGTCGGGCTCCAGGCCCGAATAGTCGATGACCTCCTGCACGCGGTAATCGGTCTTCAGCATCTCGATGACGTCGGCCCGGCGCTCGCGCCGCCGGCTCGGCGCCTTCATCGGATAGAGGGCGACATGGCCGCCGGCATGGGTGGAGAACCAGTTGTTGGGAAACACCGAATCCGGGGTTTCCAGGCTTTCGTCCTCGAAGAGGTGCACGGTGACGCCATGGGCCGCCAGGGTCTCGGCCGCCTTGGTGATCTCGGCATGGGCGAGCGGGGCGAGGTCCTCGCCGCCTGTGCCGGCGACCTGGAAATGATTGTCGGCGGCCGTCTCGGTGTTGACGGTGAAATGGTGCGGGCGAACCATCACCACGGCGGAGGGGGCCTGGACGGAGAAGGCGGGGCGCTTGGACATGGGGGCTCCGGGGGCTATCGCGTTGGTTCGGGTGGTGCGGTGGGATAGGGGGCAGGTTGGGTTTTGGGGCGATTGCGCATGGGGCTGTGCTGCCCCTCACCCTTACCCTCTCCCCGCAAGGGCGGGGCGAGGGGGACTTCGGCGGCGTGCTCGTGCAGGAACGGTCTCATCTCGCCCAACCGTCGGGCGAGACGGGAGGCCGGAGAATGAAGCCGCGACGCTTGCGCCTCCTCGCCCCGTTCTTGCGGGGAGAGGATAGAGGTGAGGGGCAGCGCGACCTACGTTGGACAATGCCGGGCCATGACGGCCCGCAGCGGAGCGGACGATGGCCTATCTCTGCCGACCCCGCCTCAGCGGGCGCGCTGCAGCATACCGAAGAGGTCGCGCGGATCGTCGGGGTCGGCGATCATGTCGAGCTCCTGGTAGAAATCGGTGCCGACGATCTGGGCGCGCAGATAGCGCAGGGCCGAGAAGTCCTCGATGGCGAAGCCGACGCTGTCGAACAGGGTGATCTGACGCTCGTCGCGCCGGCCCGGCACCTGGCCGGTGACGACCTGCCAGAGCTCGGTGATCGGGTAGGAGCGATCCATCTGCTGGATCTCGCCCTCGATCCAGGTCTGCGGCGGATATTCCACGAAGCAGTCGGCGCGCGCGAGGATGTCCTTGTGCAGCTCGGTCTTGCCGGGGCAGTCGCCGCCGATGGCGTTGATGTGGATGCCGGGGCCGACCATGTTGTCGGTGAGGATGGTGGCGAACTGCTTGTCGGCGGTGCAGGTGGTGACGATGGCGGCGCCCTCGATCGCCTGCTGCGAGGAGGTGCAGGGGATGACGGTGAGGCCGCTGCCCTCAAGGTTGCGGGCGGCCTTCTGCGTGGCGCGCGGGTCGATGTCGTAGAGCCTGACGGTGTCGATGCCGCACACCGCCTTCATGGCCAGGGCCTGGAACTCGGCCTGGGCGCCATTGCCGATCATCGCCATCACCTTGCCGTCCTTGGGCGCGAGGTGGCGGGCCGCCATGGCCGAGGTCGCCGCGGTGCGCAGCGCCGTCAGCAGCGTCATCTCGGTCAGGAGCACCGGATAGCCGGTGGCGACATCGGCGAGCAGGCCGAAGGCGGTGACGGTCTGCAGGCCCTCGGCGGTGTTTTTCGGGTGGCCGTTGACATATTTGAAGCCGTAGATGGTGCCATCAGAGGTCGGCATCAGCTCGATCACGCCGTCACGCGAATGGCTGGCGACGCGCGGGGTCTTGTCGAAGCTCTCCCAGCGGGCGAAATCTTCCTCGATCAGGTCGGTGAGTTCGGCCAGCACCCGCTCGATACCGAGATGGTGGACGAGGCGCATCATGTTCTCGACGCTGACGAAAGGCACCATCGCCTTCTGCGAGGGCAGGGGAGCGGTCATCGAAAAATCCCTGAACGGTCAATGTTGGCCTTAGCCTAGGCCGTCCGGATGTTCACCGAAATCGCAATCCTGTGCTAGAATTGTCAGTTCATTGAACAGATTGCCAGGTCGGGTTGTAAAAAATGTCAGTGACGGGGCGGGATGCCGAGACGGTCAAATATATTCCCGATGCGCTGGATCGCGGCATCATCGCGCATCTGCGCAGCGATGGCCGGGCCTCGCTCTCCAAGCTGGCCGATGCGCTGGGCGTGGCGCGCGGCACGGTGCAGAACCGGCTCGACCGCCTGATCGAAACCGGCACGCTGCTCGGCTTCACCGCCCGCGTCCGCGAGGATTACGACATGAACGCCGTGCATGCGGTGATGATGATCGAGGTGGTCGGCAAATCGACCACGCAGGTCATCCGCAAGCTGCGCGGCCTGCCGGAGGTGCACACGCTGCACACCACCAACGGCAATTGGGACCTGGTCGCCAATATTCGCGCCGCGAGCCTCGCCGAATTCGACCGCGTGCTGCGCGAGGTCCGGCTGATCGACGGGGTGTCGAACAGCGAGACGAGCCTGCTGCTGAGCAGTGTGTGAGGGATGGCTGCGGGCTGTCGTGGTTGCCGCGGTACCCCGACAGAACAAGGCGCGACCAGCCTTCCCCACTTCGTGGAGAAGGCTGGTCGCGTGATACTCGGCGAGGTTGCGCTCCCTGACGGCGGGAGATGACAGGGCCGATCCACCCGCCATGCGGGTGCCGCGAGGTTCACACCGGCTTGTGATTGATTGAGCTCTTGCTCCCGCCGTCCTAGGCTGATTGTCTGGAACGACTCCAAGGAGGGGATATGCCCTTCCGACTCGCGGGAGACTGCCATGGCCTATACCATCAAGATCAACGGAACCGCCCACACCATCGATGCCGATGGCGACACGCCGCTTTTATGGGTGCTGCGTGACATTCTGGGCATGACGGGCACCAAGTTCGGCTGCGGTGCCGCCTTGTGCGGCGCCTGCACCGTGCATGTCGACGGCACGGCGACGCGCTCCTGCATCACGCCGCTGGAAAGCGTCGGCGAGAGCGCCGTCACCACCATCGAGGCGATCGGCGAAACCCCGCAGGGCAAGGCCCTGCAGCAGGCCTGGCTCGATCTCGAAGTGGTGCAGTGCGGCTATTGCCAGTCCGGCCAGCTGATGTCGGCCGCGGCCCTGCTCGCCGCCACGCCCAAGCCGAGCGACGAGGACATCGATGCCGCCATGTCCGGCAATGTCTGCCGCTGCGGCACCTATCAGCGTATCCGCGCCGCCATCCATCACGCCGCTGCTTGAGGGAGGAAGGGATCATGCCCGACGGTACCGATACACGTTCACACCTCGATCGCCGCGCCTTCCTGAAGGCGGGAGCCGCCATTGGCGGCGGCTTCGTTCTCACCCTCGCTCTGCCGCCGCTGGCCGGATCGCCGGTCGCCGCAGCGGAGGCCAAGGATTTCGCGCCCAACGCCTTCATCCGCATCGATCGCCAGGGCCTGGTGACGCTGGTGATGCCGATGGTCGAGATGGGCCAGGGCGTCTACACCGCCCAGGCCATGCTGCTGGCCGAGGAGCTGGAGGTCGGCCTCCACCAGGTCAAGCTCGAACATGCCCCGCCCGACGACAAGCTCTACGGCAATGCCCTGCTCGGCAGCCAGGCGACGGGCGGCTCGACCACCATACGCGCCTTCTGGCAGCCTTTGCGGCAGGCCGGCGCGGCCGCCCGCACCATGCTGGTCGCCGCCGCCGCCAAGCGCTGGAACGTCGATGCCGCCAAGCTGACGGCCCGCGACGGCGCCGTGCTCAATCCGGCTAGCAATGCCACGCTCGGCTATGGCGAGCTCGCCGACGAAGCCGCGACCATGCCGGTGCCCGCCCCCGAGAGCCTCAAGCTCAAGGACCCCAAGGACTTCAAGCTCCTGGGCACCCCGGCCAAGCGGCTGGATACGCCGGACAAGGTGGTCGGCAAGGCCGAGTTCGGCATCGACGTCAAGCTGCCGGGCATGAAGGTTGCCGCCATCGCCATCTCGCCGGTGTTCGGCGGCAAGCCCAAATCCGTGGACGACAAGGCGGTGCTGGCCGTCAAGGGCGTCAGGCAGGTGGTCAAGACCGACGACGCCGTCGCCGTGGTCGCCGACCATATGGGCGCGGCCAAGAAGGGCCTCGCCGCCGCCAATATCAGCTGGGACGACGGGCCGAACGCCAAGGTCGACAGCGCTGAGATCATCAGCCAGCTCACCGAGGCCTCCAAGCAGCCGGGTGCAGTGGCTCGCAACGAGGGCGACACCGCCAAGGCGCTCGCCGGCGCGGCCACGAAGCTCGAAGCCATCTACCAGGTGCCCTTCCTCGCCCATGCCGCCATGGAGCCGATGAACTGCACCGTGCATGTGCGCAAGGATGGCTGCGAAGTCTGGGTCGGCACGCAGGTGCCCACCATGGCCCAGGCGATCGCCGCCGAGATCACCGGCCTGCCCAAGGACAAGGTCAAGGTCTACAACCACCTGATCGGCGGCGGCTTCGGGCGCCGGCTGGAGGCGGACGGCGTCGCCCGCGCCGTCAAGGTCGCGCAGCAGGTCGACGGGCCGGTGAAGGTGATCTGGAGCCGCGAGGAGGACATCCAGCACGACATGTACCGGCCCTATTATTTCGACCGGATGTCGGCCGGCCTCGACGCTTCGGGCAAGCCGGTGGCCTGGACCCATCGCATTTCCGGTTCCTCCATCCTGGCGCGCTACTTCCCGCCGGCCTTCAAGGACGGCATCGATTCCGATGCGGTGGAGGCGGCGGCCGAGCCGCCCTATGCCCTGCCCAACATCCATGTCGACTATGTCCGGGTCGAGCCGCCGGGCATCCCGACCTCCTGGTGGCGCGGCGTCGGGCCGACGCACAACGTCTTCGTGGTCGAGAGCTTCATGGACGAGCTGGCTGCCGCGGCCAAGGCGGACCCGGTCGCCTATCGCAAGGACCTGCTCGCCCATAATCCGCGGGCGCTCGGCGTGCTCACGCTGGCGGCCGAGAAGGCGGGCTGGGGCCAGCCTCTGCCCAAGGGGCGCGGGCGCGGTGTCAGCGTACAGTTCGCCTTCGGCAGCTTCATGTCGATGGTGGCCGAGGTGGAGACGGCGGCCGACGGCACGCTCAAGGTGCATCGCCTCGTCTGCGCCGTCGATTGCGGCCTGCAGGTCAATCCGGACACCATCGCCGCGCAGGTCGAGGGCGGCGCGATCTTCGGCCTCACCGCGGCGCTGCACGGTGCCATCACCCTGAAGGACGGCCGGGTGGAGCAGGGCAATTTCGACACCTATCTGCCCATGCGCATCGACGAGGTGCCTGTCATCGAGACCCATCTGGTCAAGAGCGCCGAGGCCCCCGGCGGCATCGGCGAGACGGCGACGGTCGCCGTCGGCCCGGCCGTCGCCAACGCCGTCTTCGCCGCCACCGGCAAGCGCGTGCGCACTCTGCCGATCGACACGGATGCGCTGAAGACCGGGTGAGGACCCACGGGCGCGTACGCCGGGGGAAAGGCGCGACACCGGCCGCCCCTTCTCCCCGTTCTCACGGGGAGAAGGTAAGGATGAGGGGCAGTGCGACCTCTTATATTGAACACTTTGCGTAGCCCCTCACCCCTACCCTCACCCCGTAAACGGGGCGAGGGGGCGCGTACGTGGCGTTAGTTCGGCAGGTCCGTCATCTCGCCCGGCCCTTGAGTCGATACCTACAGGGTTACCCCACCGCCGATCCCCAGCGTCGCCGTCAGCTCACGGGCGGCCGCGGCGCCGGCGCGGTTGGCGCCGATGGTCGAGGCCGAGGGGCCGTAGCCGACGAGATGGATGCGCGGATCGCGGGCGACCTGCGTCGCCAGGCGGCCGGCCATCACGATGCCGCCATCGTCCTCGCGGATCTGCAGCGGCGCCAGGTGGTCGAGCGAGGAGCGAAAGCCGGTGCACCACAGGATGACGTCGACCTTCTCCTCGTGGCCATCGGCCCAGCGCACACCCTCGGGCGTGATCGCGCTGAACATCGGCCGGCGCGCCAGCACGCCCCGCTCGCGTGCGGCCCGCAGGGCCGGGGTGAGGGGCAGGCCGGTGACCGAGACGATCGAGCCGGGCACGAGGCCGCGCCGCACCCGGTCCTCGACGAGGGCGACGGCGGCCCGCCCGTCCTCGGGCGTGAACGGCCTGTCGCGGAACTCAGGCTCGCGGCGGGTTACCCAGATCGTCTGCGTCACGCGCGAGATCTCGTCGAGGATCTGCACGGCCGAGATGCCGCCGCCGACCACGAGGACGCGCTGGCCGGCGAACGCCTCGGCGTTCCGATAGTCGCGGGTGTGGAGCTGGCGCCCCCCGAAACTCTCCCGGCCGGGATAGTCGGGAACATAGGGCGTCTCCCAGGTGCCGGTCGCGTTGATGAGGCCGCGCGCCGAAAAGGTCTCCCTATCAGTCTCGACCCGGAAGCGCCCACCGCGCTCGCACACCACCTTGACCGTCACCGGCCGATAGATCGGCAACTCGAATTTGCGCTCATAGGCCTGGTAATAGCGCGGCACCGCCTCCGCCGCCGGCACCTCGGTGAGGTCGGGATCGATGACGTCGGCAAAGGACATGCCGGGCAAATCGTGCACGCGGTTGACGGTGCTCAGCGTCAAGGACGGCCAGCGAAATTGCCAGGCCCCGCCGGGCGCAGGCGCCTTGTCCAGCACCAGAAAACCGCGGCCGGGCGCCAGACCGAGTTCGTGCAAATGATAGGCGCTCGAGAGCCCGGCCTGGCCGGCACCGATCACGACGATGTCCACCTTGTAGGCGAGGTGGACGTCCCGCGCGGGTACCTGATCGGCGGGAGGCGAAGCGGCCTTCGCTCCCTCTTCATCATGCTCAGCCATGCTGCGAGAGTGGCGGCCGGGTTGCCGGAATTCAAGAGGGCGGCGACGGGGCCATCGCGCGATTGCATCCCGCTGTCCGCAACCGTATAAAGCAAGTACATGCTTTGAATATAGACTGCAGAGGGTCATGTCGACGCCGGAGCTGGAAAATTCGAGCCTGCAGGGACGGTCCGGGCCCGATCGCCTGCTGTTCCTCCTGAAGACGAAGGGGAAGCAGACGGCGGCCGAGCTCGGCAAGGCGATCGGCACGACCGGCGAGAACGCCCGGCAGCAATTGATCAAGCTCGCCGCCGAAGGCCTGGTCGAGACCGAATCGGTGGCTCGGGGCGTCGGCCGGCCCTCGCAGTTCTGGCGGCTGACGGCGCAGGGGCATGGCCGCTTTCCCGACGCCCATGCCGAGTTGACCGTCGGCCTGCTGCGCAACATCCGTGACCTGCTCGGGCCCGAAGCGCTCGAGCGCCTGATCGCGGCGCGCGAGGAGGAGATGCGCGCGGCCTACCGCGCCGAGCTCGGCCGGGTGGAGGGAACCGAGGCCCGCATCGCCGCGCTTGCCGGGATTCGCACGCGCGAAGGCTACATGGCGCAGCACCGGCCGACGGAGGACGGGGGCTGGCTCCTCATCGAGAACCACTGCCCGATCTGTGCGGCGGCCACGGCCTGCCAGGGTTTCTGCCGTTCGGAACTGGCGATTTTCCGCGAAATGCTCGGGCCACGCTGCTCGGTTGAGCGAACCGAGCATATTGTCCACGGCGCCCGGCGCTGCGCCTACCGCATCCGGGAAGAAGCGCCGTAGCGGGCGGGCGCCGGCGCATTTTGTGATTTGACGGAATCAGCGGGAACCGCAAGGTCGCGTCAGAACAAGGCGTTGGGGTGAGAGCGTTCCGTCGTGAACGCGCTTGCCGCCGGCGTCGGAAAGGCGGTGTGCCGGCTTGGCGAACGAGGCCGGTCGCAAGCATCCGCCAGCAAAGGGGAGGATTGCCCGATGAGCGCCATGGCGGAGCGGGACGGGCAGGCGATCGAGGCGTCGACGGTGCGTGCCGTATCCTGGCGCCTGCTGCCGTTCCTGATGCTGGCCTATCTCCTGGCCTATCTCGACCGCGTCAATCTCGGCTTTGCCGCCCTGACCATGAATGACGAGCTGAAATTCTCGCCCCTGGTGTTCAGCTGGGGCGCCGGCATCTTCTTCATCGGCTATTTTCTGTTCGAAGTGCCGAGCAATGTCATCCTGCACAAGGTCGGTGCCAGCCGCTGGATCGCCCGCATCATGGTGACCTGGGGCATCGTCTCGGCGCTGATGGCGCTGGTCGCCGGTCCGGTCAGCTTTTATGTGCTGCGCTTCCTGCTCGGCGTGGCCGAGGCCGGCTTCTTTCCCGGCATCATCCTCTATCTGACCTATTGGTATCCGGCCAAATACCGTGCTCGCATCCTCGCCGCCTTTGCCGTGGCGGTGCCGGTATCGACCGTGATCGGTGCCCCGATTTCAGGCTATCTGCTGGGTCTGGACGGCGTCGGCGGTCTCAAGGGCTGGCAATGGCTGTTCATTCTGGAGGGCCTGCCGGCAGCCCTGCTCGGCATCGCGACCTGGTTCTATCTCACCGACCGTCCGGCGTCGGCGGCCTGGCTCAGCCCCGAGCAGAAGCGCTGGCTTTCCGATCGCCTGGAGCGCGAGGAGGGCGCGAGGAAGGCCGCACACCATATGAGCCTGCGTCAGGCGCTGGCCTCGCCCAGGGTCCTGGTGCTGAGCCTGGTCTATTTCGGCTTCGTCGGGGCGCTCTATGGCATGCAGTTCTGGCTGCCGCAGATCGTGAAGGCCTTCGGCCTCAGCAACATCCAGACCGGCTTCGTCACCGCGATACCCTATGTGTTCGGCTCGGTCGCCATGGTGCTGTGGGCGCAGCATTCGGACCGCACCCGCGAAAGGGTCTGGCATGTCGCGCTGCCGTTGTTCCTGATCGCGCTATCCCTGGCCGCGGCCAGCGCGTTGAGCGATCCCGTGCTGACGATGATCGCCCTGACGGTGGCGGCCATCGGCGTGTTCTGCACCTTCTCGCTGTTCTGGACCCTGCCGACCGCCTTCCTGAGCGGCGCATCGGCGGCGGGCGGCATCGCCCTGATCAATTCGATCGGCAATCTCGCCGGCTTCGGCGGACCCTATCTGATCGGCTGGTTCAAGGACCAGACGGGAGGCACCGCCATGGGGCTTCTGGCCCTGTCGCTGCTGCCGCTGGTCTCGGCCCTGCTGGTCCTGGGCCTGGGGCATGATTCCAAGACGGAATTCGCTGCTGCCGAATGACGGCTGCGCGACCGGCGGGCGGGGCTGGACGCCATCCGCCTGTCGCGTTTTCAGTGTAGGTGTGCAGTGGTTGCCGCTCCCCTCAAGGTGCCTTCTTGCCGCTGGCGTCGAACTGCTTGAGATAGGCGATGACATTGGCGATGTCGTCGGGCTTCGACAGGCCGACAAAGGCCATCTTGTTGCCGGGCACCTTCTGTTTTGGGCTCTTAAGATATTCTGAGAGAGTGTCCTCTGCCCAGGTCAGGCCGGCACTCTTCATTGCTGGTGAATAGGTATAAGTTTCTACCGATCCGGATTTACGGCCGATTATTCCATTCAACTCAGGGCCTACGGCATTCTTGGCTGTCTCTCCAACCTGGTGGCAAACTTTACACTTGATGAATACTTTTTCGCCGAGCGCTGCATCTTGTGCGAGTGCAGCGCTCGATATCAGGATAGAGGCAAGAATTCCGACGGCGACCTGTCGCATTTTCTCTCCCTTTCGGCCATTCATCCGAAGTCATCGAAGATTAAGCTTAATTTCTGCTTATTTTGTTCTTCACATGTCGTGTTGTGTTGTGAATCAGTCTAGGCGCAACGTAAAGTGACTGGACAGCATGAAGAATGATGATCACACTCCTTGTCAAGAATAGATATTATCTGCACAAGGAGGATGCGTGCTTGATGTCCGGCGATTTCGGCTCGCTCCCGGTTCGGCAGCGGCGGCCTTTTCAGAAACAATTTGATGGGGTTGGTCGCGTCGTGGCGGGTTTCGACGGCGGTTTGCCGCAATGATGAAACGGCGACAATTTCTCGCGCTTGCGGGCGCCGGTCTGGGGGGAGGACTTCTTGGCTCGGCCGGAACGGCCTGGGCGCAACTGCCGCCGTTGCGCGTGGGTGTTCTATCCTTCGGTACGGTCGAGTGGGAGCTCGCTGCCATCCGGGCACTCGGCCTGGACGAGGCGGCGGGCTTGAGGATCGATCCCTTGAAGCTCGCCTCCAACGATGCGGCGCGCATCGCCTTTCTCGGGGATGCCGTCGACAGCATCGTCTCGGATCTGCTCTGGGCGGCGCGCATGCGCGGCGAGGGACGTGACATCGTGTTCCTGCCCTTCTCGGCCTCGGAGGGGGCGGTGATGCGGGCGCCGGGATCGACGATCGCCACGGTCGCCGACCTTGCCGGTAAGCGCATCGGCGTGGCCGGCGGGGCGCTCGACAAGAGCTGGATCCTGCTGCAGGCCTATGCCCGGCACCAGGCCGGCATCGACCTGGCCAAGGTGGCCGAGCCGGTGTTCGGGGCGCCTCCCTTGCTGAGCATGAAGCTGGAACAGGGCGAACTCGATGCGGCACTGCTCTATTGGAATTTCTGCGCGCGTCTCGAAGCCAAGGGCTTCAAGCGCCTGATCGGCGCCGACGAGGTCGCGCGCTCCTTCGGCGTCGAGGGGCCGATCTCCTTCATCGGCTATGTCTTCAAACGGGGCGACGAGCAACATGACAAGCGCATCGCCGCCTTTGCCGCCGCCTCCAGGCAGGCCAAGCAGGCCCTGGCGAGCCAGGAGGCGATCTGGGCGCAGCTCCGACCCCTGATGCAGGCCGATGACGAGGCGACCTATAACGTGCTCAGGCGTACCTTCCTTACCGGCATTCCCAACCGGGCGATCGCCGATGAACGGGCCGATGCTGCCAAGCTCTACGCCAAGCTGGCCGAACTCGGCGGCGAGAAGCTGGTCGGCAAGACCGCCACCCTTCCGGAGGGGCTCTATTGGGCCGGACACTGACAGATTGGAGCAGTGGACGCCTAGCCGGCCTCACGGCCCGGTTGGTCTCGCTGCTTGCCCTGCTGGCGATCTGGGAGGTCGCGGCCAGGCTGGCCAACGGCCCGCTGCTGCCCTCGCCCGCGGCGGTGCTCGCCTTCATCGTCGCGGAGACCCGGCGCGGCGACCTGGTCGCCAATATCGGCATCACGCTGTGGCGGGTTGCCGGCGCCTTCGGCGTGGCGATGCTGATCGGCAGCGTCATCGGCATCGTCCTCGGCCGCTGGCACCGGGCCAACGCAGCCTTCGATGTCTGGCTCCTGGTGCTGCTCAACATGCCGGCCCTGGTGATCGCCGTGCTGTGCTACATCTGGCTCGGCCTGACGGAAGCTGCGGCAGTGACGGCGGTCGCCCTCAACAAGATCCCCAATGTCATCGTGGTGCTGCGTGAGGGCACGTGGGCCCTCGATCGCGATCTCGAGGAGATGGCCCATGTCTATCGCTTTCCGGCCGGAACCTGGCTGCGCCATGTCCTGATGCCGCAGCTGGCGCCCTACATCGCTGCGGCCGCGCGTTCGGGCCTGGCCCTGGTCTGGAAAATCGTGCTGGTGGTCGAATTGCTCGGCCGCTCGTCGGGGGTCGGCTACGCGATTTCACTTTATTTCCAGCTTTCGGATGTCACGGCGGTGCTGGGTTATGCTCTCGCTTTCACCTGCGTCATGCTCGCTATCGAATTCCTCCTGCTGCAGCCCCTTGAGAAGCATGCCCGACGTTGGCGCCCCGCTCTTGCTTGACCTCAGCATCGCCAGCAAGATCTATCGCGATGATCGCGGCAGGGCCGTGGAAGCCGTCAGGGGGCTCGACCTTTCGCTGGCCATGGGCGAATTCACCTGCTTGATCGGGCCTTCAGGCTGCGGCAAGACCACTGCCCTGAAGATCCTGCTCGGGCTCGATCGTGATTTCGAGGGCAGGGTGGAGCCCGACATCACGGCGCTGACGGTCGGGGTGACCTTCCAGGAGCCGCGCTTGCTGCCTTGGCGGACGGTGGAACAGAATGTCCGCATCGCCTTGCCGCCGTCGCAGCGCCGGCGTGACCTCGACGCTCTGTTCGGGCGGCTCGGCCTCTCCGAGTGGCGCGCACATTATCCGCATGCGCTGTCGCTCGGCCTGCAGCGGCGCGTCGCGCTGGCTCGCGCCCTGGCGCTGGAGCCGCAATTGCTGGTGCTGGACGAGCCCTTCGTATCGCTCGACGACAAGGCCGCGCTGGAACTGCGCGCCTGCCTGCTGGCAGAAGTCGCCGACCATCGCATCACGGTTCTTATGGTGACCCACAATGTGCGCGAGGCGATCGGCCTGGCCGATCGGCTGCTGTTCCTGAGCCCCCGTCCCACCCGCATCCTCCATGAGGTCGCGATCGTGGAAGCGCGCCAGGACCGGCATTCGACCTGGATCGAAACGCGGCACCGGGAATTTGCCGAGCGCTTCGGCTTGTAAGGCCGGTGGCCGAGGAAGGAGCTTGCAGGATGCAACGGCTCGTGATGCTGGCCCGGCTTTGGATGACGGCCTGCCTTGTCCTGCTTCCCGGCTTCGCTTCGGCTGAGACGCTACCGACGCCCTTGCCGATGACGGAAATAGCCAAGGGCGTCTTCGTTTTTGCCGCCCCGCATGAACTGGCCGCGCCGGGCAATGCCGATGCTATCGGCAATGCCGGCTTCGTCATTGGCAATGAGGCGGTCGCGGTCATCGATACGGGTGGTTCGCGGCAGGCCGGTCTTGCCCTGTTGGCGGCCATCCGCGCCCGTACCGACAAGCCGATTCGCTATGTCATCGACACCCATGTCCATCCCGACCATCTGCTCGGCAATGCCGCCTTCCGCCTGCCGGGCGTGACGATCGTCGGCCATGCCAACCTGCCCGAGGCCCTGTCCGCGCGTGCCGGGACCTATCTGTCGGCGACGCGCCGGCTGATCGGGGAGGCCGCCTTCGCCGGCACCGAGGCGATCGCCCCCACCTTGCTCGTCAAGGACCGGCTCGATCTCGATCTCGGCGGCCGCCGCCTCCTGCTGGAGGCCTGGCCGACGGCCCATACCAACACCGATCTCACCGTGCTGGACGAGAAGACGAACACCTGGTTCCTGGGAGACCTGCTCTTTGCCGGCCACGTCCCGGCGCTTGACGGCAGCCTCATGGGCTGGATTGCCGTGATCGACACCCTGCGCTCGCGTCCGGCCGCCCGCGTCGTGCCGGGCCATGGTCCGGCCGCGATGCCCTGGCCGGCGGCGGCCGATCCGATGCAGCGCTATCTCACGCGCCTGCGCGACGACGTGCGCGCGATGATCGCCGAAGGACGGACATTGCGTGAGGCGGCGGAACGGGCCGGGCAATCCGAGCGCGACAACTGGCAGCTGTTTGACGAGTTCAATCCACGCAATGCCACAAGTGCCTTTCACGAACTCGAATGGGAATAGCCAGTACCCAGCCGAAGAACCGTATAGTACCGCCGTGATTTTGCGGTGCACTCAATAAATGATGCGACGCACCATAATAAGGTAAAAATAAATCTAGTGGCATGTCAGTCAAATCTTGCATGAACTGAACACGTTGCATAAGGTAACGCATCTTCGACTTCCAACGGCACCGTGATGGGGATCGCAGTGTCGATTCGAAAGCCAGCGGCTTATGCCTATGGCTACGAGGCGGATCCGCCGGCTGTGACACGCTGTCGAAGAGACGAGGTATCCCCAAGGCTAGAAGAACGACATCAAGTTCGGCATGTGGTCCGGCGGGACGGCATGCGTGTGGCCACTCGGAGGAAGCCCAATGAAAATATTGATAGCGTGGCTGGGCGTGGTCTGCTCGCTGTTATTCGGCGCGCAGGCCTACGCCAATGACGAAGTACAAAAGCTGACGCAGGACCCCAATCAATGGGTGCTGCAGACCGGCGATTATGCGAATACTCGATATTCGAAACTTGACCAGATTACTGCGGAAAACGTCAAGAAGCTCCAGGTTTCCTGGACATTCTCGACAGGCGTCCTGCGCGGCCATGAAGGCTCTCCGCTGGTCGTCGGCGACATCATGTATGTCCATACGCCGTTTCCCAACACGGTCTATGCCCTCGATCTCAACAATGAAGGCAAGATCATCTGGCGTTACGATCCCAAGCAGGATCCGAACGTCATTCCCGTGATGTGCTGCGACACGGTCAATCGCGGCCTGGCCTATGCAGACGGCAAGGTGTTCCTGCACCAGGCCGACACCACCGTCGTGGCGCTCGACGCCAAGACCGGCAAGGTGGTCTGGTCCGTCGTCAACGGCGACCCGAAAAAGGGCGAGACCAACACCGCGACCGTCATGCCCGTCAAGGACAAGGTCCTTGTCGGCATTTCCGGTGGTGAATTCGGCGTGCGCTGCCATGTCACCGCCTATGACCTGAAGACCGGCAAGCAAGCCTGGCGCGCCTATTCCATGGGCCCGGACGAGGAAATGCTGGTCGATCCGGAAAAGACCACCGAACTCGGCAAGCCGATCGGCAAGGATTCCAGCATCAAGACCTGGCAAGGCGACCAATGGAAGACCGGCGGTGGCTGCACCTGGGGCTGGTATTCCTATGATCCCAAGCTGAACTTGGTCTATTACGGTTCCGGCAACCCCTCGACCTGGAACCCCAAGCAGCGCCCGGGCGACAACAAGTGGTCGATGACCATCTTCGCCCGTGACGCCGACACCGGTATGGCCAAGTGGGTCTATCAGATGACCCCCCATGACGAATGGGACTATGACGGCGTCAACGAAGTCCCGCTGGTCGATCTCAAGATCGACGGCAAGGAGCACAAGGCCCTGGTCCATCTGGACCGCAACGGCTTCGGCTACACCCTCGACCGCGAGACGGGCGAGCTCCTGGTTGCCGAGAAGTATGACCCGGTCGTGAACTGGGCCACCAAGGTCGACATGGACAAGAACAGCAAGACCTATGGTCGTCCGCTGGTCGTGGCCAAATATTCGACCGAGCAGAATGGCGAAGACGTCAACACCAAGGGCGTATGCCCCGCGGCTCTCGGCTCCAAGGACCAGCAGCCGATGGCCTATTCGCCCAAGACCGGCCTGTTCTACGTGCCGACCAACCATGTCTGCATGGACTACGAGCCGTTCAAGGTGAGCTACACCCCGGGCCAGCCCTATGTCGGCGCTACCTTGTCGATGTATCCGGCCCCCAACAGCCATGGCGGCATGGGCAACTTCATTGCCTGGGATGCTGCCAAGGGCAAGATCGTCTGGTCGCTGCCCGAGCAGTTCTCGGTGTGGTCCGGACCGCTCGCGACCGCCGGTGGCGTCGTGTTCTACGGCACGCTGGAAGGCTATCTGAAGGCGATCGACGCCAAGACGGGTAAGGAACTCTACAAGTTCAAGACCCCCTCCGGCATCATCGGCAACGTGATGACCTACACCCACAAGGGCAAGCAATATATCGCCGTGCTCTCGGGTGTCGGTGGCTGGGCCGGCATCGGCCTGGCGGCAGGCCTGACCGATCCGAATGCGGGTCTGGGTGCCGTTGGCGGCTATGCAGCCCTCAACAACTACACGGCGCTCGGCGGACAGCTGACGGTGTTCGCGCTGCCATGAGCACGTGATGCAGCAGCCAGGGCAAGGCGCGTTCCGCCGTGAATGCGCGTTTGCCCTGGCTTGCTGTCTCAGGTGTCTTTGCGCCCCTTGTCGATATCGGCAAATTGCAAACACTTTGGCCGATCATCCCGTCGGGGCTGGGGAGACGTCGTCTTTCCCAGCCCCCTCGCCAGACAAAAACGAAGACTTCCGGCTTTCGGTGCCCTTCGGCCCGCGAAATGGTGGTCTGTGCCCTGAGTGGGAGACAAACGATTGCTTGTTCAAGCCAATCCAACGAAATCACGAGCCGGGAACCGCCCCGCCCCCCTGCATCGCAACGCGCTCTTCGGCCTGACGGCGTTGGCGCTGGGCCTCTTCGCAGCGACCTCGGCCTTCGCCGACCCGGCCAAGCCGGCCAGCAGTGAAGACGGCAAGTATAGCGATGCCGAGGGTGCACCGACCTATAACATCACTGCAGATGGCAATGTGGATTGGTATACCTTCTCCGGCTATCGGCGCTACCATTCCGAATGCACGGTCTGCCACGGCCCCGACGGGGCAGGCTCGACCTATGCGCCGGCGCTCACCGATTCCCTGAAGAAGATGAATTATGAGCAGTTCACCACTGTCGTGGTCCAGGGTCGCAAGGATGTGAGCACGTCGAGCCAGAAGGTGATGCCGACTTTTGGCACGAACCGGAACGTGATGTGCTATCTTGATGACATCTATGTTTATCTGCGGGCGCGCAGCGATGGTGCCCTCGCACGTGTCCGTCCCGAAAAACACGACCCCAAGCCGCAGAGTGCCAAGGATGCCGAAACGGCCTGCATGGCAAACTGAGTCCAGCCTGCTTCTTGTTCCCGGCCTTGTCCTGGCCGGGATGGTGCTCGGTTTGAATTCCGCCAATGCCCAGCAGGTGCCGGAACTCGTCGACAAGGCCAATCTGCGCGTCTGCTCGGACCCTGCCAACATGCCGTTCTCGAACCGCCGCCAGGAAGGGTTCGAGAACCGCATCGCCGAGATCGTCGCCAAGGAGTTGCAGCGGCCGGTGCGCTATTACTGGCTGCAGCAAGGCATGGGCTTCGTGCGCAACACGCTGGGCACCGGCCTGTGCGACGTGATCATCGGGGCCGCCTCGGGCTCCGATCTCACCCAGCACACCAATCCCTACTATGCGTCGACCTATGTCCTCGTGGTCAAGGCGGACGGGCCGCTGGCCGGCGTCACCAAGCTGGAGGATCCCGCCCTCAAGGGCCGTCGATTCGGCATCATCGCCGGCACCCCGCCGGGCGACCACCTGCAGCGTCTTGGCTTGATCGCCAACGCCAGGAGCTATGGGCTGACGCTGGATCAGCAGGACAATGCGGCGGGCAAGGAAGCCATCGACGATCTCGTCGCCGGAAACACCGACGGTGCGCTGCTTTGGGGGCCGATCGCCGGCTATTACGCCAGCAAGGCGGCCAAGCCTCTCAAGGTCATTCCGCTCGTACAGGAAAGCGAGCGCCCGCTCCTGGCCTATCGCATCACCTTCGGCATCCGGGCCAACGAGACGCAATGGAAGCACACGCTCAACGCTGCCATCCGCAAGCATAGCAAGGAGATCGCGCAGGTGCTGTCCGACTATGGGGTGCCGCAGGTTTCCGTCGACAGTCTGCCGGCCGAGCGGCCCAATCTCGCCGCGGGCCAGGTGCAGGAATAAGGCGATGATCAGGCCGATCGCGCGCAGTGCTGTCCTTCTGGTCCTGGCCCTTGCGACACTGCCCGCCCATGCCGGTTCCCCGCCCGAGCCGAGCGGCTATCGTCTCGACGACTACAGGGCACCGACACCGGCGACGCTCGCCGGAGCCACGGTCCTGGATACGGCGCGGGCCGAGGCACTCTGGAAGCAGCGAGGGGCCATCTTCGTCGATGTCCTGCCGCATCCCCCGAAGCCTGCCGAGCTTCCCGCCGGTACGCTATGGCGCGATCCGCCGCATGAAACCATTGTCGGCGCGGTATGGCTGCCGGAAGTCGGGCGCGGTGCTCTGGCGGCGGCGACGGAGGATTATTTCAAGCGTAGCCTGGCCGAGTTGACCCATGGCCGCCGCGAGGAGGCGCTGGTGTTCTTCTGCAAGAAGGACTGCTGGATGTCGTGGAACGCCGCCAAGCGGGCGCTCGGCTATGGCTATGGCCGGGTCTATTGGTATGCCGACGGCGTCGATGGCTGGAAGGGCGCAGGCCTGGCCCTGGAGACGATCAAGCCGCGGCCGTGAACGGCTGTCTTCGTGCCGCCGGCATCAGAAAGGGAGATGGACGATGACCTTTCTTGAAAAACGGGCAGGATCGTGCCCTTCGCGCCGCCGCTTCCTGGGTGGGACGGGGCTGGTCGCGCTCATGCTCCTCGCCATCCCGGGCTGGGCCGAGGCTGGTGACACACCGAGCGAGGCGAGCTGGGAGTCGATCCGCCCGGATCTCTTCGGCGAAAAGACCATCGATGCCGAGCCGGTCTTGCGATTGAGTGCGCCGGTCAGGGCCGAGGATGCGGCGCTGGTGCCGATCGAAGTGCATGTCGACCTGCCGGCGGATGACAGCCGCACGATCAGGGCGATCACCCTGGTGGTGGACGAGAATCCCTCGCCGCTGGTCGCTGCCTTCAAGCTCGGTGAGGGGCGCAGGCAGTTCAGCCTGTCGACGCGCATCCGCGTCAACTCCTATTCCTATATCCGGGCGGTCGGTGAGACCAGCGACGGCAGGCTGCACATGACCAAGGCTTTCGTGAAAGCGGCCGGCGGCTGCTCGGCTCCAGCCGGCAAGGATCCTGTCGAGGCCAAGGCCAATCTGGGTAAGATGCGCTTTCGCGACTTCTCCGGGACGGGCAGCAAGGAAGCCCAGATTCAGATCCGCCACCCCAATTATTCCGGCATGCAGATGGATCAGGTGACGCGGCTCTACACGCCGGCCTGGTTCGTGCAGACCCTGGCGGTCACCCAGGGGCAGAGACCGATCTTCTCTATGGAGGGCGGCATCTCGCTCAGCGAGGATCCGACCTTCCGCTTCAGCTATGACAAGGACGGCCAGCCGATCTCCGTCGATGCCAAGGACACGGAAGGGAACGAGTTCAAGCGCGCCTTTCCCGCGGATGGAGGCAGTTGAGGAACTCTTTGACGTGCCTCCTCGGATCGATCACATAACGTGTCGTGCGCAACATTGCCGCTGAAACACCGCGATGTGATCAGGCCATGACCGAAAGCCCGGAAACGCAGGATACCGTCGAAATCGGTCTCGATGCCAACGAGGCCGTCGTCCTGTTCGAACTGCTGTCGCGCTGGTGCGATCCGAAAACAGATGCCACGCCGGCAGGCACCTGTTTCCAGAGTACAGCCGAATGTGCCGTCCTTCTCGGGCTTCTCGGCCATCTCGAAAAGCAATTGGCTACGCCCTTCAAGCCCGATTACAGGGAGATCGTCGCGCAGGCCCGGCAGCGTCTGGAACCGCTGTGGGATGGCGCGACCCTGAACGGCTGAGTGCCTGGAAATCCTATTTGAAGCAGCGGATCTCGGCTTCGGCCTGGGTGCGCCGGAGATTGGCGACGTCGTCGTCGAACTGCTTGGTGCTGCGGAAGATGGCGGACTGCTGGCCGACACCCTGGCGCATGGACAGGATGGTTTCGGCCCTCTCATAGCCGTCATAGGGCAGGATGGAGGCAATCACGTCGATCGAGCAGGCGCACCGTTCCATGGCTTCCCGCGTCTCGCCATTGGCGGCCATGCAACCGATCACATAGTCGACTCGCGCCTTGGTCGGATAGTCGTTCTCGACCTCAGCGGCGAACGCGGGAGCGGCCGTGGCTGCCAGCATCAGCAATGCCAGAAGCGTGTCAGTCAGGCTTGGCCTCATAGGAAATTCCTTCGTCGAGCAGCGGGCTGTTCTTTCCTGGCGCCGAGACTTCGATGCGGGCGATCTCGCCGGGCAGGTCCCTGGCCACCAGGAATTCGTAGCGCAGCGTGTCCAACCCGTTGAGCCGGGCCTTGTTCGGGTCGTCGCTGAAGGGCTGGATCGAGACGCGCCAGCCGGGAAGGGAGCGGCCCTCGAAGGGGATTTCAGCCGGCTTCACCTCGGCCTTGTCGCGCAGGGCCGTACGGATGGCCGTTTTGAAATAGCGCGGATTGGCCTGGTAGGCCTCGGCGAGCACGCCGATATGATGCTCGAGGAAGAGGCTCAGCACCGGATTGCCGCTCATGTTCTCGAACGGCCCGGCGGCGCGCCGGTGCGCACCGCTGAAGAGCTGGACCTGCACCGTGCGGGTCTGCTCCGTCTCGCCCTTGTCGAGGGTGAGGCGGATGGTATCGTCGAAGGAGGCACCGTAGAGTTTGTCGTCGGCGCTCTTGCGGTGGTAGGCGTAGGTGAGCACCTGGTTGACGGCGGTCTTGTCGAGCTGGGGTTCTTCGAATAGCAGGGTGGCGGCGTCCGGCGTCGCCGCGGCCGCATGGGCAGCACCGGCGAGGACCAGGAGGGCCGGGGCGGACAGCCATGCTCTTCCCGGCTTGCGACGTGCACGATCGTTCATGCCGGCTGTCCTTCCATCGGTCGGGGAGCGGCCGTCATGACGCGGTAGTCATAGGCCGGTGGTGAGGAAACGGCCGATTCGCTGGCGGCCAGGGCCTGCATGCGGTCGTGCCAGGGCGATTTGTGGCAGGCTGGATCGGTCACGCCGGCATCGCCGGTCAGGGCCAGGGCCTGGCAGCGGCAGCCGCCCCAGTCGCGTTCCCGGCGCTCGCAGCTGCGGCAGGGATCCGGCATCCAGTCGGTGCCACGATAGGCATTGAAGGCCGGCGAGTTCAGCCACGCCTCTGCCAGCGTATGCTCACGCACCGACCAGAATTCGAGGTGGGGGATGGTTTCGGCAGCATGGCAGGGCAGGATCTTGCCCGATGGCGTGACGTTGAAGGTTCGCCGCGCCCAGCCGCCGTTGCAGGGCTTGGGATAGGCCGAATAATAGTCGGGCACGACGAGGTCGATGACGATGCGGCCTTTCAGCCTTTCGCGTGCCTCCTCCACCAAAGCGATCGAGGCATCGGCCTCGGCGCGCGTCGGCATCAAGGCGGCGCGGTTGCGCTGCGCCCAGCCGTAATACTGGGTGTGGGCGATTTCGACGCGCTTGGCCTGCATCTCGACGGCAAGATCGATGATGTCGCCAACCTCGCCGATATTGGCGCGATGGATCACGGCATTCATCGTCAGCGGCAGGCCGAGCGCCACCACATGCCGGGCGAAGTCGCGCTTCCTGGCATGGGCTCCGGCCAGGCCGCCGATATGTTCCGCCGTTTGCGCGGTTGCAGCCTGGATCGACAGCTGCACATGGTCGAGACCGGCCTCGGCGAGGGCCTCGAGCCGGGCATCGGCCGCGCCGACACCGGCCGTGATCAAATTGGTGTAGAGGCCGAGTTCGGCACAATGGGCGGTCAGCTCGACGATGTCGGGCCGGGCCGTCGGCTCGCCGCCGGACAGATGCACATGCAGGACGCCGAGGGCGGCGGCCTCCGAGAACACGCGCTTCCAGGTCGCTGTGTCCATTTCCTGCGCGCGGTGGTCGAGTTCGAGCGGGTTGGAGCAATAGGGGCAGCGCAACGGGCAGCGATGGGTGAGCTCGGCCAGCAGGCCGATCGGATTGGGGATGCGGGCGTGGTTCGTCATCGCTCGATCACCCGCTTGGTGAGGAGATCGTCGAGCATGGCGATGACATCGCCCTCGATCACCTCGCGCTTTTCGCCATAGCGTTCGGCGAGCAGATCGCAGATCGCACCGACGCTGCGTTGGCCGTCGACCAGTTCCACCACGCTGGCGGCCACCGCATCGAGGCCGAAGGCACGCTCGGGCGCCAGCAGCATGTGCTTGTTGCGGACGCTGTCGAAGCGGAGCCTGACCCCGCGCGGCAGGCTGGGGACGTCCTCGGCGGAGAGCGTGCTCATGATGCCAGCTCCATGCCTGGAATCCAGGCGCCGGGCGGCGGCAGGCCGGGTGTCACATAGGCGTGATGCAGGCCGTCGAGCTGCGCCCACAGCACGTCACATTTGAAGGCGAGGGCGGCGAGGACGGATTGCTGCAGGGCGATGCTGGTGGCGTGGCGCTTGACATAATCGAGCGCGAAATCGGCATCGCGGGGGGCCTGCGACAGGCGCTTGTCGAAATAGGCGAGGGCCTGAGGGGAGATGAAATCATAGCTCGCCAGCATGCCGGCAAGGCGTTCGGAAATGATGGTGGGCGCGAACAGCTCGGTGAGGGAGGAGGCGATCGCCTCCAGGAGCGAGCGGTCGCGCACGAAATCGACATAGGCTTGCACGGCATAGCGGGTCACCGGCAGCAGGCCGCGGGTGGAGACGACGTAATCGCGCGGGAAATCCAGGCTGTCGGTCAGCTTGAGCCAACGCTCCAGCCCGCCATCGCCATCACCGGTGCCGTCATGATCGACGATGCGCTGGCGCCAGATCCGCCGCAGCCCCGGGTCCTGCATGCGGGCGAGGATAGTGGCGTCCTTCACCGGGATCATGGCCTGGTAGAAATAACGGTTGAGGGCCCAGGCCCTGACCTGGTCGCGGCTCAGCCGGCCGCCATGCAAGGCGGCATGGAAGGGATGGAGATTGTGGTAGCGCCGATGGCCGATATCGCGCAAGGCAGCTTCCAGCGCGGCGGGGGAAAGGAGCGTTGTCATAGCGAAAATACCATGCCGTCATGGGCGACCTGCCAACCCGCCGTCTCGACCGCCTGCCTTTGAGGCGAATCCTCCACCAGGACCGGATTGGTATTGTTGAGATGGATGAAGACCCGCTGTTCCACGGGCAGGCCGGCGAGGGCGGCCATCGATCCGTCGGGGCCGGCAATCGGCATATGACCCATGCGCCGCCCCGTCTTGGTGCCCAAGCCGTGCCGGATCATCTCGTCGTCCTCCCACAGCGTACCGTCGAACAACAACAGATCGGCACCGGCAATGGTTTCGCGCAGCCAGGGCGGCACGTCGGCGCAGCCCGGAATATAGGCGATCCGCCTGCCGCCGCCGGCCAGGATCACGCCCACCGTCGCCTCGCTCTCCTCGCCCAGACGCATCGGTTCGTTCTCGCGCCAGAGCGGCAGTTTTCCCGGAACCGGTACCAGGGTCACGGTCAGGCCCGGCAGGGCCTCAAAGCTCTGGCCCGGCCTTACCGCCTTTCGGTCGACGAGGTCGCGCGCCAGCACGTCGAAGATCCGGTTGCCGGCGAGGCTATCCAGCGTCTCGGCCGTGCCATAGAGCGTGAAAGCCTGGCGCTCGCGCAGGCCCAGCAGGCCGGCAACATGGTCGACATCACCGTTGGTCAAAAGCACCGCAGCAATCGGCGAGTGGCGCGCGGACCCCTTGTGATGCGATGGATCCCCGGGCTGGAGCGCAGGCACAGCCTGGAGTTGCTGGCGGATGTCAGGCGAGGCATTGAGCAAGAGCCAATCCCCCCCGTTTACCGAAACCGCGATACTCGACTGGGTGCGCGGCCGGACCCTAGGATCCCCGGCCCACGCCAGACGGCAGACCGGGCAAGCACAGTTCCATTGCGGAACCCCACCCCCGGCCGCCGCCCCGAGAACGATGGTATGCAAGCTTGCCTGCACGACCCCGATTCCGTTGCTGTCGCCGGTTCAACTTAGAATTCCGGCGGCAGGTCCTCATCGGACATATAGCCCGTCACTTCCATTCCAACGCAGAACTCGATGATTTCAGGTTTGGTCCAGCGCATTTCAATTCCTCCGTTGCTTGGTTTGTGAGCTTTTTCATAAGGAATTTATAAGTATTAATCTTGGATGATACCAAGATCATTACCAACAACACTATCCACGTCTTCCATCAATACCGCAAGTGAAAAACCGCTGGAAAGGAGCGGTTGGATTTTTCAGGCTGTGGGCTATTGCCGTCGCGAAGCGATTTGGTACGGTCTGGCCAACCCCGCAGACTCGCTTTTTTTGCTCGTCCTTGTCATTGGGAGCGGTGCGTGAAGCTCATCCAGGCCGGCGACCTCGACATCGCCTATCTCGAAATCGGTCAGAGCGCCGCCGCCTTCGACAATCCGGATTTCGTCGACATCGTCATCCACTCCTATCGCCATCGCTATGGCGTGGTGCCCGGCGATTCCGCGCTCGGGGCAATCGAGGCGAGGCTGGCCGGCCAGCCCCGTATCGGCGTGCCGACAATCGTGATGCAGGGCGGTGCCGATGGCGTCGACCCGCCCAAGCCGGACGATCACGACGCTCCGCATTTTAGGGGTGCCTATCGGCGCGCCATCCTGCCGGGCATCGGCCACAACTTCCCGCAGGAGGCGCCCGCCGCCTTCGCCGAGGCGCTGCTCTCGCTCGCCTGATGACGGACCGCCAGTCGGGCCGTCGATTCCAAGAGCGTGCTGCCAGCGGCGAGGCGCTCCGGTTAGCCTCTAATGCTATCCGCCGCTTTTCTCACCGTCCCGAGCGGTTGCCCGCCATGTCGAGCATGAAGCCGCGGCCGCGAACCGTGCCGATCAGCGGGCCACCGACGCGGGTGATGTCGGCGAATTTGGTTCTGAGATAGCCGACATAGACATCGACGACATTGAGCGAGACGCCCCCCTGCGTGGCCCAGAGGCGGTCGAAGATCTCGCCGCGCGAGACGGGATGGTTGGCGCTCTGCATCAGCAGGGCGAGCAATTCAGCCTCCCGCTGCGTCAGGCGCACATGCACGGTGCCGTAATGGGCCTGGCGCGTCTCGTGATCGAGCACGAGGCGCCCGACGATCAGGCGCTCATGTTCATCCGAGGTGCCGGACCGATGCAGGAGGTGGGTGCGAAGCCGCGCCACCAATTCATCGAACTGAAAAGGCTTGACGATGTAGTCGTCCGCGCCGGCGGTGAGGCCGTCGACCCGATCCTGCACTTCGTCCTTGGCGCTGACAAACAGGATCGGTCCCGTATAGCCGGTCTCGCGCAAGGCCCGGCAGACATCGAGCCCCGAACCGTCGGGCAGGATCATGTCCAGCACCACCGCGCAGGGGTTGATGTCCCGGGCAGTGTCGAGGGCCTGGTCCGCCCGTTCCACCGTGGTGACGTCGAATCCCTCGACCTTGAGGCCCCTGCTGAGCATCGAGCCAATGTCGGCATCATCTTCGACGAGCAATACATTCATGATGCAAATCCTGTGTGCGTATTCCCTTCGGCGGCTCGAGGCAGCGTGATCGCCACCCGCGTACCGCGCTCGGTGTTTGGATCCGATGCTATAACGATGCTGCCGTGATGTCGCGCGATAACCCACTGGGCCAAGGCCAGGCCGATGCCGAAGCCTGAAGAGGCAGCGCCGTTGCGGCTGACGAAACGCTCGAACACCTGCTCCCGTGCCTCGGCGGGAATGCCGCAGCCATTGTCGCTGACGAAGATGCCGGCGGCGTCCGGGCTATCTTCCAGGCGCACCTCGATGCGTGTGGCGCCCTTGGCATGGCGGATGGCATTGTCGATCAGCCCCTCGATCACCTGGCGGATCCAATCGCCGTCGGCGACGATGTCGCCGGGCGATTCGGGCAGGACGAGCGCAATTTCGAGCTGGTGGCGCCTGGCCACGGGCGCGTAGCTCTCCACGGTGTCCGCCAGCAGGCGCGCCAGGTCGATGCGGCGGAAATCGAGGGTGATCTCGCCGCTTTCCGAGCGCGCGACGCGCAGCATGTCCTCGACGCGCCGATGCAGGCGGAAGGCGCGCTGACGGATGGTGGTGAAAGTCGTGCGGGTTTCCTCGGGGCTGATCGAGGGCGCTCGCAGGGCGATGTCGCATTCGCCCAGCACGACGGTGAGCGGGGTGCGCAGCTCATGGCTGACATCGGCAAAGAAGCGCCGGCGCGAACGGTCGATGCCGGCCAGCCTCTCATTGGCGGTGGTGAGATCGGCCGTGCGCTCGGCCACGATGCGTTCGAGTGCCGCCCTGTCCAGCGACAATTTATGTTCGCGTCTGGCCAGCGAGGCCGCCATGCGGTTGAAGCGCGCCACCAGCAGGCCGAGTTCGTCGCGCGCCCCGACGGCGAGCCTGGTATCGAGCTTGCCGCGACCGATGGCGATGGCGGCGTCGTCGATGGCGCTGATTCGGCGCAGCAGCGGCCGGATGATGCGCTGGTGCAGCAGGATCGCGATCAGAATGGCCAGGATCGCCGCGGCGATGGCCGCGATGGTCAGGCGCTGGGAAGTGCGGGCGATGTCCTCGCGCGCCAGCTTGACGGCCTGCCGCTCGGCCTCGACCAAGGCGGACAAGCGCGGACCAGCGCTGAGGCCGAAGCCGTTGAGGGCACCGCGGATGGTATCGCCGCGGGCCGCGCTATCCGATTGCTCGAGCCCGGCGGTGATGGACGCGTCCAGGCCGGCGATATCCGCGCGCAGCAGTGCCAGCATGCGCTCCGGCGTCTCGACGCGGCCGGGGATGGTTTCGCCCTGCCAGGGGTCGGCGCCGGCCGCCGTCAGCACGGTGTCGATCTGGTTCTTCAGGGCAGTCAGGCGCAGGCGGCTGGAGGCTGCGGTCTGGGCGCTGTCGATGGCGGCAAAGGCATAGTCGGTCAGACGCCCGGAGGCCTCGGCCAGCAGATCGAGCCGGCGCTGCGACACGGTGAGACGCTCGACAGCGAAGTCGGAGGTCCGCACCGCGAACAGCAGGCCGGCCGCCGCCAGCAGGGTCAGCATGGCGGCGCCGGCGATCAGAAAGGAGAGAGAGCCTCGAATCGATCCCATGCCGCCACGAACCACAATTGTTCCGACCATTGTAGTCGGTAGACGATGCACACTTGCCCAGCTGAGGCGCCGACGCAAGGCTGCGGCACCTCGGGCAAAGCGCGTTTTGGACGAAAACGCTTGTTTGCTCCGGCTTCCTGCCGGATGTCGCAAATCGAAAAACGCTGTTGGGAGTGCCGTTTTCAGATGTCGGTGGGCAGGTCCCGCTTGGTGACGCAGCGCCAGTTGCGTATTTTCCATTGCCGGTGCGTGGATTGCCACTGGGCGATGGTTTCCTGTGCATGCAGCAAGCAGGCCATGCTGTCCCGCGTATCCATAGACCAGCTGATACGCTCCTCGCGGCAGGAGTCGGGCGCGCTCATCAGGCAGACGGTCAGGAGAATCCACATGGGGTGCCTCTTGCTGCAGCAAGCGATATTAGCCTGTTCCGGTTTGCAGCTCCAATCAAGCTGCACTTGTGAGCTACCTCCCAGGCGGTAGCCGCGCACCCTCGGAATGCTGCCTGCCCGTTCATGCCGCGGGCATCAGGATCTCGCCCTTGCCGAGCGTGGCTAGGTCGCCGGCCAGGCGCTCGGCCTGCTGGGGGATGAGCTCGGCCGATTGGGGGCGGATGCGTGCTACGGCGCGGCGCAGCAATTCGCCAACCACGAGGCGATGCCGGCCGGTTGCTACGAAGCTCGGCAGCAGGGCGCCATGCGAGGCAGCGATGATGGTGCCTCGTCGCATGCCATAGCCGGGATTGTCGCCGACTTCCGGGGCTATGATGGTGCCGGCTATCAGGCCCGAGCCTGCATAGTCGCCCGCTCGCCCGCCGACGAGGATCAGCCCTCGCCGCATGCGTTCGCCCAACCTGTCGCCCGCATCGCCCTCGATGACGAGGGTCGCGCCGTCGAGGCCATGCATTGCGCCGTGGATGGCGCCGCCCGCCCGTTCGTCCGCGTGGCCGGCGATACGGACGAGCCCACCCCTTGCCGCACTGGCCGCAAACGGACCGGCATTCCCGGTGACCTCGATCGTGCCGCCGCGCATCGCCTGGCCCAGCCGCTGGCCGACATCGCCGTCCACCACGAGGCGGCCGGATTCCAGCCCAGCGCCCGCGAGGTCGAACCGAGGCGAGCCGCCCTCGAAGCGGATCTCCTCGCGTTTGCCGTCCTCGACCGTGAAGATATCGGCCACGACGACACCGAAGCGCGAAGTGCCGATCGGGAGTCTTTCGATGTCCGAAAGCGACAAAGCACCGATGCGATGTGGCACCAGGCCCGAAAGGTCGAGGCGTTCGGGCGGGGTTTCGCGCAGGCGAAAAGTGAGGGCGCTCATGCCAGCAACTCGCGCAGATGAAAGTGATATTTGCCGAGCTTGCCGCCGTAATTGCCGGCGGTGACACGCAGGAGACCGTGCCGCGGTCCCGCTTCGACGGCCGCGTGGAGACCCTGTCTCATCGAGGCGCGCACGGCCTCGGCCGAAAATCCGTCGATGACGATCTCGAGCACCGCTCCGACCTCGGGCGCCAGGGCCGACCGGGCACGGCCCTTCAATGTCGGGCAGTAGGAATCGTTGGTCGAGGCGATCATGCCCTTGGTGCGCCCGCCGACCTTGGAACCGGAGCGCACGATACCGCCCGGAAAAGGCAGGATCGCATCAGGCACGGCTGCTGCGGCGCGGGCCGCGGCTTCGGCCACCGCCAGGGTGCCGGCCTGGTCGCGGCCTAGAAACAGGAGATTGCCGCCACCGACGGCACCCTCGACCAGGCCGGTATCGTGCTCGCAGACGAACTCGCCATCCATCACCGGCACGCGCCAATAGCGATGGCCCCCGATTCGCTTGGCCGTTTCATAGCCGTCGCCGAAATAGCGGATATTGGCGCCTAGCTTGAGGCGCCGCTTGCCGTCGGAACCGGCATAGCAGGCCGAGCCGGGGCTGGTCAGCACACACTGGCCGACACGACGCGCCAGCTGCTTGCCGAGTCCGTCGGCATCGAAGCCGAACAGGAGGACGCGCAGGCCCGGCCTGCCGTCCGGCGTCTCCTCCGGCGAGAGGCTGCGGTCGATGCCGGCCTCGACGCCGCAGCCGATCACCGACGTGGCAAAGCCCGTCAGGCTCGCGGCCGCGATCTCGGCCCAGTGCGGGGTATCGGCCGTCAGCACGATCGCGGTCGCGGCCATGCCGAAGGCCTCGGCGAAAGTATCGTCGATGGCGATGCCGTTGAGCATCAGGTCGGAGCTGGGCGTCAGATCAGAGTTGGGCGTCAGATCAGACATGGCTCGACCTCGAAAACATCTCTTTCGCCAAAGGCCTCCAGGGGCACGGCAAAGCTCTCCAGGCCGGCGCCGAAACGCTCCTCGAGATAGCGGTCGGCATGGCGCGTCATGGCCGGATCGAAGCCCGGCGCCAGGGTCAGGGTGCGGCCGGCCCGCCATCCCAGCGGCTCGCCCTGGCGCAGCACGACCACCCCGTCTTTCAGGACCAGCTCGGCCGAGGCGAACATGGCGGTGCGATCGGCATCCTCGCGGTAGATGGCCACGTCTGCACGGGCGCCCGGCTTGAGATGGCCGCGATCGGCCAGTCCGAGCAGGCGTGCCGGCGCGGCGCGGGTCATGATCGCGATTTCTGCCAGGGTATATTCACGCTCGATCGCAGCAAGACCGCTGCGCTCGCGCACGATGTCCGGCAGGCTCGCCAAAGTGCGATCCCGTTCCGCCTTGTCCATGAGCAGATGGATCAGGCGGGGATAGGCGGTGAACGGACCGCCATTGGGATGGTCGGTCGTCAGCAGCACCCGCCAGGGGTCCGGCGAGAGCAGGAAAAGTTCGAGGCCGATGGCAAATTGCAGCGCGTTGATGCCGGAGTTGCGTCTGTAGCGATAGGGCACGATGCCGCCACCCTCGGCATCGCCGTCGACCAGGATCCACTTGCGTGGCCGGCCGGCCTTGCGGCTGGAGAATTGCCGGAGAATGTCGAGGGAGATCGTGCAGGTCTGGCCGAACACCACCTGGCCGACATCGATGGTTGCGTTGGGGTTCGCCGCCAGGGCCGCGCAGACCTCGGCGGCGGCCGAGACGATCCCGCCGCTCTCGTGCCGGCCATAGCTGTAGAACTGGGCATGGGCGAAATGGACGGGGCGTCCCTCCGCTGCCTTGATGGTCGCGATCAGCGTATCGACGGCACCGGGCAGGCCGAGATTGTTGCAATGGACATGGAGGGGATGCGGCACGCCGATGGCCGTGGTCGCATCGAGCAGGGCCGTGAGGATCTGGCGCGAGGTCAGGCCATAGCTCGGCACCTCGTCGTCGAGCCCGAAGGTGCGGACATTCTGCTTGAACGCCGCTGCCCCGCCGGCATTGATGACCTTCACCCCGAGCCCGCGCGAGGTCGCCAGCGTCAAGGCCGTGAGGTCGCGCACCGCCTGGGCGCCTTCCTTGCGCCGAAGCAGGGAGAGCAGCTGGTCGTCATTGCCGAGCACGCTGAGCGCGCCGCGGTCGATCAGGGGAATGTCGTCGAGTTCGAGATGGGTCGCCAGGGCGGCACTGGGCGCCAGCGCCGGCTCGATCACCGTGGTATAGCCCATGCGCGTGTAGAGGCGACCGGTCTCGAAACCCGACCAGCGCGCGGTCGAGAAGGGCAGGGCCGGGTCGCCGGCGGTTTCGCTGACATGGAGTTCGGGCAGCAGCAGGCGCGCCAGGGTCACGTTGCCGCCGGCAATATGGGAATGGACGTCGATACCGCCGGCCATCACCACGCAGCCGCGCGCGTCGATCACCGTGTCTGCGACGGCCTGCACCGGCTTTTCGACGATGCGCTCGTCCTGGATCCACAGATCCGCCTTGCCGTCCCGACCGGAGACGGGATCGATGATGCGGCCGCCCGCGATGCGCGTCAGCATGATCCCGGTCCCTTCTCGCCGATTGCGGTTTGAATGGCGTCGAGGATCTCGGCGGCATCGGTGTTTCGAGGAGAAGGGCCGCTCCCGATGGTTGCGAGCGTGCCGCGACGTTCGTCGAAGCAGACGGCCGTACCGGACTCGCCCGGAACGGCGACCTCGATCACGATGCCGGCCTGCGCCTCGTCGGGGCGCCCGGCGAGCACGATGGCGGGAATGCCGGCCGGCGGCGTCTCGCCATGGGCCTGGGCACAGAGCCACAGCGCCGCATCGGCTTCCCCGCTCGCCACCAGGCGGCGAGCGTCGAAGCGCCAGGGATCGTGCTCGGGATAGCCGCGTCCCAGCCCGACACGCGGCGCATCGCCGGTCGTCCAGCTGCCGACCGCCAGGGCCAACCGCGCCGCGGCGGGCACGCCGAGCGGCAGGCTGGAGAAGCGGGTCTCGTCATTGAGGTCCTTGACCAGACCCTGCAGCATGCCGACGGCCGGTTCGCCCAATTCCTGGGGATCGTAGACCGCGACCCCGAAATGGGTGGCCTTGATCTTGCCGGCAAGGCCGTTGAGTTCTGCCGTTTCCGGGCTTGGCGCCAATCGGCCGGCCGCGAGGGCGCGCAGCAGCGCAAGCTGCCCGGCAAGGGCGTCAGGGGCCGCTTCCAGCCGAAGGACGTCGCGTTCGGCTACGCCGGCCAGGGGAGCGGGGGCCGCCACGAGCTCGGCAAGCAAGGGGTTGGTGGCGACCCGACGCCCGACCACCAGCAGCCGGTCGGCGCGGGCACGCGCCTCGGCCCAGGTGGTGGTCATCGCGCCACGGGCGGCAAGGGCGCCGAGATCGGCATAGAGCGCATCCGAGCCCTCGCAGTCGATCGCAGCGCCGATATGGAAGGCAAGCCGGTAGGCCGCGCGCACCGCCGCCACATCGCCGGACAGCCCGCCGACGATGGGCAGGCGCGCCCCGCCCAGCATGCGCGCCGCAGCGGCGATGGCCTCGTGCTGATCAACCGGTTGGCCTTCGATCCAGGCGCGCATCCGTGTGCCGTCTCCTGCCTTTCATTTTCGCTATAGCTAACAACCACCTCAGCGTTCGGCCAAGTACCTCGATGCTCTCTGGCAAATTTATAAGAATAATATGGATTATTTCTAAGAAATCGCTGCGTTGCCAACGATGTTTATTTGTTATGATATTTTCCTATTGGGGAGGCCGCGCCGATGTACCAGCAGAAGGGAACGACCTTACCCGGATTCGAGTCCGCCTCCCTGGCAAGTCCCGCTTCGATCCGGGTAAGGGCGAGTGCGCGCCTGCATCTCGGTTTTCTCGATCTCCATGGCGGTCTCGGTCGCCGTTTCGGCAGCCTGGGGCTGGCCGTGAGCAGCCCTGCCGTGGATCTCGTCGTATCGGATGCCGAACGCCTGATCGCCGAGGGGGAGGAAGCCGAACGCGTACTGCGCTATGCGGAAGCGGCGGCACACCATCTCCAGGTCGAGCCGCGCGGCCATTTTCGGCTGCGGCGCAGCATCATGCCCCATGCCGGCCTCGGCTCTGGGACGCAGATCGCCCTGGCGGTCGCGGCGGGCCTTGCCAGACTGCGGGGGCGGCCCTTTCAGGCGCGCGACGCCGCAGAGGCGCTCGACAGGGGCAATCGTTCTTCCGCCGGCTTGGCCGCGTTCGAAAAAGGCGGCCTGGTTCTCGATGGCGGACGTGGCGAGGATGATCGCGCCCCTCCGATTCTGGCCCGCCTGCCCTTTCCCGAGGATTGGCGGGTGCTGCTGGTCTTCGACACCTCATCCCACGGCCTGCATGGCGAGGCCGAGGTCAGCGCCTTCCGGCAGTTGCCGCCCTTTCCCGAGGCGGCCGCAGCACATCTGTGCCGTCTTGCCCTGATGCGCATCCTGCCGGCCGCGGCCGGCAGGGATGTCGAGGCTTTCGGTGCCGGCGTGGCCGAGCTGCAGCGCGTGGTGGGTGATCACTTTGCGTCGGCGCAGGGCGGTCGCTTCACCAGTCCGATCGTCACCAAGGTGCTGGCCGCCTGCGAGCAGCGGGGCTTTGGCGGCATCGGGCAAAGTTCCTGGGGCCCCACCGGTTTCGTGATTATCGGTTCCGACAGCGAGGCACGCCGGCTGGTCGCCGAACTGAAGGCCGACGGGTTGCCGCCAGGCATTCGCCTGGAGGTCGTCCGCGGACGCAACCAGGGTGCTCAGGTGCGGATCAACCGTGACCATGCGCTCAAGAGGAGGCTCGCGTTCTGATGGCCCGATCGATCCTGCATATGCTCTCGCCGCTCAAGCATATGAGTCCCTTCGACGTCAACATGGCGGTCGATGCCGGTTTCGATGTCGTCATTCCCTATACGGGTGTGATGTTGGAGGAAATCCGGCCGCTGGTGCAGGACGCCATCTTCTCGCGGGCGCCGGGCGATGGCAGCCGCACCTCGATCTTCATCGGAGGCAAGAACGGCGGCCTTGCGCTCGACATGCTCGATGCCGCACAGAAGGCCTTCGTGCCGCCTTTCGCCCTCAATCTGTTCACCGATCCGGCCGGCTCCTTCACCACGGGCGCGGCCATGGTCGCCAAGGTCAGGGCCGTGCTGAGGGACAAGCATGGCGGCGAACTGGCCGGCCGCAAGGTCGTGATCTTCGGCGGCACCGGTGTCGTCGCCTATTGCGCCGGCGTACTGGTTGCGCTCGAGGGCAGCCACGCCGTGCTGGCGGGCCATGACGGCACCAAGCGAGTGAGCGACATTGCCGCTGGCATCAAGCAGCGCTTCGGCGTCGATATCGGGTATGCCGATGGCAGCACGCCCGAGGCACGCCGGGCGGCGGTCGCCGGTGCCGAAATCGTCCTGTCCAGCGGGCCCGCCGGTGTGAACATCCTTTCCGCGGCCGATCTCGAGTCCGTGCCGGGCCTGCTGGTCGCCGCCGATGTCAACGCCGTCCCGCCGGCAGGGGTGGAGGGCGTCGGCGTGATGGCCAATGGCGAGCCTTTTGGACATGGCAAGGCGCTGGCGGTCGGTGCGCTTGCGATCGGAAACGTCAAATACAAGACCGAACTCGGCCTGTTCCGTCGCCTTCTGGCAACCGAGAAGCCGATCAGCCTGGATTTTCGCGATGCGTACAAGCTTGCCCTCGAGATCGCAGGGTGAGGGCGCCAGCGTCCTGATCGCCGCCCAGTCGGGCCGCGGCCTTGCCGCTGCAGCCAGGCGCGCGGGGTACAGGCCGCTGGTTGTCGACCTCTTCGGTGACAGCGATACCAGAGCCCTGGCCGCGGGCTATCGCCAGGTCAAGGGTCGGTTCGGCGTGGGTGTCGCCGGCCTTGCCGTCCTCGACGCGTTGGACCAATTGGCGCTTGCCAGTGCCGGGCCGCCTCTCGGCGTCGTTCTCGGCAGCGGCTTTGAAGCCAGCCCCGCCTTGATCCAGGCCATCGATGAGCGCTTCGGCCTGATCGGTGCCAGTGCCGACACGGTGGCCAGCCTGAAGAATCCGATAGGCTTTGCGCGCCTGCTGGCGGAACTCGGCATCGGCCACCCACAGGTCCGGCTGGAGCCGGTCGCCTCGTCCTCGGGCTGGCTGTCCAAGCGTCGCGGCGGTTCGGGCGGAAGTCATATCCGCAAGGCCCGCCCCAACAGGGTGGTGCGCGGGAGCTATCTGCAGCGGGCGGTCGAGGGGGAGCCGGTTTCCGTCGCCTTCCTCGCCGATGGCCACCGGGCTCAGATGATCGCCCGCACGCGTCAATGGGTTTCGCCCGGCCGGGGGGCGGCATGGCGCTATGGCGGCGCCATCGAGCCGGGCGGGCCGCTTGCGATCGATCCTGAGATTGAGATGGCGATCGGCCGGATCGTGGCGGCCACCCGGTTGCGAGGCCTCGCCAGCGCCGACCTGATGGTGACGCCGGATCGCTGGTGGCTGCTGGAGATCAATCCGCGGCCGGGCGCTACGCTCGATTGCCTCGACCGGCGGAAGACGCCGCTGTTCGAGCGCCATTGCCGTGCAAGCCGAGGCGAATTGGGCGTGTTCGAGGCCCCTCCGGAGGCGGCCGCCGGCACCATGATCGTCTATGCCGACAGGCCTGTCGCCAGGGTGCCCGACATCGCATGGCCGGCTTTCGTGGCGGACCGGCCGGAGCGCGCCAGCGCGATCAAGGCCGGGGCGCCGATCTGCACCGTCGCCGCCACAGGCGGGGAAGCTGTTGAGGTTCGACGTCTGCTCGACCAGCGTGGTGCGGACATCATCCGTCTCGTTCAAGAGGAGAGAATTCCCGCGTGACGATTTTTCTGCAGCCCCCAAGCGTCAATGCCCTGGCCAGACCGTTGGTCGACAGCCTCGTCGCCGATGCGGCGGGTCTGCGGCTGACCGTCAGCGCGGGCCCGGGCGGATGTCGCTTCATCGATGCCGGTGCCGGTGTTCCCGGCTCCATCGAAGCGGGCCGCCGGGTTGCTGAGATCTGCCTGGCGGGGCTCGGCCGTGTATCGATCGCGCCCACGGGGCCGGTGGAGCGCTGGCCCTTCTCCGTCAATGTGCAGACGACCAATCCCGTCCTGGCGTGTCTCGGCTGCCAATATGCCGGCTGGAGCCTGCGCGCCGGAAGCGGCAAGGAGGCCTATTTCGCGCTTGGCTCGGGGCCGGGACGCGCTGCCGCGCGGGTGGAGCCTCTCTTCGTGGAACTGGGCTACAGCGACGAGGCCGACAGTGCCGTCCTGATCCTGGAAACCGCCTCGCCGCCACCGGAGACCGTGGTGCGCAACGTTGCGGAAGCGACGCGGCTGGCGCCCGAAGCCCTCACCTTCATCTATGCGCCGACCCAGAGCCTGGCCGGGGCGACCCAGGTCGTCAGCCGCGTGCTCGAGGTCGCGCTGCACAAGGCGCACAGCCTCGGTTTTCCGCTTGCCGATATCGTCGATGGCTTGGGCACGGCGCCCTTGGCGCCGCCGACGCCGGATTTCGTACGCGCCATGGGCCGCACCAACGATGCGATCATCTATGGCGGGCGTGTCCACCTGTTCGTGGCCGGCACCGCCCAGGCCGCCAAATCGCTGGCTGAAGCCCTGCCGAGTCCCACCTCCCGCGACCACGGCAAGCCCTTCGCCGAGATTTTCAGCCGTTTCAAGGGAGACTTCTATGCCATCGATCCGCATCTGTTCAGCCCGGCGGAGGTCATCGTCACCGCACTCGAGAACGGCGAGACCTTCCGCGGCGGCCATCTGATGCCGGACCTGGTGGATGCCTCCTTCTCGTAGCATCGAACGCCGAGCTCACAGGACCCCAACCTCGCAGGAACCCTTGGTAGGACATCTCGAATTGAACCCGGTCGAACACCCTGTGGGACGCGGATTGCGCATCGGTCTCGCAGCCGACAATGGCGAATGGCATCGCGGGCGCCTGCTTGGCGCCCTGCGCGCCTGCGGCATCGAGCCGGTGCTGTTTTCCCTGGCTGATGTGGCCATGGTCACCGGCGGGGGCGAGCCGTTGCGCATTCCCGGCTTCGAGGGGGAATTGCCGGATGGGGTGCTGCTGCGCACCATATCGGGCGGCACCTTCGAGGCGACCACCCTGCGGCTCGGCGTGCTGCATGCCCTGGTCGCCGCGGGCGTGGTGGTGTGGAACGACCCCCGCGCCATCGAGCGCTGCGTCGACAAATCGATGACCAGCCTGCTGATCGCCAGGGCCGGCCTGCCGACGCCGGATACCTTCGTGGTGTCGAGCCGGGAGGCGGCGATGGACATCGTGCGGCGCGAGGCCAAGCCGGGCGTGCCGTTGGTTCTCAAGCCCCTGTTCGGCTCCCAGGGCGAGGGCCTGCGCCTGATCGGCATACCGGACGATCTTCCCCAACTCGAGGAGGTGGCGCGGGTTTATTATCTGCAGCGTTTCGTGCGCCGGAACGTCGAGGGCTGGCGGGACTATCGCGTCTTCGTCTGCGACGGTCGCGTGGTGGCAGCCATGGCGCGCGAGGGCGATGGCTGGATCACCAATGTCCACCAGGGAGGGCGCCCATCGCCCTGGCGGATGCCGGAGGAGGCTGCGGACCTTGCCCTGAGGGCGGCGCAGGCAGTCGATGTATCCTATTGCGGGGTCGACCTCATCGAGGATGATCGCGGCCGCTTCCTGCTCCTCGAGGTCAACAGCATGCCGTCCTGGTCCGGCCTGCAGAGCATCGTCGACGTCGATATCAGCGAGGCCGTCGTCCGTGCCTTCCTGAAGGCCGTCTACGCCGCCCACCGTCCGGCAATGGTGGCCGTGTCATGAACTATCACCGCCCCAGCCTCGATCTTGCCGGTGCCTATCGGGACGCCTGCCTCGCCGAACTCCGGGCCCTGAAGCCCGGCAATGTGCATGTCTTCGCCGATATCGGCGAGACCAAGGTCGCCGATTTCGAGGCGAGCGCGGTGGCCTCCGCACCCTGGATCGGCCAACCGGGCGCCAGCGTCGGGGCTCGTATCCTCGCTGCCATCCGGGCGACGCGCGAGGCCATAGGCTGGAACACCAATCTGGGTATCGTGCTGCTTTGTGCGCCGCTTGCTGCGGCCGCCGAGGCGGGGGGAGACTTGCGTGCGGCGCTTGCCTCGATCTTGTCGGGACTCGACAGGATCGATGCGCGCGATGCTTTCGAGGCGATCCGCCTGGCTTCGCCCGGCGGGCTGGGAAGCGCCGATCGCCACGATGTCCACGAAGCGCCGACCGTGACCTTGCGCGAAGCGATGGGTGAAGCCGCCGGGCGCGACCGCATTGCCCGGGCCTATCTCACCGATTTCGAGGATGTCTTCGAGACGGGCCTGCCGGCGCTCCGGCAGGCACAAGCGGCGGGCCTCGACGAGCCCTGGTGTACCACGTCGGTGCACATGGCGTTCCTGTCGCGTTTTGCCGATACGCATATCGAGCGCCGCCGCGGCCGCGAGCAGGCCGAAGCCGTGCGGGCGCGCGCCGCCGAAATCATCGAGGCGGGTCCACCAGGCCCGGCCTCGCTCGCAACCTTGCTGGCATTCGATGCCGAACTGAAGAAAGGAGATCTCAACCCCGGAACTTCCGCCGACTTCACCGTGGCGACATTGTTTGCCGCCGCGATCATGCGCCTTCCGGCCGCGGGCACCTGAACGGATGCTTGCTGGTGACGGAATGCGCGATTACGCTCATAAAGCTATCTGGCCAACCGGTTCGGCGCCGTGTCGAACGCTGCAAACAAGGATAGATGGCTCGGCCGCCGCTCCAAGGGATCGGGGCCTTTGTTCTCGCAGGGAGGACTATCGAATATGGCAAAGATCAACAAGGTTTTGATCGGCGAATCTCTTGTCGGCGACGGCAATGAAGTCGCTCATATCGACCTGATCATGGGTCCTCGCGGCTCGGCCGCGGAGACGGCGTTCTGCAACGCCCTCACCAACAACAAAGACGGCTTCACCTCGCTTCTGGCGGTGATCGCCCCAAACCTGCAATGCAAGCCCAACACCTTGCTGTTCAACAAGGTGACGATCAAGGGCGCCAAGCAAGCGGTGCAGATGTTCGGTCCGGCCCAGCACGCCGTGGCGCGTGCGGTGCAGGACAGCGTCGCCGACGGTACCATTCCCGCCGACGAGGCCGACGACATCTTCATCAGCGTGGGTGTCTTCATCCACTGGCTGGCGGACGACGACGCCAAGATCCAGAAATACAACTACGAAGCGACCAAGCAGGCGATAGAACGCGCCGTCAATGGCTGGCCGAGCGCGGCCGAAGCCACCAGCAAGCGCGAGCAGGTCAAGCACCCCTTCGCCGCATAGATCGGGGACAGCCCTGGGCAGGAGCCGCCTGCTGCGCCCATGCCTGCAGGCCTGCTTCAGCGGCTGGCTGCCATCTTTCTCGGACGCTGAAACTTCGCCGGAGGAACCCAGTTTCTCCGGCGAGCCCCAATGCGCTTCACCCAAGCGTTGCCGGTAGGGCGCGGGAAACGAGGAGTGTCAGCCTCACAGCTCCATCAATTGATGGAGCGAGGCTGACACCCTGGAAACCAAGCGTTTGCCAGCACGCAAGATGTCAGCCGGAGGCTGACATTCCGAATACAGCCTCACAGGCGCCCGTCATGCAGGGCAGAAGCGACGAGAATGCCGGACACGCCGATTTCGGCGAGGGCGGCAAGATCGCCCTTGTCCCGCAGGCCACCGGCGGCATAGAGCCTGCAACGGGCCGGAGCCTGCCGACGAAGCGTGGACAGCCTTTCGAGATCAGGGCCGCTGCCCATGCCCACGCGCCCCAGCGTCATGACGATCACCCGTTCCGGCCAGATCGAGGGCGTGGCGAGGATCGCGTCCGGGCCGACATAGTCGTCGCCGCGAAAATCCAGCGACAGTACGGCTTGACCGGCCAGGTCCCGCACGAGCCTGTCGTCGCTCTGGCTCTCCGAGCCGAGCACCGGAAGGCCGAGCCCTTCCTCCAGGAAGGCTTCCGCTTGCGAGCGGGTGGCAATGCCGGCATCGACCCACAGGCGTACCGCCGGAAAGGCGGCGGCGAGACGCCGGAGACTTGTGGTATCGCGCCCGCGTCCCTCGATACCATCGAGATCGGCGACGTAGAGTTGGGGGGACGGGGCGACCTTGAGCAGGCCGGTGGCGACGTCGACCGGATCAGCCGTGGGGCTGAGCGGCGTGATGATCGGCTGGTAATGAGCCCGGTCTCCGGCCTTGGCCCGCACCACCGATCCGTGGCGGAGATCGATGACCGGCACGATCTCGACGCCGGGGCTTGCGCCCGGAGCGGCATGGGCTTTGTCCTGTCGATCCGGTGCGGGCATGATGACGACTCGAAAGCGGCGTTGCCCCTTTGTGGCACGGCGCCTTGAATGGTGGAAGCAACAGGCCGTGAAAGTGATCGGTATGGATTCGACTGCGTATGATGATCCGGGGCTCGCCACGAACGACCTGGTGCTGGGCTGGGATCTCGGGGGCGTGCATGTCAAGGTTGCCGCCGTGGCACAAGGCCGGCTCAAGGCGGTGAGGCAGGAACCCTACCAGATCAGGCAGGGGCTTGCAGTGCTCGACGGAGCCTTCGCCGCCCTGCCGGCCTGGGCGCGCGAGGCGCGCCACCATGCGGTGACCATGACCGGTGAGCTCAGCGCTCTGTTCGACGATCGCGCCGCCGGCGTCGCGGCGCTGACCGACTGGGCCACCCGGCATTGCCAGGGCGAGATCGCCATCTATGGCGGACGGGCGGGTTTCCTGCCTCCCCATCGCGCGGCTGCCCATGCAGTGGATGTCGCCTCGGCCAACTGGCATGCGACCGCGGCCTTCGTTGCTTCCCGCCTGCCGAATGCCCTGCTGGTCGACATCGGCTCAACCACCTCCGATCTCATCCCGATCGAGGAAGGCAGGATCACGGGCGTCGGCTATACGGATGCTGAAAGACTGGCATCGGGCGAACTCGTCTATGCCGGCGTCGTGCGCACGCCTTTGATGTCGCTCGCCGAAAGACTGCCCTTCCAGGGGCAGGACGTCACGCTGGTCGCCGAGCATTTCGCCACCATTGCCGATGTCCATCGCCTGCTCGGCACATTGCCCGAGGAGGCCGACCAGCACGACACGGCCGATGGCCGCGACAAGAGCCTCGCCTCCACGCGGACAAGGCTCGCACGCGTCGTCGGCCAGGACGCGGGCGACGCGCCCGATCATGTCTGGAACGAACTGGCGGCTCATTTCGCCGAACTGCAACTGCGCCGCCTGCACGATGCCGCCGCACGTATCCTGTCGCGCCGCAAAGGCACGGCGCGCCCGCCGGTGGTGGGCTGCGGCGTCGGCCGCTTCGTGGTGCAGGCGTTGGCGGCCCGCATAGGCCTCACCTATCACGATCTTGCCGATCTGGTGCCGGGCGCCGAGGGGGCGGAGAGCTACTGGGCCTCCTCCTGCGCGCCGGCGGTGTCGCTCGCACTGCTCGCGGCCGATCAGGTTTCGGATGCAGCTCGGGGCTGAAGCACGTTGTCATCCCCGGCGAGCCACATCGTGGCGAGGGAAGGGGATCCAGGGGCCATAATTGGAGTTTTTCAGCCCCTGGATTCTCTTCCCCTCGCTATGCTCGGCCGGGAATGACAGAACTGTTTTGGGTCCGGAGGGCGCGTCTCAGCCGGATGAGCCAGCCGGTGTCGGCCCGGCCAGGATCTTTTCCTCGATCCACTGCCAGGCTTCCAGCTCGGCCTCGCCGGCCGTCTTGCCGATGGCGATGCGAAGGTAATCCACTTCGGTGCGGATCTTGTCGGGGCTGAGCATGTGCAGCCTCGTCGACAGGATGGCCGCTTCCAGCACGGCCGCCTGGGCGCGATTATAGCCGAGGAAGGGCTGATGCAGGCCCCGATGTACGACGCGGCAGCGAAAACGGGGCCTGGCCTCGTCGGGAACCACGGCTTCGACCGCAAGCTCCATATGGGCGAAGGCCTCGGCCAGCCTGACGCCCTCGATCCGCTCGCACGGGAGGGTCGCCCAGCCGCGCCGCCCGGTGACACAGCCGGCGATCACCCTGACGTCGACCGGGGCCGCGGCGGCAAGGAAGGGATGGCGTTCCAGATTGGCGATGGTCGGCGAGGGGCGGAAGGGCGCGACCACATAGTGCTCGCCTTCCTCGATCAGGCCGAAGGGCACCAGATGGGCGCTGCCGTCGGCATTGAGCGTGGTGACGATGGTTTCGAGAATGCGCGGCATCATTCGTTCCTCTACGCGACAACCCACTTTCGTGGCGCGCCAATTCTTTACCCTCCCCTGGTGGGGTCGACCATTCCTCTCGGAATGGTCTGGGGTCGACACGAAGTGTCGGGGTGGGGTGAGAAACGCAGCGCTTGCCGAAGAAAACCGCATATTCCTACGAGAAAGTCACCCCACCCCGGCCTTGTCAGGCCGACCCTCCCCTTCCAGGGGAGGGTAGAGAATCGGCTCTCCTCATTTTTTTGTTTCCTTGCGGCCGGCCAGCGTATGGCCGGGCGCCTTGAAGCCGGTGGCGTCTTCGCTTGGCCTGTCCGCGGCGCAGCCGAAATCGAGCGGCTCATCCTGGGCATAGCGCTTGCCGAGTCGCCAGGCGGTCTCCGCCTTGGCCAGTTCCGTGCCGAGATAGAAGGCATGGGCGGCATCGCCGGCGACATCGAGCTCGGGATAGAAGGCCAGGGCATCCGTGCCGCGGGCATGGATGGCGCGGTTATAGGCGTGGATGCCGTCATCGCTGACCTCGATGCGGAAATTGGCATCGCGCACTGCCTGCGCATTCTGCTCCACCTGTTCCGGCGAACTCACCACCGGCCGCTTGTCATGGAGAGCGAGCAGGGCCGAGCCATAGCCTTTGGGCAGGGAACCATCGGCCTTGGCCGCGAACATCAGCCGGCGCGCGGCGTCGTGCTCCTGCAGCGTGCGGCGGGTGTGGGCGCTGACCTGCACCACCAGCACCTGGCGGATGGCGAGTTCCGAACAGATCCCCATCAAGAGGGCGGTGAGGCCCAGGCTGTCGGCTTCGGTCAGCTCCGTAAGATTGCCGGTTCCCATCAATATTTCGGCCTGCGGTTTCAGGCGCCGGAACTCGACATAGCGTGCGAGCGAGGCGGCAAAGCCGAAATGGATGGGATCGAGCACGGGATCGGCGATATAGGGTCGGCCCTCCTGCTCCATGCGCTCGACCGCCCGTAGCAGCGAGGCGAGATCGCTGGGCTCGACCGGCACCAGCACCGGGACCGCCTGCGTCCCCAGGGCAAGATCGAGCGTGTGTTCGTTGAGGCTCAGCAGGAAATCGGCGCCGGCCTCTGCGCCTCGCCTGAGTTCGGCGGGCGCGGCGCTGTCGACGCTGACCTTGAAGCCGTGATGCTTGAGCAGCCTGATGCTGTCTTCGAGATGCGGGAAGGGCGTGTCGGGCAGTGCGCCGAGGTCGATGACATCAGCGCCCTTGGCAGCCATGGCGCGGGCGCGTTCCAGCACTTGCTCGGGCGAAAGCTGGGAGGCGTCGACGATCTCGGAAAAGATGGTGACGTCGTGGCTCGAGAGGTCGGGCGGATGGCCGCCCCGGCCGAGAAAGGCCGGCAGGTCTGCGATCTCGTCGGGGCCGCGCTGCACGGGAATGCCGAAATGGCCGGAAAGGGCTTCGAGATCGGCCCGGCAACGGCCGGGCAACAAGACGCGCGTGATGCCCTCGGGCAGGGTGACGCGCCGGCGGATGATCTCCTCCGTCATCAGGGCAGCGACCTTGACGCCGGCATCGAGGATCAGCCAGTCGAAGGAAACCGGGCCCAGAGCCGTCATCGTGCGTTCGAGCCTCACGCGGCTGAGATGGCCGGTGATCAGGGCGAGATGGTCACGCATTTCAGCCTTTCCAGCACCGCCTGGCGCAGGCTCTCATAGGTCTCGACCACCGTCGTCGCCTCGAATTCCTTGAGCTTTTCGACATTGTCGAGGTCGATGCGCCTTGGATAGACCTTGACCATGCCGGAGGGGGCCTGCGTCTCCATCTCCGGTGCCGTGTCGCAGGCAAACACGATCGAGGGGATGCGGCATTTGCCGGCCTGCGCATAGACATTGGTGGCGAGCGTGTCGGAGATGCCGAAAACGCATTTGGCCACGGTGTTCGAGGTCGCCGGCGCCACCACCAGCGTATGGTAGTCGCCGTGATAGAAGGCACCGACCGGGGCGGCGCTGGCCGTGGTGTCCTTGATCAGCCGCGTGCCCTTGGGCAACGCCTCGAACTGCTTGCGATACATGCGGATCACCTCAGCTGCGGCGCGGGTGACGAAGAGGTCGCAATCCCCCACTTCACGAATCAGCTCCAGGCATTCGGTGAAGTAATGCCCGGAGCCGGTGAGGGCCCAGGCCAGGCGTGGTTGTGCAGGACGCCGGCTCATGAGGCCTCGCAGGGAACGGGAAACAGCGCGGCAAGCCTGTCGTCGCTGGAAGGACCCGCTACCACGATGGAACCGGTGAACCGGGCCGCGTAGCGGGGAAAATGGGCGTCGACGATATTGGCCGCCGCCAAGGCGGCGGGGGTCGATTCGGCGGGGACGTCGACAGACTTGACCAGAATGAGCCTGTTGGCCCTCAGTTCGGCCGCCAGCCAGGCCGCCAGGCTGTCCGACGTCACCGCCCAGCTCTCGGCGATATCGGGATGTCCCGCACGCAGTTCGGCGGGATGCCAGATCGGGAGCCTGCCCTCCCCCAGAGCTGTCGTAACGTCAGCCCTGCTTCCCACCGCTGTCAGGCGCGGATGGCGGGTGGCCAGCACTTCGGCCAGGTGCGTCATGGCATCGAGGGCGAGGCGATGGGCGAGGATGTCGTCGAAGGGCATGGCCGCCTGGACCTGGCGCACCGCATCGGCAAAGGGGCCACCGCCGGCGACCAGTACCAGTGGTGTCTCGATTTCGCTGGCGAGTTGTCCGAGCAGCCGCTCGAGGCGGGCCGAGCCGCACAGGCTGCCGCCGATCTTGACCACGGTCAGGCTCATGCAGCCTGCTCGCCGTGCCGGACTGCCTGAAGGCGGCGAGCCACGCGGCCGATGGCCTGCGGGTCGAGCTGGCCGCGGCGATCGCCGGCCAGGCAGAGCCCGCCGCGGAAACCGAGATAGTCGGGGCCGAGGACGGCGAGCGGGTCGATGTCCTCGATGCGCAGGGAGCCGGCAAGCCCTGACATCAGGCCGAGCTGGCGACAGCCCGCCACAAAGGAGCTGAGCTGGTCCATCGTCAGCAGGTCGGGCAGGCGGATCCCCCTTTTTTGGCTCGTATCCAGCATGGCACCGACAAAACCGGCTTCATGCAGCGCGGCTGTGAGGGACAGCGGCGGGTTCTCATCGGCGAACAGGACCGCGATGAAGCGGCCATGCCCGGCAAGCCGCCGGCCGAGCGCAGCGACGCTGGCAGGCTGGGCCATCGTCCGGCCGAGGCCGAGCTTGACGAAGGTGACGCCGGTGGTGGCGATCGCCAGGGCACTGTCGGCAAGGCGCTCGACATCGTCGTCGTCGCCGGCAACGGCACTGGTAATGGTGTCCTCGGGCAGGCCGGCCTGAATGCTGCGGATAGTGGCAAGCGGCAGGGCGCCCAGGGCGCCGGCCTCCGGATCCTTGGCATCGATGAGATCGGCCCCCTGCGCAAGGGCGAGCCCAGCTTCGGCGCTGTCGACGACACTGACAAGCAAACGGGTCACGATGCGCTCTTCCTCTTTATGTCCCACAATGCCCTCATGGGCGTTCGGCGGCAACCATGCGATTTTTCACCGCGCCTGCCGCGCCTCTTCCTGCAACTGGCCCAGAACGAAGTCCGTGGCGTGCTGCCAGGCCTCATTCGTGTCGCCGCGGAAGCTGATCTGCCGGAAGAAGATGCGCTTGCCGTCCTTGGCGTCGAAAACGCCAACCCAGATCGCCGAGATCAGGGTGCTGGTCTTGTGCACGGCTCCGGTCAGGATGAAATCCGCACCGGCCTTGCGTGCTTCTCCCAGCAGGCAATCCTGGTCGTTGCCGGCACAGGCGATGATTCCCGGCGTGGCCGGAACGATTCGGTAGAAGCCGCCCGCCTGCAGCCGGTCGGTCAGGCGGGTCGACATCGCCTTCAGCCGGTCGGCATGGGCTTCCTTCTGGTCGGATGCCTCGCCGGACGTGTCGAGATAGCCGAAGGGCAGGGCGAGCAGGGCCTTACCGGCCTCGCTGGCGCGGGCCGGCACGGGGTGCACAAGGGCCGCTGCCAGCAGGACAAGCATTGCCACGCCCGTCTGCTGCAGCTGGCCGCGATGTCTTCCGATCCAATACTTCAGGCTGCGCCGGCGCGTTCCTGCAATCAGGGACATCCATTCAAGCACAGTGGTCCCTTCGCAACTAAGAATATTCTATGAAAGCATGTCAGTTCACGTTCTAGTAAAAATTGCCATGAACATGAAGGCCAGTACAGACTGTATTCGGCTTATAAATTCCTTAGGTATATTAAGTTGACGTTCTTCAATTGCAATGCGTAAGCTTGCTGATGTTCAGGCACGCAGAGGCCTGCGCGTTCGGGAGCGAAATGTGTTACCGGCTGCGAGTTCAAAAAGCCTGTCCAGCCTGATGGCAGCCTTGCTGTGCGCCTTTGTGGCCATGCTGTCCTGCGGCACGGCAAGGGCGGCCGAACCGCTTGAGGTCCGCATCGGGGTCATTACCCACAAGGCACCGCCGCCCGCGCTCTACGAACTCGATCCCACGCCGGAAGACGAGGCCGCGGCCGGTGCGGGGCTTGCCATCGACGACAACAACACCACAGGCCGCTTTTCCGGCCAGCGCTATGTGCTGGATCAGGTCGTGCTGGACAAGGGCCAGTCGCCGGTGGAATCGGCCGTCAAATTGGCCGATGCGGGGGCGAAATTCCTGGTCGTCGCCCTGACGGCGGACGAACTCCTCGCCGTCGCCGATGCCCTCAAGGGACGGCCGGTGGTGGTGTTCAACGCTGCCGCGCAGGACGACCAGCTGCGCGGCGCCGATTGCCGCGCCAATGTGTTCCACGTTCCGCCGAGCCGCGCCATGCTGACCGATGCGCTGGTGCAGTATCTGGCGACCAAGCGTTGGATGAAGCTCTTCCTCACCTACGGGCCTACCGCGGCGGACAAGCTCTATGCCGACGCGCTCAAGCAGTCGGCCAAGAAGTTCGGGCTTACCCTCGTAGCCGAGAAGGCCTGGGAATTCGGTCCGCTCGCCCGCGCCCGCAGCGACAGCATCACCCAGTCGGATGCCTTGGTGTTCAGCCGCGGCGTCGACTACGACATCATGCTGGTGGCCGATGAGGAGGCCGATTTCGGCGACTATCTCAGCTATCGCACCTGGGACCCCAAGGTCATCGCCGGTACGCAGGGCCTGATCGCGACCTCCTGGCACCGCGCCCAGGATGCCTGGGGCTCGGCGCAGCTGCAGAGCCGCTTCTTCAAGCGGGCCAAGCGGACCATGCGGCCGATCGACTATCAGGCCTGGGTCGCGGTACGTGCGGTGGGGGAAGCCGTGACGCGGACCAAGTCGGCAGATCCGGCGGCGATCTCGACCTTCCTCGTCGATCCGAAATTCCAGCTGGCCGCCTTCAAGGGCGTACCGGTGAATTTTCGCGGTTGGGACCACCAGCTGCGCCAGCCGGTGCTGATTGCCCAGCCGATGGCGATCGTTTCGGTGTCGCCGCAGCCCGGTTACCTGCATCAGCGCAGCGTGCTCGATACGCTCGGCGCCGATCAGCCCGAAAGCCAATGTCATTTGCCGTGAACGCGCTGCGGGGATGCCCGCCTGGAGAGGAACCGGATCATGCCGCATTTCGCCAAGGCTGCTTTTTTGGGGCTGGCGGCCGCTTGCCTGGCCGGAACGGCGCAGGCCTATACGGTCTATGTCTCCAACGAGAAGGGCAATTCGATCTCCGTGATCGATTCCGAGACCCAGACCGTCAAGCAGACCGTGCCGACCGGCCGTCGCCCGCGCGGCATCACCATCTCCAATGACGGAAAATCCCTCTATCTGTGTGCCAGCGACGACGACGGCGTCGAGGTGATCGACACGGCGACGATGAAGGTGGCCCGCACCTTGCAGTCGGGGCCCGATCCCGAACTCTTCATCCTGCACCCTTCCGGCAACCCCCTCTACATCGCCAATGAGGACGATGCCCAGGTGACGGTGGTCGACGTGCAGCAAAACAAGGTGCTGGCCACCGTGCCCGTCGGCGTCGAGCCGGAGGGCATGGGCATCAGCCCTGACGGCAAGATGCTGGTGAACACCTCCGAGACCACCAACATGGCCCATTTCATCGACACCACCAGCTTCCAGGTGATCGATAGCGTGCTGGTGGATTCACGCCCGCGCTTTGCCGAATTCAACAAGGACAATTCCAAGGTCTGGGTGAGCTCCGAGGTTGGCGGCACCGTCAGCGTGATCGAGCCGGCCACCCGCAAGATCCTCAAGAAGATCGAGTTCCAGGTCCCGGGCGTCACCGCCGAGACGATCCAGCCCGTTGGCGTGCGCGTCACCAAGGATGGCAAGACGGCCTTCGTGGCGCTCGGGCCCGCCAACCGCGTCGCGGTGATCAATGGCGAGACCCTGGAGGTCGAGAAATATCTGCTGGTGGGCCAGCGCGTCTGGCAGCTCGCCTTCACGCCGGACGAAAAATATCTCTACGCCACCAACGGCAATTCCAACGACGTCTCGGTGATCGATGTCGCCAGCCAGAAGGTGATCAAGACCATTCCGGTCGGCGAGGCCCCCTGGGGCGTGGTGGTTTCGCCGAACTGACGCGACACGACGATTCAATCAGCAAGATCTGGGGAGGAAGAACATGCGTATCGCGACTCTTGTCGGCGCCGTGGCGGTATTGGGCCTTGCTTGCAGCCCGGCCCTCGCGGAAAAAAACTCCAATCGCGTCGAGAGCAAGGGCACGCCGGCCAAAGCCTGGGCCCTGATCGGCGATTTCTGCGGTATCAAGACCTGGCATCCGGCCATCGCTTCCTGCGAGCTTTCGGAAAAGGACGGCGCCAAGATCCGCACACTCACCACCAAGGACGGCGCCAAATTCGTCGAAAAGCTGGTCAAATGGGACGACAAGGACACGTCCTACACCTATGCGATTCTCGAGAGCCCCCTGCCGATCGAGAATTACGTCTCCACCCTGAAGGTGGAAGAGGACGACGAACCGGGCAAGATCGCCATCACCTGGTCGTCCACCTTCGACCCCAAGGGCGTCTCGGGAGATGCTGCGCGCAAGGCTGTGGCAGATATCTATCTGGCCGGCCTGCTCCAGCTCAAGGCCAAGCTCAAGGGCAAGTGATGGTTGTGAAATACCGTTCATTTTGGGCCTGGCGAGCCGATCAGGTGCGGTGAAATGGTTACAGGATGGTGCTGCCCCTCACCCTTACCCTCTCCCCGCAAGCGGGGCGAGGGGACCTCGGCGTCGCGTTTTGTCCCGCAAGCTCAACGTCTCACGTTGATGCGCGGCGCTTGGCGCTCCCTCGCCCCGCTCTTGCGGGGAGAGGGTAAGGGTGAGGGGCAGCGCAAACCCCTGCCAGCAACTCTTCGTTCTGCCGTCCGCCGGGCCTGGTGTATCCTGCCGCATCCTCGGCGTGACAGGGATCGACCATGACGGTTCGTTCGGACAAGCCGGCGCTCTCGGTCTCGGCCGTCGGTCATCGTTTTGGCAAACGTGAAGCGTTGACCGACGTTTCGCTCGAGGTGCAGGCCGGGCGCTTCGTCGCCCTGCTGGGGCCGAACGGCGCAGGCAAGACGACCCTGTTCTCGATCGTGACGCGGCTCTATCAGAACCGTTCCGGCCGCGTCGAGGTCTATGGGCATGATCTCAATCTCACGCCGTCGCGGGCGCTTGCCGAGCTCGGCGTCGTCTTCCAGGCCCGCACGCTCGATGCCGACCTGACGGTACGCCAGAACCTTGCCTATCACGCGGCCTTGCACGGCCTCGGCGGGAAGGCGGTCCGCGAGCATATTCTTACGCTGCTGCGACGCGTGGGCCTTGCCGAGCGGGCCGACGAGAAGGTTCGCACGCTGTCCGGTGGCCAAGCCCGGCGCGTGGAGATCGCACGCGCGCTGGTGCACAGGCCCCGCCTCCTGCTCCTGGACGAGCCGACCGTCGGCCTCGACCTTGCAGCCCGGGCCGACATCGTCGCCACGGTGCGGCGCCTGGTCGATGAGGAGGGCATCGCAGTGCTGTGGGCCACCCATATCTTCGAGGAAATCGCCGACAACGACGACGTCTATGTCCTGCACCAGGGCCGCATCGTCGCCGAGGGCAAGGCGGCCATGCTCGCTGCCCGCAGCGGCGCCAGCCTGGCCGAGACCTTCCGCCGTCTGACTGACAGGGAGGCCGCCTGATGTCGGATACGGCACTCACCTCGCGGCTGAGCTTTTCGGGTTATCTGGTCTGCCTGGGCGGCATCGCGCATCGGGAGATGCTGCGTTTCGTCAACCAGAAGGAACGTTTCCTGTCGGCGCTGGTGCGCCCGCTGATCTGGCTCTTCATCTTCGCTGCCGGCTTTCGCAATGTGCTGGGGGTCTCGATCCAGCCGCCCTACGAGACCTATGTGCTCTACGAGACCTATGTCGTGCCGGGCCTGGCGGTGATGATCCAGCTCTTCTACGGCATGCAGTCCTCGCTTTCGATGGTCTATGACCGCGAGGTCGGCTCGATGCGGGTGCTGCTCACCAGCCCCTTCCCGCGCTGGTCTTTGCTGGCCGCCAAGCTGACGGCGAGCGTGCTGGTGTCGGTCCTGCAGGTCTATGTCTTCCTGGCGATCGCAGCCTGGTGGGATGTCGACGCGCCGGTGCAGGGCTATGTCCTGGCCCTGCCGGCGCTGGTGCTGACCGGCCTGATGCTCGGCTCGATCGGCCTCTTCCTGTCCTCGCTGATCCGCCAGCTCGAAAATTTCGCCAGCGTGATGAACTTCGTGATCTTCCCGATGTTCTTCGCCTCCTCGGCGCTCTACCCGCTCTGGCGCATCCGGGAGGCGAGCGAGGGTCTTTATCTGACCTGCCTCGCCAACCCGTTCACCCATGGGGTCGAGCTGGTGCGCTTTGCCCTTTATGGCCGGCTCGAGCCGGTCGCGCTTGCGGTGGTGGTGGGCACCACGGTGCTGTTCTTCGCCGCCGCGCTCATCGCCTATGACCCGTCCCGCGGCCTGATGGTGCGCCGCGGTGGCCCCAAAGGAGAAGCATCATGAGATCTGGCAGGCCCCCGAAATCTGGCAGGTCCGTGGTGCGGACCCTTCGGCCGGCCATCCTGGTGGTGATGCTGGCGGGTGGCGTGGATTGGGTTCACACCGTGCAGGCCCAGCAGCCCCAGCCCGATCCGGACTGGCCCTGCATCCAGCGCAAGGTCGGCACGCTGAGCGCCGGCGTGGTCTGGAGCGGGCCGGATATCGCGACGGCCGGCGACTGGACCAAGGATTTCGACACGGCGGCGATGGCCCAGAAGCTCGCCTCGCGCCGGACGCCGATCGAGGAGGTCGATGGTCTGCTCGACGGTTTCGTACAGCAGACCGGGGCGGAGAAGGACGCCCGCCTGACGCGCCTGTTCGCCGGTGTGCTCGAACTGGTCAATGAGGAGCGCGACAAGATCCTGGGCGGCATCGGCCGCTATGCGCGCGGCCAGAACAAGCTCGCCGATCGCATCCGCGACGAGAGCGACAAGATCGGTGCCGCCAAGGATTCCCCCAGCGCAGTGGGCAGCAAGGAAACGGATGATCTCGAAACCCAGCTCAAATGGGACAAGCGCATCTTCGAGGAGCGGGGCCGTTCGCTGACCTATGTCTGCGAGACGCCCGTCCTGCTGGAGCGCCGCCTGTTCGACATCGCCCGGCGCATCCAGCAGCGACTGTGAGAAAGATGACCCGCAGGCCGTTCGAAAGAAGCGCGCAGCGCGATATGAGATGGCAGCGCAGGCCCGGATAACTGGAACAGAGCCTTTTGAAGGAGGTTTGGAAGAGTACCCAGGGGCTTGGGGCACTTCACCCACTTCAAAGGAGAAGGCCAGTGATCAAGTCAGTCTGTGTCGCGGCGGCTCTCACATTGGGTCTGGCAACAAGTGCGATGGCAGCGCCCAACGCCGTGTGGACACGCGCCAGCCAGTGCAATGAATCACAGCTCAAACAGATGAAGAACAGCGTGGATTCGATTCGGGATCCGCTGCGACAGGAAGCGGCCCTGGAGGAATTGGACATGGCCGTGGCATTGCTGCAGGACAATGATCCTGATGGATGCATGATGCATCTCAGCAATGCCGCCGAATATGTTACGCCATGAAGTGGCGGGCGCTATCGTGGCGCCCGTTTCCTTTCAACGAGGCAAAGTTCTGCGCCTCATCCCTCGGCCGGAGTGAGGCCTCGATCGGCGACTCCTTCGCTCCTACTGGCGGCAAGGATGTTGATTTCAGCTTGATCCAGGAAGGGTGCGACGCGCTTTGGATGATGTCCATGCCCTCGGAGGCCGATGCCTCCACTCTCCACCCATCTCGCCATTGTGAAGACCGCTCGCCCGAAGATCCTATAGGCTACTGCCGGGTTGACAGGGGAGGGACGGGCGATGACCCGCATGACGGCCAAGGATTTTCCGCAGGAACTCCTCGAACTCTACGACTTCTATGCGCATGGCAAGATCTCCAAACGCGAGTTCCTCGATCGCGCCGGCAAGTTTGCCGTGGGTGGCCTGACGGCAGCGGCCATTCTTGCTTCTCTCAGCCCCAATTACGCCTATGCGCAGCAGGTGCAGTTCACCGATCCAGACATCGTGGCCGAGTACATCACTTTTTCCTCGCCCAAGGGGAATGGCGAGGTGCGCAGCTATTTCGTGCGCCCGGCCAAGGCGACGGGTCCCGTTCCCGGTGTGGTCGTCGTCCACGAGAACAGGGGCCTCAACCCCTATATCGAAGATGTGGCGCGGCGTGTCGCCAAAGCAGGGTTCGTCGCCCTCGCGCCCGATGGCTTGAGTTCGGTCGGTGGTTACCCCGGCAATGACGACAAGGGGCGGGACCTGCAGGCCAAGGTCGATCCCGAAAAGCTGATGAACGATTTCTTTGCGGCAACCGAGTTCCTGATGAAGCACAAGTCGGGGACCGGCAAGGTCGGCATGACCGGCTTTTGCTATGGCGGCGGCGTCGCCAATGCCACGGCCGTGGCCTATCCCGAGCTCGCGGCCGCCGTGCCCTTCTATGGGCGCCAGCCCAAGGCCGAGGACGTGGCGCGCATCAAGGCGCCGCTGCTGATCCATTATGCGGAACTCGATACCCGCATCAACGAGGGCTGGCCGGCTTATGAAGCTGCGCTCAAGGCCGGCGGCAAGACCTATGAGGCCCATATCTATCCCGGCGTGAACCACGGCTTCCACAACGATTCCACCCCGCGTTACGACGAGGCGGCGGCCAAGCTCGCCTGGGACCGGACAATCGCCTGGTTCGGGCGCTATCTGGCCTGAGGCACTCGGGCCCGATCCGGTTTTCAACGTGTCGCTGTGCGACCTGCCGTTTCCTGCCAAAGTGCAGGATGCGCCGGTTGCCTATGATGGCGGGACGGCCTCATCCGGGCGCTGACGGCTGCCATGTGGCGGCCGGCAAGTTAATCTGACATTTCACGATTTTTTTGCTACGGAATGAAAATTCCATAGAAGGGTGGTTGTCTTACTATTTGAACAGGCACGACCTATATACGACGGAATATGTTGGATGCTGGGTCCGGCATCGATATTTTGGCCGCCGTCCTGCCCAAGAGGCAGGCACCAGGATAGTGTAGGATATTGGGCGTTTTACGATGCGGAATCCGCCGAAGCCGGACCCCGAATTGCTGCGGACCTGTTATCTTTCCGGGCAGATGACCGAGGCTCAATGGCAGGAGCACGTCGCCAATGGCGATGTCGAGGAGCTTGCCGGCGCCGCGGACGACAGTGCCTCGATTTCGCCCCTGGAAGCCGCAATGATCCTCGGCAGGGAGGCCATGCAGTTGCGGGCCCGGCAATTCATGGACAAGCACCCGGAACTCTCGGTTACCGATCTCATGGTCGAGTTCGCTTTGCTCGAGGCGGAGCTGCTGATCGCGTCGAGAAACCGAGCGGCATAGCCAGGCGCCATCGAGGAGGGTCGACGGGCCGGCTTCGTCGATCAGATCCGCCGCACTGGGCGCGTCAGGATGTGCCGCTGCCGGTCTGCGGCCAGTCCTCTTCCGGAACATCCCAGATATCGCCATTCTCCACGCCGTCGATCCCGTATTTCGTCAGGTAGCTGCTGAGCAGGTCCCCGAAATCGTCGGCGCGCTTTTGCTGCTTGCCTTCCTCGATCAGGCCCGGAAGTAGCAGGGCCAGCGCGCCGACGCCGGCCGCGGCTAAGCCAAGGCCACCCGCGGCCAGGGCCGGGATCAAGCGCGCCACATTGGGCGCAAACAGGGCAAGGCCCCCCTCGACGGTGGAAGCCAGGCCGGCCATGGCGCCCAGCGAGCCGGAGGCGATGCTGATGCCGCCGCTGACCGTATCGCCCTTGCGGATCGATTGGACGCCGTCGAAAATCGCATAGGCGCCGGCGGCCATGCCGGCGATGCCGCCGGCTCCCTTCGCGGCGTTTTCGAGTTTCTTCAGGTTGGACTCCAGCTCCTTGTAGAATTTGGACTTGTCCTGCAGGGCCTGGCTTTCCGGAGAAACGTCTTCGAGAAGCGAGCCGACATGGTCGAGAAGGTCGCCGCTGAGCTTGCTCTTCACGTCCTTCAGATAATTCAGATAGGCCTTGGAGCCGCCTTCCGTGAGGATCGTCGCGGTCTGGATCGAACCGGTGGTGATGTCGGCGATCTGGCGGCTGCTGAGCCGGCCGGATCCGCTGGCCCCCTTGGCGATGGTGACGCCAGCCAGGAAGAGGCCGCTGACGCCATGCAGCACGCCTCTGTCGGAAGCCGCCTTGATCGACGAATCCGGGCTGAAGAGCTTGAGCTCGTTGATCGATTTCGCGCCCTGTCGCAACAGATCCCAGTCTCCCCTGAAGGAAGCCAGGATCTGGTCTGGCCTTGCGACCGTCCCGTCCTTGTTGATCAGGAATTCGGGATTATCCTTGCCGATCTGCTCGATGAGGCTCTTGACCTTGGCCTCGTCGAGCCGGTCGCCGCCATCGACGCCGAACGCCTTCTTCAGATCGTCGAAGGATGCCCCGTCGAAGGCCTTGTCCTGCGCGATCTTGGTGAAGTTCTCGTTCAGCTTGGCGTCGAACCTGCCGGTGAAGTCGGAATCGAGGGCGGCGTTGTAGAGCGCAACTTCCATGCTGAAGGCGCTGGCTGCCTTCTCGAACGAATTGTCCCTGATAAGGTCTTTCAGGCGATCGCCCGATGCCAGCGACTTCTCATAGAAATCCTGTAGCTCGCCATTATGCTTGGAACTCTTGACGGCGTCCTGGATTTCGGCGGCGTTCTTGAGCCCGAGGGCGCCCTGGAACAGCCGTGCGGTTTCAAAGAACTCGGCAAGAACCGCCTGCTGGTCGGCCTTGCCGTCCTTCGTCTTCGTGTCCCACAGGCTGTCGAGCGCCTTACCGGACTTGATCTCCTCGCCATAGGTCTTTTGCAGGGCGTCCTTGAGACCCTTGTTTTCGTCCAGCAGCTCGGTCATCTGCTTGGCGCTGTTCTCGTCCAGATATTTGACGACGTCCGGATCGTTTTCGAGCGTCTTGATGTGGTCGTTGACGTCCTGAAGCAGCTTCTGCGGATCGGGATGACTGCGCACGCGGTTGGCGATGCTGACGATGGAATAGTCGTCCTTCCACATGCCGGCCTTGGCGCCGTCGGTGATCAGCTTCTGCGCCTTCAGCAATTCCTGGAGGGCGGCCGCCTTTTCGGGTGTGCCGTATTTTTCGGGGTGCTCGAACAGGTCCTGGTTCAGCGTCTTGGTGTCGATGCCGGCGACGACATTGCCATCGGCGATCGTGGACATGAGAGCGATGGCCGAACCGGCATCCTTGGGCGCCTGCTTTTCCAGCCAGCTGGTTACGTCGTCCTTGCTCAGCTTGCCGTCGGCCTTGAGCCGTGTCGGGTCCTTCGCCGTCTCCAGCCGGTCGAAGGCGCCCGGCTGCGACCAGAAATTGAGCGCCTCCTTGAAGTCCCCGCTGATCTGCGGGTTCTTGCGCATGTAGTCCTTCAGCGCGTCGGCCGTCAAAGTCTCGCCCGAGCCGGTCTTGCCTTTGATCGCATCGTAATTCTCGGCGAGGATGGCGGTATATTTGGCGATCGTCTTGGAGGCTTCGTCGGCGCCGGGATTCTTTTCCAGGAAGTCCTTGTAGCTGGCGATGTCTTCGGGTTTTTCCACTGCCTGGAGAGCGGAGAAGCCATATTTGCCGAAATCCTGGAGCCGGCCGGCCTCCGTGCCATGCCTGGCTTCCCCGCTCTTGGTGAAGCCGTCGATGCTGGTGTTGGACACGTCGCTTCCCGACAGCGGCTTGCCATTCTCGTCATACATCGTGACGCGATCGAGAACCTGGCTGGCCCGGTAGGCGGCGTTGGCGTCATGCTCGAAATCGCCGACCCGTTCCTTCAGCATGTCCTTGACGCCGCTCTGGTTGCCCAGATTTTTGAGCAAGGGGGAATCGTCGATGATCTCCTGCGCCGAGCGCTTGTCGTCGGCCGGCAGTTCCCATTGGATGCCGATTTTCTCGGCCTGCTCGCGCGCCGCCTTGTCGTCATTGGCGGAAGCGACGTGCTGGAGTTCGCCTTTCAGGTTGGAGAAGCCATATTTGCCGAAGTCCTGCAGCCGGCCAGCCTCCGTGCCGTGGCGGGCGTCACCGCCCTTGGTGAAACCGTCGACGCGGCCATTGCCGATATCGCTGCCGGCGATCCGGTTGCCGTTCTCGTCGAGCTTCTCGACATGTTCGAGCACCTGGACTGCCCTGAACGCGGCGTCGGCATCCGTTTCGATATCGCCGCCGACCCTGTCTTCCAGCATGTCCTTGACGCCGCTCTGATTGCCCAGATCGCGCAGCAGCGGGGTGTCCTTGATGATCTCCTGAGCCGAGCGGTGATCGTTCTCCGGCCGATTCCAAAGTATACCTGCATCCTTGGCAGCTTTCTGGGCCTGATCCCATGCCTTGACAGCTGATGGGTCGATCGAGGCAGAGTTTATTTTTACGACAGGCGAACTATTATTAAATGAATTGATTTTCACCACGACGAACAAACCTTTCCTGTCTCAGGGACATTACAGTCCGATACGGTTAAGGTTGTCGGATGTAAGCGGCCCTTCATGAACTGCATGTGACAGGTCGGACAATATCGCGACCGCATGCGGCATTGGGCGACCGCTGGAATCAGCCGCGGGCCATGGCCGATTTTTCGATTTCAGGGGGGAGGGCGTTTCATGGCCGCGTGATTGCGAGCGCGCATTATCGCCTGTGACGCGTCAGCCGTCGGTGAGGCCACAAACGCCGTGTCGATCCCCCTCAGCGCCGGGCCTGCCAGCCCAGCCGGCTCTCGATGCGCCGGGCACTGGCCTTGACCAGGGCGATCAGGTCGGGGTCCTTCTGCTCGAGCTTCCTGTCCGGCACCACGATCGAGATCGTGGCGCGGCAGGCGCCTTGGTTGTCGCGGATCGGGGCGGCGATGCAGGCGACCGCGAAGTCGGAATCGCCGGCCTGGATGGAAAGGCCCTGCTCCAGGGCCTCGGCCGCTATCCTGGCCAGCACATTGTTGTCCGTCTCGGCCCGGCCCGTCGGCGAGGCGACCGCCGAGCGCGCGAAGATCTCGCGCCGCTCCGCTTCCGGCAGGTGGCCGACCAATATGCGGCCGGATGCCGTCCAGTTCAGAGGGCTGCGCGTGCCGACGCGCGAGGTCACCTGGAAATGGTCCTTGCCCTCTTCCATGGCCAGCACGACCATGTGGTCGCCGTCCCGCCCGCAGATCTGGATGGTCTCGCCCGAACTCTGGGCGAGCTCGTGCATCTCCTGCTCCGCCACGTTGAGGAGGTCGAGCGTGCGCGCATAGGTCAGGCCATAGTGATAGAGGCGGGGCCCGAGCCAGAGCAGGCCGCCATCCTGACGGTCGAGCATCTCCTTCTCCACCAGGTCGTCGACGATGACATAGATCGTCGACAGGGGGGCGCCGATGTCGCGCGCGATCTCATAGGCGGTGGCGGGACGCTCGACCTTCTGCAGATAGTCGAGAATCTGCAGGGCACGGTCGATGCCGCTGGTGCGCGAGCGGCGCCGGGTGGCACCGCCTTCGTTGGCGTCGTCACGCTCGAGGGCTGTCGTGGACATGGGATTCGGAGCTTTCCATCATGCATCATTCTATGCCGCGGTCGCGGCAATGAACAAGCAGGGCTCAGTCCGGCCATTGCAGAATGGCGGCCTCCTTGGCCAGCAGGCGATCCTCGAAGGGGGTGGCGATCGGCAGGTTGGACTTGCGGGCCTGTTCGAGTTCCTCGGCGAGGCGGGCCGCCACGATATCTTCCTCATCCGGGTGCAGGTTGCAGGGATCGAGGAAGAAGTAGCCGTGCTCGACCTCGTGATCGCGCACGATCACCGGGCGATCCCCAGCGGCCAGACGGTCGGCCAGGTCCCAGGCGGTGATGCGGGCCTCCTGCGGGTCGATGAAGACCTGGAGCCGATCGAGCGGATTGTTGGTCGGATCGGGGACGACCACCGCCTTCACGCCCTGCTTGCCGTCGAGAGCCGCCAGCCAGCAATCGAGGGCCTTGCGCTCGCGAGCGCGGATGCCGTCGTGATCGCGCGTCTTCCAGGCTTGCAGGGCGGCCAGCGTGCCGACGATGCCTTCCTTGCCCACCTTCATGCCGCGACCGATGCCGCGGTTCTGCAGATAGACGTTGCGCACCAGTTCCTTGGGGCCGGCCACGATGCCGGAGGTCGGGCCGCCGAGAAATTTGTGGCCGGAATAGAGGACGAGGTCGGCGCCATCGGCGAGGAAGCCTTGGAGGTCATATTCGGAGGCGGCATCGACGATGACGGGAATGCCGTGCTCATGGGCGACCTTGGCGAAGACCCTGAGCGGGATCTGCGCATAGTCGACGACGTGGTGGGAGACCACATAGACGGCGGCGGCGGTGCGATCGGTGATGGCGCCGGCCAGATGGTAGGCCGAGGCGCTGGTGGCCTGGCCGATCGGCACGACCTTGGCGCCGGTGAGGCGGATCGCCTGCTCGACAGGGGCGCCGTAGCTGACCATGTGGCCGGACTGGATGATCACCTCGTTCTTCAGGCCCGTCGCATCGGGCAGGCGTTCGATGGCGGCAAGATCGCTGCCGGTCATGGCGGCGGCGACGGCGAGGCTGATCGCGGCCGAGCATGAGGCGGTGATGAAGCCCGCCTCCGCGCCGGTCAGGTTGGCGATCACCGCGCTCGCCTTGCGATGCAGGTCGCCGAGTTCGACGAATTCGCTGAGGATCGCCGAGACCGCTTCCACGGCAGGCGGCACCACGATGGAGGCACCGAGCGAGGTCATGGTCCCGGATACGTTGATGACGGGCCTGAGGCCGAGGCGGCTGCGGATATCGTTGGTGGACATGGGAGGGTGCTCCGAAGGGCGATGAAGGATTGACGCCAATGCGTATTGGCATCGATTCTTTCTGGGACCGCTGGCTTCCAGCCGGCTCTTCTTCTCCATCCGGCGGGGTGTGTCCAAGAGCCGGCTGGAAGCCAGCGGTCCCAGGAAACGATAGGCTGCCGTCAGTCGATGGCCACGATGGCTTCGATCTCGACGGTGATCTGACCGGGCAGCGAGCCCTGGCCGACCGCCGAACGGGCATGAACGCCGCCGTCGCCGAAGACTTCGATGAACAGGTCCGAACAGCCATTGATCACGGCCGGATGCTGGGCGAAATCGGGCGCCGCATTGACCATGCCGAAGAGCTTGACCACCCGCCGTACCCGGGAGAGATCGCCGAGCGCGTCCTGCATGACGGCGATCAGGTTGATGCCGGTCAGGCGGGCGTGCTGATAGGCTTCCTCGACCGAGACTCCGGCACCAACCTTGCCGGTGTGCGAGCGGCCGTCGGCATGGTTCGGACCCTGGCCGGACAGGAACAGCAATTTGCCCTCCTGCACATGGGTGACGAAATTGGCGATGGGCGCGGGCGCAACGGGAAGCTTGATTCCGAGGGCTGCCAGCCGCTCATAGGGCGAGGCGTGCGGGCGTGGAACCGTCCCGGAAATGGTCATTGAAAAACACTCCAATTATGCAAATAGCCCGGTCTTCATGCGAAGAGCTCGGCTTGACGGATGCAGGCGACATAGTGGCCACCGCCGATAGGCTCGACCGGCGGTATGGTGGTCGAGCAGGCCGGCGCGGCGGCGGGGCAACGGGTCCGGAACACGCAGCCGGAGGGCGGCGCGATGGGGCTGGGAATGTCGCCCTGCAGCGGCACGCGCGTGCGCCGGCGGGTGGGGTCGGGCACCGGCGCAGTCGCCAGCAGCGCCTTGGTATAGGGGTGGCGCGGGGCGGCATAGACCTGCCGGCTCGGGCCCCGCTCCATGACGCGGCCGAGATACATCACCACCACCTCGTCGCACAGATACTCGACGACGGAGAGATCGTGGGCGATGAACAGCATGGTCAGGCTCAGCTTCTTCTTGAGATCGCCGAGCAGATTGAGGACCTGGGCTTGCACCGAGACGTCGAGGGCCGAGACGGGCTCATCGGCGACGATGAATTCGGGTTCGACCGCAATGGCCCTGGCGATGCCGATGCGCTGGCGCTGGCCTCCGGAGAATTCATGCGGAAAGCGCGTGGCATAGTCGGGCGACAGGCCGACCAGGCTGAGCAGTTCGGCGACGCGTTCGGCGCGCGCCTTGCCGCGCGGGTAGTCGCAGGTGTCGAGCGCCTCGCCGATGATGGCCGAGATGCGCATGCGCGGATTGAGGCTGGAGAAGGGATCCTGGAAGACGATCTGCAGCCGGCGTCGATAGGCCAGCATTTCCCTGGCGCTGAGGCCGAACAGGTTGACGCCGTCGAAGATCGCCTTGCCGGAGGTCGGCTCGACCAGGCGCAGCACGGAGCGCCCGGCGGTGGTCTTGCCCGAACCGGATTCGCCGACCAGGCCCACTGTGGCGCCGCGACGGACATCGAAGCTGACATCCTCGACGGCATGCACGATGCGCCCGTTGCGGGCCGGGAAATGCTTGGTGAGGTTCTGCACGCTGAGCAGCGGCGTGCCGGCCGCGGCCTGGGGGGAGGGGGCTGTCGTCATAGCTCGGCGCTCCGGATGCAACGCGAGAAGCTGGCCGCTCCCGTCGCGACCAGTTCGGGGACGGCGGCGCTGCAGGCCTCGAGCGCCAGGGAACAGCGCGGCCCGAAGGCGCAGCCGGGGGGTAAGGCCGTGATTGGCGGCACATTGCCGGGAATGGAATGCAGCGCCTGGCGCTCGCCGCTGGCATCGATGTCGCGTGCCGCGTCCGGGGTGCAGGCGAGCAGGCCCTTGGTATAGGGGTGGCGCTGATGGGCGAAGAGGTCGATGACGGGCGCCTGCTCGACCACCCGGCCGCCATACATCACCACCACATTATGGGCGATCTCGGCGACCACGCCGAGATTATGGGTGATGAATAGGATGGACATGCCGAATTCGGCCTGGAGCCGGCGCAGCAGATCGAGGATCTGCGCCTGGATTGTCACGTCGAGGGCGGTGGTCGGCTCGTCCGCGATCAGCAAGGACGGATTGCAGGAGAGGGCCATGGCGATCATCACGCGCTGGCGCATGCCGCCGGACATCTGGTGGGGGTAGTCGTCGAGGCGCGAGGCGGCATCGGGGATCTCGACATGCTTGAGCATGGCGAGCGCCCGGCGGCGGGCCTCCTGGCGGTTGACCGGCTCGTGCAAAGCGATCATCTCGCCGATCTGGTCGCCCACCGTGTAGAGCGGGTTGAGGCTGGTCATCGGCTCCTGGAAGATCATGGCGATCTCCCGGCCGCGCATGCGGCGGAACTGGCGGGGCGTGAAGCCGGCGAGGTCGTGCACGCCGCCCGCCCGGTCGCGGAACAGGATCTTGCCGCCGGCGATGATGCCGGGCCTGGAGAGCAGGCCCATGATCGACAGGCTGGTGACGGATTTGCCGGAACCGGATTCGCCCACCACGGCGAGCGTCTCGCCGCGCTTGAGGTCGAAGGTCACGCCATCCACCGCCTTGGCGGTGAAGCGCTTGTTGACGAACCAGGTGCGCAGGTCCTGGACGGAGAGGATGGCATCGGCCGCGATCGAGCCTGTCATGACTGCCACCCGCAATGAGGGCAGGCGTGCTTGCCGGTCGTCGGCGCCTGGGCCGGGACATAGCGCTCCGCGGCAATCACCTCGGCGCCCAGCACGACCTGGCGCGGCTCGAACACCCGGGTGAGCCGGCTGAGCGCGCCCTGCGAGTCCTTGACGGTGATGTCGGCGTCGACGACGTCGAACAGCGTGAATTCGGCCGGCCGGCCCTTGTCCAGCAACCCGTCCGCCTTGAGGCCGATGGCTCGGCGCGGCGCGGTGGTTACGGCGGCGACCACCTCCTCCAGCTTCATGCCGAGCGAGAGGAGCTTCGACATGGTGGTGGCCATGTCCCACACCGCCCCGTCGAGCGAGCGATTGTGCAGGTCGGTGGAGATGGTCCGGGGCGGCAGGCCACGCGCCAGGGCCGCCTTGGCGACGTCGAAGGAGAAGGAAGCGCCGCCATGGCCGACATCGAGCACGATGCCGCGCGCTGCCGCTTCTTCAGCCAGGCGATAGAGGTCCTCGTCCTCCAGGATCGAGCTGCCGGCCTTGCCGTTGAAGCAGTGGGTGACGATATCGCCTTCGGTCAGTAGGCCGAGGACGTCATCATAGAGCGGCGGCGGCTCGCCGACATGCACCATCAAGGGCAGCTTGAGGATGCGGCCGAGTTTCTTGGCGAGCTTGACGGGCGTGAGGTCCCAGCCGCCGGTGATGACATGGCTGGCGCGCACCTTCAGGCCGACGATGACGTCGCGGTTCTTCTCCACCGTGGCGATGATGCGCTCGAAATCGATGGAGCGGATGTCCAAGAGCTCGCTGACACGGTTGCAGGCGACCAGGCCGATCGAGCCGAGATTGAGGAAGGCGTAGACGTTCTCCCGTGCCGGCTCGATGATGAATTCGCGCAGGCCATGGAAATTGGCCTCTCCGGCCGAGCCGGCATCGACCATGGTGGTGACGCCTCGCGCGGCGCCGCATTGCTCGGGCCGGAGCGAGATGTCGGTGCCGCCATACCAGACATGAACGTGAAGGTCGGCCCAGCCCGGCGACAGGAAGCGCCCGCCGGCATCGAGGATACTGATATCGTCGCTGGCCGCGATCGAGGTCGCGACGTCGGCGATGCGGCCCTCACGGTCGACTAGGATGTCGAGGGGCGTGCCGGACGGGGCGGCGGTGAAGCCGATGGTCCTGGCACCCTTGATGAGCAGCGGCCGGTCGGCCTGAGGGAAACGGTTGCCGATCATGGCTCAGATATCCTTTGCCAGGCGCGGATCGAGGAGATCGCGCAGGCCGTCGCCGACCAGTTGCAGCGACAGCACGGTGACGACGATGGCGGCTCCGGGGAACCACATCAGCCAGCCCGCCTTGTCCATGAATTGACGCCCGACGCTGATCATGGTGCCCCAGGTCGGCGTGTCGGGCGAAATGCCGACGCCGAGGAAGGACAGCCCGGCTTCGGCGAGGATGGCATTGGCGAAGATGAAGGTGCCCTGCACCAGCAGCGGCGAGGTGACGTTGCGCAGGACATGGCGCAGCAGGATCTTCCAGGTCGGTACGCCCAGCGCACGAGCGGCCTCGACATAGGGCAGTTCCCGGATCACCAAAGTGGAGGCGCGCACCACGCGGGCGAGGCGCGGGGCATAGACGATGCCGAGCGCGATGATGACGTTGATGGCGGAGGCACCGAGGGCGGCGACCAGCGCGATCGCCAGCAGGATGTCGGGGAAGGCCATCATCGCGTCGATCACGCGCGAGAGGGGGGTATCGGCCTCGCGGAAGAAGCCCGCGGTCAGGCCGAGCGCGATGCCGATCAGCGAGGCCAGCACCACCACGGCAAGGCCGACGGACAGGGAGGTCTGGGCCGCATAGAGCATGCGGGTGAAGATGTCGCGGCCGAGATCATCGGTGCCGAACAGATGGAGGAGGCTCGGCCCCTTCAGGCGATTGGCGACCGAGAGCTTGGTCGGCGAAAAAGGCGCGATCAGCGGCGCGAGGATCGCGGCCAGGGCGATGACGGCGAGAACGGCAAGACCGATGAAGGAGGTCGGCCGTCTGATCAGGCGCGACAGCAGGCCGGGCGCCGCCTGGTAGGAAGAGGAGATGGCAGCCATTAGTAGCGCACCCTCGGATCGATGAGCAGATAGAGCATGTCGATGCAGAAATTGACGAGGACGTAGAGCCCGGCGATCACCAGCAGCGCACCCTGGATCACCGGGTAGTCGCGCCGGAGCACGGCCGAGACCACGAGATTGCCGATGCCCGGCACGCCGAACACGGTTTCGGTCACCACGGCGCCGGAGATCAGCAGGGCCGCAGTCAGGCCGATGACGGTGAGGATCGGGATCAGCGCGTTCTTGAAGGCATGCCTGATCACCACGCGCCATTCGCTCATGCCCTTGGAGCGGGCGGTGCGGACATAGTCGTCCGAGAGCACGTCGAGCATCGAGGCGCGGGTGAAACGGGTGATCAGGGCCGATGAGACCACGCCCAGCGCCACCGCCGGCAGCACCAGATGATTGAGGCGTTCGCCGAAGGACGCCCCGGGCCCGCCATAGCCGGAGGTGTCGAACCAACCGAGCTTCACCGCGAAGATCTGCATGAGGACGAGGCCGAGCCAGAAGCTCGGCACACTGGCGGCAAACATGGCGAGCGTGGTTGCGGCTTGGTCGAACAGCGAGCCGCGCCAGTAAGCCGAGAGGATGCCGACCGGCAGGGCGATGGCGCTGGCGATCAGGAGCGAGAACAGCGTGAGGAAGAAGGTCGGCTCGGCGCGGGCGGCGAGAGCCTGCGTCACCGGCTGGTTGAGGAAGATCGACTGGCCGAAATCACCCTGGACGAGACCGAGGACGTAATAGGCGAACTGGGTGATGATCGGGCCGTCCAGGCCGAGCTTGGTGCGCAAGGCAGCGATGTCGGCTTCGGACGCGTCGGGTCCCAGCATCATGGCGGCCGGATCGCCCGGCGTGACCCGGACGATGATGAACACGATCGTCACGACGAGGGCCATCACGATGATCATGCCGAGGAGGCGGTGGAGAATCGTGCGCAGCATCTGGGATCCTGGCGTTGTTCGAGGCCGGAGAGCGTGACGAGGCGATCTGAGCGGGATCGCGGGCACCGCCGGTGTCGGCTGGTGCCCGCTCTCAAGCCTCCCCGGGAGAGAAAAGGAGGCTATGTCAGCCCAGAGGCACTGGTCGTTCTTGGGGCCGCAGGGGGCCTTACTTGCCTTCCAGATAGGCGTTCCAGAAATAGGGCCAGGGGGCCGGCGTGACGCCCTTCAGGTTAGGGGCCTGGGCGGCGAGGGCATTGAAATTGCCGACCTTGTAGGCCGGAGCCTCGTCGTAGAAGGCTTTCTGGACGGCCGGCCACAAGGCCAGCCGCTTGGCGGGATCGGACTCGGCGTTGAAGGCGCCCAGTGCCTCGTGCTTCTTGTCCGAGACCCACCAGCCGGGTGAGGTGTCCGACATGAAGCCGGTCAGCGACGGCTCGGGCAGGAAGGGGCTGTGGGTGATGTAGATGTCCCACAATTTCGGGTCGGTGCGGTTCTTGGTCAGCGTCGCCCACTCGACCACGTCGAGTTCGACCTTGAAGCCGGCCGCCTTGAGATATTCGGCGGCGACCTGCGCCAGCTTGTAGTGGAACTCATATTGGCGGCTGGTCAGGATGCGCAGAGGCTTGGAGCCGTCATAGCCCGCCTCCTTCAGCAAGGCGGTGGCGGCTTCGACGTCACCCTCCGGCTTGTAGGGCTGCGTTCCCTCTTCGGTGTGCCACTGATAGTCCTTGGGATAGAGGGCGCCGTCGACCGAGAAGAATTCCTCCGAGCCGAAGGCGGCCAGCATCATGTCCTGCGGGGAGAGCGCCGCCTGGATCGCCTTGCGGATGCGGATGTCGGAGGCAAGGCCCTCCTTGTTGTTCATGAAGAGGACAGGCCAGCCGAAGGGCTTCAGCAGGACAGGGGCGGTCTTGCCCTTGGAGATCTTGTCGAAGGCCTCGACGGGCAGGGAGTCGACATAGGCGAACTGGCCTGATGCGGCACCCTCGACGCGGGTATTGGGATCGGGCACCGGCACGAAGCGGATCTCGTCGAGATATTGCTTGCGCGCGCCGCCATAGCCGTTGGGCTCGCCCGGGCGGGACGCATACTCGTCGAAGCGCGCGAGCTGGATGAACTGGTCGGGCTTGCGCTCCTTGAGCTTGTAGGGCCCGGTGCCGATGAAGCTCGTCAGGGGATCCTGCCCGGCATTCTTGGCCGGAATGATGATCGCCGCCGCATTGTTGAAGGCAAGCAAAGCGAGCAGTGGTGCGTAGGGCTTCTTGAGCGTGATCTTGACGGTATGATCGTCGGTCGCGTCGATGGCGGCGATCATCTCGGCCGTCTGCTTGCCGCGCGTGGCGATCTTCGTCCACCGTTGCAGCGAGGCGACGACATCGGCGGCGGTCATCACCGAGCCGTCATGGAACTTGATGCCGGTGCGCAGGGGGATGGTGTAGGTCAGCCCGTCGGCCGAGATCTTCGGCATTTCCGCAGCGAGCAGCGGAGTGACGCCCCAATCCTTGTCGAAGGTAAAGAGCGTTTCGAAAATGTGCTGGGAAACGATGCCGACGAGGTCGGCGGTCGAAGCCATCGGGTCGAGCGTGGGGGGCTCACCGACGGTAGCAACGTCGATGACGCCGCCCTTGGTGGGTTCGGCCCATGCCGGACCGGCGGCCGGAAGCAATGTCAGTGCAAGCAGGGCAGTCAGTCGGGCCAAGCGTCCCATAGTGCATCCCCTTGTTACATTACTATGTAATCTATAACTTATTTATGTATCACTATGCCCTCGATACCGGGTTTGGTCAAGCCGGTTCGTTTAGCGAGCCTCTGCAGGGGGCGATTCAGGCATTGGCCAAGCGATGGAGCACAATGTCGGCGCTGCGGTCGGAATTGAGGATGATGGCGTCCTCCAGGCAGCGAACGCTGAACAGCCAGGGCAGTTCCCATGGCGCCGCCCGCCAGGCGTCATGCGTCTCCCGGCTGGCCGGATGGGCGAGGAAGAGATCGCGATCGCAGGGCTCCAGACCGAGATCGAGCGTCCCGAAAGGCGAGGACAGGCGCAGGCCCGGGCCGTCGGCATGGTGATGGAAACGGGCCTCCAGCCCGCTCGACTCGTCGCGATAGCGCCCCGCCGGCAGGACGCTCCGGTCCGGCGGAACGGTGTCGACAAGCCTGAACCGGCGGCGGCGGCCGAACTTTTCGGTCTCGATGCTGCCGTCCGCCTGGATCAGGAGATCGTAGGGGGCCAGCCCCGTCCGGGGCCGAAAGCGGCCCTGCGCCACCTCCTCGAGTTCCGACGCCCCCATGCTGGAGACCAGGCTGGGCGTGCCGTCCTCGCTGGCGATACGGATGAGGGCGCTGGTGCCGCCTTCCCGATAGGTGCCCGCGCGCTCGTTGAGCAGCGCGATCGCCGAGGGCGACAGAGGCGGCCCGGCCTCCAGGCCGAGAACGATGTCGGCGATGCGCCGGGTCAGGGCGTAGGGCGAGAAATCGTCGTGATTGGCGAGGAGGACGATGCCGAGGTCCCGTTCGGGAATGCGGATCGCTTCCGAGCGCGAGCCGGCGATCCAGCCGCTATGGCCGACGCAGCGCAGGCCGTGGTGCCGGCTGGTGACGAGGCCGAGGCCATAGGGGGAGGCGATGCCGTTGATCAGTGCGCCGGGAGCCTCCATGCGGGCGATCATCGTGGTGTCGCCGACCTTGGGTCGGCGTAGATTGGCCTGCCAGGCCAGCATGTCCTGAAGCGTCGAGACCAGCCCGCCCTCGCCGCCGATGGCGATGCCCCAGGCCGCCTTGAGCCAGCATCCGCCGGGGCCGCGGCGGTGATGGGTGGCGAGGCGCGGATAGATCTCGTCGTCGCGGGCCATCAGCCTGGTGTCGTGCATGCCGAGGGGGCCGGTGATGCGCTCGCGCAGGAGATCGTCGAAGGAGAGGCCCGAGACCTGTTCGAGGATTTCCGACAGCAGCAGGAAATTGGAGTTGGAGTAGAGGAGGTCCGTATCGGGCGGGAAGTTGAGGCCCTTCTGGCGGGCGACGATGGCGCGTGCGGTGGCGCGCGAGGACGGGGCCAGGATCGGAATGCCGGCCAGGATCATGGTGTCGAGAATGTCGCGCAGGCCGCTGGTGTTGGCCGCCAGGTGCCTCAAGGTGATCGGCTGGTCATAGGCCGGCAGCCAGGGGCAATGATCGCGCACGTCGTCGCCGAGCGAGAGCTTGCCTTCCGCTTCCAGCATCAGGGCCAGCAGCACGGTGAACTGCTTGCTCTGGGACGCGATGCGCACGACCGAGGTCCGCGACAGCTCGATGCCATGGGCAAGGTCGGCCATGCCGGCGCCGCGCTGGTAGACGACGTCGTCCCCGAGCGTCACCGCGACCACGAAGCCCGGCGAGGTTTTGCTGGCGAAGGGTGCGAAGAGAGCGTCGATCTCGGCGATGGCGGTCGAAGCGAGGGCTGGGGTGGTCATGGCATGTGACTTTCGAAAAATCGGGAGTATCAGAAATTCCGTGTGCGGGCGGGCTGTTGAACACTACGTCGCATGGCCTTTCTGGGGTGGTGCCGCCCCTCACCCTTACTCTCTCCCCGTAAGGACGGGGCGAGGGGGCAGAGGCGTCGTGATCGCTTCTCAACCCTTTCATCTCGCCCCCCGGTCGGGCCAGATAGTGCGTGTTCAGTGTGAGGCGCTCGGTCGAAGTCCCCCTCGCCCCGTCCTTACGGGGAGAGGGTAATGGTGAGGGGCAGCGCAACCGAGACGACAGGACGCGAGCGACCCCGCGACGATCATTGCTCGAGATAGACGTTCCAGAAGGCCGGCCAGGGCGAAGGCTCGAACCCCTTGAGCTTGGGAGACTTGGCCGAGAGGGCGCTGAAGTCACCGATCTTGACGATCGGGGCCTCCGCCATGATCAGTTCCTGCACGCGCTGCCAGTGCTTGACCCGCTCGGCCGGATCTGAGGTTGCGTTGAGGGCATCGACTGCCGCCCGGCTGTCGGGCGTGTCCCACCAGCCGACGGAGGCCGGCGCCAGGATGTTGATCAAAGCGGGTTCGGGCAGGAAGGGACTATGGGTGATGAAGATATCCCATGAGGCCGGATTCTGGATCTGCTGCACCAATGTTGCCCAGTCGACGACATCCATCTTCACCTTGAAGCCGGCGAGCTTGAGATATTCGGCGGCGACCTGCGCCATCTTGTAGTGGAACTCGTATTGGCGGCTGGTGAGGATGCGCAGCGGTACCTCCTCGCCGAGACCCGCCTTCTTGAGCTCGGCCTTGGCCTTTTCGGCGTCGGCGACATCATAATTGCCTTCGACGCCCGCATCCGTGCGCCAGGGATAGCCTTCCGGATACATGGCGCCGTCGACGGCATAGAATTTGGTGTCGCCGAAGGCGGCCGCCAGCATGTCGCTCTCGCTGAGCGCGAACTGCACCGCCTTGCGCACACGCATGTCGGCAAGGACGCCCTGCTTGGCGTTCATGCGGATCATCGGCCAGCCGAAATGTTCGAGCAGCACCGGCTCCGACTTGCCGGCCTTGATCTTGTCGAACTGTTCGACGGGCAGCGAATCCGCATAGGCGAACTGGCCGGAGACCGCGCCCTCGATCCGGGTATTGGGATCGGGAACCGGCACGAAGCGGATCTCGTCGAGATATTGCTTGCGCGCCCCGCCATAGCCATCAGGCTCGCCGTCCCGCGAGCGATAGCCCTCGAAGCGCACGAGTTGGATATATTGATCGGGCTTGCGCTCCTTGAGCTTGTAGGGGCCGGTACCGATGACCTGCCTGAGCGGCACGTCCTGGTCCTCGGACGGCAGGATCACCGCGGCCGAATTGTTGAAGGCAAGCAAAGCGGGAAGCGGCGAATAGGGTTGCTTGAGCGTGATGCGTACCGTCAGGGCATCGGTGGCCGCGATATCGGTGATCAGCGGAGCGACCTGCTGGCCGCGGGAGGCGACGGTCAGCCAGCGCTTGAGGGAAGCAACGACATCAGCCGAATCCATCGCGCTGCCATCGTGGAAGGTGATGCCCTGGCGCAGCTTGATCTCATAGATCTTGCCGTCGGGGCTGACCGTGGGCAGCGCCTCGGCCAGCAGTGGCGTGACGTTCCAGTTGTGGTCGAAGGTGAACAGGGTCTCGAAAATGTGCTGGCCGACCATGCCGACGATGTCGGTGGCGCTCGCCATCGGGTCGAGCGTCGGCGGTTCGCCGATGGTGGCGACATCGATGACACCGCCTTTCTCCGGTCCCGCCGCCGCCGGGCCGATTGCCGGCAGTAACAGCGCAGCAAGGACCGCGGTCAAACTGAGAGCACGCCTCATGGATTCTCCCCAAAATTCATTATAATGGAATATATATCTTATTTAGGGACTATGGTCGCATCCCCTTTCGGTGTCGTCAAGATGGTACCGGCTGCTTGCCGTCGGAACGCATTTTGCGATGTGGCGCGATGTGAGAGCTGGTCCCGAAGGGGATAGCGGGCTTGCGCAACCTTGTGAGTAAACAGCTTGGGCGAACAAGAATCGGAAGGATTTGGCCAAGCACGACGTTAGGGTAGGGCAGCGTTTCCGCCCAAACGCGCTTTGGTCTAGTCTGAACGCCGGACGACGTCCGGTTGGACAGGGAGGCCCATGGTTGAGAGGAAAAGCGGCATGATCGCGCTCGCGGATATTCGCCAGACGCTCCGGGGGCTTTATTTCGGTTCCAGCCGGAAAGCCGTCAGTTTCCAGATCCTGCGCTTCGTCATCGATGTCGGCATTCTCGTCTTCTTCATTGCCGGGCCGAGCATGAAGAACGAGGCCTGGCATGCCGCCATCAATGCCATCGTCGCGGCGATCATCGTGCTCGAACTCGCGGCCAGCGCCCTCGTCGCGCCGAACCTGAAGAAGTGGGTGCTGCGGCCGATGACCTGGATCGACCTGGCCATTCTCGCCACTTTCGTGGTGCCCGCCTTCTTCTCCAACCTGTTCCTGCGCGTGCTGCGCATCTGGTCGCTGAGCAAGAGCAATCTGTTCACGCTGGCGCTGCGCAAATCGGGCTACCGGCAGATGGAAGACACGCTGCGCGCCGTGATCGATCTCACGGTGTTCCTGTTCCTGGTCTCCAGCTTCGTCTATACCATGTTCTACGCCAACGGCTTCGATGGCTACATCCAGGCCCTGTACTTCACCGTTGCCACGGTGACGACGACGGGCTTCGGCGACATCACCTTGCCCGGCAATCTCGGCAAGCTCACCTCCATCGTCGCCATGATCATCGGCGTGTCGCTGTTCGTCCGCCTCGCCCAGGCGATCGTACGGCCGCACAAGGTGAATTTCAGCTGCCCCCAATGCGGGCTCTCCCGGCATGAGACGGATGCGGTGCACTGCAAGGCCTGCGGCCATGTCCTGAACATCCCGGATGACGGGGAGTAGGGGTGGTCAATCCTGCCCGGCCTCAAGGAGGGCCATGATCCCGGCGGCCAGCGCGGGCTCGATATCCATGTTTCCGATCATCGCCACCAGATTTTGACGCTCGACGGCACCGGCACCCGAACCGATGGTCGTGGCCGCGATGGCACCCGCCGCATTGGCAAAGGCGCTGGCGCCGGCGGGCGCCAGGCCGTTGACGATGCCGAAAATATAGCCGGCGGCGAAGGCATCACCCGCGCCGGTCGTATCGATGGCCTCGACCTGGGCCGCAGGCGAGACGACCCGAGGCTGTCGGCTATGGACGAGGGATCCCAGAGCGCCACGCTTGACGACGACCTGTTTGGTGCCGGCCTCAACGAGGCGTTCGGCCGCCTGGTCGAGAACCGCATCGCTGCCGATGCCGGCAAGGAGACGGGCATCGGCCTCACCCAGGAACAGGATATCGATTGCCGGCAAAAGAGGGAGAACCAACGCCCTGATCGTACCGGTGATGCCGGCTGGGATGTCCAGGCTGACGGCAATTCCCGCCGCCCTGGCAAGTTCGAGCGCATGGAGGGCGGCCTCGCGCTGCGGCGCCTGTAGCAGGGCATAGCCCGATAGATGCAGCAGAGCCGTGCCGGCCAGGGCAGCCGGATCGACTTCCTCCGCGGCCAGGCGGGCATTGGCGCCGCGATAGGCGAACATGGTGCGCTCGCCGCTCGCGCTGACCACCACGACATTGAGCTGGGTTGGCTCGGCCTCGTCACGCCGGACCCAGCGCGTCTCGACGCCTTCGCGCTGCATCGCGGCCAGGCACCAGTCTCCCCAATTGTCCCTGCCGGTCTTGCCGATGAAGTGCACCGGCAGGCCCAGGCCCGCTAGGATCCGGGCCGTGTTGGCGCCGGAACCGCCCAGGCCATGGCTCTGGCGCTCGGCGATGCCTTCCCCGCCCTCCGGCGGGTAGGCCGGGATCTGGAGGGTAAGGTCGACATTGATGTCGCCGAGGATTGCCACTGCCGGCATGATCTTCGCTTTGGCGCTGAACGGCGGATGCGACTCTATTCTAGACCTCGACATGCATCTGATCGATCGCCTGGGCGACGTCGGCGATGATGTCGTCGGCATGCTCGATGCCGACCGAGAAGCGCACCAGGCCGTCGACGATGCCCATGGCCTGGCGTTCCTGGGAGGGGATGTCGAGGAACGCCATGGTGCCGGGCATCTGCGTGGTGGTGCGCAGGCCGCCGAGGCTGGCGGCGAAGGAGCACAGCTTCAGCCGCTTGAGCAGGCGCACCCCGTGCTCCTCGCTCTCCACCTGGAAGGACAGCATCGCCCCGAAATTGCGCAACTGCTCCTTGGCCGAGGCGTGGTTGGGGTGCGAGGGTAGGCCTGGATAGAACACGCGCTTGACCTTGTCGTGCCCTTCCAGGAAGCGGGCGAGGGCGGCCGCATTGGCGCACTGCTTTTCGAGCCGAAGCGCCAGGGTCTGGGCCCCGCGCAGCAGCAGCCAGGCGTTGAAGGGCGAGAGCGGCGCGCCGAGCTTGTTGAGCGTGTTCCAGCGCACGTCCTCCAGCCAGTCCTTGGGCAGGATCTCCGATTTCAGCGTGATGATGCCGCCGACCGCGTCGTTGTGACCACCGATGAATTTGGTGGCGCTCTCCACCACCACGTCGACGCCGAAGGCATGCGGCTGGCACACGGCGGGGCTGGCGAAGGTGTTGTCGCAGATCACCACGATGCCGCGGCTGTGGGCGAGCTCCACCAGCTTGCGCATCGGCGGCACCTTCATGGTCGGGTTCGCGAGCGCCTCGAAATAGAGCACCTTGGTCTTGTCGGTGAAGGCGCGCTCGACCTGGATGGGATCGGTGGTGTCGACGAAGCTGACGGTGATGCCGAAATCGCCGATGCGGTGGTCGAAGAATTCGTGGGTGCTGGAATAGGTGGTGAGGTCGGTGACGATATGGTCGCCGGCCTTGAGGATGCCGAACAGGGCATGGGAGATCGCGGCCATGCCCGAGGCGGTCGCGAGGCAGGCCTCCGCCCCGGTCAATTGCGCCATGTGCTCCTCGAACTTGTATTCGGTGGGATTGCCACAGCGGCTGTAGATGTTCACGTCCTTGCGCGCGCCGGCCACGATCTGGTCGTAGATGTCGCCGGCATATTGGAAGTTGGCCGACATGTAGATGGGATAGCTGATCGACTGTGATTCCGGCTCGGGCGCGTAGAACACGGCACGGCTGGCGAAATCGAGCTCTTTGGACGACATGCGGGCACTCCTTGAATAGTCATTCCTTGACGGCGCCGCCGGTCAGGGCGGCGGTGATCTGGCGTTCGAACAGGACGAAGAGGATGAGCGGGGCGAGGGCGGCGATGAAGATGGCCGCCAGCATCACCGGATAGTTGGTGATGTGCTCGCCGACGAAATCGGCCAAGCCCACCGGCAGCGTCTTCTTCGCCGGCGTGTTGATGAAGACGAGCGGGAAGAGGAAGTCGTTCCACACCCAGATCATGTTGACGATGGCGGCGGTGAACATGGCCGGCCGGGCGAGCGGCACCGCGATGCGCCAGAAGATGCCGAATTCGCTGCAGCCGTCGATGCGCGCCGCATCCATCAGTTCGCGTGGCAGGGTGACGAAGAAGGCGCGCATGATGAACAGAGTCACCGGCACGTTGAAGGCGGCCGTCGGCAGGATCACGCCGAGATGGGTGTCGAGCAGGCCCATCGTGCGCAGTACCACCACCAGCGGCACCAGCGCGACATAGGCGGGGATCGCCATGGCGACCATCAGCCCGGCCTCGACGCCGGCCAACCAGCGCGGGCGGTAGATGGCGAGCCCGTAGCCACCGGCCGTGGCCGCGGCGACGGCGAGGAGGGTCGAGCCGGCCATCACGATCAGCGAGTTCAGGGAATAGGTGCCGAGCGCGCCATTGCTCCAGGCCTGGACGAAGGCATCCAGGCTCGGGGCCGCCGGCAGCGACCACACCGAGCGCATGAACTCCTTGTTGGTCTTGAGCGTGCTGTAGGCCATCCAGGCGAAGGGCGACACCACGATCGCCACATGCAGCGACAGGAAGGCAAGGACGCCGAGGCGCGTCGGGCTCCAGCGAGACAGGGCCGGCATGCTCACGCCTCCCTGCCGGCGGCGCGACCGCGCAGCGCGCGGAAGACGATGAAGGCGCCGATGGCGGTGAGCAGCATCTGGGCAAAGCCGATGGTGGCGGCATAGCCCATCTCGAAGGCGTTGAAGCCGACCTTGTAGAGATAGGTGGAGACGACCTCGCTGGCGTGGTTGGGGCCGCCATTGGTCAGCACGAAGACCAGGGAGAAGGTCTTCAGCGAGCCGATGACGCAGAGCAGCACATTGGCGCGCACCGTGTCCCACACCATGGGCACGGTGACCGAGACGAAGGAGCGCCAATGGCCGGCCCCGTCGAGTTCGGCCGCCTCGAACACGCTTTCGGGCACGTTGCGGATGGCGGCGACGAACAGCAGCACGTAGAGGCCGAGATAGGTGAAGCTCATCACCGCCACCACGGCGGCGAAGGCGGTGGAAGACTGACCGAGCCAGCCCGAGGCGAGGCTGCCGAGGCCGACCGCCTTCAGCCCGGCATTGAGCAGCCCGAAATAGGGATTGTAGATGAAGCGCCAGAGCAGGCCGATGCACACTTCGCTGACGATCACCGGGACGAGATAGAGAAACAGGAAGAAGCGTCCGACCGCGCCGACGACGCGCACCAGGCAATAGGCGATGACAAGGGCGAGCAGCACCTGCAGCACGATGGCCGAGACGGCGACGGCGAGGTTTCGGGCCAGGGCCGCCCAGAAGAAGCCGTCGCCGGCCAGGCGGACGAAATTGTCGAGGCCGACGAAGACGGGGGTGGCCGAGCCGTTCCATTGGTAGAAGGACAGCACGCCCGAATGCAGCACGGGATAGGCGACGAAGAGGCCGACCAGGCTCAGCGTCGGCACCAGGAAGGCGAACGCATAGCGCGCATCACGGCCGGCCGACGAGTCCTTTCCTGCTTCCTGCATTGCCATGGGATGCGTCTCTCCTGGCCTGAAGGCGCCTATTTCGCCTTCAGGGCGTCTTCCACGCGCTTGGCGGCGTCGGCCGGTGCGACCGAGCCGTCGAGCACGCCCTGGAGCGAAGTGTAATAGGCATCGGTGCCCTTGGGCGGCATGGCCGTGTCGTAGAAGGGATCGAGCTTGCCGGCCTTGCTCATCAAATCGTTGCTGATGGCATAGAGCACCGGCCCCGCGGCGGCCTCAGTGGTGGCGCCCTTGACGGTGACCATGGTCTTGCGCAGCTCGACATATTTGGTCATCACCGCCGGCGAGGTGAGGAAGCGCAGCAGCGTGACCGCGTCCTTCTTGTTGGCGGTCTTTTCGGCGATGCCGAAGGCGGCCGCGACGCCGCCCAGCACGTCGCCGGGGTTGCCCTTGCCACCGGCCACGGCGGGGAAGGGGAAGAAGCCGAGCTCGAAGCCCTCGGGCGCGTCGGCGGAGGCGCCGATCTGCCAGGTGCCGTTGAGCATCATCGCAGCCTGGCCGTTGAGGAAGAGCATATTGGCTTCCTGGTCGCTCATGCCGTTGAAGCCGACGGGGAAATAGCCCTTGGAGGACAGGCTGGCGATGCGGGTGAAGGCCTCGGTGGCCTCCGGGGCGAGCGACGTGTCCGCCTTGCCCGCCACGATGTCGGAGACCAGGCCCGAACCCTTCAGGCGCATTTCGAGATATTGGAACCAGAAGGTGGCCGGCCAGGAATCCTTGTTGCCCAGCGCCATCGGTACCAGGCCATCGGCCTTGATCTTCTCGCACAGGGCCAGGAATTCGTCATAGCTGGCGGGGACCATCCAGCCTTTTTCGGCGAACAGGGCCTTGTTGTACCAGAACACGGCGGCGTCGATGTCGATCGGTACGGCATAGGCATGGCCGCCGATGCTGGTCTGCGCCAGGGCCGTGGGCAGGAAGCTCTCGCCCCAGCCATCCTTGGCGAGGTCGGCGTCGAGGGCATACATCTGGTGGCCGGCCACGAAGGCGCCGAGGAAGCCACCCGGCAGGGTATAGAACACGTCCGGCGGGTTGCCGGAGGCCATGGCGGTGTTGAGCTTGGTCTTGTAGGCCGATTGCTCGGCCGCCACCACGTCGAGCTTGATGTCGGGATGGGCCTTGGCGAACTCGTCCAGGGCGTAGGTGATGAAATCGACCTTGTCCTTCTGACCCGAATAGGCGTGCCAGAAGGTCAGCTCACCGGCGAGTGCCGACAGGTTCATTGCCAAGGACGCGGCCAGGGACGCCACAACGCCGAGTGCAAGTGCGCGCAAACGCATGTCTTCAATCCTTCCCCACCGGTTTCATATGCTCGGTTTGATTGAATGCAGTGGTGCCACATTGGGAAAGACATGTCTACAGTGGCACCACAAACAAGGTCGTGCTAGAAGCTGGACGGCAAGTGCAAGATTCGAGGCAGGCATGATCGATCAGGCCAAGAATGCGGCTGGGGGGCAGGCAGCGAGCCGGCTGCGCAGCGCGTTGCCCGCTCTTTCCGAATCGGAACGGCGCGTGGCGCTGTGGATCCTCGACCATGTCGACCTGGCGATCCGCCAATCCATGTCGGCCATCGCCCAGACCGTCGAGGTCAGCGACACCACGGTCTTGCGCATGTGCCGCACCGCGGGCTTTGCCGGCTTCACCGATCTCAAGCTCGCCCTTGTCCGCGATACCGGCGAACGTTCGGCCGTCCGGCCGGACGAAAGCGCGGCCGGCGCCGATGGCGATCTCGGCTGGGCCAAACGGGTGTTCAATGCCAATATCCAGGCCATCAGCGACACCTTGTCGATGCTCGACCAGGGCGATTTCGCCCGCGCCCTCGATCTCGTTGCCGGCGCCCGCCATATCCTGATCGGCGGCATCGGTGGGTCGGGCATCGTGGCCCAGGCCCTCTATCAGCGCTGCTTTCGCCTGGGCCTGCGCTGCGACGCGCCTGTCGATTCGCAGCTCCAGCTCATGCACGCCTCCCTGCTCGGGCCGGGAGATCTCGCCGTGGCCATTTCCTATTCCGGCATCACCAATGATCCCGTGCTCCTCCTGCAGGAGGCCAGAACGCAGGGCGCTTCGACCCTGTGCATCACCGGCAACCGGCGCTCGCCTTTGGCGCGCCTTGCCGATGTCGTGCTGGTCAGCGTCTCCCATGAACTGCGCAGCGAGCCGATGGCGGCCCAGATCGCGCAGCTGACGCTGGTCGATGCCCTCTATGCCGCCCTGGTCGCGCGTTCGCCCGACACGGCCCAGCTCAACGAGGAGCGCATGGTCAATGCCATCCTCCCCAAATCCATCTGAACAAGGCCCATCCATGAAAGTACAGATCTATACGATGCAGACCGCCGCCGAGGCGCTCGAACTGGCGGCGCTCGGCGTCGATTGCCTGGGCGTGACGCCTTCCGACCGCGGCCTTCCCGGCGAGATCAGCAATGAGATGGCGCGCGAGATCGTCGATGCGCTCGCGGGCAAGGCGACGCGCGTCGCTTTGTCGGTCGAGGCCGAGCCGCAGGCGATCGCCGCCATGGTCGATGCCGTCAGGCCGGACGTGCTGCATCTGTGCGGCGATATCGCCAAGGTCACGCCCGTGGTGGTGAAGGCGTTGCGGAGCGAGCTTCTCGCGCGTCATCCCGACTTGAAGATCCTGCAGGCGATTCCGATGACCGGCCCCGAGGCGCTCGACCATGCCGCGGCTTTCGAGCCGGTGTCCGACATCTTCATCCTCGATTCGGTCGCAGCCCATATCGGTGGCATCGGCGCAGCCGGCGTGACCCATGATTGGTCGCTCAGCCGTGAGATCGTCGTGCGCAGCAAGTTGCCCGTCATCCTGGCCGGAGGCCTCGGCCCGGACAATGTCGGGGAGGCGATTCGCGCCGTGCGCCCCTGGGCGGTCGATTCGCTCACCCATACCAACAGCCCGCTGGCCTCGGGTGGCTTTCGCAAGGACCCTGCCAAGGTCGCTGCCTTCGTTGCGGCGGCGCGGGCGGCTGCCTGAGCAGACCATGGCCTGCCCTCAGTCGAGGGGGCAGGTCTTGCACAGTTTCAGGCCGTCCATACGATAGCGCAGGCAGCAGATCCGGCGCCTTCGCCCTTTTTCGGCGCTGTAGCGGATGGGCTCGAACAGGGGGTTGCTCGTGCCGTCGCTCCAGCGCCGGGTCGCCAGCAAGGCGCGGGCCTGGTCGAGGCCTGGGTGGCCGGTTCCCAGGAAGGCCTCCAGCTCGCCCAGGCTGTGCTCGACGATGGTTCCGGCATTGCTCCACAGCACTTTCCGGGGCAGGGCGCTGGCGCGCGAGATCGCCGCGATCATCGGGGCGAGATGGCCATCGACCAGGCTTTCGAAGCGCTCGCGGACTGTGCCTGGCACAAGAGGGCTGCCTGCATGCGGCAGGCTGAGGGCAGCGGTGCGGCCGTCTTCGGAGAGGACCACGCCAAGCTCGCCGATTGTGATCGGCAAATTCCAGCCGGCGATGATATTGGCGGCCAGGACGGGCGGTATCAGGATCGAAAAATGCCATTTCGACCAGAGCGTCGCCACCGCGACCGGCTCCGGCTCCTGGTAGTTCCCGGCGAAGCGGGCCAGGAGAAGCGCGAGATCCTCGCCCTCGACCAGGGCGGTCGCGGGAATGAGGGGGCGGGCGTCCTCCCCCAGCACCAGATTGTCGGCGAGGAAGGCCAGCGGGCCCTGGAAGAGAGTGGCGAGCATGGTGGCTGTCACCGCTTCCAGGCCGTCATGACGAAATAGGCGCCGCCAAGGGCCGTCGCGATCAGCCCGGCCGGGATCTGCCAGGGAAAGGCGATGGTGCGGCCTGCCCAGTCGGCCAGGACCATCAGCACGGCGCCGACGAGGGCCGAACCGTAGATTTCGGCCAGTGCCGTCCGCGTGCCGAGGCGTCGTGCCAGATGGGGCGCCATCAGGCCGACGAAACTCAACGGCCCCACGAACAAAGTGGCGATGCCGGTCAGCACGGCGACGACCAGCACGATCGCAAGGCGCGCACCGGCGATCGGCATGCCGAGCGAGCGGCCGACCGGCTCGCCCAGCGACATCAGGCCGATCCAGCGCACCAACGGCAAGGGCAGCAACAGAGCAAGGGCCGTTGCCAGGACGATGGCGCGTGCCTCGGCGGCATCGACCGAATAGGTCGAGCCCGACAGCCAGCCGATCACCCGCAGAATCCGGGGATCGCCGATGACGAGCAGGATCGACAGCAATGAAGCCAGCAACGCGCCGAGGCCGGCCCCGATCAGCAGAAGATGGTCGGGAGCAAAGGCCGAGCGCCGGCTAAGCCGGAGCACGCAGCCCAGTATGGCGAGACAGGCCAGGCAGGACAGCGCCGCCGTGCCAGAGCGGTCGAGGCCCGGCAGGAACAGGGTCGCCACCAGCAGCATCAGGGCGGTTCCCGAGGAGATGCCGAGGAGCTCGGGGCTGGCCATCGCGTTGCGGGTCAGGCGCTGGAGCAGCGAGCCCGCCATCGCAAGCATGGCGCCGGCGCAGCAGGCGGCCGTGATGCGCGGAAGACGCCAGATCGACAGCTCGGCGAGCAGCCTGCCATGGGCGAGTTGCCAGCCATCGGGGCCGGGGCCGAGCGTGGTGGCGAGGGCGAAACTGGCAATCAGGGCCGAGCCAAGGCCGATGAAGGCCGGCGCGGTGCCGACCTGCAGCCGCATCGGTGCGCTCATCGCTGCGGGAGCACTGCTGGCGACGGGCGTGCGTTGCAGCATCCAGAGCAGCAGGGGAACGCTGACAAGCATGACGGTGATGCCGGCGGGAATCTCGATGCCGCCGGCCAGCGCCAGCAGGGCCTGGTCGGTCAGCACCAGCAGGCCCGCGGCAATCAGCGGGGCTGCGATCAGGCGGGTCGACAGCCGCCTCGCGCCGGCGCCCCGCGCGATGGCTGCGCCGGCAAGGCCGAGGAAGCTGATCAGGCCGACCGTGCTCGCGACCAACGCGCTCAGCCCGACGGCGGCGAGCATGGTCGCGCCCCTGACCAGCGACGTCCGTACGCCCAGCCGCTCCGCGCCCTCGATCTGCATGGCCGAGAGCGGGCGCATCAGAAGGACGATCGCCAGCGACACTAGGCCGAGTTTCGGCCCCAGGGCCAGCACGCTTCCCCATCCGTTCTGGATGAGCGAACCAGCCTCCCAGATGTAGAGATCGCCGAGGGTGTCGAAATGGGTAAGCACCAGCATGGTGCCGAAAGCGCCGAAGACGAGCGAGGCAATCAGCCCTACCAGGGTGACCGTCGCCGGCGCGAAGCCGGACCGCGCCGAAAACAGGAGGACGAAGACGGCGACGCCCAGGCCTCCGGCCAGCGCCGGCAGGTCCCAGCCCAGCGACAACAGTCCGGGTGCCCAGATGATCGAGGCGGCGATGGCGCATTTGGCCCCCGCGAAGATCCCCAGCGTTCCCGGTTCGGCGAGCGGGTTGCGCAGCACCTGCTGGAGAACCACGCTGGCCAGGCCGAGAGCGCCGCCGCCGAGGAGGCCGGCGCAGAAGCGGGGGGCCAGCCCGTCCCGCGCCATGATTGCGCGAAGGTCGTCGGCACCGGCCAGCAGGGCCGGCCAGGCCGCAGGCGGGACCAGGCGGGAAAGGTTGAGCAGGAACAGGGCCGCGGCGAGGCCGAGGAGGATGGCACCGACCATGATCCAGCCGGAGATCCCGCCGATGACGCTGTCACGGCCGCTGGCTGCAAGTCGGGCTTCAGGCATCGTGCGGCAGACTTTCAGCGAGCTGGCGAGCAAAGCGCATCGCCGAGGCGACGCCGCCATTGGGGTAGATCACCGGCATCATCGTCAGCCTGTCGGCCTTGACGGCGGGAAGAGCGCGCCAGAGCGGATTGTCGGCAAGCCGGGCCAGGGCGTTGCTGGTTTCCTCGCCGCGGTCGAAATGCACGATCCTGGCCTCGGGATCACCCGCCAGCTGGTCGATGCCCACCGAGATCACGCCCGACCCGTTCACGCGCCCGCCCCAGGCATTGACGAGGCCGAGCCGGGACAGGCTGTCGCCGATCAATCCCGTGCCGCCGAACAGGGCAACCGTGCGGCCGTCCTGGGCAAAGCGGCCGACATAAAGGGATCGGCGGGTTCGCCCGGCGAGAGCGGTGCGTGCCTCGGCAAACGTCGCCTCCAGCTGCGAAGCGAGGGCCTGCGCCGCCTCCTTCCTGCCGATCAGCTCCGCGAGTTGGACGAGCAGCCCGATCGCCTGGGCGACGCCGGATTTGCCGGCCGAGGCCGCATCGAGGGGAACCAGCGGCGCGATTTCGCGCAAGCGGCGCAGAGGCCCGGCCTGCCAGGCCGCCATGACGATGGCATCGGGTCGGATAGCCTGCAGCAGCTCGGCATTGGGCTCGAGCAGGGGCCCGAGGTCCATGACCTCATCGGCAAGCGCTGGCTTGGCGACGAGCCTGCGATAGAGCGCGACATTGGCCACGGCCACGGGATTGACGCCGAGCGAGACAAGAAGCTCGGTCGCCAGCAGATCCAGCGCGACCAGGCGAGGCGGGCTCGCTGCACGTGCCGGAATTCCCATCACGGCCATGAAAGGGAGAGCCAGAGCAGCGCGTAGCATGTCGCGCCGCACGGCCGCCCGCCCTGGCGAGAGAGTTACCATTTATAGGACAGCGTCGCGGTTGCCGTCAGGGGTTCGCCATAGCGGCACCCCGTCGAACCGGCGCAGGTGTAGAACTTCTTGTTGAACAGATTGCGCGCATTCACGGTCAGGCTGGCACCGTCGAGTCTCTTGTCGATCACGCCGAGGTCATAGCTCGCCATGGCGTCAACCAGCAGATAGTCCGGCACGTGGGTCGGCTTGCCCAGCACGTCGATGCTGTCGGCGATGTAGGTTTCCCCGACATAGCGCAGTCCGCCGCCGATCTTCAGCCCCCGCACGCCGAGATCGTCGAGCTTGTAGCTCGCCCATAGCGCGGCGGAGTGCCGGGGCACCAGGTCCACCGGCCGGCCCACCGTGGAGGCTACCGCGCTCTGCAGGGTCTTGCTGTCGGTAAAGGCGTAGCTGGCGACGAGGTCGAGATTGCCGAAGGAGGAATGGGCCTCCAGCTCGACGCCGCGCGAGCGGACCTTGCCGATCTGATAGACGTCGCCGAGGGCGTCGAAGCTGCTGACATTCTGCTGGGTGAGCTCGTAGACGGCGGCGCTGAGCAGCAGGTTGGTATCTTCGGGCTGGTAGCGCACGCCCGCCTCGTATTGCAGGCCCTTGTTGGGCTTGAGTGCCGTACCGGAGATTGCGTCCAGGCCGAGCTGCGGCGCGAAGGACTGGCTGACGCTGACATAGGGGGCGATGCCGTTGTCGAAGCGGTAGACCAGCCCGGCGCGGCCGGTGAAGGCGCTGTCGTCTTGGCGCGACCTGGCGCCGGTCAGGTAGTTCAGAACCGTGGCGCGGTTCCAGTCATGGCGCCCGCCGAGCAGCACGGTCAGGTTGCCGAGGCGAATCTGGTCCTGCAGATAGATGCCGAACTGGTCGCTGAGATTGTCGCTGCCACGATCGACGCCATAGTTGATGACGGGGTAGCCGGAATAGACCGGGTTGTCGATGTCGAGCGGGACGATCGAGCCGCGATAGCGGTGCGAGTCGTAGCTGCGACGGTAATAGTCGAAGCCAACCAGGAGGGTGTGGCTGAGCGGGCCGGTCTCGAAGCTCTTTTCGATCGAGGTGTCGGCGGTGATGCCGTAGGAGCGCTCGGTGCGGGCGCTGGCCCGCCGCGCGAGCTGGCCGTTGGTGACGGGCAGGAGGCCAGCCTGCATATAATCCCAGCGCACGTCGGAATAGTAGTAGCGCGCGTTCTGGCGCAGCTTCAGCGTCTCGTCGAAACGGTGCTCGAAGGCATAGCCGATCGTATAGGCGTCGCCCACAAAGCGATCGAAGGATTCCTCGCCCAGGAACAGCTTGCGCGGAATGCGCCCGGTCGCGACGTCGTTCCAGTAGAGCGGCGTGATGAAGCGGGTATTCACATGCTGATAGCTCGCCAGGAGCGTCAAGGACGTGGCCTCGTTCGGCTGCCAGGTGATGGCGGGCGCGATATAGACCTTGTCGTCCGGTACGTGCCTGACCCAGCTGTCGGCGTCCCGCACCAGGCCGGTCAGGCGATAGCGCAGGGTGCCATCGGCCGTCAGGGCATCGGAAAGATCGAAGGAGGCTTGCTTGCGGTCATAGCTGCCATATTCGAGATTGATTTCATGCAGGGGTGTTGGCGTCGGGCGCTTGGAGATGGCGTTGATCACGCCGCCTGGCGCCAACTGGCCGTAGAGGACCGAGGACGCCCCGCGCAAGACCTCGACGCGCTCCAGGCCGTAGGGCTCCTGGGCGCTGTCATAGACATTGGACTGCAGTTTCATGCCGTCGCGCAGCATGCCGCCATTGCCGGTGGCGACGTCGAAGCCGCGCAGCATCACGTCATCCGTCATGCGGCTGAAGCCCTGCGACTGCATGCCGACCCCCGGCGTATAGGTCAGGACGTCGGCCAGGGAGGCGACCTTCTGGTCCACCATCTGGTCCTTGGTTACGACGGTGACGGACTGTGGTGTCTCGATGATCGGCGTGTCGGTCTTGGTCCCCGAGGCGCTCTGGCGGGCGACATAGCCCTGCACCGGGGCCCAGGCCGATTGCGCCTGGACGATGACCGGGTCGAGTTCGATCGCGCCTGAGTTCTCGGTTCCGCCGATGCTCGCGGTGACGTCGGCAGAAAGGACGGTCACTGTGGAGGCATTGCTGAAGCGATAGTTCAAGCCGGAGCCCGCCAGCAGCCTGGCAAGCGCCTGCTGCACGGTCAGGGACCCGCGAACCGGGCGGCCGAGCGTCTTGATAGGGCTGTTCTCGCGGAAGACCACGGAAAGACCGGCGACGCGCCCGATCTCGTTCAGCGCCTGGGGAATCGGCCCTGCCGGAATATTGAAGGTGAAACGCTGTCCGGCGGGCTGCTCCGCCCGGGCCACCGACACGCCCACGCTTGCCGTCGTCGCAGCCATCAGCATGGCGGCCGCCATCCTGCCGGCCACACGCTTCACGCCATGCCTACTCATCGCAACCTGTCCCCTCGATCATCGATCACCGGCAAACCCGCGGTCTTGGCACCTGCGGATTACCAGCCTCCATGGTCTTCACGTTCGAGGACGGGTTTCACTGAACCCCTTGGCGAAGATTTTTTCGTCGCTGCAGGAGACCTGGAACCGAAGCCGATCGGGACAAGTGCCCAATGCAATTCACGTGAGGAGGTAAGGCTTCGATTTGTCATAGCCGGGCTTGACCCGGCTATCCAGGAACCGTGCGCGAGACCGGTAGGGGGCTGGATTGCTGGGTCAAGCCCGGCAATGACAAAGGCTGTGCGAACTCAAGGGGGCTTGAGTGAACCGCATTGGGATCGGCGTTGCTTTTATGAAGGCGCGCTACGCCAGCCAATTCTCGAGGACGAGATTGGGAACACGTCCGAACTCGTCGATATTGGCGGTGACGAGAGGGATCCCCGCCGCGGCTGCATGGGCGGCGATCAGCAGATCATTCGGACCGATCGGGGTGCCTGCGCGTTCGAGGGCGGCTCGAATATCGGCATAGTTGCAGTCGGCCGGCACATCGAAGGCCAGGATCGCCAATCGCTGCAGAATGGCTTCGACACGCTCCTGCAGCCTTGCCGAGCCGCGCTTGATGGCTCCAAAGCGCAACTCGCAGGCGGTTATGATGCTGACGGCGAGGCCATGGTCACCGATCCGGGCGATATGCCGGGCGGCTTTCCCATCGGGGTGGCGAATGAGATCGGACACGATATTGGTGTCGAGCATGTAGCGGGCATTGCTCAAAACTCAATATCCTTGAGCGGCAACAAGCCCTTGTCCACATCGGGAAAGTCGTCTTCTTCGCCCAAAGGTGGCTCTTCTACCCAATGAGAAAGTAATGTCAGCAGGTCACTGCCATCCGCCGGCACCGGCTCAAGGATCAGCCTGTCGCCATCGCGGGTGATCCGCACACGATCCCCAGGAAGCGCGAACTCGGCCGGAATCCGTACAGCCTGGCTGCGATTGTTTCGAAAGAGCTTGACCTGCTTCGAGGGTGGTGAGGTGAGTGGATGCGCCATGCCGGGATCTCCATGCATATGCCATGTATATGCCAAATGCTCGCTCGGTGCAAACCAAGCTTCGGCGCAATCGGCATCGCAATGGCAATACGGCCCTACGGCCGGATGAACACGATGAGTCCGCCGGGCACGGTGGTCATCCGGAAGCCGACGCTGGCCTGCAGGGACTGCAGTGCCGCATCCGTGTCGGCCAGGCTGAAGCTGCCGGTGACGCGCTGGTCGCCCAGGCCCGCATCGGTAACGACGATCCTTCCCTGCCGATACCGCGCGATTTCCTCGATGACCTCGGACAGCCGGGCCCGGTAGAAGACATAGCGTCCCTTGCGCCAGGCCAGCGCATCCTTGAGATCGACCTGTTCGATCTCGCCTAGGCCTTGCCTGTCGAAACGAAGGCGCTGGCCCGGTTCGTCCAGCAGAGCTTCGCCGATATGCTCGGCCTTGATAGCGACCTTGCCGCTCTCGAGCGTAACGATTGTGCCGTCTTCGCCGAGACTGACGTCGAATTGGGTGCCGATATCCCTGATGTCGCCGTCCGGCACGCGCACGACGAAAGGAGCCTTGCCGGGGGCGACGTCGAAAGAGGCGGTGCCGCGCAGGAGCCTGACCTGTCTTTCGTTCTTGTCGAAGGCCTCGTCGAGCGCGCTGTCGGCGTCGAGAAGCACTTTCGAACCATCGGACAGCGTGATGGCACGCCGTTCGCCGCGGCCGCTGCTGTGATCGGCCATCAGTTTCTGCAGCAGATGGGGGTTCTGCAGCCAGATCACGCCGCCGAGGCCGAGTGCCAGCACCAGGGTGGCAGCCGAGAGCCGGCGGAAGCTACGATGCTGACGCCGGCTTCTGTCGACGGCGTGCAGATAGGGCGCGAGCGCTTCGTTTTCCCTGGAGGCGAGCTGGCGGGCGGGCTGTTCGGCAGCGCTCCAGACCTGTTCCGTCCTGCGAAGGGCGTCGGCATGAGCGGGATCGGAACCGAGCCAGCGCTCGAATTCGGCCTGCTCGGCCCGTGACAATCCAGCGAGGCGGCGAACGAACCAGTCCCTGGCCTCCTGTTCGACATCTCGTGAGGATTGGGGGGGTGCCATGATCCGTGGCCTCGAAAACCGCTTTTTCGTCTATGGCACCGTGCGATAGAGAATCGCGGCACTATAGCCCGACTGTGCCGGGCTTGCCTGTCGCATGATGCCGGCCGACGCGATCGTCGGGGACGAGCGTCTGTGGAGGATTGGGGGCCGGTTGCCTCAGGCCCCGTCCGGGGATATGCCATCGCTTGCTGCGCAGGCAGCGAGCGCTCGTGCCATATGCTTTGCTACGGCGCGCTCCGAGATGCCCAGCGTCGCGGCGATCTCGACGAAACTATGCCCGTGAATGCGGTTCAGCAGGAAAATATGCCGCGTCTGCCGGGGCAGTGCCGCGATTCTGTCCTGAAGGGATTGCAGGTTCTGGCGGGCCGAGAGGATTTCGAACGGCGTTGCGGGAGAGGCCGCATATTGGCTCGGCAGCGTGCCCTCCTGCAGGCGCTCGCGCCTCGACTCCGACCTCAGATGATCGATCGCTGCATTGCGGGCGCAACGGGTCAGGAATGCCGATGCGTTGCCGGTGGTGTCGCTGGTGCGCTCCCAGATCCGCAGGAACATGTCCTGGATGAGATCGAGCGCCGCATCCCGGCTCCTGACTTTGCGCCGCAGCGTCCGCTCCAGGCGAGGCCGCTCCGCGGCATAGAGAGTTTCGATGTCGTGACTGCGGCTGTTCATGGAGCGAAATCTGTGAGCGGGCGGCGATGCCGGGCAATTACGCAAGCATTATCCAGAAAAGCAGTGCCTCTCAACCGAAATGATTTATACTAATTCTAAATTGTACAGATTATCTGTCTCTATGTGAAATATAAATAAGAATAGAATGCGAGCATTCCGAAAGTAATATGAGGTCGTTCCCAGTCGATGTCGTTGGAAGGACAGGCCCGATTTGCTGCCGTGCCTGTCTTCCCAAGGCGTCAGGCAAATTGCGCCCGGTGCAGTCGCCCATAGATTCCGGACTTGTCGAGGAGATCGCTATGGCGCCCCTGCTCGACGATGCCGCCGCGGTCGACGACGAGGATGCGGTCGGCATTCTTGATCGTCGCCAGGCGGTGGGCGATCACCAGGGTGGTGCGCCCCTTGGAAAGCTCGGCGAGGGCCTGCTGGATGGCGAGTTCGGTCTCGGTGTCGAGCGCCGAGGTCGCCTCGTCGAGGATCAGGATCGGCGGGTTCTTCAGGAACATGCGGGCAATGGCCAGGCGCTGCTTCTGGCCGCCCGACAGCTTGACGCCGCGTTCGCCGATCAGGGTGTCCAGGCCATTGGGCAGCGAGGCGATCACGCCGTCGAGACGGGCGCGGCGGGCTGCCTCGAGGATTTCGTCTTCGCTCGCTTCGAGGCGGCCATAGGCAATGTTCTCACGGATGGTGCCGCCGAACAGGAAGACGTCCTGCTGCACGATGCCGATCTGGCTGCGCAGCGAGCGCAGGGTGAGATCCCTGATGTCGATGCCGTCGATGGTGATGGCGCCCTGCGTGACGTCATAGAAGCGGGGCAGGAGCGAGCAGATCGTGGTCTTGCCGGCGCCCGAAGGCCCGACGAAAGCCACCGTCTCGCCGGCGGCGATCGACAGATCGAGATCGGCCAGGATCTGTCGGTCGGGCGTATAGCCGAAACCGACCTTCTGGTACCGGATGGCGCCGGTGAGCAGCGGTGCCGGCCGGGCATCGGGTCGGTCGGTGATGTCGGGCCGGGTGTCGAGGAAGTCGAGATAGCGGCGGAAGCCCGCAATGCCCTTGGGATAGGTCTCGATCACCGCGTTGATTTTCTCGATGGGGCGGAAGAACACACCGATCATCAGGAGGAAGCCGACGAAGCCGCCATGGCTGAGCTGGCCGGTCAGCACGAAATAGCTGCCGGCGATCATCACGGCGAGCTGGGTGAGCCGCATGCTCAGATAGCTCAACGAATTGGAGGCGGCCATCAGCCAATAAGCCTGCAGCTTGGTGCGGCGATAATCGTGATTGTCGCGCGAGAACAGGGCCCGCTCATGGTCCTCGTTGGCGAAAGCCTGCACCACGCGGATGCCGCCGACATTTTCCTCGATGCGGGTGTTGAAGCTGCCCACGCTGTCATAGAGCGCGCCCCAGTTCTTGGTCATGCGGCCGCCATAGCGCAGCGTCACCCAGGCCGTTACGGGCACGACGAGAGCGGTGATGAGGGTGAGCTCGACATGCAGCGAGAACATCAGCAGGAAGGCGCCGGCCAGCGTCATCACCGCGATGAACAGGTCTTCGGGACCGTGATGGGCGATCTCGCCGATCTCCTCCAAATCCTTGGTGAGCCGGGCGACGAGATGGCCGGTCTTGTTGTTGTCGAAGAAGCCGAAGGATAGTTTCTGGAGATGGTCGAACGCCTTGCGCCGCAGCTCGGTCTCGATGTTGATGCCGAGCATGTGGCCCCAATAGGTCACGATCGCCATCAGGCCGGTATTGACGATGTAGACGGCCAGAAGGCCGACACAGGCCAGGGTGACCAGATGCCACTGGCCTGACGGCAGTAGCGTATCGATGAAGATCTTGATCGCGACGGGAAAGCCGAGCTCGAGCAGGCCGGAGGCGATCGCGCAGGAAAAATCCAGCAGGAACAGGCCACGATAGGGTAGATAATAGGCGGCAAAGCGTTTCAGTAAGGCCATGGCTATTGAGCAATCAGAGATGCAGGGATGCAGAGGTAGCCGCCAGGGCCTTCCTCGCAACGAAAACGGATCGGAGATCTATACACGTCGCGCCGGGACGCGGCCATTGCCTCCATTCGGGCCTTCATCGTCTTCGACCCCTCAACGAGCTCGGCGCCCGAGCTGCCAGATCAGGTAGGGCAGTCCGATCAGGGCGGCCACGATGCCGGTCGGCAGTTCACGAGGGGCGATCAGCGTACGCGCCAGGGCATCGGCGACGACCATGACCAGGGCGCCGATGAGGACCGAGCCGAGGATCTGCGACCAGGCGCGGCGCAAGCCGATGAGACGCGCCATATGGGGCCCGGCAAGGCCGACGAAGGTGAGCGGGCCGGTGGCCATGACCGCGACGGACGTCAGCAGCGAGGCCATGGCGAGGATCGCCAGCCGGCTGGTCTCGACCGGCAAGCCGAGGGCCCTGGCCGTGACGGGCCCCATCGGCACGATGTCGAGCCAGCGCGTCAGTGCCAGGGCGGATGGCAGCAGCAGAGCCGCAAAGGTCGCCGTCGTCAGGACTTTGGGCCAGTCGGCATAGTAGGTCGATCCGGCCATCCAGGCGAGCACCTGCGGCGCGCGCGGATCGCCCAGCGCGAGGAAGGCGACGATGACGACGTCGAGCAGGGCCGAGAGGGCAAGGCCGGTGAGCAGGACCTGGTCGGGGGCGAAGCCGCTGCGCCGGCCCACCATCAGCACCAGGAAAAGCGCAAGAAAACCCCCGGCCGCGCCGGCCGCCGTGTGAGCAGCCAGGCCGGCCGTCTGGCCCAGGATCATCGCCAGGGCCATGCCGAAGGCAACACCGGTGCCGATGCCGAGCACCTCGGGTCCGGCCAGCGGATTTCCCGATATCCGCTGCAGCAGCAAGCCCGAAGTGGCGAGCATGGCACCGGCCAGGGCGGCAATCGAGGCGCGTGGAGCCCGCCAGGGCTCGACCAGGGCTAAGTCTGCCGGCGGGGTCAGCCACCAGCCGGCACTGCCATGGCCGATCAGCAAGGCGCCGGCCATAGCGAGGACGAGCAGCGCGGCGAGCAAAGGCAGGAGCCGGGTCCGGTCGCGCGCGCTGGTGGCCAGGGAGCGCTGCGTGGAGGGGGGCTCGCTGCGGCGCAAGCGCGGCAGAAGCCAGAGCAGAAGCGGGGCGCCCAACAAGGCCGTGGCCGCGCCCGTGGGCAGGTCGATGATGCCGGCCGCTTCCAGCAGTCCGACGATGGCGTCGACCGCCAGCACCAGCAGGGCGCCGGTCAAGGGGGCCAATACCAGCCGGGCCGCGAAACGGCGGGCTCCCGACAGGCGTGCGATCTGCGGTGCCGCCAGCCCGACGAAACCGATCACCCCGACATGGGCGGTGACCACCGCCGTCAGCAAGGCGGCGAGGAAGAGGCCGGCGCAGCGCACCACACCGAGCGGCACCCCCAGGGCGCGTGCATTTTCCTCGTCCAGGGCGAGCAGTTCGAAGGGGCGGGCCAAGAGTGCAGCGAGGAGGTAGAGCGCGGCGATGGACGGCGCGAGTGCCACTGGCGCCGACCAGTCCTGCTGCGCCAGCGAGCCGCCACCCCACAGGAAGAGGGTGGCGACATATTCCTGGTTGAGAAGGCGCAGCGCGATAGTGAGTGCGCCGCAGAACAGCCCTGCCACCAAGCCGGCCAGCACCAGGGCGACGGAGGAGAAGCGATTGCGCGCCGCGCACGCCATCACCAACCCCAGGGCCAGCAGCGTGCCGGCCAGTGCGATCACGGGGCGTCCGAGCACGAGCAGCCCGGGAGCGGCGACGAGGACGATGGTCAAGGCAAGCTGGGAGCCCGCTTCCAGGCCGAGCGTGGTAGGGGAGGCCAGGGGATTGCGCAGCGTCTGTTGCAAGAGGAGGCCGGCCAGACCGAGCCCTGCGCCGGCCAGGATTGCAGTGAGCGCGCGAGGCAGGGCGGAGAAATGAAAGACGAGCTGCTGCGGGTCGTCGAACCGGGGATGGAGTACCGCGCCCCACCATTGCGCGGCCGGCAATTGCGTGGTCCAGCACCAGGCGGTCAGCACGAGAGCCAGCGAGCCCAGGACGGTGTAGGCAAGCAGGGGGCTGCGTGCGTCAGAACCGGGCATTGCCACCGTCCGCTGCGCGGTTCCCACTGATGGCATCGACCAGGAGACTGGCGAAGCGCTGCGCCGCCGTAAGGTCGCCGAAGGGCCAGGTCGCGGCAAGCCGCTTCACGCGGCCCTGTTTCACTGCAGGCAGGTTGCCCCACAGGCTGTCCGTATCAGGTGCGAGCGTCACCTTGGAGGGTAAGGGGTCGACCACCACGATTTCGGCATCGGTAAAGGCGGCAAGCCTTTCCACGCCTACCAGGGCGAAGCCCCAGCCATTGGTCGGCGCATGCCAGGCATTGCCGAGGCCAAGCCGTTGCAACACCCCGCCGAACAGGCTGGAGGGCCCGTAGACACGCACGAAGCGCTTGTCGAGAAACTGGATGACGAGCAGGCGAGGCATGGCCGCACCTGCGAGGCGCTGGCGCAAGCTCGCAAACTCGGTATCGGCCCGTGTCACGACGGCCTGCGCCTGGGCCTCGCGCCCCACGACCTTGGCCAGCGCCTGGAGCTCGGTTTCGGCGTGGCGAAGGGGATCGCCCGTTCCGGAATAGACCGCCACCTCCCGGGTGGGTGCAATGCGCTGCAGCGCGGAACGCGCGGCGGCACCGAGAGGGCTGACGATGATGAGCTCCGGCTTGAGGGAGGCAACGGCTTCCAGGCTGGGCGTGTCGCGAAGGCCGACATCCCCCGTGCTCTGCGACAGGGGCGGTTGGCCCACCCAGATGCGGTAGAGATCGGCGTCGCCCACGCCGACGGGATCGATACCGAGCGACCTCACCATGGCGGTTGCCGTCCAGTCCAGCACGACGAGGCGCTCGGGCGCGGCCGCAGCTTGGGCGTGCGCGACGCTCGGGACGAGCGCCAGGCACGCCAGAGCGATGGCGGCATGGCGCAAGGCTGTCGGAAGCAAGGTGGCAAGCAGTTTCACGGCGTCTCCGCGCCAGGCAGAATCTCCGGGATCGAGCCATGAGCCGATCAAGAGACCTGCAGGATTTCAGACATCTGCAGTGTTTGCGAACCGCACCCCGGAAAAAGCGAGTTCGCAAACGCTGCGTAGAGGAAGCGAAGCATGCGCCAGCCTTGACCAGGCGAAGGCGGCCATCCCTCGAAGAGATCTCGTTTACTGACAGGGCCGGCTTATGGCACCTGAAATATACGGCATGCAACAGAGAATATTCGTGCTCCTGCGCAGTTTTGAATCTTTATAAATTGTACAAATCAAAACAAGTATAATTACTCACTTGTATGAGTAATTCTATTATAAGTTTGTTTACATGGTAAAGCTTGTTGGTCTAAACGTCTGCCAAATGACGCTGCAGGCTCTTGGTGCCGCGCGATATTGTTTCTCTCACTGGGATGGTAGAGGTGATGGACCGGCGGGTTGGAGTTTGCGTCAAGCTGTCCATGGGGACGGCATCGGGCCTTTTGATGCTGGCCGCGGCAACGGCCGCGTCCGCACAACAGGGGAGCAATGGCGGAACGATTGCGCTCGATCCGGTCGTCGTCAGTGGTGGGACGGGCACGAGCCCGGTGACGGGCTATGTCGCCAAGAAAACCACGGCAGGCTCCAAGACCGACACGCCGATCGAGAAGGTTCCGCAATCGGTGACCGTGATCGGCCGTGACCAGCTGGAGGCTCGGCAGCCCCAGAAGCTCGACGAAGTCTTCTACTACACGGCCGGCGTAACCGGTGCGCCCTATGGCTATGACCCCCGCACCAACTGGGTATTCATCCGCGGCTTCGACGCCAGCCAGACCGGTATCTTCCTCGATGGCCTGCCGCTCTACCAATATGCCTTTGGCAGCTTTTATGTCGATCCCTACGCTCTCGAGCGCGTGGAGGTGCTGCGCGGCCCCTCCTCGGTGCTCTATGGCGGCGGCAATCTCGGCGGCATCCTCAATCTCGTCTCCAAGCGGCCGAGCGATGAGCCGCTGCGCCGGATCGAGGCGGGCATCAACAGCTGGGGCCAGGCCACCACGGGCTTCGACTTCGGCGGCAAGCTCGATGAAGCCGGTGTGTGGACCTATCGCCTGACAGGCCGAATTGCGGGCGGCGGTTACGAAACCGACAAGGCCAGGGGCTTCCAGGGCTTCATCGCCCCGGCCCTGACCTACACGCCCAACGATGCGACCAGCCTGACGCTGCTGGCCAACTACACCAATATGGATCTCGACCATACCGGCGGCTTCCTGCCCTATTACGGTACGGTGAAGGCGACCCGCTTCGGGCGCATTTCCCGCGATTTCTATTCCTCCGAACCCTCGGACGACCTGTATCGTCGCTCGCAGGCGATGATCGGCTATCAGTTCAAGCACGATTTCAACGATGCCTGGACCTTCCGCCAGAACGTGCGCTACGCCTATCTCGATACGCGCGAGCGCTACGCCTACCCTTATGGCTATGAGGTTCCCGGTTCCTCGACGCCGTGGGTGCCCTCTCCCGTGCCGGTGTCCGACGACAACCAGCTTCATCGCCTCGGTTTTGCGCACCACACCACGGTCAACACCTTCTCGGCCGACAACCAGCTCGAAGGGCGGTTCGACACCGGGCCGCTGGCGCATGACCTGCTGTTCGGCCTCGACTACAAATACTATGCCATCAACCAGATGCAGGGGACTTTCACGACCACCCCCCTGAGCGCCACCGATCCGGTCTATGGCACGCCGCAGGGCGGGGTGGTAACGCCCTATCTGCGCCAGAAATATACCATGCACCAGCTTGGCGCCTATCTGCAGGACCAGATCAGCTTCGCCGACAATTGGCTGCTGACCCTGAACGGGCGCTATGACCGGGTCTGGACGGACAGCACCGCCTCGGTCGGGAATGCCAATTTCAACGGGGTCGAGGGTGCCTTCAGCGGCCGCGCCGGCCTCTCCTACGCCTTCGCCAACGGCATCACGCCCTATGTTTCGGTTTCCCGCGGCTTCAACCCGGTGATCGGATCGAATTTTGCCGGCCAGCCTTTCAAGTCGGAGACCGGCGTTCAGTATGAGGCCGGCGTGAAGTATCGCCCGACCTTCTTCGATGGCCTGATCACGGCGGCTTATTACGACCTCACCAAGCAGAATGTGGTGACGCCGGACACCGAACATCTCGGCTTTAGCAACCAGCTCGGCGAGGTGCGCTCACGCGGCCTCGAAGTCGAAGTACAGGCCAACGTCACCGATGCCCTCAAGATGACGGCGGCCTTCACCGCCTCGCAGATCCGCATCAAGAAGGACACCGATCCCACCGTGGTCGGAAAGCGGCCGAACGTGGTGCCGGAAACCACTGCCTCGCTCTGGGCCGACTATACCTTCCAGGATGGGGTGCTGCAGAATCTCGGCCTGCAGGGGGGCATTCGCTACATCGGCTCGTCCTATGCCGACAACCAGAACCTCTACAAGGTGCCGGCCGCCACCCTCGTCGATCTCGGTATGCATTACAAATACAAGGCGTGGGACTTCGCCTTGAACGTGAACAATGTCTTCAACAAGCGCTACGTTGCGGGCTGTTCCGGTATCTATGGCTGCAACTACGGCGCGGGCCGCGTCGCAACCCTGAAGGCCAGCTACACATGGTAGATTTTCGCCGCAACGGGCCCCTCATGGTCCTGATTTCGCTTGCCTCGATGGTACCGGTTCGGGCCTTCGCCCAGGATGCACAGCCGGCACCGGCGCCCCCGCCGGCCGGCGATCCAGCCGCCGCCGCGGCCAGTATCCTGCCGCATGACCTGTCCCCCTGGGGCATGTTCATGCAGGCCGACGTGGTGGTGAAGGGCGTGATGATCGGTCTTGCCTTCGCCTCGCTGGTGACCTGGACGATCTGGCTGGCCAAGGGTGTCGAGCTGCTGCTCGCCAAGCGCCGGGCGCAGACGGCGGCGCGCCTGCTCGAAACTGCCGAGAGCCTGGAAGCCGCCTCCCAGACCATCCGGTCGCGCCAGTCGGGGAAGGGAGCCGTCGCCGATCTCGTGACGGCGGCCAACCGCGAATTGCTGCGTTCGGACGATTTGCCGGCCGATGGCATCAAGGAGCGTCTGGCGATCGCGCTGGCCCGCATCGAGGCGCGTGCTGGTCGCTCCATGACGCGCGGCACAGGCCTGCTCGCAACCATCGGTGCTACTGCCCCCTTCGTTGGCCTGTTCGGCACGGTGTGGGGCATCATGAACTCCTTCATCGGTATTTCGCAGTCGCACACCACCAACCTGGCGGTGGTGGCACCCGGCATCGCCGAGGCCCTGCTCGCCACCGCGATCGGCCTCGTCGCCGCCATTCCGGCCGTGATCATCTACAATGTCTTCGCCCGCACCATTGCCGGCTACCGGGCTCTCCTGTCGGACGCTTCCGGTGAGGTGCTGCAGCATGTCTCGCGCGATCTCGAGCGCCAGGACCGCGGCGTGGAGCGGGATGGCAACGCCGCTCCGGTCCGCACATTGGCATCCGCGCGCACGCAGACGGTAGGCTGACAGTATGGGCGTCTCCCTCAAGGATCCGCAGGACGGCGACCTGTCGGAAGTCTCCGACATCAACGTCACGCCGTTCATCGACGTCATCCTGGTGTTGCTGATCATCTTCATGGTGGCGGCGCCCCTCTCCACCGTCGATGTCGCCGTCGACCTGCCCGTCTCCAACGCCAAGGTGCAGCCGCGCCCGGACAAGCCGGTCTTCCTGACCGTGAAGAAGGATCTGACCCTGGCGCTCGGCGAAAACACCGTGCCGCGTGAGCAGCTCCAGCCCGCCATCGACCAGCTCACGGGGGCGGACCGCGAGCAGCGTGTCTTCCTGCGCGCCGATGGCGGCGTCGCCTATCGCGACATCATGGCTGTGATGAATCTCCTGCGTAACGCCGGCTATCTCAAGATCGCCCTGGTCGGTCTCGAGGATACCGGACAAGCCGTCAGCACAGGCGCCGCGCCGCAACAATGAGTGAGCAGGTGCCTTTGTCCAGGCTGGCCGGCAAGGCTGCAAGCCTGCCCAACGTCGCCTTGTGGACGGCGGCAGCGGTCGTGATGTTGTTCGTGCATGGTGCCGGTATCTGGGTTGCCCGCGATTGGCATCCGGTCGGGCCGCCTCCCGCCGGAGATCCCTTGCCGGCTATTGAGTTTGATCTGGCCCCTCCGACCACTCTGCCTGAAGCGCCGCCCCAGGAAGCCTTGGCCGAGACTCAGCCTGAGCAGACGCAGGAGACGCCGACCGAGACAGTCCAGCCGGTCGAGCCCGAGCCTGTGCAACCGCAGACTCAGGAGGTCGAGCCAACGCCGGTGGAGCCTCAGCAAGTGCCGGAGCAGACGCCACCGGAGCCTGAACCTGTGCAGCCGGAAACGGTAGAGCCCGAAACGCCGCCGGAGCCTCCCCCGGAGGTGGTGCCCGACCTGCCATCAAAGGACAAGGCGGAGGTGATCCTGCCCGCGGCGCCCAAGCCACAGCCCAAGCCGAAGAAGAAGCCCGCGCCCCGCAAGGAGCCGGAGCGGCAGCGTCCCGTGGTGCAGCCCAAGCCCACCGTCGTCGCCCCTCGCCAGCAGGCGGTCCAGCCCGCGGCGCCGCGCCAGTCGGGCTCGGCAACGGGTGACGAACTCGCCGCCTGGAAGCGCGCCGTATACGCCCGAGTAAATCGGGCAGCCAACTCGATATCGGCAAGCGGAAGGGGCACGGTCCGTGTAACCTTTTCGATCAGCGCAAGCGGGCAAGTTTCATCTCCTCGCCTCGCCGGTTCGAGTGGCAATCCAAGCCTGGATACCAGCGGCGTCAATACCATCCGCCGGCTTGGCTCGGTCCCGCCCCCACCCGGCGGCCGTGCCGCAACCGTGACCATACCCATCATCTTCAAGTGATAACGCCGATGCCTATGACCGCTTCGCAAGAGAGTGCATCAGTTCCGATACCGGCTCTTGCCGATACGGATCTCTTCGCGCTCGAAGACGTCAGCTTCGCCATTCCCGGGCGCGTGCTGCTGCAGCCCCTGACGCTGTCCCTGGCACCAGGCCGGGTAATCGGGTTGGTCGGCCATAATGGCTCGGGCAAGTCGACTTTGGTCAAGATCCTGGCGCGTCAGCAGGCGCCGACCTCCGGTTCGGTGCGATTCGGCGGCACCCTGCTTGGGGACTGGGGCGAACGGGCCTTTGCCCGCCAGGTCGCCTACCTGCCCCAGCACATCCCGCCGGCCACCAGCCTGCTGTCCAAGGAACTCGTCGCACTCGGGCGCTATCCCTGGCATGGCCCGTTCGGGCGCTTCGGCAAGACCGATGCCGAAAAGGTTGCCGAGGCGATGGCGCTGGCCGACGTCGAGCCCTTCGCCGACCGGCTGGTCGATACGCTGTCGGGGGGCGAGCGTCAGCGTGTCTGGCTCTCCATGCTGATGGCGCAGGACACGCGCTGCCTCCTCCTCGACGAGCCGATTTCGGCGCTCGACATCGCCCATCAGGTCGATGTGCTGGCCCTGGTCCAGCGCCTGTCGCGTGAACGCGGCATCGGGGTTGTCGTGGTGCTGCACGACGTCAACATGGCCGCGCGCTATTGCGACGAACTGGTCGCCCTGCATGGCGGCCGCCTGATCGCCCGCGGCACCCCCGCCGAGATCATGACGCCCGCCTGCCTCAAGGCCATCTATGGCATCGAGATGGGTGTGATCCCCCATCCCGAAAGCGGGGGACCGGTCAGCTTCGTGCTATAGCCGCCCTGCGCCGGAACCGACTGCGACTATCGTTTCCGGTCAGGCGGCAGCCTTTACCGAGCGGGCGTCGAACACGAAGCCGAGGAAATTCAGCAGGATCTGCGCCGCCAGGATCGCGGTGCCCCCGGTGTGGTCGTAGTCGGGCGCCACCTCGACCAGGTCTATGCCGACCACCTCGTTGCGGCGCGCCAGCGCCTGCAGCATTTCCAGCACCTCGTAATAGAGGAAGCCGCCATGCGAGGGCGTGCCGGTGCCCGGGGCGATGGAGGGGCAGAAGCCGTCGATGTCGAGGGTGACGTAGACCCGCGCTCCGGCCGGGATCCGATCGATCACGCCCTTGGCCCCGAGCGCGCGCATCTGGCGCACCGACAGGATGTCCGAGCCCATGCGGCGGGCATCGTCATAACCCTCCTTGGCGGTGGAGGAGACGTTGCGGATGCCGACCTGGGTGAGGCCGCTGACATAGGATTTCTCGGCGGCGCGGCGCATCGGATTGCCGTGGCCGTAGCGCACGCCGTGGCGCTCGTCGACGAAGTCGAGATGGGCGTCGATCTGGAGGATATGGATATCGCCGCGCCCCGCAAAGGCGTCGATGCAGGGAATGTTGACGGAATGGTCGCCGCCGATCACCACCGGCATCGCCCCGGCATCGAGGATGGCGGCGACTCCGGCCTCGATGTTGGCATGGCTCTTCTGGGTGTCGGTGTGCACGATGTCGGCATCACCGATGTCGACCATCCGCACCGAAGCCGGCAGATAGGTGCGGTCGTCCTCATGATCATAGGCGCCGGCATGGCCGAAGCTGAACAGCGTGGAGGCCTCGCGCACCGCGCGGGGACCGAAGCGAGCACCGGCGCGGAACTGGGTGCCGAAGTCGAAGGGGGCGCCGAGAATGGCGACGTCGGCGTCGATGTGGCGCCAATCGGCGACATAGGGGCGCTTTGCGAAGGTGGAGATGCCGACGAAAGGCAGGTTCAGCCGTCCGGCTTCGTAGGAATGTTCGCTCATTGCGGGTCCTTGCAGTTTTCAGGCGACGGGGCGAGCTGTGCCGCGCCGCTTCTAGTCGTCGTCGAGAGTGGAGCCGGCGCGGCCGGCCGTCGTCATGGCGATGGCGAGGAGGGTCACCAGCGCGGCGGCCACCAGGAACCAGGCCGGCGCGAGCTTGCTGCCGCTCGCCCCGATCAGCCAGGTGGCGATCAGCGGCGCAGTGCCGCCGAACAAAGCGTTCGCTGCGTTGAAGCTGAGGGCGAAGCCCGAATAGCGCACCCGCGTGGGAAACAATTCGCACAGCAGCGTCGGCAGCGTGCCGCCATTCATGGCGAGGAGGGCGCCGAACAAGGCCCAGATCCCCAGGATCGCCAGGAAGCCGCCGGAACCCAGGCCCGTGAAGCTGACGGACGAGAGCACGATGAACAGCGGCACGGTGAGGATCGCGAACAGCAGCGAGCAGGCGATCAGCACCGCCTTGCGGCCGAGCCGATCCGACAGCGCCCCCATTACGAAGATCGAGGCGAGATAGACCATGAGCGTGATGGTCGAGCCGAGGAATGCGGCGGTTTCGCTGATGCCGAGCTCGGTGGCCAGATAGGTCGGCATGTAGCTGAGCACGAGATAGAAGCCGACGGCGTTGAGCAACGTGCCGCCGAAGGCGATCAGCACCTGGCGGCGGTGTTTGCCGAGAAGTTCGAGCACCGGTGCCGGCGGCACGTGATGGGCTGCCTCCAGGGACTTGAAGTGGCGCGTCTCCTCGAGCCGGCGGCGAATGAAGACGCCGACATAGCCGAAGGGCAGCGCGAACAGGAAAGGCAGGCGCCAGCCCCATGCCTGCAGCTGATCGGTGGTCAGCAGCGCATGCAGCAGAGCGACGAAGAGGGAGGCGGCGAGCAGGCCCGCGGCCTCGCCGGCCGGCACCAGGCAGGTATAGATGCCGCGCCTGCGGTCGGGCGCGTGCTCAGCGAGGAAGGAGGCGGCGCCGGCATATTCGCCCGAGGCGGCAAAGCCCTGCACGAGGCGGGTCAGCAGGAGGAGCACCGGCGCGGCCAGCCCGGCCGTCTGGTAGGATGGCAGGAAGGCGATGACGAAGGTGGCTGACGACATGATGAAGATCGACAGCGTCAGGGTCGATTTGCGGCCGAACCTGTCACCGAAATGGCCCCAGATCACCCCGCCGATCGGACGGACGATGAAGGACAGGGCGAAGACGCCATAGGTGGCCATCAGGGCGCTGCGCGTGTCGGTGGCCGGGAAGAACACCACGGCGATCACCGTCGCCAGAAAGCCATAGACGGCATAGTCGAACCATTCGACGAAGGTGCCGATGAAGCTGGCAAAGGCAGCCCGGCGCAGGACGGGGCTCGTGGCGGCATCGCCACCGGCTCGGAGCCGAGATGGCGTGGTCGCGGCGTGTGGGTGGCTCATGGAAAACGTCCCCTCTTGGATGAAGCTGGATCATCAAGGCGTCGTCCGGCCGGGATGGTGGAGGTGCCTTCTATGGGCATGGGGCAGCCGGGCGATTGGTTGGGGACGATGCCGCAAATGAATGCATTCATAATTCGGAACTTTTCAATTCTTACATCGGGAATTTTGATGTAACGGGAAACTGTCGAAACCTGTCTGTCCCGGGGACCGTCATGCGGATCAGCGACTACATGGTGCGGAACCTGCGCACCTTCTGCGCGGTGGTGGAGCATGGCGGCTTTGGCGGGGCACAGGCCGTTCTGGGCGCGGGCCAGTCCGTGATCTCGACCCATCTCAAGGATCTCGAGCTTGCCTTGGGTTTCACGCTTTGCCAGCGCGGACGTGGGGGATTCTCACTGACCCCGAAGGGTGAGGCGGTCTATCATGAAGCCAAGCGCATGCTGGGCTCGCTCGAGACCTGCGAGGCCAATCTCGGCGTCCTGCGCAGGATTCTCACCGGTCATTTGCGGGTGGGCATCGTTGACAGCGAGGCGGACAACCCCGATTTGCCCGTGCATCGGGCGGTGCAACGCTTTTTCGAACGCGAGCAGCAGGTCCGCCTCAGCCTGGAGGTCGGCACGCCCGAAGCGCTGGGCAAGGGGCTGCAGACCGGAGACATCCATGTCGCCATCGGCCCGTTCCCGAACCGCCAGGCCAATATCGACTATGCGCCTGTCTATGTGGAGGAGCATGCCCTCTATTGCGGGCAGGCCCATCCGCTCTTTGCCGGCGCTACGGCGCAGATCACGCCGGCGGTGATTGCCCGCCATCCCATGACGGTTCGCCCCTATCTGCATCGCGCCGAACTCGCCGCACTACAGGATCCCCTGATCACGGCCTCGGTCTCGAATATGGAAGCGCAGGCCGTGCTGATCCGCAGCGGCTGTTTCCTCGGTTTCCTGCCCGTTCATTTCGCGAGCAAATGGGTCGAACGCGGTGAGATGCGAAGGCTCGACGGACCCGGCCTGGTGTGGCGGTCGCAATTTTATATCGCCTTGCGGGTACAGCCCGAACCGACCGAAGTGGCCCGCCAGTTCACGCGCGATCTCGCGGCGACTTTGGCACTTCCTGGGTTGGGAGAGCGGCTTGGATAATGTCTTTCTATCAAATAGATGGCGACCTTAGCAGTCGATCAGCCCCCTTGGAAAGTTGAACCATTTTGCATCGATCGAATTACCTCAATTCAAATTGAAAGGAGGGTCTGGCAATCGCCAGGCATGGTTAAAATAAACCGATGAAATACGCTCGCCACGATTGCGACCGAATCATTACTTAGCGGTAATCTGGCAAACGGAGACCGATCTATGAAAAAAATTCTGATCACGGTTTTGGCGGGCGCCGTCGCTATGTCGGTAGCGGGGTGTGCGTCGGACAATCCCGGGGACCGGGCGGTCGGTGGCGGCGTGCTTGGCGGCGTGGCCGGTGCCGCCATTGGCGCCGGTGTCTCGAAGAACAAGGGGCGCGGTGCCCTCATCGGCGGTGCCATCGGTGCGGCCGGCGGGGCCGCCGTGGGTGCGGCCACCACCCCGAGCCGCGAACCCGAGCCGGGTTACGATGGCTATGGCGGCGGCCCGCGCCAATGCGCCCAGGTGGGCTATGATTCCTATGGCAACCGGGTTTGCACGGCCTATTACTGAGAAAGCCTGCGAACGGGATGGGCCGTTTCCATCCGCGAGACGGCGACCGGCCTTTTTGGCCGGCTCGCCGTCCGGTCCGCTCCCGGGGTCTGGTTTCTTGCGATGAAATCACCCCAGAGGCCGGGCGCTCCCGCACGGCAAATGACGTCCTGCCTGTTTGATTTCGGCCCGACCGGACAGGTCGCCAAATACGGCCTCGGCCGGCTTTCTTGCCAGCCGGACCCATGTTTTCGCCTAAATCCGGCTTCACATCATTGGCAGCAGAATGGCGGGAACCTGCGGAGCATTTCCCGATGATCATCGGCACCAATCAGTACAGGGCCAAGACTTGACAGGGCCAAGACTTGCTTGGTCATCGGAAAGCCGAAAAGGCCCTTTAGCGCATAGATACGATCGTCGATAAGCGTTGGTCCGATCATGATCGAGGGGCCGCCGCATCAGTTGCAGAAGGAACAGGGCCGCTTCGGGAATTGAAGCGGGTATGGTGGTGGATGAAGGATGGATGGGTGCCTGGTGCACAAGGTGAGCAAGGGAATGGCAGCCCCGCAGAGAGGGGAAGCCTTTCCGTCAAGGCGCGATCTTGGTTTGGCGGGCAGACATTCAATTGGGTGCGCAGGCAAGAGATTTTCTTTGCGCTGCGTCGGGATCAAGAACGGGACGGGCCGTTCGGGATGGTTGACAGTCTGAGGGCTGTTCGCCGACAACTGCGAATGAAACTTGCCGTTTTGCGAAAGTCTCGGTTCGCGGTGGCAACTCAGGCGGACGGGCACCAGCATTTGACCGCCTTGCTCCAGGCCCGGCTGGAAAAGGATTGCACCATGTCCGCCAACACGAATCGACCGGGCTGACGGCATGCGGGGTGTCATCGGAGCGATCGTCCTGTCTGCCATGGTCCATTCCGGCGCGGCGCTGGCTCAGGAAGTAAGACGCTCGGCCGTCGGCTATATGGACGTGACCTGTGACAGGTGGACGGCAAGCGCCAATTCGACCCAGGGCACGGCCTATGCAGCCTGGGTTGCCGGCTTCCTCAGCGGGGCAAATCTTGCCGAGCGGGCGGAGGATTGGTTGATCGACGAGGATGGCACCTCGATTCGCCGCTGGATCAGCGAATACTGCAAGGCCCATCCTGTCGAGACGCTCGGAGCCGCGGCGGTGATGCTGCGCCAGGCGCTTCAGCAGCGTGCGCGGTGATGTGCAAGCGAGGCAGCGCGCCTGCTTCAGCCCAGCTGATCCATTGCATCGGAAAACTCTAATTTGCCGTTGCCGCGGGCTCCCCGAAATTGGTGGTGATGCTCCAGGGCAAGCGCGTTCACGATCGAGCGGCTGCCTGCTCTAACGCTCTGGTTCGATGCGTCATCGTGATTTGAAGCAATTCGTTCAGATCACGCTGCGCTTCGGGAGGCATCGGGACGCCTCGCATCTGCCCGGCGGTGCGATCGTCGAACCCGGGGAGTTCCATGCGCCATCCACGCTACGATATTCTGTTCGAACCGATGAAGATCGGCCCGGTGACGGCCAAGAACCGGTTCTACCAGGTGCCCCATTGCAATGGTGATGGCTATCGCGACCCCTCCGCCGCCGCCGAGATGCGGCGGATCAAGTCGGAAGGCGGCTGGGGCGTCGTCTTCACCGAGCAGACCGAGATGCATCACACCTCGGAAATCACCCCCTTCATCGAATTGCGTTTGTGGGACGATGCCGATATCCCCGCTTTGGCCAGGATGGCCGACGCCATGCATGAGCATGGCGCCCTTGCCGGCATCCAGCTCGCCTATTCCGGCATCAACGGCCCCAATCTCTATACCAAGGAAGTCCCGCGCGGGCCCTCGGCCCTGCCGATTCGTACCTTCACCAATGATCCGGTGCAGGCCCGGGCCATGGACCGGCAGGATATCCGCGACCTCAGGCGGTGGCACCGCAATGCCTTCAGGCGCGCCAAGCAGGCTGGCTTCGATCTGGTCTGCCTCTATGGCGCGCATGGCTTCGGCATCATCCAGCATTTCCTGTCTACCGCCACCAATCAGCGCACGGACGAATATGGCGGCTCCTTGGAAAATCGTACCCGCCTGATGCGCGAGCTGATCGAGGAGGGGCGCGATGCCATTGGCGACACATGCGGGCTGACGCTGCGCATCTCCCTCGACGAGATCATCGGCGAGCTCGGCTTCGGCAATGCCGAGGTGCGCGACATGATCGAGATGCATGCCGACCTGCCCGACCTGTGGGACCTTGCCCATGGTGCCTGGGAGGATTGCTCCGGTCCGTCGCGCTTCAAGGAGGAGGCGGCGCAGGAAAGCCTGGTCGCGGGCATCAAGAAACTGACCCCCAAGCCCGTCGTCGGCGTCGGTCGCTTCACCTCGCCGGACGTGATGGCCCGGATGATCCGCTCCGGCACGCTCGATTTCATCGGCTGCGCCCGTCCCTCCATTGCCGATCCCTTCCTGCCCAGGAAGGTAGAGGAGGGCCGGATCGAGGACATCCGCGAATGCATTGGCTGCAATATCTGCATCACCGGCGACATGACGATGTCGATCTCGCGCTGTACCCAGAACCCCACCTTCATGGAGGAATGGCGCAAGGGCTGGCATCCTGAGCGCATGCAGGCCAAGGGCGCCGGCGAAAGCGTGCTGATCGTCGGTGCGGGGCCGGCGGGGCTCGAAGCGGCGCGCGCCTTGGGGATGCGCGGCTACAAGGTGATTCTCGCCGAGGCCGGCGCCGAGCTTGGCGGCCGGGTGGCGCGCGAATGCAGATTGCCGGGCCTGTCGGCCTGGGGCCGCGTGCGTGACTATCGCCAGTACCAGCTCAGCCAGATGCAGAATGTCGAGATCTATTTCGACAGCCGCCTGTCGGCCGACGACATTCTCGGTTTCGGCTTCGAGCATGTCGCGCTTGCCACCGGCTCGACCTGGCGCCGGGACGGCGTGGCGCGCGCCCATGTCGTGCCGATGCCGATCGATCCGGCCATGCCGGTGTTCACGCCCGATGACCTGATGGAGGGGCGGCTGCCGCCCGGCCGGATCGTGCTGTTCGACGACGATCACTACTACATGGGCGGCGTGCTCGCCGAATTGCTGGCACGGCAGGGCGCGAGCGTAACGCTGGTGACCCCCTCCGCCTATGTCTCCGACTGGACGCGCAACACGCTGGAGCAGGGTGCCATCCACCGCAGGCTCGTCGAGCATGGGGTCGAGATCGTGCTCAACCGGACGGTGGCGCGCATCGATGCCGACGTTGTGGTCACGGCCTGCAGCTATACCGGGGCCGAAGCAAGGCTGGAGGCCGATGGAGTCGTGCTGGTCACCGCGCGCCAGCAGAAGGACGAGCTATGGCAGGCCCTCACGGCGCGGCAGGACGAATGGGCCGGCAGCGGCATCCGCTCCATCAAAGTGATCGGCGATGCCGAGGCGCCGGGGCCGATTGCCTGGGCGACCTATGCGGGGCACCGCTATGCCCGTGAACTGGACGAGCCCGACATCGGCGATGCGCTGCCGTTCAGGCGCGAAATAACCGCGCTCGCGCGAGCTTAGAAACACGATTCGAGTCAAGCTTCACGGGGGTGCAAAGCTTGCATGACGGTTCTGCAAAAAAGTGATGTTTTCAGTGTTGACAGTTCGGCTTGGGTGCCTCTATACAGCGGCCATCGACGGACGGCGTTGCCGCGGATTGAGCGGCGGCGCTGACGTGTCGCTTCACGGACAAG